>DAIMCP010000048.1:0-38405 GCA_036726305.1 Pyrinomonadaceae bacterium | reverse complement strand
GGGTTCGTAGGAGACTTTCACTCCCTAGTAAGAGCGCCCTGCCGGGCGCACAAAAGAAAAAGGCGCCTCGAACATTCGAAGCGCCTCTTGGCCGGTCGTTAGTGAGTTTTTAGCTTGCGACGTCGGAAATACTTGTAATCTCTGAACCTTTTCCAGGTCTATCGGTGCTTGCGACTTTCATCCTTGTGGTGTCAAGCACCTGATCATCCTGAGCAAAGGCTTTCTTACTCTTATCGGCGGCGACACTCAGCTGTGTCATCTTACAACTGCCTTCAAAGACCGCGCCCTGTTCGATCATCAGCGACGGGGTCTGAATGTTGCCGCTGACTTTTGCCGAGCGACCCAGTTCCAATCTCTGCGTCGCGATAATGTCGCCGTTGACTGTACCGTGCACGGTGGCTACGGCAACTTCAATGTTTGCATCGACCCGACCGTTGGTCCCAATCACCAGAGTTCCGCCTGTCGAACTGATGCGCCCGGACAGCTGGCCATCGACTCGCATCATCGCCTTAAAGCTCGCTTCCCCGGTGACCACCGTGCCGCTGCCGACGAAGCCGCTCAGGGTTCCTTCCTTAATATCGCGCGCCAGGCTTTCGCTCTCGGTCAACGCACGCGACGACGCGCCTTCGGCGGCGGGTTTTGTTTGCACATCAGCCACTGGTGTCTGTGCGTAACTGCGAGGGGCGCTATAGCCCGCAGTTTCCTGCTGTTTCTCCGCTTGTTCTGACTCGTTGGGGTTCTTTCCAATCCTAAGCATAACTACCTCCGTATTTAGGGTGATGGCGCGACAAGTTGACTTACCGATGGCCTATCGGGTCGGAAGAACCAACGAAAAGACGCGCTGTTAAATGGAACTGTCGCTCGGTGGCCAACCGCCCGGTGCGGGAAACAAATAATAGACAAACCTGAGAGCTCCTGTCCATAGTTGCAATGTAAATACAAGATCACACGGACACTTCGTCCAAAACACCGCAAGAAGTGAAAGCGGCGCCCGGCCGGATATCAAACCGGACCCTCCCGCCTGCCCCCACGAATTAAATTTGGAAATGATCGAAGAAATCGCCTGCGATTTCGTTACTCATCGGAACCACGCGCGGGGTTGGGCTATCCTCGAGAACACAATCTCCTTCGAATAAGGCTCCGGGACTGGTCGATAGGGCTGGCGCAGTGATGTTACCGGCCACCCTGGCCTCCGAGTAGAGCACAACATGCTCGGTTGCCGTGATGTTGCCAATAACGGAACTGTCGATATATGCCGCCCCTACCTCAATGTTGCCATCCACGAGACCGTGCCCGGTAACCAGGGTTCCGCCATCCGAATGGATATTTGCCGAAAGAAACCCTTCAATCTGCAAAACTCCATCGAAGGAGATACGACAATCGGTCCCTTCTGTACAACTAATAAAGAAGTCCGGTTCTTCAACCGGGGGCGATTCCTTCCGGGGATGCCCGATAGTCTGCTGCGGTTTCAGGGTTTCGAGCCAGGCTTCAAAATCGGCTTTGGTATCAGCGGGCACAGGGCTGGCGTCGGGCTGCTTAGCCGGTGCCTCCCGCATCACCTGGCCGTTGGCTTCTTTAACCATCTGTTCGCCCCGCCCCTATGAGGGAACTACTTCTTATCTTCGATCATCTGGCAGACACCTTCGAAAATAGCACCGTTTCTGATTTCCAGCGAACGAGTCCAGATGTTGCCATAGATTCTTGCGGTTGGCCCAAGCTCAACCTTCTGGTGAGCAATGATATCTCCATTGACAGTTCCGCCAATTACTGCGACAGAGACTTCAACATCGGCATCCAGCCGGGCAGCAGTGTCAACGATTAAGGTTCCTTTTTTGGAATACACGCTGCCCGCAATATGCCCGTTGACACGAAGCATATCGACGAAATCGATCTCGCCGTCCAATTCCGGATCGTTGCCAAAGAAGGGGCGCCCCTTTTGGCGAATACTCAGGAAACCGTTAACTCCCGGTTGGCCACTGATTAAGCCTTCGACAGGAATAACACCGCGATAAGTAGCCTCACCAAGGACAACTGGAACCCTGGTTTGGTTGTCTGCAATCCCGGCCATCCGGGTCGCCGGAAATTGCGGATGATGAGACTTACGCGCCGGGGCGAGGCGCACCTTAGGCAGCGCCTGGCTTGTGCTGGCGCCAGCCGGCTGTTCATTAGTCGCCAGAGAACGCATCGTAGGCTGAGGCTCAACTCGGCTGTCAGAGTCCGTTTGGATCTTTGGGTTGACTTGGAGCATGCTCTAATCTCCACACTAATATGTTGTCGTTTCTGCCGGACTTATTTGAATGTGGGACTAATAATTTTGGGCTGACTGGCTTGCCGCGAACAGCCAGAAAGCATGCGCACCGCTTGGAGGTTAGCGAACTTATCACAGGCAGTCCCCGTCCGACAAGGAATTTGGAGACAAAAAGGGACCGACTGGCCTGGGCTAGGGGCCTGTATTCCCAGGGGATTTGGGTGCAAAAGTCAAGATGAAGTGACCAAATTACAAGGTTTAGGCTATCCTTTGCCGGATTTTCCCCGTTTGACCCGAGCGCTATTCCAATGCCTACTGACCGTTTCATAAATGAGCGCAAGAGCCACTGGCAGCGGCTGGAAGAGCTGCTGGCTTTGCTGGATCGTTCGTCCCTGCGAAGCCTGCACCGCGAACAGGTGCGCGAGTTGGGGCGCAGCTATCGTCGCGCGGCTTCGGATTTGGCCATCGCCCGGGCCGAGTCCCGCGATCCAAGGTTGGTCAACTATCTGAATAGTTTGGTGATTCGAGCGCACGGGCGCATCTATCGCGCTGACGCGCAAGGGGGTCATCGCATCGCCAGGTTCTTCACTCATGACTTCCCGCAGACGTTCCGCAGCACCTGGCGTTTTACGGGAACTGCGTTTGCGGTGTTCATTCTTTCCGCGG
This sequence comes from Pyrinomonadaceae bacterium, assembly GCA_036726305.1. GTDB lineage: Bacteria > Acidobacteriota > Blastocatellia > Pyrinomonadales > Pyrinomonadaceae > JAOAPY01. The sequence continues at coordinate 35,491 of DAIMCP010000048.1, read as the reverse complement.
TCATCGGCTTTGCCGGTACCTGGCGGGATCAGGACTTCTCAGAGTTAATGGGAGTGTCCCCGATCTTCCGCGAGATAATTGCGACGCGTACTCACTGGTGGGAAAGACTCAACAATGCCAATCAACTCGGAGCCAGTTCGATCTTCACGCATAACATTCAGGTCACTTTCTATACCTTCGCTTTTGGCGCTTTGCTCGGTGTGGGTACCTTGTTCTACATGGCTTACAACGGTGCGATGATCAGTTCCGTTCTCGCCCTTACCTATCGTGCCGGCTTCGGCACGGATTTGCTTACTTTCATGGCGGCCCATGGCGTGATTGAACTGTCATGCATCTTTATTGCCGGCGGAGCAGGTCTATTGATCGGCAGCGCGATGATTATGCCCGGCGACTTGTCGCGCGCAGACGCACTCAAAGTCCGCGGCATGCAGGGAGTTCGCCTGATGCTCGGCATTGCGCCACTGCTGGTATTGGCCGGAATCATCGAAGGCTTCATCTCCCCGGCGCCCATCAACCCGGCAATTAAGTTCAGCATCGCCGGACTAACGGGCATCGCCCTATATTCCTATTTGTTACTGGTGGGCAGAGACGAACAAAGCCGGTAAAGCGGAACAGGCAAGGGTAAAAATTCCGGCGGGACCCCTTTTTTGTACCGTTGCAGTTTGAAGTCCGGGTGTTTGTCGATCATGTCGCTTTCTTCTAAAGGAGGCCACGCTCTTTGACCTGCAGATATTTTTCAAGCAACGCCGGTGCGAGCGCGGCGGCGGTGACATCGAGCGCCAGTCCGCCCTGTGATTCAACCAGACGCAGGGCTGCTTCGCGTTGATGAATAATTTCTTCAGCCACCGACTGAGTAAAGAGATCGCTGACGGTTGCTGGCGCATCTCGGACGACGGCCTTCAGATCGCGGTCGGCAATGGTCACGACCAGGGGCAGGTGCCTTGGTCGCAGCAGACGCAGCGAACTGAGCAACTCGCGCGATCCTTCCTCATCAACCAAATCCGTCAGCACCACTATCAATGAACGCCGCTTGGTATTGACCGCGATGAATTCAAAAGCGCGCGCATACGATGGTTCGATCATTTCCGGCTCAATCGGGTAAAGCGCTTCCAGCACCGCATCCATTTGCTCGCGGCCCCGGCCAGGTGGCAGATAGGCTCTGATGCGCCGCCCAAAAACGACCAGACCCGCATTGTCGCCGGCCCGGGCTGCCGCGGACATCAGGGCCAGCGCCGCATGCACGGCGGAGTCGAGTTTTGTTTCCGTCTCAATGCGGGCGGTCATCAACCGACCCGCATCGATGGCCAGCAAAATATTCTGGTCGCGTTCGATTTGATACTGGCGCGTGGTTATGCGACCGCGGCGGGCCGTGGCGCTCCAGGCGATGTGACGCATCTCGTCCCCGCGCACGTAGTCGCGCAAAGATTCGAACTCGCGACCTTCGCCGCGCCAGGACGACTTGCGATGCGAGGCTACCAGCGAACGGGTCCCCAGTGCCTTCAACTCGACCTCGCGGGCGCGGCGCAGATTGGGATAGACCTTTACCAGCTGAGGCTCACCGATTCTGGTTTCCCGCCAGACGAGGCGGAACCGCGAAAGAAAGCGGACTACGATTTGGCCAAACTCAAACCGGCCGCGGCGAGACGGGGTCAGGCCATAGACGAGCGCAGCTGAGTGCTGACCATCGACGACCAGCCGCGCCTGTCGCAATCCCGTTAATTTCATCTGTGGCGGATATTCGTCTTTGACAAACAGCGACAGCGGCCGCGGCCTGCGGTTATGTACTTGAATCCTGACTTCAGTCTCGCCGCCCACCGCAAATCTACCGCTGAACTCCCGTGCAATATGCACCGAAGGAGGCAGGCGACTGAGACGCGCATCGATCATTGCCAGCAGTACTAAGGAGAGGTCATAGGCGAGGGCGAACCAGCGCAGCCATGAATGTGTCCAGGAGAAGGAGAGCGGAACCAGACCGAGTGCCAGCAGCAGATAGAAGAACCTGGAGAAGACAAATTTCAAACGAGTGTCCTTAGTCACTTTCGCTCAATACTCTCTGCCTGCTTCCTTCTGGACAGTCGGGGCAATTTCGCCTGACTAAAACCAGGGATCAGTAAGCTGAGCCCAAAGTCCGCTATCTGGGTACTTCAGCGCTCGTCAAAATATCAGTAACAACCGCGTCCGGAGTGGCGCCATCAAGTTCCGCTTCCGCGCGCAACACCAGCCGATGTCGCAGCACCGGCCGCGAAATGTCGCGCACATCGTCTGGCGTAGCAAAGTCGCGACCACGAATCGCCGCCAGCGCTTTCGCGCACAACAGCAGGGCCACCGAAGCGCGCGGACTGCCACCGTAATGCACCAGTGGATGAGTACGTGTGCGCCTGACAATGTCGACAACGTAGGCCTGGACGCCGGGCTCCATATGGGTGCTGCGCACATCAAAGCGGCAGCGCGAAATAGCGTCGGCTTCGGGGAGTGGCTCTATCTCAACCTGGTCCAAACGGCGGGAGTTAAACCCCGCATCCCAATTGGCGACGATCTGCCGTTCGTGTTCGGCTCCCGGGTAGTCCAGCAGGATCTTCAATAGAAAGCGATCGAGCTGCGCCTCAGGCAGAGGGTAAGTACCCTCATATTCGATCGGGTTTTCAGTGGCCAGGACCGTGAAGAGCGGCGAGAGCGGGTAGCTATCGCCGTCAATCGTCACCTGCCGTTCCTCCATTGCCTCGAGCAAGGCGGCCTGGGTTTTGGGCGGAGTGCGATTTATCTCGTCAGCCAGCAGGATGTCGGTGAAGACAGGGCCACGCCTTAGGTTGAAAGCCGAAGTTGCGATATTGAAAACATTTGTGCCGGTAATATCGGACGGCATCAGATCCGGGGTGAACTGAATCCTGCCAAAGTCAGCATGGATGATGCGCGATAGGGTCTTGACTGTCAGTGTCTTGGCGGTCCCGGGAACCCCTTCGACGAGCGCATGGCCTTCAGCCAGCAGCGCGACCAGGATCTGCTCGATTGGTTCGTCCTGGCCAACAATGATCTTGCTGAGCTCGCGCCTGATGTGAGCGATGGTTGTGGAAACGTATTCAATCATGGTTTTGGGCTTGGGTTTTGGGTCTTTGGTCTTTGGTCTTTGGTCCTCGGCCTGCGTCTGTACTTGGTCTTTGCCCGGTGAGCTCTTACCGCCCTTGCTCCCTGCGCTTTGCTCCCTGCTCTTTGCTCTTACGTCCTTTCCGCGGCCTGCTTAACTTCACGCGAACGCATGCGCAGACCAAGGGCGCCTTCAATGGCGCGCAATTGTTTGACCAACTCCAGCGACCGGCGCGGGCTGATGGTGGCACCGTTGATGGTTTCTTCACATTCGCGCATTACCTCTTCCAGCTGTTCGCGGTCTAAAGAGGAACGCAAGGCAACGCGGGCGGCGATCTCAGTGCGCGAGCAGTGGAAATCGACTCCTGCATACCTCGTCAACGCCCGCCGAGTGCGCGCATAAATATTTTCCACCGCCAGATCCAGCGCCCGCGCACGCTGTTGCAGCTCTGCCATGGAAGCCACAAACTCGAGACTGGAGCGCCGGTCAACTTGTACCAGTGGCAAGGGGCGACCAAAACGCCGCCCGCGGGTCCAGAGGATAACAATTACCAGCAGTGCCAACTGTCCACAAATCGCGAGAATTGGCGTACCGGCAAAATAAGCAATCAACGCGTTTTGAGTGATACCGCGTCCCTGATGGAATTCGTCGAACGCGATCAATCCCTGGCCGCCGGCAACGGAATTTATCGCCAACTGCAAATTGTCTGCGAGCGAGAGGCCGCCATTTGCGACTATATACGGATCGCTCAACACAATGATCCGTCCGGCTCCATGCGGGTAATCCACCAGCAAGGCTCCCCTGGCATCAGCCAGATGGGCAACCGGCGCAGGTGCAACTGCGACCTTTTCAGTTGGGGACTGCGGCGCCATTTCTCCTTCGTCTAACGGCGTTGGCGCCATGGACGGATCGCTCGGGCGCACAGGGAGGTTTGTTGCTTTGTAGGAAAGTTTGATGAGCGATGCAAAGCGCGAGGGCTTAACAGCTTCCACATTCTGTGTCAGCAGCGTTGGCTGCACCGGATAGAGTGAAGCACTCCCCTCTGTCATTTGCGCAGCATTCCCCGGATCGACAATGGTTGGCGGAAACTCAGACGGTTCCACGGACGTAGACCAACTCCCGGATCGCGGCAGGACTGCAGCATCCGGCCGCCGATCGATCAAGACGAGACGACCGCCCTGGCGCACCCACAGCAGCAGGTTCCTGGCCTCAGCCTCTTCAAAGGGCAACTGCGTGCGGCCAATGACTACGAAAGTAGTAACCCGTGCGCGCCCCTGGCTAAGCAGGTTGTCCGGCGACTCGCGCCAGCGCACGACTTTATAGCCGGCTTCATTAAGCAAGTCGTAAAACGCCCGAGTGCCGGTAGGGCCGGAATTGTACGTTGACCGATTTGGCAGCGTCTCAGTTTCTTGCGGTTCAGCCGTCTGCACATAATTAATCGCATTCAACGCGATCAAGAGACCGACCACGATGATCATAGTGATGATGATGGCGAGTCGCTGGCGCATGAATTTAAAAGGCGGTCAACGCCGCTTTGTAGCCGGCTCGAAAGGCAAGCCAGTCGTTCTCGTTTGGCGGCACCAGGCCATACCAGTGCTGCTCGAAATTATTGGTCAAGCATTTCATGTTCTCATGAAGGCCCTGCAGCTCGCTCACTGCGCTAAGATAGTCGCGATTGGTCTTATGTTGCGCGAGACTGAGCAGCTTACGGTCGGAGAGTTCAATCAGCAAAGCAATATAACCGCGGCGAATGGCGCCTCGCAGATCGCCGGCCAGCGCTAACGCTTCGGCTTCTGCCAGTAAGTCGGCCGCTGACTGCTCCGGCTCCAGCCGCTCGCCGAGAACAATCCGAGCTTCCGGTTGACGAGTCCTTTTGCCCTTGCGCCGGCTAAGAAAGCGCGGCACGAACATCCAGACTGCATAGGCTATTGCAGCCAACGCTAACCCGATCACAAAAACCTGCGCCAGGCGTGAAGCCATCGTGGCTGCGCCCGGACTTAACGATCGTCCTTTGGGAAACAGCTTCCCGATCCACTCGATCAACTGCCGCAGCACGCGCTTGAGGGCCGATTCTTCCCTGACTGTTTTCGCGTATTCCGACCGTTGCAGGATGTTTGCCAGGCGCTCTCTCATCTCCCCTTTATCAGGCAGGTTGGAAACCCGGGCTTTGTCAATTTCTTCGAGTCGAGCCTGCAACCCCTGCAGACCTTCCAGCGTCTCGTCCAAGAGCGTGTTGCGCTGGTCCCTTGAGATCGTTGGGTTTTGAATTTTTCTGAACTGTTCCTCCAGCCAGGAATTATCAATCTTATAGCTGGTTCCGTTCCACTCGACGGTTTCCGCGCGGGGCAATAGTGTGCGTGCCACACGGAGGTCAAACGGGGCATCGCGACTTCCCGGCGGATCCGCATCAGTAACCCTTATCAGTTCCAGAGCGGCAATGCCTTTATTGACCCGCTCGCGATACTGTGCCAGCGGGATGGCAACAACGGCACCGGCTGACACCAACACAAGCACGAGCAAAGCGGTTAGGCGTGAAATCGAGCTCTTGGGGTCGTAAAAACAACGACGGCGCGCCGGCGTTGAAGGGTGCCCGCTTGCTGGCTTAGGGTTCTGCAACATCATTTGACTCATCTAAGACCGAGCACACTGCCCGTCGCTGCCGGCGGAGTTGGCCTTCTGGCCGGACCGGACGATAGTGCGGGGGCAAGTGGGGAAACTACCGCTAACTCCGGCATGACGGGTAATTGCCGGGCGGCCATCAGCTCAATGTCATAACCTTCGTGGCGAACCCGCTCATCTACATAGAGCAGGGATAGCCCGAGCATCCAGACGGGCGCTAACAGGAGGTGGCTGATTTGCAGGATAACGTTATAGCCAATCGTATACCACGCTGGCCAATCAGTCTGATTAAAGGGTGACAGATCCACTCCACTTATGTACCCAAACCAACCGAGCGGCACTATCAGAATCATGAGGGCTGAATAGGACACAAAAAAAGCAAACAGAGTCATGGCCATTAGCCGGCGCACGTTGCCGCTGGCCAGAGTGAAGCTGCGTCCCAGGGCCTCAAATACCCCTTTGCCCTCTACGAGCATCGCCTGTGGTACGTAGGCAATGCGTCCAGCCAGAAAGAATAACACCCAGAGACTGGGTACAGTGATGGCGAGGGCACCGACTATTCCGATCAACGCGGCCAACCACACCGGGGCAATCTGGCCCAACAGAATTGCTCCAAACAGGATCATCGCAAAAACCGCATACCAGACAATGAAAGTGATGAGAAAGGAAACGCCCAGCCAGATCAACATGAACATCGCCGCAACCAGGAGGCTCCAAAACCTTGACTTGACGGCGGTATAGGTTGCACGCACTGAAACCGGTTCATTCCAGAGCAGATGAGTAACGAGATTCCGAGTGGCGCCACCCATGACTATCAAGCTAAACACGGTTCCCGCCATTGCCAGCAGAAATCCCGCACCTGCGAGAAAAAGATAGAGCGCCAGCGAACTGGTGCTCGAGGTTGAAACGAGTCTACTCCAACCGACTGCCTGCAGCACCGAGCCGGCTGCGGCCACCAGGATCGGAGGCGATGCAATGCGAATCAGAGTGAAGAAATGCCTGCGGTAGAGTCGCACTGCGCGGTCGATCAGATCACCTGCGCCAAGTGGGGCAATCGCGAGGTGATGAACAGCTGGCGCCGACATGTATAGTGATAGTGATAAGGATCCAGTTGGTAGCGGAACGATGCGGATTCTACCACATCAGAAAGAGGCGGGTTCGGCAAAGAGTGACGAGGTATTGCCACAACGAGCACCTCTTCCGGAACCGTTGTCGAGTGGCAAAGGATTCAGTATTCCAGTTCGCCGTTGTAAACCATCTCCTGCATGACCGGACCTGAGTAACGTTGAGCGTTCCCGGCAAATGATCGCCTTAGATTCACACCCACATCGAGAGTCGCGAGGTCGATAAGGTTGACGCTCTACGCAATCTCAGGACTATCACCTATAATTCGAAAACTACTGCCGCCAGTAACGCCTTACTAAGGAGATTGCTGTGAAAAGAACAATTGCTTGCTCGTTAGCTCTGATCCTCTGGAGCCAGGCCGCCCTGACTCAAACGCCGCAGAACCCGGTAGCACAACGACCGCAGGAAGCCACGCCTGATGATGTTATCCGCGTCACAACCCGACTGGTGCAGACCGATGTGGTAGTCACGGACAAAAATGATCAAATTCTGACCGATCTGAAGTTGGAGGACTTTGAGGTTTATGATCAGGGGAAGAAGCAGGACCTCAAGTTCATGGAGTTTGTTGGCGTAGACGGTCCGCGACGTGCCGAGGGGAGTCGCGCGACCACGGAAACTGATGCTTCCACGCTGCCCAACGTCGTTGAGAGAACAGGCAATATCGGTGTAACAGCGAAGGATTTGAAGCGAGTGGTCGCCTTCGTAATCGACGACCTGACGATGACAATTCAGGACCTTCCCGATGTGCGAAAGATGTTGCTGAACTTCGTCGACAACAAGATGCGCGAAGGTGACCTGGTGGCGATCGTGCGTGTGATCGGCGGCAAGGGTTTACTGCAGCAGTTTACAACTGACCGCCAACTCCTGCGACGCGCGATCAGTGGAATAACCCTCGTAGTGCATCCCTATAGCGCGTCCAATGTTCCGGAAGACGAGAAAGCCAGTTTTGGACAGAAAGTATACGATGCGAGAGCCGGAGTAGACGTGGACACCAATGGGCAGCTAAGTACTCCAGAGGTATACAGCTCGAATGACGAGAATATTCGTTATAACCGGAGCCTTTCAGCAATCATGACCGCCAGCCTGGTGATCGACGGACTGAAACAACTGCCCGGCCGCAAGAACCTGGTCCTGGTAACTGAGGGTATTCCTTTCCTCGAGACACTGAGTTCTGGATCGAGCTACTCCAACACGGCTTCAATTCTCACGCAGTTAACTGACAATGCGTTTCGGGCCGGAGTCGTGATCAATTCCCTGGATCCACGCGGCTTGAGAGCCACGCCGGGGGTAAAGGGCTTTCAGGCAACCCCGGCCAAAAGTGCCATGGGTGGCGGCATGACCGCGGCGAGCGCGCAGGAAGATGCTACCTTCGGCAAAGGCGACGCTGGTGAGAATTCGGCGCTTGGTGGGCTTCTTGCAGGAGGCACTGAGCATATGGCATTAAGCACGGTGGCCGGATATACCGGCGGTGTCTCGGTCATCAACACAAACAATTTTGAAGCGGGGCTGGACAAGATACTCGCACGAAGTAACGGCTACTACACTCTCGCCTTCCGGCCCACAGAACTGGATAACAAGAACCACAAACTGGAAATCAAGGTTAGGCGCAGCGGAGTGAAGCTTTATGCTCATAAGAGCTATTGGGCACGCGAAGACAGGCCGTCGGGTCCCCGCACAAAGGCAGATGAAGTTGCGGCCGCAGCCCTCTCTCCACTGGCAAAAGCCGACATCGACGTGACACCTAACGTGGCGGTGAAACTGTTACCGGGAAAGGCAGCAATCGATGTGCAGTTGCTAATCGGCGCCAACAAACTGCAATTTACCGAAACTCCGGAAGGGACGCATAAGGTCTCATTCGACGTGGTCTCTTTTATCTTTGATCAAATGGGAAGGCGTTACGCCGGATTGAGTGAAACCGTCAACCTGAATTTGTCGACAGAAAAATACAAGCTGGCCCAGACCGAGGGCGTAGCTTACTCCGCCTCGAGCGAATTGCCGGCCGGCTATTATCAGGTTCGCTCCGTAGTTCGCGACGCCAACACAGGCGGTATCGGTACCTTCTCAAAATATTTGGAAATACCTGATATCAGCAAGGGAAAGTTCGCCATGAGCAGTATCTTCCTCATTGCGGTCGATCCCCCGCCGGCAAAAACTTTGACGCCGTTGGGTGCTCAGCGTCACCTCACTCCCAAACAAGACTTGCGCTATGTGTCAATGATCTACAACCCGAAACTAAAAGACGGTAAGCCTCAGTTGCGATCACAAATGATCATTAGCCAGGGAAACAAGGTTTTATTTCGCGAACCGGAACAAGACGTTAGCAGTGACGGTACCGCCCCGGTCACAAAGTTGGGCCAGTTAGTTCTCGCCAGAGTTGCTCCCGGCCGCTACGTCCTGACCCTGGTGATAACCGATACGCTTGCCGACAAGAAGACGCAGACAGTGGCTCGCAGTATCGATTTTAATGTAGGGAACTAGAGGACATGGCGTGCGGTCCCGTCCTTCCTGCGTTTGGAGTAGACCGACCGTAGTCTCTCAAGCGTGACCTGACGCACCTAAAACCCTCTTGTCGCCATTTCGTCGGCATCTCCAGACGAATCCGGGTTGACGTTTCGACTAACGATCCTCCTTGGGTTCGTAGGAGACTGTCACTCCCAAGTAAGTGCGACTTGCCGGGCGCGCAAAATTAAGGGAGAGCCACTACGGCTCTCCCTTTCAAAGTCCACTGAAGAATTTGAGTCTCAGTAGATGATGCGCAAACCGAACTGAATAACGCGACGCGCAAGATTGATATCGCCAAAATCGTTAAAGGCGTTACCGTTCTTAGAGCCCGCATTTTCCAATGTAGCGTTCGGCAGGTAGCCATTGGCGTTGACGCCGTAGCCCGGATTTGGGTGATTTAAGACGTTGAACGCTGAAGCCTGGAATTGAACTTTCAAACGTTCGCCAATCTTGGTTGTCTTGAAGACACTCATGTTTAGCTGGTTGATTCCAGGTCCCTTGAGATAGTTACGGGGCATGGTGCCGAATGGCGTGCGGAAAATCTTAGCCGAACCCAGTGAATTGATCACGAAGCGAACGTCACTAAGATTGACCGGTACCCAACCTCCACCCTGATTGTGCGTGTTGACGCTATAGAACACGGTGGAGTTGCCATTAACAAATGGGCTGTCTGCGAACAGCGCCCAGGCATCTGTCGCGGCTATGGCCACCGTATTGGCCGGCGCGCTTGGATTGCTGATAAACGGCCGATCACCTGACGTTAGGTAGGCAGTGCCTAGCCCGTACGACAGGTTACTACTCTGATTCGGTGTGAACGGGTTGCCACTGGTCGATACCTGCACGCCATTGATCTGCCAACCACCCAGCACGTGACCTACGAATCCACGCTGTTCCTTAAAGAGCGGGACGTCATAGATGAAGTTGGCCGAGAAAGCATGCGGACGGTGCAGGTTGGAAAGCGACCGTTCAGCGTTGCCTCGATCGAAGGGATTCTGCGAGTTGGGAGAACTGATGTCAGCAAACGCGAAGATCTCGCTCGCATTATCAATTGTCTTGCTCCAGGTGTAAGAGGCGTTTATTGAAAGCGCATTCTTCAGGAAGCGTCCCGAGTAACGCGACTGCATTGAATGGTAAGTCGAATGTGCGCCGTTGTCTCTGACCGTAATGCCAGCCTGACGCTTTTGACGTCCATTGCAGGTGGACTCGTCCACGAAAGGAGTAGCCGGATCATTCGCGCAGACCTGAGAAACGGTACCCGCGGGTAACAGGTTCGCAAATGAAGGGAATGTGTAACCTGCCCCGAGGGCGGCTGTCAGATCCACTCCGTTAACCAGCGGCCTGATGAAGAAGTTGTCATTGACATTCTGGAACAGTCCAACACCCTGGGTGCCGACATAGCGAACCTCAAAGACATTGCTGCGGTTAATCTGTCGCTGGATACCGAACGAGAACTGTTCAGAATACGGCGAGTGGAAATCAGGTGCTACCTTGGTCTGAGACAGATAGAGCGGGTTCAGTTTGCCGAGCGGCAAGACACCCGAGGCGGAAGCAATTGCCTGATTATTGTTACCGGTTGGATTGGCAGGCAAGGGCAGCGGCGATGTCGTTGTTGATGACAGGGCGTTGGCGCTGGAAAGAGCCAGAGCTGCCGAGTACGGAGCCACATTCTGCAGGTTCAGCAGAATGTTGTAGAAAGCCGGATCGTAGGCGATCGCGAAACCGCCACGGATAACGGTGGCATCTTCACCAAACAGTTTTTTGCCCCAGTGCGGGGTGTAGGCAAAGCCGACACGCGGTGCCCAGTTATTCTTGTCTGGGGGAATAAACGGAACGGTTCGAACACTGATGGGCAAGGTCGGATCAAAGATCGCTTTCGAGGAACCGCTTTCGCGCGCCAGGGTAATGTCGTGCAGCTGATTTATCGGCTGTCCGGTATATTCATACCGCACACCAAGGTTCAGCGTCAGATTCGACCTGATCTTGAAATCGTCCTGCAAGAAATAATACTGATCGTCTTCCTTGTAGGTAGTGACGGGTTCACCGGCGGTCAGCGAGATCGCCGAGGGGGCATTGTTGACCAGGCGGGTAACTGCCGAAGTCGTGCTGAAGGTGAACTGACCCTGGTAAAGCGGTAGGAAGGGAACCTTGTTAATGAGGTGCTTATATTCGGCCCCCATCACGAAGCTATGCTTTCCCTTGTTTACGCTCAACTGGTCGGCAAATTGATAGACCTTGACCAGTCGACCCTGCGGAATGTTGGTGGCACCCCCGATGGTAGCCAGCGCGGTGGACGTATTCTTGACGCCTACCAGATTTCCGCCGAAGGTGATGTTGGCGATCGTGCTGCCGATATCGGCTGGTTTAGGAATCGCAAACACACCAAACGAGGCATCAGCCCCACCAAACTCTACTCTCAAGTCCTGGGTTGTCGCCTTGAATTCATTGACCATGGAATTCGAGATTTGACGAGTCCAGGTGCCGCCGAGGTTTTTGCTCGTCGCCGGAACGTCGTAGCTGAAGCCATTGGAAGAGCCGCCGTTGTTGACGAACAGCTGTTTCTGGTACAGGTGACGAAAATCAATATTGTCTTTGTCTGTAGCCTTGACCGTTACTCTATAGCTCCAGGAGTTCTCGTTGAACGGTGACGAGTAATCACGTTCTGCAAATCCAGCCTGGTAAAGGTTGGGGGCCGCGGCAGTGCCGAGATTGATTACGTCATAAGGCCCACCCGTAAGAAATGGAGCTCCAGTCGCAGGATTAAGAAAAGTCGTGTAAACGACCGGAGCACACGCCCCCGCTCCGGTGCTGCCTGCTCGGATAACTCTCGTGGTGCAGCCCGATGGCAATGTGCCGAAGTTAAAGGCCGATGGTACAGCCCCGCCGCCGGCAGCGACCTGGGCGGAATCGGTACGGACTCGGACGTTGCCATGTTTGGCAGCGAACGGGCTCAAAGTTGTGATGGCGCCGATTGCCGTATTGCCTGGGAAATTCGCACCCAAGCGAGCAAATTCCGACGACAGAATAGCGAGGCCGGAACCGCGGGCGATGAAGGTAGAGGGGTTTCTAATTCCCTGGTAAGAAAAGAAGAAGAACGCGCGATCTTTGCCCTTCCAAATCGACTTGCCGCCTTCGCCGAACTTGGGCAGCCAAATTGGGCCGCCTGCGGTTCCGCCGAAGGCATTGTAAAGACTACGGCTGGGATGTTCCTGAGCGTTGCGCCGTTCGAGATTGGTTCTGCTGTTTAGCTTGTAGTTGTCCTGGTGGTACTCAGTGAGATCGCCATGAAACTCGTTGCCGCCTGATTTGGTAACGATGTTGACGACCGCGCCTGAATTACGACCATACTGGGCTGAGAAGTTATTGGTAATGACCTGGTACTCAGCTACCTGGCTCTGATTATCAACAAAGAGTGACGGGCCGCCGATACTCAGGTCATTATTGTCCGAACCGTCAATTTGAAAGTTGTTTGAGCGGCCACGATTTCCGTTGACCGAAAGTCCGACACCATCGGTGTTCACGCCACTATTTCTGGAAGCAACGACACCCGGAGCCAGCAAGGCCAGGGTATCAAGACCGCCACCTGCACCGTTTGAGGGCAAGTCTTCGATCTTGCGTGTTTCAAAGGTTGTGGAAATCTGCGCCTGATCTCTCGTGATTATTTCTTCACCGGTACTCGTTACCGTCACAGTCTCCGACGGTGACCCGAGCGCCAGGGTGATGGAAAGGTCGGTGGTTTGGCCAATGGGGACATTTACATCGGTGACGGCCTTCTTACTAAAGCCAGCCGTTGGCTCCACCGTAATTGTATACATGCCTGGAGGTAGATTACTGATTACATATTGCCCTTCGCCATTCGTGGTCGAAGGACTCGTAACTCCTGTACTCTGATTCCTGGCCGTAACCGTCGCTCCGGCGACCACGCCGCCATTGGGATCAGTTACTATGCCGCGCAGGGTTCCGGTCGTGGCCTGGGCAAATGCCGGCAGGCTTGAAGCCAGTACCAATGTCGCGATCGCCAGCACAAAGAGGCTGCCGGCCAGTAGCTTTCCTGTTCTAGGGAAGTTCTTCATAAAATTTCTCCTGCTCTTTCACTGAAGTTGGGCTCCGAAACCACCGAAATTATCTCTTGTCGAGACGATCTTGGGTTATATGTCTCGTTCTTTCACTGATGAAAGCGTGAATGTTCTGACCTGCTGTGTTTCTGTTTTGCGAAGGCAAGTTCCAATATCCTAAAGGAAACTGGCAAGAAACATGCCAGCATTAGGCCAAAAGGCTAAATTCGATTAACGATGCAGCTTTCACAAATCCTGGCGGGACGAACCTCCTAATAAACTTGCAGAATTTGGATTATTGTCCGAATCTTTGGATGGGGTTCGGCTAACGCCAGCCAATTCGTTTAGGTTTTGGCCTGGACTTTGGTGCCCGCCTTGAAGGGTCAGGCCCAATCGTCCTGTGGAGTTGCAAAATTAATTCAGCGTAGCCAGCAAGCGCCGTGCTTCCCGCGCATGTGGCCCTTCCGGAGCTTCATGCAGGTAGCTCTTGAGCGCGGCCACTGCCTGCTTCCGATTACCACTCCCCAGATACAACTGACCAAGGTGGAAAAGGGCCACGGCGTAAGGAGTACCGCCGAGATCAAAGGCCGTTTTCAATTCCCGTTCAGCCCCGGTCGCGTCCCCGAGGCCTTCCAAAGCAAGGCCATTGTACAGGCGAGCCGCTGGTGATGCTGCATTTAAGGACACGGCCGCAGTTAGAACCGCCGCAGCTTCGGAAAAGTTATGCTGTTGCACCAGGACTATCCCCAGGTTCAGGTGAGGATTAAAAGCTTTCGGATCAATCTCCAGCGCTCGCCGCAGTTCTTCTTCGGCTTCGTCCAGTTTTCCCTGACCGAGCAGTTGCACACCGAGATCGTTTCGGGCCATCAGATAGCGCGGATAAATCGCAATCGCCTGTCGCAGATGCTGGATGGCCAAGTCAGTTTTACCCTCAGCCGCAGCGGTATTGGCCCGCTCGAATTCTTTTCTGGCTTTCGCTGGAACTGCTGCATCAAGTTCCGCTACCGAAACTGAATTCTCTCCGGGTTTTGTCTTGGCATCCTTTTTCTCTCGCAGCACGATGTTTAGTAACGCCGGCGAGTTGGGGAATACTTCAACATTTACGGTGGTGGTTTCGTAGCGGCTGCGGTCGCCTTCGATGATGACCTGATAGGTTCCCGGCGTAAGTCCGGGAAAACTAAACTGCCCTTGATTATCAGTGAATACGGTCGCTTTTACTCCTCGCGAGGTCTCCAGCGATATCCTCGTCGCTTCATTGAGAATATTGCCGCCCGGAAGCAAGAGGCGGCCACGAATAATCCCTCCTTGCGCTAACGCGGTTGCGAAACAGAGCGCCATCAGGGCAGCTGGCGCTTGGGCGCGACTAAGTTGCTGAAGAATATTGGGCATTGAAGTGGTGAAAACTAGCAAGGCTTATGCCTTCGCCGATGCAAAACATGTTGCCCTATTTCTGCAGGTCCCGGTCACCCAGGCGTCTCCAGTCACCGAAATTTTGGATTTCAATACGAGTTTCTGTTGAGACAGGAAGCGCGTGATCCTATTTCTTGACCACTTCGAACTCGAAACGAAGTTCCTTGCCACGGCAAATTGTCGACAAATAAAACTCCCAAAATTTGCGGGCAAAACGAAAGCCGGGCCAGCGCTGGTCGAGGTTAGTGAGGAACTCAAACCCGAGGGCGCGCCACAAATTCGCCAGGCTCACATGACAGTGAACCGGCTTCAGCACTATGTCGGTATAGAACGGAAATGGTGTGCGGTCCGGCATGAAGCAGTTAAACGAGTAGCTATTAAAGTGGTTACGATGGGTCGGGTCGGTGGCCCAGTCGGGATTGGTGTAGTGTGGCGTAAGAATCTTTATTCGACCGCCTGACCTCGTGATGCGATGAATCTCAGAGACGAAAGCCATCACGTCGGGGACATGTTCGATTACATGATTGCAAATAACCTCGTCAAATTCGTCGGCCGCGAAGGGATACGGTAAGACTCCCAGATCATGAATGACGTCCGCATGGCTGCGCGGGTTAGCATCAATGCCAATGGCGCCAGGATGTTTGTTTTGTCCGCACCCGACATCGAGCACCTTCTTGCCAGACGCAGAGTTTTGCCGAACAGGCTCCATAATTTTTCAAGGAAGGCGTGGTCAGGCGATCCATTCGCTGAACGCTCGCAAATCGAGCGGGTAAACGGGAACGCCCACCTTCTGCTGCAACTCCCCGAGCGTCATGCCATCAAGCATGATGTCTTCATCGCTTTTGAGCGTAGATCGCGGGACGATCAGGAAGTCACCATGCAGCTGCTCCGCCGCCTCAACGAAATCGGAGCCCGTTAACAGACCGGCAACAGACACATCGCCGCCAAAATAATGGTTCGCGATACCGCGCACCTCGAGCTTTGTCCCGAAACGCTGGTTTAACTTCTCAATTTCTTGCTTCAGGACAGGAGCAAAGAGGGTCCCGGTCATAATCGTGCCCTTGATGCTGCCGGGGTGTGCAGGCGGGCGCCGTTCGAGTCGTTTCATCAGCGAAGCAAATTGGTTGAAAAACGATCGAACCATGCCGATTCCATCCTCTATTTGAGGATAGTCGCCATAGTGCCTGCGTCCCGGCACTTTGCCGCCGGCGCGCAAATAGATCTCGTCTCCCAGAAACGCGAAGGTCGTTCCCACCTTCATTCGTAACTCTTCCTGCATCGGCGCCACCTGTTTGATCGTCTGGCGGCAGAATTCCGGAGTCACCGCAGTCAGGCGCTCATCGGTGTTATAGCGCGTCAAACCAAGTGGCACAATCGCCACGCTGCTGACACGCGGATAAAAGGCAGCCAGCTCAAAAATCGTTTGCCGCAATACCTCGCCATCGTTGATCGTCGGACAAAGAACCACCTGCGCGTGAATTTCAATGCCGGCCGACATCAGGCGCTCCAACTTATCGGCTATTGCCGCCCGGCTTTTCTCGATCCCCAAAAGATAGGCTCGCACATCGAGATCCATCGCGTGAACAGAGACGTACTGCGGTGAAAGTCGTTGTTCGACAATGCGCTGCATCTCGTCCTCGGTGATCGACGTCAACGTGGTGTAGTTGCCGTAAAGAAAGGAAAGGCGAATGTCTTCGTCGCGAATAAACAGAGATGGACGAGCATCTTCCGGGTTGCCCTTGCAGAAGCAGAAGATACATTCGTTGGCACATTGTCGGGGAACAATCTGCTCAAAGGAGAGGCCAAAGTCCTCACCCTCGTCGCGTTCGATTTCCAGCTCCCAGTCTTCCCCGCTCTTCTTACGGACCTCGAGCGTCAGCTCAGTCTCACCGCCGGTCTGGAACCGGAAATCAAGGTAGTCTCGCACCGCGCGACCGTTCACTTTGATTACCCGGTCCCCCGGCTCAAGCTCCAGCTCTCCACCCAAACTCGCAGGTGTAACCGCGGTAATGACTACGCCGCGGCGGCGAATACTGGTAACAGCTGGTGCGACGGCAAACTCGTACATAAGAGCAATACGTCCGGGAACTGAGCGGTGCTGGATACTTCTTGATGACTCTATTACTCAAATCCACAGATATTCGTGAATTCGAGAAAACCGAAAGTATAACAAGCCCTTCGGGATTTGTTGAGCCGCCCCTTCGTTAGAGTCGGGAAAAACGAGGTTATTAGCCTTATCTCTCTCTCGTCACTGTGTGAACGATGGGGTTCCTTTTCTTCTCTTAGCTTGAGGACAGGATGGGTGTCGATTATGAATAGGGCATTATTGGCTGCTTTCTGTACGGTGGGAAGCCTGTTTGTGGTCATTGCGTCCGCGCAGGAGCCCATGAAACCTTTGGCAGACAAGGGCCAAACATCGGCGGCTAATTCCGGGGCTGCGGGTGCTGCGCAAGTGCCTGCACGCAGCGAGGTGGATAACGGGACGACAACACAAAAACCCTCAAAAGTACTTGCCTCGGCAACGAGTTCCGACATAAACGGGAAAGGCCGCCCGTCAACCCCAACCATCCCCTCAGCAGAAAAACCCGGTTCGGAAGAGCTGTCCCTAACCGAAATCTACCGGGTTGGGGCCGGTGACGTTATCGACATCCGCATCAAAGATCTGGCTGCAAAGGGGTCAACCCTGTTCACAGTCATGGAAGGTGGTTTTATTGATTTTCCCGTAGTTGGCGGTTCTGTGTCCGTAGCCGGATTGACGACTAACGAGATTCAAGCTCGACTGGTTGCTGAGTTTAAAAGACGCGCTCTTCAGGACGCCCCGGAAATTACGGTAGGCGTGAGGCAATACGCCAGTCACTCCATCGCAGTGACGGGACTGGTTGTCAGCGGAGGCACAAAAATTCTGAGGCGCGAAGCAGTCCCACTCTACGTGATACTGGCGGAAACACAAGCGCGACTTGATGCCGCCCGTGCCTCTATCATGCGCGTCGGCCGCCCGGCTTTGGTGGTTGACCTCAATGATCCTGCATCCTCGAACATTCTCATTCTGCCGGGAGACGTAATTAACATCAAAGCTCGCCCCGAGGAGTTCTATTACATCGGCGGACGCATTGGCTATCCAGGGCAAAAGGTTTTTCAACCTGGCATGACACTTATGCAATCCATCCTGGCTGCAGGCGGATTGCGCAACCCTGCCGAAGGCATTATCGAGGTATCCCGTGAAGGAACTGATGGCAATCTGGCCACCACCAGATTTGTCTTGAGGGAGATCAAGTCAGGCAGGACACGCGATCCGCGCCTGCAGGCAGGGGATCGCATCGAAGTTATCCGCTAGAATCACCAGCAATCAGCGCGCGGAGTTCAAAAGCATTTCACCCTCGCCATTAAGTTCCAATGAACTGTCGCGAGCCTTGCAGGCGGGAGTTTCCTGGATCTCCCCCAATCAGCAGTCGGATGACAATGATCGGGCTCCTGCACTTAAGGTCATGCGATAGTTCCAGCAACAGAATGTCAGGCCGCAATTTTGTTGACAATCGTGTCCCTCTTTGTTAGTTATTCACCGCAATAAATCAGCCAGCCAAGTTCCACAATAAGTTCTGTTGCACCATCTCTTCTAAAGGAAGCGAGTTGTTCAATGAATAGCAAAATAAAGCCAGCAATCATCGGCGGGGTCATCGTGGGACTGTTGTCAGCAATACCGTTTATCAACTTTCTGAATATATGTTGTTGTCTGTGGGCCATTCTGGGTGGGATGGTCGCCGCTTACCTTTACATCAAGGCGTCCCCAACACCGGTCAATGCCGGAGAGGGTGCGGTACTTGGGGTTCTTTCCGGCGTAATCGGGGCTGCAATCTACATTGTTGTCGGCATCCCTCTCGCTATTCTCGTGGGAGCAACAATGATGCAGGTTCTCAGCAAGCTGTTTGCCAGTGTGGATCCGCGGCAGGCAGAAATGATGAGACAGCAGTGGTCGGCCAGCCAAACCGTTCTGGGCGCTATTTTGAGAGGGCTTTTCACCGCACTATTGCTCGTAGTTTTTTCAACCCTGGGTGGCCTGGTTGCCGTACCAATTTTTGAAAAACGAAAAGGCGGTCCCGATTTGCCACCGCCCCCGCAGGGATTTGGTGCAGGGACGCCACCAACAGGTTACACTCCGGCTGCCTGAGCACGTGACTGCAGGACACTCTTTATCTTTAGGTGTTCCTGATTCAGGAGAAAGTAACTAATGGCTCAACAGTACACTCCCCCAAGTTCGTCTGTGACCGCGGCCGGAACCGTTCCGAACAATATGGTCATGGCGATCATTGCGACAGTTGTCTCCGTCATTGGTTGTTGCCTGCCTCATGGATTGGTTTCGCTGATGTTCGCGATGCAGGTTGGCAAGAAGGAGGCGGCTGGTGACCTCGAGGGCGCCAAAAACTCTGCGAAGCAAGCGAAGATGTGGGCCTGGATTTCGATCATTGTTGGCGCTCTAACAATGATCCTTGGCTTTATCTTCGGTGTCTTCGCGGGAATTATATCGGCGCTTAACCGGTAAAGCTGCGATCCTGATTTCTGGCTACTCTGATGGCTGGAACTTTTTGGGCCAGCTGGTTTCGTTCTACTTATCTCGGTGGGTAATCCACGAAAAAATTAGGCGGGAAACAACAATGAGATTTTGCACAAAATGTGGTGGACAGAATGACGATCTGGCGCAAGTCTGTGCTACCTGTCAGACCCCCCTTGGGCCTACCAGCGGCGGCATTGGCTATCAACCGATGCAGTCCGTTAATCAGGGTCCGATGACTGACTGGAAAACCCAGGGCGCTGACAAGAAAATGGTCGCCGGTATTTGCGGCATCTTGCTGGGAGGCTTTGGTGTCCACAAGTTTATTCTTGGCTATTCAACCGAGGGCATCATTCAGATTGTGATCACTCTGGTGACCTGCGGGGCCGGCAGCATCATTGGCCTAATCGAAGGAATCATCTACCTAACGAAAAGTGACGAGGAATTTGTGCGCACCTATATCCAGAATAAGCGCGCCTGGTTCTAATTCTGGGCAATTGAATCGGAATGTTCAACTGTCTCATGTTTGTTGATGGGATAGTCCGGCAACGACTGATGGCGGCGACGATGTGGGGCTTACTCGCAAGCGGGGCCGCCTATCTCTTTGTCTTTACACCGGGCAGTGCCGGCTTCTTTCCTTTATGTCCTTTTCGAGCCCTGACGGGGTTTACTTGTCCGGGCTGCGGGGCCACACGGGCGCTGCATCAATTACTGCATGGAAACCTCATCGCTGCCTTTGAGCTAAACCCGTTGTTGATGCTGGCAATCCCTGTCCTCGGCTGGCTGCTGGTTCTGTTTACGAAATGCGCAATTGAAGGGCGACCAATGCCGCACCTCACTCTCAAGCGAGAATATGCTTGGGCTATTTACTTGTTAGTGTTCGGGTTCTGGGTCCTTCGCAATACCAGGGCTTACCCATTTCCCGTTTAGCTGGTAAGAAGATTAACCGTCAGTGGCGTAATCTCTAACGCTGGCCCGTTAGGGTTGCGTCGATTCCATTCAGCGCGCCCAGCAGGCTAACAAGCTGGCGTTACATTTCTGGAGGCCTAAGATGCGATTGCTCTTGTTACTGGTGCTCTTGCCCTTTGCTGCCGCCTCGGGGCAACAATCCCGCAGCAACCAAATTCCTGAAATTCCGCAACGCCCGGTTCACACCTTTTCCATTGTCGCGCGCGATCCGGTTACCGGCGAATTGGGTGTGGCCGTGCAGTCGCACTGGTTCTCGGTAGGTTCGATTGTCCCCTGGGCCGAGGCCGGGGTGGGCGCCATTGCCACCCAATCATTCGTCGATCCTTCGTACGGCAAACTCGGTTTGGAATTAATGCGCGCCGGGAAGACCGGGCCAGAGGCATTGAAAGCCCTGCTCGCCGGAGATGCCGGTCGCGATGTGCGCCAGGTGGCCATGATCGATGCTCGCGGAAATGTCGACGCCTGGACTGGAAAGAACGACATTCCCGCTGCCGGCCAGATAGTGGGCAGAAATTATTCCGTGCAGGCTAACTTGATGCTGAACGAGAAGGTATGGCCGGCAATGTCCCAGGCTTTTGAAAAGACTAAAGGCGATCTGGCCGACCGCATGCTGGCCGCGCTCGACGCTGCCCAGGCGGCAGGCGGTGACATACGTGGCCGGCAGTCGGCGGCCATTATCGTTGTGACGGGCAAACCCACCGGCCAGTCATGGAAAGACCGTACTTTCGATTTACGTGTTGATGACAGTGCCGAGCCCTTGATAGAGCTACGCCGTCTGGTCACCTTGCAGCGTGCCTACAATCACATGAATGCCGGAGATCTGGCGGTCGAGAAGAAAGACAATGAAGGCGCACTGCGCGAATACAGCGCAGCCGAAAAGCTGGTTCCTGACAGCGCTGAAATGATCTACTGGCATGCAGTCGCGCTCGTCAACATGGGGCGCGTTGGCGAGTCGCTGCCTTTGTTTCGCAGGGTCTTTGCCATGGATCCGAACTGGGTGATGCTAACTCCGCGGCTTGCCAAGGTTGGTTTGCTGCCTGACGATGCCAGGCTGATCGACCGTATTCTGTCAGCGTCGAAATAGCCGTTTCATTTACAGAATTCGGATTAGGACTGATTTGAGCGACACTGGTTCGATCCAGCTTTGCCGGTCACCTCGGAAAGCTTCCAGGGCATTATTGGCAGTTGGAAGCGATGCTTAACCCCAATATTCCGCCTCACTTTCTGACTTCACTCCGCTCTGCTATTCTTCGCCTGACTCTAAATGTCCGAGCCCAACACCAAACTCAAAGAACGTGTGCGCGCTTTCTGGCAAGCCAACCCTTGCGGGACAAAGTTTGCCGAAGCTGAGCCGGGCACGCGTCGCTTCTATGAACTAGTGGAGCAGCATCGGTATGCTACTGAGTGGCACATTCCCGCAGCGGCAGATTTTGCAGGCGCTCGCGGCCTGCGGATGCTGGAGATCGGATGCGGCCTGGGAACTGATGGAGCCGAGTTTGCCAGGGCGGGTGCGGACTACACAGGTGTAGACCTGACTGAAGCAGCGGTTGATTTGGCGCGCAGGCGTTTTGAATTGTTTGCTCTGCCGGGTACTTTTCGGACCGCGGATGCCGAACAGCTCGATTTTCCAGATGAATCGTTCGATCTGGTCTATTCGCATGGTGTACTGCACCACACGCCTGATACGGCACGGGCCGTGCGCGAAGTCCATCGGGTACTGAGGAGAAAAGGACGCGCGCTGATCATGCTCTATCATCGCAATTCATATAACTATCGGGTGAACATTCGCCTCTTGCGGCGCGCCGGCATGCACCTGCTTAGGTGGGATGCGGGCGTTAGTTTGGTTCACGCGCTGACCGGGGAGCCGCTTGAGTCGCTGCAGCAGCACGCGCAAAAACTGCGTCGGGCAAGCACAGGCGAGCTGAGCGCGGAAGAATTCCTGAGCCAGAATACCGATGGCGCCGGTAATCCTCTGGCGCGTGTCTATTCAATCACTGAGGCGCGCGAACTGTTCAGGGATTTCGCAGCGGTTGAGTTTCGCGCATTCTTTCTCAACAAGCGATTTATTCCAATCATTGGAAACCTGTTGCCGCGCTCGATCGAGAGCCGGCTCGCCGCTCGTTGGGGTTGGCATCTTTGGATTTATGCGACTAAATAGTCTTTGACTTTTGTACTCTGAGCTGTGAAAGCGGGAAGCTCTGAGTGTTGTCCTGAGAGATCAAAGTACAAAGCACGAAGCACAACAGATCGGGAACACAACCAAAATGAAGCGCATTCTTGTCACGGGAGGAGCGGGTTTTATCGGCTCGCACCTGGTCGACCGGTTGCTGGCGGAAGGCAATTGGCGCGTGACCGTGGTCGATGACTTCAACGACTTTTACGACCCCGCGATCAAAAACGCCAACATCCGATCACAGTTAAGTAGTCCCAACTATGTACTGGCAAAAGCGGACATTCGCGATTTACCGGCTCTCAGGGAAATTGTGGTTCGTGGTGCATTTGACTGTGTGGTGCATCTGGCAGCAAGGGCAGGGGTACGGCCTTCATTAACGCAACCGTTACTCTATGCTGAAACCAACATCAACGGGACGTTGAACCTGCTCGAGCTGGCCCGCGAGCATGGGATAAATCAATTTGTTTTCGGCTCTTCATCATCAGTTTATGGTGAGAACGCCAAGGTTCCATTCAGCGAAGGTGACCCTGTTTCCCACCCGATATCCCCCTACGCCGCGACTAAAGCCGCAGGCGAATTGCTTTGCCACACCTATTCCCATTTATACGGCATGCGTTGCGTTTGCCTGCGCTTTTTCACAGTCTACGGCGCGCGTCAGCGGCCCGACCTGGCAATTCACAAGTTCGCGCGCCTGATCTCTGAAGGAAAACCGATTCCGGTCTTTGGCGACGGCACAACCCGCCGCGATTACACCTACGTCGACGATATCATCAGCGGCGTGCGCGCGGCGATTGAATACGCTGACAGCAAATATGAAATCATCAACCTGGGTGAATCCCACACCGTTGAACTGCAAGAGTTGATTTCTCTCCTTGAAAAGGAGCTGAATCGGCGAGCCGTAATCGATCGTCAGCCATTGCAGCCTGGTGACGTACCGCAGACTTTTGCCGATATTACCAAGGCAAAGCAGCTGCTCGGCTACAACCCCCAGACCCTGATCGAGGAAGGGATCCATCGTTTCGTTGGCTGGCTCAAAAGTCCCGAATGTCCGACTGACTTTGGTTTGTCGTAGACTGTCGGAGTCCGGGCCTTTACGGGAAATCGACAAACTGAAGTTCGTTGCGCTTTCTATGAACACCACCGACATCATCGACAATCCGCTGCCCCGGGAAATGCAGCAGCATACCTACTCGATCATGTACGAGGTCGAGGGCAGTCACTGGTGGTTCGCCGGACGGCGCCGCATCATCGAAAGCTTTCTCAAGCCAATCTGTCAGGCCACTGGTCTAACGCGCCCACGCATCCTGGATATTGGCTGTGGCACCGGCGCCAACCTGGAAATGCTGTCGCAGTTTGGCGCGGCGGAAGGTGTTGACGTTTCCATCGACGCGCTGGAGTTTTGTCGCCAGCGTGGTCTGCAAAATGTTCGCCAGGGTGAAGCAGAGCACTTGCCTTATGAAGACGGTTCGTTCGATCTGGTGACGGCACTTGACGTGGTTGAACACCTGGATGACGACGTTTTGGGTCTGAAGGAAATGCGGCGAGTGTTGCGACCGGGGGGCGTTGCACTGATGTTCGTACCGGCGTTCATGTTTCTTTGGGGCGTACAGGACGACGTCAGTCATCATCGGCGGCGCTATACACGCGCTACCCTGCAGCAGGCAGTACGCGCCGCGGGGTTTGAAATTGAGCGCTTCACATACGCCAACATCACCTTTCTTGCGCCAATTCTGCTGGGCAGATTGTTGATGCGAGCCACCGGTCTTCGCCCCGCTTCCGAGAACAATCTCACCATCGGGGTATTGAATAGGATGCTTGGTCGCATCCTGGGCGCCGAAAGTTCTATACTGCGCCACATGAATCTGCCCCTCGGCGTCTCCGCCATTTGCGTAGCCCGGCGAATTGATTAATGAATAAACTGTACGACCCATTGGACAGGACTCAAGCCGATCAACCTGCGCCGGGAATTCAGCCCGGTGCAGCGCCCGCAGTCTCAGTCTTCCTTCCGGTGCTAAACGAGGAACCCAACCTGCTGCCGTTGCATGAAAAACTCGACGCCGCGCTTGGGCAACTGGGGCGCTCCGCCGAGATCATTTACGTTGATGATGGCTCAACGGACGGGAGTCTGGAGGTGCTGCGAAATATCGCGCGTCTGGATGCGCGCGTGCGCGTCGTCGCCCTGCGACGCAACTATGGGCAGACGGCAGCGATGGCCGCCGGCATTCATGCAGCCCGCGGAGAAGTGCTGATTCCAATGGACGCCGATCTGCAAAATGATCCGGCGGATATCGCGCGGCTGCTGGCCAAGCTTGACGAAGGCTATGACGTGGTTTCGGGTTGGCGTAAGAACAGGCAGGATCGCCTGATCACGCGCAAGATCCCCTCGATGATCGCGAACCGTATCATCTCCTGGATTGGCGGCGTACCACTTCACGATTACGGCTGTTCTTTGAAGGCTTATCGCCGTGAATCGCTTGAGGATGTAAATCTCTATGGCGAGATGCATCGCTTTATCCCCATCTACGCCTCGTGGGCCGGCGCACGCGTAACCGAGATTCCAGTCGAGCATCATGCCCGCACGATGGGCAAGTCGAAGTATGGATTGTCGCGGACGGTCAAGGTCGTCTTCGATCTGATGACTATCAAGTTCATGGCGTCCTACCAGACCAAACCGCTCTACGTGTTTGGCTGGGTTGGCCTATTGACCCTGGCTTTTTCTCTCTTTTGCGCCCTGCTGGCTTTTCTGATGAAGTTTGCGGATTGGCCGCATCATGCCGACTTTATTCAGACGCCCCTGCCCGTTCTGGCGATGGTGATGCTGGTACTCGGCATTCAACTATTCTTAATGGGCCTGCTCGCGGAGGTGCAGGTCCGCACCTACCACGAGTCCCAGTCGAAAGCCATTTACGCGGTGCGCGAGAAGATTGGATTTGCCGAGTGACGTGCGACTATTATCGGAACTGAATCTTTATGTGCGGAATTACCGGCTGGGCCAACTTAGACTCACAGACCCCGCCAGCTGAGGGTGCGCGTGACCTGTTGCATTCGATGTGCGAGCGCATGGTCCATCGCGGCCCGGATGCTGAAGGTTTGCTGGTCGCAACTGGCGTTGCGCTCGGCATGCGCCGCCTGGCGATCATAGATCTCGTTACCGGCGAACAACCTGTCTACAACGAGGACCAGAGCGTTGCCGTAATCCTCAACGGCGAAATCTATAACTATCGCGAACTGCGCGACGAGCTGGAAAAACGCGGCCATTCGTTCCGCAGCGCCTCGGACACGGAAGTCCTGCCCCATCTTTATGAAGAATATGGCAAAGACATGGTGGGGCACCTTAACGGCATGTTCGCGTTTGCGTTGTGGGATGCAAAACGCCGGCGGCTGTTTGTGGCCCGTGATCGCTTTGGAGAAAAACCACTTTACTGGGGCATCTTCGCGAACACCTTGTTGTTTGCTTCGGAACCAAAGGTCTTGCTGGCTCATCCGGCTGTGCGCCCCTCCCTGAACCTGCAGGCACTGCGCCAGTACCTATCGTTTGATTATGTTCCGGCGCCACTCTCAATCTACGAAGGCATCAACAAACTTACGGCAGCGCACACGCTGACGCTGGAAGACGGCCGCGTCGAATTAGAGCGCTATTGGAAATTGAGCTACAAAAAGCCGGAGCCGGTGCCAGGCGAACGCGAAGCAGCAGAACATCTTCGCCATCTCCTGGCAGAGTCAGTCCGTCTGCGGCTGGTTTCCGATGTTCCTCTGGGTGTGCTGCTGTCCGGGGGTATTGATTCGTCCACTGTCACTGCTTTGGCCGCCCTCGCCTCCGCGGAAACGGTGAAGACGTTTTCAATCTCATTTGCCGAGGCTTCGTTTGACGAATCCTCGTATGCGCGAGCGGTAGCAAAATACCTGGGGACCGATCATCACGAGGAGCGATTCAGTGCCGACCTGGCCGCCAACCTCGTCGGAGAGATAGGCGCGTGGATGGACGAACCCTGCAGCGATCCTTCACTTGTTCCTACTTACCTGTTATCGCGGTTTACGCGCAAACACGTCACAGTGGCCCTGGGTGGAGACGGTGGCGACGAACTCTTTGCCGGGTATCCGATGTATCTTGGGCATCGTTTGGCAGAAATCTACACGCGCCTGCCACTAATGGTGCGTCGCCGGCTGGTCGAACCGCTGGTGAACATGCTGCCGGTGAAAACCAAGAATCTGTCCTTTGATTACCGCGCGCGGCGTTTTGTGGCCGGGGCCAACCACGATCCGGTGGCCCGACACCATCTGTGGTTTGGTTCCTTTACAGCCCCCGAGCAGGAAGCATTGTTGACGGCGCAGGTCAGGCACCACAGCGACGCAGATATTTACCGCGAAGCACGGCGTCTGGCCCAGGAGTGCGACGCCAGCGACATGATCGAGTGCATGCAGAGTCTGGACACGCAGCTTTATCTGGCCGAAGACATCCTCACCAAAGTCGATCGCGCCAGCATGGCGGTTTCGCTCGAAGTACGAGCGCCGTTTCTGGATCCGCGCGTGGCTGAGTATGCGGCCTCGTTGCCGCGCAACTACAAACTCCGGGGCCGCAAGTCCAAGTACATTTTGAAACGCGCAGTTGAAGATCTGCTGCCACCGTTTGTGGCCCGCCGCGGTAAGAAAGGCTTTGGCATCCCCGTGGCCGAGTGGTTGAAAAAGAAACTGCGGCCGCTGGCTCGCGATCTGCTTTCGCCGGAAAGGATTGCCAGGGCCGGCGTTTTCAACCCGCAGTACGTGTCGCGTCTCATGGATGAACATGATCGCGGGGTGGCAAATCACCGCAAGCCGCTTTGGACGCTGTTGATGTTTGAATTATGGTACGAGAGTTTTATTGAAACACCCAATCGCATTGAGACTTCGGTGTTGAGTAGGCCTTAAATCGCGAGGTGGCGTACTCGACCCGGGGACGACGCTGCAGCGGTCGCGTCAATTGCGGCGATGAGTCAACTTTTCCCAGGTGGCCGCCGCGCGACACTCCCGAGCTATGTTGTGCAACTGCTTTGCGTTTAAGACCGCCCGCCGCTATCCATGAACACACGGGAACTTGAGCGGATATATGCCAGCCTGCTGGCATGGTGTCGCGAGCGCGACTTCGCCGGTTACGATCCTTTCGATGGCCTGAACAGCCGCCTGTTCCAGGCCTTGCCGTTGAAAAACTCTCGCCTGGCCCGCCTGCTTTGGACACAATTCTGCAAGCGCTCTCCCGTAAACTTCCGCGTCCTGGCCCGCGTAACACCCGAACGAAACGCAAAAGGTATCGCTCTATTTTCTTTGGCCGCCCTGGCCAGATATCGCACGCTGCAAACAAAGGTAGCCGAGATCGAGGCCCGTGAACTATTGGACGATCTTAAAGCGATGCGGCTGCCGGGGTTTAGCGGTGCTGCCTGGGGCTATAATTTTGCTTGGCAGGGTCGTGCCTTCTTTGCGGCCCGTGGAACGCCCACTGTGGTGCCGACGGCCTTCGCAGCCCGCGCGCTGCTCGAGGCAGCGGAGATCTTTGACAGCAAAGAATACCTGCCGCTGGCGCGAAGCTGTTGCGATTTCATCCTAAATGATCTGAACCGGTTCTCAGAGGCCGGCGATGAAGCTTGTTTCAGTTACTCCCCACTTGATCACACACGGGTCTTCAATGCCAGTTTGCTGGCCGGAGAGACTCTGGCACGAGTGGGGAGGCTCTGCGGTGAAGCAAGGCTCGGTGATTGGGCCAAACGCGCCGCTCGTTATGTGGTCCGGCGCCAGCGAAAAGACGGTTCGTGGGCCTATGGCGCCGATGGCTATCAATCATGGGCTGACAACTTTCATACAGCGTTTATATTGAGCAGCCTCGCGCGCATTATCGATTCCTGCGAGTCAGCGCGTGAAGAATTCGAGCCGTCACTGATTCGAGGTTATGAGTTCTGGCGCGACAGCTTCTTCATGAGCAACGGCTGGCCTAAGTATTTTCCGGATCGTCTCTATCCTGCGGATGCCCATTCAGCTGCGGCGGCAATCGTGGCCCTGGTCGAGTTGCGTGGATTGTGCCCGAGCGGGCTGCAACTGGCTGACAAGATCGGGGAATGGACTCTGGATAACCTTTGGAA
This sequence comes from Pyrinomonadaceae bacterium, assembly GCA_036726305.1. GTDB lineage: Bacteria > Acidobacteriota > Blastocatellia > Pyrinomonadales > Pyrinomonadaceae > JAOAPY01. The sequence goes on along the minus strand of DAIMCP010000048.1, from coordinate 6,906 downwards.
TCCGTCCGGCTACTTTTATTATCAACGCCGTCGTTGGTACACGGTGCGAGTTCCCTACATGCGCTGGTCCGCAGCCTGGATGGCCTATGCCCTGGCGCGGCTGCTTGAAGCTGGAGAAAGAAACTAAGGCGTGCGGGACTTTTCCCTCCGCCGCGCGCGAGACAAGTGCCGCTTCAATACGGTGCGCCCCAATTGATGAGAATCTGGATCGATCTCGCTAATTCGCCACACGTGCCTTTTTTTGCGGCGCTAATCCCGGAGTTTAAGCAACGTGGCCATCAAGTCGAACTAACAGCTCGGGATTATGCGCAAACAGTTGAGCTGGCTACGAAGGCCGGCTTGACGCCTTTTGTCATTGGCGGACATGGCGGCGGAAAACTGACGGGAAAAGCAGGCAACCTCGTTGGTCGTGCGGCTTCGCTGGCGAAGTGGGCGCGCGGTCGCGGATTTACGCTGGCCGTTAGTCACAACTCATATGCTCAAATTGCTGCTGCCAGCGCCCTCGGAATCGGAACCGTTACGTTGATGGATTACGAACATCAGCCTGCCAATCACCTCGCGTTTCGTTTGGCTTCGCGTGTGATCGTGCCCGGCTCGTTTCCGGAAACCGCCCTGCGCCGGTACGGAGCTGCACGGAAAAAAGTAAAGCGTTACCAGGGGACCAAGGAAGACGTTTACCTCGCCCGGTTCATGCCCGATCCCGATTTCGCGGGCACCCTGGCGAAACTCGGCGTCAGCCCCGACGATGTGCTGGTGGTAATTCGCCCGCCGGCCTTGCAAGCGCTCTACCATCGGTTCGAAAACGAGTTGTTCGCCGCCATGTTGGACCGCTTGAGTTCGCACCCTGAGGTCAGGATAATTCTGCTGGCCCGCACCGAGACGCAACGAGCGAAATACGCAGAGATGGGCAAAGCAAATCTGATTTTGCCACGCCAGGCCCTTGATGGTGCTAATCTAATCGCCGCCTCAGATCTGGTAATTAGTGCCGGGGGCACTATGAATCGTGAAGCAGCAGCACTGGGCGTGCCGGTCGCCACGATTTATGCCGGAGCCTGGGCCGCGATTGATGAAGCTCTGGTTCAGGAAAACAGGCTGCTACGCATCGCTTCAAGTAAGGATCTGGAGCTGTTATTGATTGCGAAGAAGCGGAGTGCTCAACCACGTCGCGCGCTGCACGTCCGCAACGAAGTGGTGGATCTTATTCTGGCTCCCTGACAACCGTCAAAACCTGTTTGTCCCGATGAAAGCTGAACGCCCTAAACAGCAAATAACAGATGCCGGAAGCGTTCGCGTCCCTGGACGAGTACCGGCGTGGGTGGTCCCTGGTGTCAAAACTGTTCTCCTGCTCCTTGATTTGACTCTGGCGTTCGCCGCCTTCGCCGGTGCGTTCTATCTACGCCAGAGAAACAGCCTGCTGCTGGCTGGGCCCGGCCTGAATTGGACTGCAGCGTTTGCTCCCTACGGCGCGCTCTTGATATTGGTCGTGCCCATCCGCGCCATCACGTTAGCTTACTATGATCTTTATCGCCTGCGCGGGGAATATTCATTAGTTGAGGATGCGATCCGCGTCTTCAAAGCCACGGCGATTGGATCATTGCTGATCGTGGCCGGGGCCTTTCTTTATCGCGGTGGCTTTCAGTTTCGCGCCTTCTCCTATGCGCGCGGTGTATTTGTGCTGGACTTCCTGTTGGCTCTGGCCGGATTCGCATTATTGCGCTTCACCATGCGTACTGCGCAAATGGTCGCGCGCCGTCATGATCTGAATTTGATTCCTACCCTGCTGGTGGGACGCGGCGCTGAAGCGGCGACATTCATCAAAGAAATTCGCGCCCGGCCCGAGCTGGGTTATCGCGTCATCGGCATTCTGGAAAATGATCGTGATTTTGCCAAATCGCCGATGTTTGAAGGTGTGCCTGTTCTGGGTGATTTGAAGCGATTACCGGAGACGATTATCGAGTCGGGCGCCAACGAAGTGATCATCGCGGATCCCACCGTCCCCGGTGATGCGCTATTCGAGGTGATGATGCGCGTCGGCCGTCGCCGCGGCGTGGAGTTTCGGATCGCACCGAGCCTGTTCAATTTTCTGCCGCGCAAAACGGAAGTCGATCAGATCGGTGCGCTGCCGATGATTACCCTCTTTCGTTCGCCCCTGTCCGGCACTGCACGCATCATCAAGCGAACGTCAGATCTGTTCATCGCTACATTTGCTTCCCTGCTGCTCCTGCCGTTCTCGATGCTGTTTGCTCTACTCATCAAGCTGGATTCCAGGGGACCCATCTTTTACAAGCAAGAACGCGTGGGCATGGATGGGCGAGTGTTTCTTCTTTATAAATTTCGCACGATGCGGTCCAATACCGATGACGCTGCGCACCGCGAATTTCAACGTCATTTCATCGCTGGAAAACCAGAGGTCAGACCGGGAAGTGATGGCCGGCCGGTTTACAAACTGCAGTCCGATCCGCGCATCACGCGCGTGGGCAGATGGCTGAGGCGCATGAGTCTGGATGAACTGCCACAACTTCTGAATGTAATGCGGGGTGATATGAGCGTCGTTGGTCCGCGGCCGCCGATTCCATATGAAGTGGAATCTTATGAGTTGTGGCATCGCAAACGTTTGGACATGAAGCCAGGCATGACTGGACTGTGGCAAGTCTCAGGTCGCAATCACTTGCCCTTCGAAGAGATGGTGCGACTGGACTTGTTCTATATCGAGAACTGGTCGTTGCTGCTGGATCTTAAGATCATTCTGCGCACGCTGCCGGTGATGCTGCGTGGTGAAGCTTATTGAAATTGAAAAGCGAGCTGTAAACCAGCGAACCTGGGAAGCGGATGCGGGGCGCAGTATTAGATGAATGATGGAGGACTTATTATGGGAAGCGATCCGAAGCGCGAGTTTCTCAGGCATACACTGGCAACGCTTGCCTATCGTGGGGCGAAGGCCGTGCGGGGTGCGCCTGAATCCTTTGCTTCTTTCCAAGCCGCCGACACCTCACGTACACCGCTACAGATCCTGACGCATATCGGCGATCTCATGGACTGGGCTCTGTCAATGGCCAGAGGTGACGAGACGTGGAACAACGCTGTGCCCCTGCCCTGGACTCAGGAAATCGAGCGCTTCCACCGCACGCTCACCGCCGTCGATGACTTTCTGGCTTCTGATACGGAACTGGCTTGCAGTTGCGAACGACTGTTTCAGGGAGCGATCGCCGATTCATTTACGCACGTTGGCCAGCTTGCCTTTCTGCGTCGGATCGCCAGCGCACCCATCCGCAGCGAGAACTACTCCGTCGCTCAAATTGAAGCCGGTCGTGTCAGCAGCGAGCAGTCACCCGCGAAATATGAATTCGATTAAAGTGTCACCAACTACGAGTATTCCCATTCATGGAACGGGAATTTAAGCCGCGGCAGTTGACCGGGGCCCTCTTACCCGCATCTCATGAGCGCTGGCACGCGTTGGGATGTTCGAATTATTTGGCCAAACTTGCCAAAGAGACTGCCAACAGAAGAATCTTCTTGATCCCCTTATAAAACGGTTCAATCTCGCAGTTTTCGGTCAGTGCATGCGCATCGTTACACGGTCCGGCGCCAGTTGAGATCGAGGGAATGCCCGCCAGTAACGCCGCGCTGGAATTGTTTGAGCCGGCATTACCGATTGGCGGAATGAACCCCATCGCTCGATGCACGGCTTCGGTAATTTTTACCAGGTCAGATTCACGATTCCCCGGCAACACTGCGGCGGGCGAGGTTGAGATCACCTCGGTCTTTACCGTCATTCCCGCCCGCTCAGCTTCTTCTTTTAGAATTGCTGCGATTTGCCTTTCCAAATCCGCCTTCACCAGGTTACTGGTCGATCGCAAATCCACACTAAACCACGCGTCAGAAGCTTTCGCGTTAACCACCTCCGATCCGCCCAACATGCCGATGTTTAGATTCGATGATGGATCCGACGGCACTTTCAATTGGTAAATGCGCTCTATAGCCCGGGCCAGGGGCAGAGTGGCTGAGTAGGGCGGCGTGCGTGAACGAGTGTGTCCGCCTGGGCCGATTAAGTGGTGCCGGTACCAGGTAATGCCGATGCCGGCATAGGTGAAGCCTTCGTAACCGCCGTCAAGAGCAACGTAATAATCGACTTTGCCTTTGTTTTCTTTAGCAAAGTATTTAGCGCCACTCATCCTGGTCTCTTCCTCAGTGGTGAATACAAAAACGAGATCGCCTTTAGTCCGGACTTCTGCGCTGTCGAGGGCCCGGATAGTTGCCAACAACGCTTCGATGTTCCGTGTGTCGTCACCGATTCCGGGAGCGTAGATGCGGCCATCGCGAATAGTAGTTTTGATTTTCAGCCCCGGTTGAAAGACTGTGTCGAGATGCGCGTCAAATACGACAGTTGCGCCCCCTCCAGCCCCCTTGCGTACGGCGATCAAGTTGCCGGCGCCATCGTAGTGAATATCTTGCAGTTTGTACGAACGCAACAACTTTTCGATATAGGCTGCGCGCTCCTGCTCCTGACCTGAAGGTGCATTGATTTCGGTGATCTCGCTCCACTCGTTCAGAATCCCGGAGCGATTCTTATCTATGAAATCAGTGGCGGCTTCTACACGGCTGTCCTCCTGGATAGATTTGACTTGCGCCCCGAACTGAACCGGCGCGGTACCTTGACCTGCAACGTGGAGAGTAAGAGTCAGAATAAGGATCGAAGCTCTTGAAAGCATGGATGTTCCTTCTTGTATTCAAGTATAGTTGACAGCAATGATGGCCTCAGGCTGAGACACAATTCAGCCTGAGCATTCTAATGCGGCCGGGCTTGCGTGCAAGAGAATTATTCAGGTAAACCAATTCTGAATGGATAACGTGAAAAACCCAACGAGGCTCGCGGCCTGGCTCGCCCGCATCATAGTCTGCTGGCTTTTTGTGTTTGCGGCGTTTGCTCCGCACTCAATTGCCGTAACCCAAAGCGCCTGGCTGTTGGGCATGTTCTTCTGGCTGCTTCGGTTCTTGTTCAATCCGCGTCCGAGAACGTACCGCACTCCGGTAGATTACGCTTTACTTGGGTTCTTCATCCTGACGGGCATCTCAGCCCTGCTATCTTATGAACCCATGGTATCCATTGGAAAGCTGCGGGCGGCCAGCCTTTTTACCATCGTTTACCTGTTCGTCCAGAATATTCCCTCGCGAAAAATTCTCCGGGCGCTGGCAGTCACTCTGATCGCCTCCTGCATGGTCAATGTCGTCTTCACCGCGGTGACGCGGGTTATCGGCCGGGGAGTAGTGATTGCTGGTGTCAAAGCCGAGAGCCCTTTTTCCGCGGCGACTATCATTTCACAAAAGAATTCGCGACTGCCGTTGCCGATAGTGAATGGTGATACTGTGCTCACGGTAAATGGCCAGCCGGTGCGGAACGCAGAAGAGATTGTCACCCTGTTAAATGCGGCCAGCAGTTCTTCGTCATTTATCCCGGTGACAATCTACCGCGGTGATGAATATCCCTTCCAGGTTCCCCGTCGACTGCTTAGGGGAACTACTGCCGAAGAGCAACTGGGAATTTCCTCCTGGACCCTGAGTAGGTATTGGCGTGCCAGCGGATTTTTTGGCCATTACACGACTTATGCCGAGGCACTACAGCTGATTGGCTCGCTGGCCCTGGGCTTATTGATTTGCCTGCCGGTTAAGAAAAGTCGCGCAGGAGCTTTATTATCACTCGCGGTCACAGGCATCGTCTTTGCTCTCTTGTTGACCGTGACGCGCGCCTCATGGTTGGCATTCTTGACCTCTGCTTGCCTGATGCTGTTGTTGGGATCCTCGCGCCGCATAATCCTCATCGCATTTGCCTGCATCATTCCTTTGGTGCTCGCCGGGGCGCTACTGCTCCAACAAAAAAGGCATGTGGGCTTGTTCGATCAGAACGATGCATCCACGACCTGGCGCGAAACCGTCTGGCGTGAAGGCTTTCACCTGCTGGTCAGTAAGCCCAGACACCTGCTCGTCGGCGTCGGCATGGATTCACTCAAGAGACACTGGCGTCAATGGGGCTTGTTCGACGAAGGCCGCATTCCAATTGGCCACATGCACTCTAACCTGCTGGAAATCGCGCTTGAGCGCGGAGTGCCAACCATGCTGGTGTGGGTGCTCCTTCTGGGCATTTACGCGCAGACGCTCGTCAACACTTTCCTGAAGTTAAGAGGCCAATCAGATGCTTTGTCAGCCCAGGTCCCTGGGAACTGGATGGACAAGGGCATCACCCTGGGAGCGCTCGGCGGATTGGCTGGATTCCTGGTTAGCGGCCTGGTTCACTATAACTGGGGAGATTCCGAGGTCATCATGATTTTCTATTTTGTCATGGGCTTAGGGCTTGTAATAGCTCGAAACCCTGAAAAGAGGGGGCCAAAATCTTCCAGTCGAACTATCGAAGTTGCTTAAGATCTGACCAGAACTAAAGCCAGGTAAATGAGGACCGAATGTCGGGTTCGGTTGCTGGGGTGAGTTTGTCTGCTGTGCTAAAGCATGGGAAGATTATTGCGGCGGATTGATCCACCCTCGATCCGCGCCTGGCCGGCTCAGGCTAACTATCCGAGCCGGTCCAGGCAAGTCACTAGAAATCATCGTCCCGGTTGCACCGCTCGATCCCGAGGGGAACGTTTCTCTGGAGCAGGTCTGTATTTGAAGAGCTAACGGCATATCGTTTGCTATCCTATCTGCGAGAGGGCTCAAAAGAGCATTTTATCTCGCATGTTGACCGATCTTTGACTCGAAGCTCCGCCAATTTGACTTGAGTCGTTCAGCCTGACCTGTTCGCTGAATTACTTGATCATCGTGACGATGCTGATGAGGGATTCTACTAATCCCCAGGTTGTGATACTGCCGGGTGCGGTCGTGATACTGCCGGGTGCGGTCGTGATGCTGCCGGGTGCG
>DAIMCP010000047.1:34763-38642 GCA_036726305.1 Pyrinomonadaceae bacterium | reverse complement strand
CGCTTGAAGGCGCGATTGAAAGCGGCCTCGGAATCGTAGCCGGACTGGGCCGCGTACAAAGCCGGAATCGCGGGCGAGCCGTGCAGGAAACGAGTGATGTCCGGTGCGTACCGCAATTCAGTCTCAAATGCGAAGGGGGCTTCATGCGCCATCCAACCGGTCGTCTGCGGCTCGAGTTTTGTTTGCAGATCCGGTCGCACGTACAGGTACCCGGCGCCCGGCCCACCGCAAAGCCACTTGACTGAGCCTCCGGTCGCGAAGTCCACGTTCAGCTCCTGGACACTGAAGGGCACGGTGCCGGCCGATTGATATGTATCCAGTACAACCATAGCCCCCACTTCGTGCGCGCGCTCGGTGATAGCTTGGGCATCCTGCAGGAAGGCGCTCTTGAACAATACATGCGAGAACGGCACCAACAGGGTCTCTTCATCAATCGCCGCCAGCATGCGTTCCAGCGGGACGGTGATGCCGTCATCTGACTTGACCTCTTCAATCCGCAGGCGCCCGTCCCGCGCATGGGCTTCATAGACATACATCACGGAGGGAAAATTCAATTCCGAATAGACAATCTTGTTCCGCCTGGGCGTTGGTTCAAAACAGGAGAGAATCAGTGACTGGCAAATTGAGACGTTTTGATGCATCACTACTGAGCGCGGCGGGGCGCCAATAATGCGCGCTATTTCGTCGCCCACCGTGACCGGCATGTCCCACCAGCCCTCGGCCCAGGCGCGCACGCCGCGCGTGGCCCAGGCGTCGGCATAATCATTAAGCCGCTGGTAAGTTTTGCGCGGCATGGCGCCCAGACTGTGCGAAATCAAATAGACAGTCTGGTCCAGGATGGGAAACTCACTGCGCCACTTGATTAGATCGTCTTCAGTCACTAATTTCCAGGACTCCAAATGCGATTTGCGGGCTGCTGCCAATTTATCACAGTGCGGGGGCTTAGGGCAGTCGCTTTGCGGGACATCAAACCCTGCCATTCACGCTTGCCTTAAGGAAGGACCTGTCGCCATCCGGACCCAGGATCATTCTGGTATCAGCGCTGGGCACAAACTTGCCCGCGCCGGCCTTTTCGAGTAGTGGTACAGTGAAGGCGCGCCTATGTGGAAATTCAAGCATCCAGTCAAGCATCCGCTACCTGAAGCTCGTTGGCCAACGGCTGCAGAGGCTGCGACTTCACTCTTGTTCCAGCCGATCGATCTTGGCCCGAGCAAGCTCGAAAGTCGCACCTGGGTGCCGGCGATGGTCCCCTGGCGCGCAACTGAGGATGGTTTTGTTACTGAGGCCAATATCGAATGGTACCGGCGCTTTGCCCAGGGCCGGCCGGGCGCCATCGTGGTTGAGGCCACCGGCATTCGCGATGTGCCAAGTGGTCCATTGTTGCGCATTGGGCACGATCGCTTTATTCCCGGCCTCAGGAAACTGGTCCAGGCAGTGCGCGACGCAAGCGAGGGGCAGACCCGTTTGTTCATTCAGATCATCGACTTTCTTTCCGTGCGTCGTCGTCCGGAGCCCGCCAGGTTCTTTGATCGGTTCCTGGAGATAAACGTCCAGCACCGGGAGGCGCTGGCTGAGCTGACCGCGGATAGTCACTGGCTGGACATAGACGAGACCGAGGTGCGTGCGTTCCTCAAAACTGCATCGCCGGAGACTCTGGCACTGGTGCTGAGCGAGCGCGAACTGGAAGCACTGCGCTTTGGCGCTCGCGAGCGCGTAATAGATCTGGAACATAAGCATATTCGCGAACTGCCGCGCGTCCTGCCCGGTATCTTTGCCGACGCAACGCGGCGGGCGCGCGAGGCAGGCTTTGACGGCGTCGAATTGCACTATGCCCATGCCTACACGATGGCGTCATTCCTGAGCGCGCTGAACACGCGCGCGGATGGTTATGGTGGACCACGCGAGCAGCGCGCGCGTTTGCCCCTCGAGGTTTACCGGCAGGTGCGCGAAACGGTTGGCCGTGATTACGTTGTCGGAGTCCGCTTCCTTGGCGATGAAGTGATCGCCGGTGGCAACCGTATCGCTGACGCAGTTTATTTTGCGCTGGAGTTTGCGCGCGCCGGGTTTGATTTTCTTTCCATCTCAAAGGGCGGCAAGTTCGAAGACGCGCAACAACCGAAGGTGGGCCAGGCGGTTTATCCTTACACTGGGCAGAGTGGCTATGAATGCATGCCAACTACTTTGTCGGACGAAATTGGACCATTCGGCCGCAGTATTCCCCTCGTCGCGGCGATCAAAGCCGCAATCAACGAGGCCGGTTACCTGACGCCGGTCGTGGGTACCGGCGGTTTGACGACATTCTCACAGGCGGAAGCCATTTTGCAGGCCAGGCATGCCGATATCGCAGGCTTCGCGCGCCAGGCACTGGCCGATCCCGATTGGTTTATGAAAGTTAAGCTCGGCCGTGGTGACGAAATTCGCCGCTGCACCTATACCAATTACTGCGAAGCGTTGGATCAGGCGCATCGCCCGGTGACTTGCAAGTTGTGGGATCGGGTTGAACTCGACGAGCCCGGTATCGCTCTGGTGGACGCGGGCCGCAGACGGCTTCTGCCGCCGAAGTGGGAATGAAAGAGGGATGCGGAGAGAGGAGACGCGGAGAGGGGAGACGCGGAGAGGGTTCCTCTCAGACTTAGCGCTACCTCCAACCCAAATCTCCGGCGTCTTCTTCCCCGCATCTCCCCTGCTCCCTGTCTCAGCCGGGTCGCCGTTGCTCGGTCTCGCTGCGTCCAACTGCAGAGCCCTTATGGGAAAGCTCCTGCTCGTAAGCGGCAACGAACGCGGGATCCCGGCGCCGCAAACTCTCCGCATCGACCCGGCCGCTCCTGGTCATGATTACATAAGCCAGTTCCAGCGGACTGAGATTCATGTACTGCCGCGCATTTTCAAACCAAATGCAGCTTTCCAGGGCCGCTGCCTGATACTCTGCAATCACCGGCTTGCGCACTCGTTCAAATTCGGCGAGGGCTAGCGGCACGTCCGCGGAACGGTCGAAACACTGCGACAGCGCAATCGCATCTTCCAGCGCCAGCTTCGTGCCTGAACCGATCGAAAAATGCGCCGTGTGTAAAGCATCGCCCAGCAGGACGATGTTGTTGTAGTACCAATGCTCGTTCTTCACATTCAGGAAATTAATCCATTTGGAATTGTTCGAGAGCAGGGAATTGTCGCCCAAATCTTTACCAAAGACCTGTTGCAGGAATTCTCGTGTGTCCAGGTCGGTCATCTTTGCGAAATCACTCCCGGTCCAGGTTTGCTGGTCGCACTCGACAATAAAGGTACTTGTGCTCTCATTGAACTTGTAAGAGTGGGCCGCGAATACGCCGCCCTCATGCTCGCGGAAGGTAAGAGTCAGCCCGTGAAAAAGCTGATGCGTACCGTACCAGATGTACTTGTTGGGGCGCGCTTCCAGGAGCGGCTGGAAATGTTGTTTGTATTTCTCTCGTACGGTGCTGTTGACGCCGTCGGCGCCCAGCAAGAGGTCGCACTTTGATGCGAGTTGGTCGATGTCTGAGATTTCAGTCTTGAAATTGAGCTGCACACCCAACTCGGTGCAGCGCTGCTGGAGAATTTTGAGGAGCTGCAGGCGGCCGATTCCCGAAAAGCTGTTGCCGCGCACGGTAATCTTCTGGTCGTGATGGGCCACGTCGACGTTGTCCCAGGCGGCAAAGGCACTGGTGATGCGCTGATGAGAAGCCTCATCGGCCGCCCGGAGGTGCGCCAGCGTCTTCCCCGAAAAGACGACACCCCAACCGAACGTATCGTCCGGTCCATTGCGCTCGTAGATGGTAATGTCGTGCGCCGGGTCGGCGCGCTTCATCAGGACCGCGAAATACAATCCAGCAGGACCACCACCAATGATGTCGAGTTTCATGTATC
>DAIMCP010000047.1:0-34663 GCA_036726305.1 Pyrinomonadaceae bacterium | reverse complement strand
TGCGTTTGCGGTGTTGTATCAGGCGAAAGAGGTTTCATGGCCAGTGAGGGTCACCCTCGCAAAAGTTGCCCCGCGATCACCAGCTTCTGAATCTCCGACGTGCCTTCATAAATCCGCAGCGCCCGCACGTCGCGATAGAGTCGTTCGACGACGCTGCCGCGCACCAGGCCGGCGGCGCCATGAATCTGGATGGCCTGATCGATAATGCGGCCCGCGGCTTCAGTAGAGAAAAGTTTGGCCTCACTCGCCTCACGCGTGACCCGGTCGGCGCCATTGTCTTTGAGGTAGGCAGCGCGATAGACCAGCAGTCGCGCCGCATCAAGCTCGGTGACCATATCGGCGAGCTTTTCCTGCACCAGCTGGTGCTCGGCCAGCAGGCGTCCAAATTGTTTGCGCGCGCCTGCATAACGCACTGCCTCGTCAAGCGCCCGGCGAGCCATGCCACAGGCGGCAGCGCCTACACTCGAGCGAAATACATCCATGGTCTGCATCGCGAGGCGAAAGCCGTCACCCTCGGCGCCCACCATATCTTCAGCCGGCACGCGACAGCCGGACAATTTAATCTCGCCGATGGGATGCGGCGACATCAATGCAGTGCGCTCGACGAGGCTAAAGCCGGGTATCTTTGCGCTCACTACGAATGCCGACAATTCAGGCCGCCCGTCGGCTCGTGTATTGGTGCGCGCAAAAACTGTATAAAAGTCGGCGATGCCGGCATTGGAAATAAAGCGCTTGTTGCCGTTGATGACGTAAGCATCGCCGTCACGTTGCGCGGTTGTCTGGATCGCGGCCACGTCCGAGCCGGCTTCCGGTTCGGTCAGGGCAAAAGCAGCAATCGCCTTACCTTCGGCGGCCCGCGCCAGCCAGAAATCGCGCACGTGATCCGGCGCCGCCTGGGCAATGGCGAAAGTGCCCAGGCCCTGCATCACAAAAGCACTGTCCGCCAGTGAAGACGAGTAGGCAAGGGCTTCACGAATCAGGCAAAGCGCTCGCACATCGAAGGGCTGATCCGGAGCAGCTACCGCGTAACGCAGCACACCCGCTGCGGCGAGCAGTCGCACGTACTCTTGCGTTCGTTCCTCAGCGTCGCGCTCTTCAATCGCACGAGTCTCGATCTCACGTTCCACAAAGGAGGCGATTCGCGGCGCCAGACTCCGATGTCCAGGCGTAAAGAAAGGCGTCTGTTCAATAAATTGGTCCATATTCCTGGCTTGCCCCGGCAGAGCGCAGCAGCGCGCTTTAGCTTGAGTCCTTTCGCTGGAATGACTACCGACCAGTGGCAAGAGTCGTAGACATCAGGTGCCGTAGGATGTTTTCGCCTCAGCAGCACATAAGCTAGTTTAAGTAATTCAAACAATGAATTGCCAGAGATCCAAAGCGGTGTCGCCCCTGCGCTCTGCCAGCGCGCTCCAAATTACTTGAAATGCGGTTTCCGCTTCTCGACGAATGCCGTGTAGGCCTCGCGAAAGTCGGGGTGCTGGCAACAGATAGCCTGGGCTTGAGCCTCGCACTCCAGCGCGGTCTCCAGATCCATATCCAGTTCGCGATGCAACATCTCTTTTGTTTTGCCGATGGCAAAGGATGGACCACGCGCCAGGCGTTCGGCAAAGTCGCGTGAAACCTGCGTCAGCTCGCCTTGCTTGACGACCTGATTGTACAGGCCGAGCACCCTGGCTTCCTGGGCCGAGATGAAGTCTCCGGTGTAGAGCAACTCAGTAGCCTTCGCCAGGCCAATCACCCGTGGCAGGAGGTAGGCCGCCCCCATGTCAGCGCCCGAGAGGCCCACCTTAACGAACAGGAAAGCGATCTTCCCATCTTCACTGGCAATGCGAATGTCGGAAGCGAGCGCGATGCAGGCGCCGGCTCCTGCGACTGTACCGTTGAGGCTGGCGATAATGGGTTTGGGTAAAGCTCGCATGCTGCGAATCAGATCGCAGGTCAGGCGTGTAAACTCCAGCAAACCTTCCATGTCGCGCTCGAACAGTTGCGCGATGATGTCATGCACATCGCCGCCGGAACAAAACGCGCGTCCCGCCCCGGTGATGATGACCGCGCGCACATCTTTCTGCTCGCGCAAGGCGTAAAAGGTGTCACGCAGCTCGCGGTAGATCTCAAAAGTGAGCGCGTTGAGGCGTTCGGGCCGGTTGAGCGTGATAGTCGCCACCGCGTCGTTCTGTTCGTAAAGAAAAGTTGTCGGTGAAAGCATAATGATTAACGGGCAGCTTGCGCGCGAGGGGGTCCGGTGCGCCGGTTAACAGTTTGCGCTACAGGACAGCAATTGCCTCGATCTCAACTTTAGCTTGCTCCTCGAGCAGGCTCTTTACCTCCACCAGCACCATAGCTGGAAAATGCCGGCCCATCTGCACGCGATAGCGTTCGCCTACTTCGCGCGTACGCGAGACATACTCGCTCTTGTTGCTCACGTAGATGACGAGCCGCGCTACCTGTTCGGGCCGGCCCCCCGCTTCTGCGACTACAGCCAGTACATTCGCCAGGGCGCGTTCAAACTGGTCGACAAAATCGCTGCTGACGATTTGCTGCTGTTCGTCCCAGGCTACCTGACCCGCGACGAAGAGCAATCTGCCGCCCGGCTCCGCCAGCACGCCATTCGCATAGCCGTGTGGTGCGCCGAGCGACCTGGGGTTGATAAAGGTGAAAGCCATCTGAGACCAAAGACAGACCAAAGACCACAGACCACAGACCACAGACAAAAAAACCCAAGACCAAAGACCAAAAACCAAAGACCAAAAACCCAATCAATACATCACTGTTCCGCCATCGATATTAATCGCTTGCCCGGTAATGCCACGTCCTTCCTCAGAAGCAAGCAGTACCGCCATCGCCGCCACTTCTTCCGCCGTTACCAGACGGTTCTGTGGACTCATGCCCCGCAACAGTTCCATAGATTCGCTGGCCGACTTACCCGTGCGGGCGGAAATGTTTTCAATGCCGCGCGTGACCATCTCGGTATCAACGTACCCGGGGCAAATTGCATTTACCGTAATCCCTTTGCTGGCGACTTCGTGGGCCAGCGATCGGGTCAAGCCCAGCACGCCATGTTTCGAAGCCGAGTAAGCCGCAATGTATGGGGCGCCGGTCTTGGCGGCAATCGAAGCGATATTGATCACGCGGCCCCAGCCTTTCTCCAGCATGGCTGGCAGTGCGGCCCGCGAACAGTAAAATGTCCCCGATAAATTGGTCGCCAGGTGGCGTTGCCACAACTCGTCGCCGGTTCTGAGAAATGGGGCACTGATGGCGATGCCTGCATTATTTACCAGAATATCCGGCCTGCGACCTGATTCCGCATACGCGCGTGCAAAGGCTGCGTTAACGCTCTCAGGTTGAGAAACATCGCACACCACCGCAAATGCTTTCACTCCGCACTCGCTGTGAATGTTGGCGGCAACAGTCTGGACTTGTTCATCTGTCCGCGCCGCCACCACGACGTCGCAGCCTTCGCGCGCAAAAGCGAGTGCGATCGCACTGCCAATGCCGCGGCCCCCACCGGTGATGAATGCGAACCTGGTTTGTAATCTCATAAAGTACGGGCAGAGCTGTATGTCCGCCCCCTGGGATCAATGGCCGGTGAAGCGCGGGTCGCGCTTCTCGAGAAACGCGCGCACGCCTTCTTTCCCATCACGCGATTCAAAGCAGCGCATTTGCGCCTCGACTTCGTAGCGCAACATGCCTTCGAGATCTTCAGCGCCACTCAAATAGATCGCCTGCTTGGCTGCGGCAATGGAAATCGGCGGCGCGTCGCGTAGTCTTTCGGCCAGCTTGCGGGTCGCATCCGGAAGTTCCTCGTCGGGTACCACCCAGTTGACCAGGCCAAGCCGCTGAGCTTCCGCGGCGCCAACCGGATCGCCGAGAAAAAACATTTCACAGGCCTTATTCGTGGTCACCAGGCGCGGCAGAAAGTAGGTTCCGCCCCAGTCGGGATGAAAACCGATCTTCACGAATGATTGCGTGAAGCTGGCGCTGCCGGCAGCGATCCGCAGGTCGCAAGCCAAAGCGAGATTGCAGCCGGCGCCGGCCGCCGAGCCATTGACTGAAGCCACCACGGGTTTAGTCATTTGGCGAATCGCGGTTACTACCCGCCGCGCCGCGCCCAACAGGCGCGCGAACTCTTCCGAGTCATTGCGTTCCATCAGCTCCGCCGCGCGTTCAATATCACCGCCCGCACAGAACGCGCGACCGGCGCCGGTAATGACAACGACGCGCACCAGCCGATCGCTGGCCGCTTCTTCCAGCGCTTCCGCGAGGTCACGCCGCATATGCCCAACCAAGGCGTTGAGTTTGTCGGGGCGGTTAAGGGTGATGGTAACGATGCCCGAATCTTCAGCAATGTCGATGTTGTCGTATGGCATCCTATTCTCTTAAGCTCACTGACCCTTGAATTTCGCCTTTCGTTTTTCCACGTACGCCGCCATGCCTTCCTTCGCATCTTCGGACTGGAACAGTTGCTGCTGTAGTTCGCGTTCGAGGGCGAGAGCCGACTCAAAAGGTATTTCAGCGCCTGACTGAACACTGCGCTTGATGCGTCCGACAGCGCGCGCAGCTTTTTCGGGAGTCGTGAACTGCCGCGCGTAGTCCATGACCTGCTTCATGAAGGAGGCATGGGAATCGGCGTCGTAGAGGCGATTGATTATTCCGAGTTCAAGCCCGGCAGCAAAGTCCAGTAATTCGCCAGTAGCCATCAATTCGATCGCACGCGCTTTGCCGACCAGACGCACCAAACGTTGCGTCCCTCCCGTGCCGGGCAGCACGCCCAGGCTCACTTCAGGCAATCCGATCCGGCCGGCATCGCGGCGCGCCAAACGGATGTCGGCAGCCATTGCCACTTCCAGCCCACCACCGACGCAATGACCATTGATGGCCGCAATGACCAGTTTTGGAGTTTGCTCCAAACGCGAGAGAGTTTCGTTAGCGTGCAGGCAGAAATAGTACTTGAATTCGGGCGTGACCGTGCCGAGCATGTTGATGTTTGCCCCAGCGCAGAAAAATTTCTCGCCGCTGCCGGTGATGACCATCACCTGTACGCTCTCATCCATGCGTGCGGCCAGGATGCAGTTATCAAGCTCGCGCATCATTTCATGCGTATAGGTGTTTGCGGGTGGATCGTTTAGTGTCAGCAGGGCGATGCCCTCAGCCGCACGGTACTGCACGAGTGTTTTTCCTGCTTCTATTCCAGCTTCCGCTGCCATTACCCACTCCCTGTCGAAAATTTTAGTTTCACTTTTTCATCCGTAGAGTGCAAAGACCAAAGACCAAAGACCAAAGACCCATAATATTCAACGGTATGTTTGAAAGATCCCTTGATGGTGAAGAGCGTCAGGCTCTGGTGCTGCTTTCTCCCGGCTCGCGCCAAACGCTGAGATTCTCAGCGCGCGTCGTCTTGGGTTCCGCAGGCGCTCTATCCTGCGTGGTAGTTACAAAACCGGTCAAGTAAAGCCGCGTCACATTGTCCACCAGTTCCGTGACTGCCAGCTTGCCCTGCGGGTTGTACCAGTTGTAAATCCAATTCATCATACCGAACAACGCATAGGTTGCAACCGTCAAATCTACCGGCTTTTCTCCAGCGGGCCGTTGCCGCTGTACCTCGCCAAGAATCTTGCGGGCCAACCGCGTGTACTTTTCCTTCTTGCCGGAGACGCGCACACGCAAATCTCCGGCGAGCGATTCGGCTTCGTGGGAGAGGACCTTCATCTCTGCCATATTGGCTGCGAAAAAGGCGAGGTGATTGTCGATAAAAATTCGCAGCTTTTGCACCGGATCAGTAACGTCCAACAACCGCAGCTCCAGACGCTCAACGACATGGCCAAAGCAGTTGTCCTGAATCAGAAACAAGAGTTCTTCTTTTGATTTGCAGTAATGATAGAGTCCGGCGAGGCTGACTCCGGTGGCGCGCGAGATGTCACGCATGCTGGTGGAGTGATAACTCTTCTCGGCAAAGATGCGCGCGGTATGACGGAGTATGAATTCCAGCTTCTGATCGTAGCGGGTGAAATTGTCCATAAGACAGGGCTTGGGTCTTAGGTCTTTGGTCTTAGGTCTTTGTTTTGTGACGAATATTCTACGAATCGATTTAAGATCCCAGGACCGTACACCGAAGCCCAAAGGCCAAAGCCCGAAGCCCAAAGACCTTCTTTCACAACCTTACATATTCAAACTCAAACGGTTTACCTTTGACTCCTGAGGTCGGGGGAGCTATCCAGTTGGCGATCTTCCCGGGTTCGGTTACCGGATGCATCAGACTGCGGACATACTCGCGGTCTTCAATAGTTGGCAGCCACTCCGTCTTGCGTTGCTCAAACTCTTCCTTGCTGATTAGCCTGCCATCTATAGTGAAAGAGTGTCCGGCAAATTCACCCACATGGCGATGAAAGCGCGGGTGCGGGAGTGATAGGCGGTCGCTTAATCCCTCGTCAGCAAGGGCTTTGTTCCAGCGGGCCAGACCTTTTTCGCAATCCGTGACATACTCACCGCGCAGCACCTCATTCAAAGCGTTTCGCAGCGGCACTTCACGTTGTTTCAGCTGCCCGTCTTCGACGACCGTCAAACTGAACATCTCATTTGCCGCCGTGTGCTCGGTGTATTGCTCCTGCTCCTTGAAACGACCCTTCAATCCTGCCGCAAAAAAGTCTGCCGAGTTCGAACTGATCTCGCCGCCAAAGAGATCGAGCGAGTAACTGAACCAGAAGTTGATGTACTTTTGCACTATGTCGAGCGGAATACCGCCCAGGGCACGCACGTCTCCCTGTTTCATCAACTGCGCAGTACGCCTGACGACTCGTGACAAACCAGTATCGCCCACGAACATGTGGTGCGCTTCCTCAGTGAGCATGAACTGGCAGGTCCGGGCCAGCGGTTCAAAACCGGACTCGGCGAGGGCTGAAAGCTGATATTTGCCGTCCCGATCTGTGAACATCGTAAAGGCAAAGAAATTCAGCCAGTCGTCGCAGGGCTGGTTAAAAGCTTCGAGGATGCGCGGTTTGTCCGGGTTGCCGCTGCGTCTTTCCAGGAGAGCGTCAGCTTCATCACGACCGTCGCGTCCGAAATAACCGTGCAGCAGATAGACCATGGCCCAGAGGTGCCGCCCCTCTTCGACATTGACCTGAAACAGATTGCGCAAATCGTAGAGCGAAGGACAGGTTTTCCCGAGCAACCTCTGCTGTTCGACCGAAGCTGGTTCCGTGTCGCCCTGGGTGACGATAATCCGGCGCAGCGAATTACGAAATTCTCCGGGCACTTCCTGGTAAGCGGGCATGCCGAGGTTGTCGCCAAAGCCAACGCGCGCATCGGGCGCGGCCGGTTTCAGGAAAATTCCCCAGCGATAATCGGGCATCTTTACAAAGTCGAAATTGGCCCAGCCATCGGGTTCGACACTGACTGCCGTGCGCAGGTAGACGTCCTTTTCCTGAAAGCCTTCGGGGCCCATCTCGCGCCACCAGTCAAGATAGCTAGGCAGCCACTTTTCCAGCGCGCGCTGCAGCTTCTTGTCTTCAGAGAGATTTACATTGTTGGGAATGCGTTCGTGGAGATTCATTATTGCCTCAAATGACGATTATTATTCTCTGTGCCTGATCCTTCCTCTCTGCAAAGACTAAAGACTCAAGACCAAAGACCAAAGACCAAAGACCAAAGACCAAAAACCTAAGTCCTTTTGTAATCAAACTGCGACTGTGTCGGTTTCCCGTAATTCGTTAAAGCGCCCCGTGGGCCGACGGCATTGGGGCGCTGGAAGATCCAGTTCTGCCAGGCAGTCAGGCGGCCGAAAATCTTGGTATCCATTGATTCCTGACCCGCAAATCGGAGCGACGCTTCCATGCCGGTCAACGCATCCGGCGATAGCGAGGTTCTCTCCTCGATCGCGACACGAATCTCATCTTCCCAATCCAAATCGTCGGGTACGAAAGTGACCAGACCGAGTTCTTCGGCAGCTTCGGCGGCAAAGCTTCTATCTAGTCCAAAAATTTCTTCGAGCCGTCCAGGCGTCGCCAGAAAGCGCGACTGCAGGCGCGACAAGCCATTACTCATTGGCAGCGCCCCGGCGTTCAACTCGCTGGTCGCAAGCTCCACACCTGCATCCGGACTGTTGAGCATATAACTGCGGTCGGCAGCGAGCGCCAGTTCCAGCAGGTTCCCGGCAAAACAACTGCCGGGCTCAATCAGTGCAAAGAAGCTCTTGGCAGTCAGATCCAACCGGCGCAGCACCCGGGCCATGTAAAGCACGATCTCGCGGACGAGCCAGTTAGCTCGCTCAGCGACGAGAACTCTATCGACCGCGAGTACGTCGTCAATCTTTCCTTCAGTACGCAGGCAAACGAGGCCAATCTCCGGTTCGTTTACACGCATGTGAAGCAGCAGGTCATCTAACTCGCGGTAGGCCTGCAGCGGCCAGTAGGCGTCCCCGAGTTTCTGTATCTCGGCTGCCGTCGTTGGCTGATTGGATTCGGGACCGTGCATGGTGAGATTGGCGTAGCGTTTTTCCCGATTGAAATTCACACTAACGTATTTGTACGTACGCGTGTCGGCGGTTGCCTCGAAAAGCAGAGGAGTCAGGCTGATTCCGGCTGCCTGCGATTGGCTGTCAGCTTTGGTTACCTCGCTGACGCGTTTTGCAATCGACTCTTCGAACCTGCTGGTGGCAAAGGTGTCGTCAATCAGTCCCCATTCTTTCGCGCGCTTGCCCTTCAATCCTTCGGCGAGCGTCGCAAATACATCAGCGCGATCGCGCCTGATCTTTCGCTTGTCCACTAACCGCGTCAGTCCGCCGGTGCCGGGCAGTACACCCAGCAGCGGCACCTCGGGCAGGGATACGGCCGAGTTGCCATCATCGACCAGGTAGATTTCATCGCAGGCAATCGCCAATTCATAACCGCCGCCGGACGCTGTTCCGTTCAGCGCCGCGATGTAGCGACGGCCCGAATGGTTTGAGTCATCCTCCAGCGCGCAACGAGTCTCGTTGGTGAACTTACAAAAGTTGACCTTAAAAGCGTGTGATGAGGTGCCCAACATATAAATGTTCGCGCCCGCGCAGAAGATGCGGGGCTTGAGGCTGGTGATGACGACAGCGCGGACTTCCGGATGTTCGAAGCGAATTCGTTGGATGGCGTCAGCGAGTTCAATGTCCACGCCCAGATCGTAGGAATTGAGTTTAAGTTTGTAGCCGGCAGCGAGTGTTTGGTCTTCCTGGACATCCATGGCCAGGGTCGCGACAGGTCCAGCGGTTGTAAGTTTCCAGTGTTTGTATTGTTCGGGCGCGGCTTGAAAATTGATCATGCAGCTATGAAATCCCAGGCTTATCAGAAATATCCGTTCGAGCGTTCGTTCGAATATTACCGACCGGACAGCGCAAGGGTCAAGCCGGGCTGTCGGGCAGGAAGGTTAACGTGGCTGCGCGAAAGGTTTCGTTATTTGCTCCTTATTTGATGGTCAGGTCAAAAGTCCGGGAGGAGCTGCCTGAGCCAGATTCGGCCTGGACGTCAATCGAGAAGTTGCCCGCTCTTCGTGGCGTACCCCAAAGCTCGCCCGTTTTCTCGTTCAAAGAAAAACCTATTGCGCTGGCGTCTATCCGGCCAAAGACCCAGTTGATTGGTGACAGGTTGCCGATAGCCAGAAACTGCATTCGGTAGGGAACTCCTACCTTGGCGTCGGCGAGGAAATGCGAGTTGAGAATGGTTACCGAGCGCACGCTTAGTCTCAGCTTCTGCGATTCTGAGGTATTTTGACTGTCACGAACTGTGACCTCGAAAACGGAATTCGAGCTGGACGCCGATGGCGTGCCGCTCAGTGCGCCTGTGCTCGGGTCTAGTTGTATCCCCTTCGGCGGGTTTCCGGAAAAGCGATACGGTGGCTGACCTCCAGCAACCTTCAAAGTCTCGGTGTAAGGTTGGCCGAGGAAAGCATCGGGTAGCAAGCCATTGGTGACGACCAGTTTCCTGACCATCAGGGCAAATGGCTGCTCGAACACATTCCCGGCGCCATCCGTAGCGACCACACTGATCTCAAACGTGCCCAGTTCGGTTGGCGTGCCGCTGAACGCGCCGGTCTGACTGTTGAAGGACAGGCCCTGCGGCAGCCGCCCTCGTTTACTATTGTCAGCTTCAGCGGTGACGAATATGAAGCTCCCTCGCCAGGCGCCGTAACCGCTGGTTAAGACCCCATGGCGAGTGCTGGACGTGTATGAGCCGGCTCCGGGCGCAATCTGAATCGTAACGGCGCCGCCGGTTTGCCGGCTTATGAGACCTGCATGAACGGCCGCGCTGCAAATCGCTGAATCGTCTGTATAGACGTCTGTGCCGTAGACGGCGCTCAACGATCCATTTGCCGGGCACGTGTAAGTGAACCGCTCACCCTTACGCTCGCGTAACGAATCGGCCCGTGTGGACCAGGTAATCTGCTTTGGCGGTACCGGGGCGGGACTCCCGACCCGAAACGTGAAGGCCTGACTCGCGCCGGAGAACGCCGAAAGCGTGAAGCTGTAATTCTGATTGATAAGGGCGATCGGCAAGGCACTTTCGGCGATATACGCGCGTCTGGCAAAGCCTGTGAGACCGTAAGTCGAGGGCGCACCGGCGGACTGTTCACTTCCATCGAACACGATCTCTCCCTTCGAGAGTCGGCCGTAGAGAGTGATTCTTCCCTGGGTTCCTCCAGTTCGCTCGGCCTGGAGTCTGATGTTAGAGCCGGATTGAGACCCCTCCACAATATTGTACGTGCCATCCGCGGTCTGTATCTCACCTCGCAGTGATTCAGATTCCTGGCGCAGGTTAAGACTTACAGTCACCGCCTGACGCGTTCCTTTGGAAGCAGGTCTGGCGTAGGTTCCCTGCCAGCGGCCGCTGGCATCGGGCTGGCAGGTTGGCAGGCTGAGCACGTTTGGGCCCACCAGCCGGACATTGTCACCGGTGCAAAAGGATCGTGCCTCTGCTTCGCCCGTTGCGACAGTAAGTACGTTCTGATCAATGCCGGCCTCTCCAGAGAGTAGCCTCCAGCCCACTGAGTCACCGATGATGATGCCTGGATCGTTTTCATCTGCCGGCTCAGGACGGAACAAGGCCGGCACGAATGACGAGATGTCGGAAGAAGCTTGCCAGTTAGAGCCAAGCAGCAGCGACAATAGCTCGCCTGGCCTTCTTCTCACAGGTGGTTTAGGAGGAGCTTTCACCGGCGGTTTCGGCGCTACCGGCGCCGGCCTCTTCCAGTGATCACAGCCAATGCGTACAGCCGAACCCTTGTGCAGGCAAAATATCGAGCATCTTTGTTCCCCCCATATCTTGACCACCTGCCAGCCTCTGGTTGGTTCGCCAAAGGGCAGGCTAGATTCCTCCTCGGTCCGACAACTAAGCTCGGCCTCGGCATCTTTGTCACAGAAGAGCACGTAGTCACAAGCGTAGAGATCTATATAGACCGGCGCTCCCGCCCCCCTTGAAAGTGGATACACCAACGGCGCGTTTGGTTCCGACGACGACCTTTTCTCTCCGGATCTGAATACCACGCTGCACGACGGTTTTTGTTTTTGATCAGGATTCTTGAGGGTTACCAAAGCGAAGCAACCACACTTCTCGCAACCTTCATCCGTGACCCTGGTGCGAGCCGCGTAGTAGTTCCCTCCGAAAATGAGCCCCGCGAGAACGATTGTGGTGATGGATAATAGTCTAGTCGTCATCGATTGTTCTCCTCATGAACCTGATCTGCCGGTTTTAAGGACAAGAGACGTTCGCGTGGCCACTGCAAATCCGGACGCAGCCATGCCAGCTCAGCTAAAGTGGTAACCGCCTCAGCACGTTGACCGCTTTTCTCAAGCGCGGTCGCTTTCCAATCATAGACATCGACATCAAAGCCTGATTTCAGAGCCTGGTTTAGAGCAACCAAGGCCTGTGCGTACTCGCCCCGCTCCAGGTGTAAGCGGCCCAGCATGGCCGGTGCCTCGAGACGAGTGGGGGCGTTTTGAATCGCCGTGACGATGGAGACTTCGGCTTTGTCCCACCTTCCGTTTGCCAGAGCCGCATCCGCTCGCCACAAAGCAGCTTCCGCTTTCAGGCGGTGGTAACTCGAGCGATAAACGAGGAAAGAAAAAGTCAAAAGCACGAGCACAATGACGACCCGTGGAGTGTTCTTTGTCAGGCTGACTGTCTTACTTGAAGCTGCGGCTTCGACCAACGCTACCAGCACGGCAAAGAGCATTAGAGTCGTCGGCAAGTGCAGAGGGAAAGCGACGGCCGCATTTACCAGCAGCGAGATCACCGCCGCCCAACATCCCAACGCCAAAGGGTCGCCGGCCAACGACCGGCCGCGCTTGAGCACAATCCAGATCAAAACGCCGAAGGCGAGCAATCCAAACAGACCCAACTCAGCCCAGAGCTGCAAGTAGTCGCTGTGCGGATAAGAAGTGAAGCTGGCGTTAGCGATAAATGGCGCCGACCACGCTCGCGAGAACGCACGTGCCTGGTAGAGCGGGAACTGCGAACCGAAAGTGCCCAGCCCGTGACCACGCCAGGGAGCATCCCCGATCATTGTCCAGGTCACCGCCCACATCCAGATTCGTCCCCGCGCCGATTTGACATTAAGCAGGTGGTTGCGCGCCGCCTGGTTGGAGAGCAGTGGCAGGAGAATGATCACAATCCCCGCTATCCCCGCGATCGCCAGTGGCAAGAGGGACGCTTTCCAGCTCCATTTGTACACGCGTTGGCGCCGGCCGGCGATCAGGAACGACGCAGCTCCGACGATGAACGCTAGCCATGGGCCGCGGGCGAGCGTGGCGACGAGGGCGAGCAAGATCAAAATTAGAGAGACGAGCGTCAAGCGCCGCGCCCATGAATCGGTGGCTGGAGCCCAGGCGGTCTTGCGCAATTCGATCAAACGGCCCCATGAGACGAGCGCCGCGGCGGCGAGAAACTCTCCGGTCCAGTTAGGATTTCCCAGGGTGCCGAAGGCTTGCCATTTGCCCTGCAAACCGCTGGTAAGGAAAAGGGGATCGCCGAAGAAGTATTGCAAGAGCACATAGACACTCTCGATCCCTCCTGCCAATACCAGGGCTGTAGCCAGCATGGATCGAGACTCGGCCCGCCGCAGCGCCTGCAGGGCAATCGCGAATAGCAGAATGTAGGTCAACAGCCGCTGGCCTTCTTCCAGCGACGCAGAAGGGTTGGAAGACCAGAGAACCGATGCGGCGCCAATCAGCACGAGCACGAGGAGTGGCAGCATCACCGGCGCCAGCGCCAGCGACCATGACTTGGTTGGCGCCAATAACAGCCAGAGTAATGCCGCCGTAGCTGTTCCGGCTTGAATTAAGATTTCCTTGGCGGCGATGTATGGTTCAAAAAGCCGGGCTGCGAACGCCAGTGGCGTCAAAGCCACGAGCAGGGAAAGGGACATCAGCAGAATGCCTTCCCAGACGGAAGGTGATGCGAAGCTGACTTGAGAGCCGCGCCCCGCGCTTAAACTCGCAGTCCCGGCGGCGATCGGTACGAACAATCGGAATGGATTTTTCAGTTTTGTCTTACCTCCCCCACGCCTCTAATTCCACAATCCGTGCGATGCGGTCAGACGAGTCGTTGACTAAAACTCTAATTTTCGTCGTGGCGATGGCCGCAAAGCTGATTCTGGTCCAAACCCGGCTGTTACCGCTGATTGATCCGCCCGGTGGTGTCGCCCAGTCGCTGCCGGTCCAATACTGCACTTCAAAACCCCTGGCCCCCTGTTGGGTGAAGGGTTGTGTCTCCGTTGGATCAACTGCCTTCTCATAGCCTGGGTTCTGCACCGTAACGACATCTATTTCCGTGATCTTCTTTATACCTGGGAAGGCAACTTCCAGCCACGATGCCAATCCGTGCTCGTCGCGCCACAAATTTCCGCCATCCGCGGTTGTGTGACGCAGGCCATCGATGGCGAAAGAAGGTTGGAAGTGCAGCCCGGGATAAACACCATCCGCGGTATAGGCCTGTGCGCTGGCGGTTGCACCGTTGGAGGCGAGGGCAACATTTTTTCGAGTATCAAGAATTGCGGGGTTAACCATGATGGCCGGCCCCTGCGGGGAAGGTATTCTCAGTACGGTATCCTTCCTTTCGTACGTATAGGTGACCGTCAAGCGGAAGTCACCATAACGAGTTGGGCAGGCCTCATTGTCATCAACGGGACCTTCCAGCTCGCCCCTAACCACAAATCCATAATTTGCGTATCCGCCGTTAGCCTCGCCTCTGACCCAATTATTGACGACTGTTTGTACGTCGATGTTGCAGCCTTCGCGCCCGCACGATTCTATTTTGGTGAAAGGATCGCCAGGGACGAGTTCATTATCCGGGTAGCCTTTCGACCAGTCTTTGCTGGCGATGAGGAGCCAGACCGGGCATTCCCTGTCGAGTGCCTGAAACTTCAGCGTGGCCTTCTTGACATAAACGTGGAGGGGGGGCGCTTTGGCGACGATATCGCCCAAATCGAACCAGACAGTCCCACGGTAATTCCAATTCAAACGTTCGGGACAACCGAATACCTTCGCACCCTTGTCGAAGAGGTGCTTATACCCGGCGACTACCGAGCCGGGATAATCTTCAAATGTCGGTCCAACCTTGAAGGGAGGCCCACAGTAAGGGGCCTTGGAGTACCATTCATCATAGTGTAGCCAGGTCTTTACGTCCGCCGCCGAGAGCGTGACCGTTTCTTCCACCACTTCCGCTGGTGCTGGTAAACCAGCCGTGAACAGCGAAGCTGCAGAAGTTTCACCTGAAATACCTGTAATGACGCATAACGCGGCCATGGCGAGAATGGCGAGAGCGGCTAAATACAAGATCCGTCTCGGAAACATCTTCATCACACCCTCCTCTGTTGGAAAACAAGGGCCAGGTCCGAGCAGCAAAAATTAAGCAACACGAAGCAACAGTTGTGCCCACGAGTTTCCATGGCTATTTGGTGAGGTTCTGCCGATTAATCTGGAATATTGCCCTTGCATTGGGGAAAGGCACGCACAGTTTCGGGCTCGCAAAATTCCAGTGGCGACTCCGGAGCCACGCCCGCTCCACGCTCGCCTGGCCAGAGGCAGTGACGCGACCTTGACAGGTTTGGGTGGGGGCGCGTAGGGTTTCATTCCACCCACCAATCGCTCAACATGAGTCCAGATCTGAGAGTCGAGATCTGAGAAAAGTTAATACGGAGGCGAATCTGTTCTGGTGAACGGCGCGGTCTTCAAAACCGTCAGTGAGACTGTGAGAGCAGGCTCAGGTAGGTTCGATTCCTACACGCCTCCGCCAAAAAAAATTGAAGGATGAAGGATGAATGCGGACTCTGCGCCCGCGTCTGTTACCGCAGTCTCCGCATCGGTCGTCATTGTTCATTCTTCATCCTGCAAAGCAATGCGCGACTGGGTGGCCCTCAACATGACTATCGGCATCGGACCTCGCGCCGCTGCCAGGCTCCTCGAGCGATTTGGTTCCGCTGAGTCGGTATTTGCCGCGACGCGCTCCGAACTAAACCAGCTACGGATTTTGCCAGAAGCCATCGACAGCATCCTCGCTCGTGATCTTCACCAGCGGGCTGAAGCCGAGATCCAAAAAGTGCGCGAGCTGGGCGATGACATTCTGGTCCTTGACGACGGTGTCTATCCCGCGCTGTTGCGTGAAATCTATGATCCGCCGATCGTCCTCTATGTAAAAGGAGCCTGGGCCAGGTGCCTGGAGCAGCCCTGCGTGGCCCTGGTCGGTTCGCGGCGTTGCTCAACTTATGGGCAGAACGCTGCGCTGATGCTGGCGCGGGATTTGGCCCAGCGCGGCATGACCATAGTTTCCGGTTTTGCGCGCGGCATTGACGCAGCCGTGCACCGGGGCGCGTTGGAAGCAGGCGGGCGCACCATAGCCGTACTGGGCACCGGTATTGATGAGTGCTATCCCCGCGATCATCGCAAGCTGGGCCAGGAGATTCTCGATCACGGCGGCGCCATGGTATCCCAGTTTCCCCTGGGCACGCCGCCCGTGTCCGAGAACTTTCCCTATCGCAACCGCATCATCAGTGGCCTCAGCCTGGGGGTAGTGGTGGTTGAGGCAGCCGAGAACTCGGGCTCGCTTATCACGGCCCGGCTCGCGATTGAGCAAAACCGCGAAGTTTGGGCCGTACCCGGAAACATTACCTCCAGAAATTCCTTTGGCAGCAACTATCTGATCAAGGGCGCCGGCGCCAAGCTGGTGCAGCAATGGCAGGACATTGCGGTCGAGTTGCCGCCACAGATTGCCGCCAGGTTGTTACCGCCGCCGTTTGGCGACCAGAACAAGGGCCGGGCGCTGGCGGACCAGTTGCTGTTAGTGCCGCCAGATCTTTCGGCGCCCGAACGCACCGTACTCAAGCTCTTGTCGGCCGACGATCCGGCCCACATCGACGCGCTGCTCGAAAAAACGAAACTAAGCATTTCGGACTTAACCGCGGCCCTGCTGAACCTGGAAATGCATGAGTTGATCAGGCAACTGCCCGGCCGGTGCTTTGTCAGAAGGTTGTGAAGCTGCGCCAGTGTCATCGGGCGGCCTTTTTTAGGGGTCTTCCACCACGTCTGTGAGCGAAATTCGACCCGCTCACTGAGGTGGGTCGTGCAAGCCTCCGGCGCCAGGACACTAGTGGCCTCTATTTGACTTAGCGGGCAAAGATGATGTTTAGTCGTAAACCATTGGGTACCTTATGGCAAAGAATCTCGTAATAGTGGAATCGCCTGCGAAGGCAAAAACGATCAATAAATATCTGGGTAAGGACTACCTGGTGAAGGCCTCGATAGGCCACATCAAGGATTTGCCGGCGAAGAAGCTCGGCGTCGATGTCGACAACGATTTTGAACCGACTTACGAAGTAATTCCCGACACCAGGAAGCGAAATAACAAAAGGATCGTGGCCGAGTTAAAGAAGGCCGCCAAAGAAGCCGACGCCATTTTTCTGGCCGCTGACCCGGACCGGGAAGGCGAAGCAATTTGCCAGCACCTGGCTGAAGAAATAGTCCCCAAGCGTCCGGCCAAACCCGCCTTTCGGGTGATGTTCAACGAGATTACCAAGCGCGCGGTTAACGAAGCTTTTGAGCACCCACGCGCAATCGATGCGAACCTGGTTGACGCGCAACAGGCCAGGCGCGTGTTGGACCGCCTGGTCGGCTATCAGGTTTCACCTCTGCTGTGCCGCGCTGTAGGTGGCCGCTTGAGCGCCGGCCGCGTGCAGTCGGTCGCCTTGCGCATGGTGGTCGAACGAGAACGTGAGATAGAGCAATTCATCAAGACAGAGTATTGGACCATCGCGGCTAATCTGGCGGCGACTCTACCTCCTGCCTTTGATGCTCGCCTCTTCAAGGTGGGCGAGCAGACCGTTAAGACCAGCGGCTTTGACGAGGACTTAAAGAAGAACGAAATTCTCATTGGCAATGAAACACTCGCCGGCGAGATTGCCGCGGAAGCCGGGCAACAGACCTTTGTAGTCAGCGAAGTTACCACTAAGGAACGCAAGCGCAATCCAGTCCCGCCTTTCATCACTTCCAAACTCCAACAGGAAGCCTCGCGCAAGCTCGGCTTTGCAGTGAAGAAGACGATGATGCTGGCGCAAAAGCTTTATGAGGGCGTCGAACTCGGACCTGAGGGCGCGGTTGGTTTGATCACCTACATGCGTACTGATTCGACTCGCGTCTCGGAAACAGCGCTCAACGAAGCGCGCGATTTCATTGGCGGCCAGTATGGTCCGGCTTATCTTCCGGAAAAAGCTATTCATTACCGCTCCAAGAAGGACGCTCAGGACGCGCACGAGGCCATTCGTCCCACCGACGTCAAACATACGCCGGACTCGCTGGCCAAATATCTGAACAAGGAAGAGCTGAAATTGTACCGGCTGATCTGGCAGCGGTTTGTGGCATCGCAAATGATGCCCGCACTGTTCGATCAAACGACCATTGACATTCAGGCCGGCCGCCTGTTGTTTCGTGCCACTGGTTCAGTGCAGAAGTTCGATGGCTTTCTGAAAGTCTATCAGGAGGGCCGCGACGAAAAGACTGAAGAAGATGAAGAGGCGGAGCGAACACTACCGCTCGTAACCAAAGGCGAAACGCTCGAGCTGAGGAAGATCACTCCCGAGCAACATTTTACCGAGCCTCCGCCCCGTTACACGGAAGCGACCCTCGTCAAAGCCCTGGAGGAGAAGGGCATTGGCCGTCCCTCAACCTACGCCGCGATTATGTCGACGATTCAGGAACGGGAGTATGTTGAGAAGCTCGAGGGGCGGTTTCATCCCACCGCGCTGGGCATGACTGTCAATGACCTTCTGATAGAAGGAGGGTTTGACGATCTTTTTAATGTCAGCTACACGGCGCGTATGGAAGAAGAGCTGGACCAGGTCGAAGAAGGCACGCTCAAATGGACCGACGCCTTGCACGAATTCTACGGCAAGTTCAAAGATGACCTGGGCAAATTCAAGATCCACGTCAAAGACATCAAGGACGTCAGCCAGCCAACGGAAGAGGTCTGCCTGAAATGCAACGCTCCAGGCATGGTGTTGAAGTGGGGGCGGTTCGGAAAGTATTTGAAGTGCCTGCAATGCGAAGCGACCCGAGATGCCGGGACGCCGCCGGCCGACGGAGCTACGGCCGCCGGCAACGGTAACGAAGAGGCGGCGGAGCCGGAAGCCTGCGAGTTGTGCGGCAAACCCATGCAACTCAAACGCGGTCGCTTTGGTCCATTTCTGGGTTGTACGGGTTATCCTGACTGCCGGAACATCCGCAAAATCTCGAAGTCGGGGGTGGTGGCGCCGGCGCCCGTGCCGCTCGATGAAAAGTGTCCGCTCGATGACGCGCAGTTAGTAAAACGCTTTG
Organism: Pyrinomonadaceae bacterium; assembly: GCA_036726305.1. Lineage (GTDB taxonomy): Bacteria > Acidobacteriota > Blastocatellia > Pyrinomonadales > Pyrinomonadaceae > JAOAPY01. Next base: position 15,846 of record DAIMCP010000047.1, on the reverse strand, counting down.
GCCGGTTTGGCGAATTTATCTCCTGCTCTAATTATCCGAAGTGCAAATACATCAAGCAGGAGACGACAGGCGTTTTCTGTCCTCGGCCCGGCTGCGTGGGCGAGCTGGTGGTCAAGAAATCCCGGCGCGGAAAAGTCTTTTATAGCTGTTCTCAATATCCAGATTGTGATGTCGTGTACTGGGACAAGCCGGTCATTGAAGCATGTCCGAAGTGTGCCGCGCCATTTCTCCTGGAAAAGACGACCAAGAAGCTTGGGACTTTCCGCTACTGTGCGAAAGAAGGCTGCGGCTATTCCACGAATGAGCTGGCAACAGTCAGCAAGACGGGAGCAGAGAAGCGCCCCGGCGCCCGCTAACAGACGCATCCGCCCGTTTAGCCGGCGCACTCGAGCACCGCGCCATTAGTCTAGATAAAGCGGCGGGGATTACTTCGCTTGCTAGACAAAATTCAATAAATCTTGTTAGGTAATCAGGAGAGAAAGACCATGATGTTGCGACGTACTATTGCCGTCGGACTGCTAATCATTTCTCTGCTTGCGCCGGGCACAGCCCTGTCGCAGCAGCCGCAACCAACCCCCACGCCCGATGCCAATGATCCGATCGTGCGCATCAAAGACGAGGGCATGAATCGCTCGCAGGTGATGGACACGCTGAGTTATCTCACTGACGTCATCGGGCCGCGCTTGACTGCGTCTCCCGGCATGAAACGGGCAAACGAGTGGACGCGCGATCAGCTGGCGGGCTGGGGATTACAAAATGCTCACCTCGAAGCCTGGGGTCCGTTCGGTCGTGGCTGGAGCCTGAAACGCTTCAGCGCCCAGGTAGTCGAGCCGCTGAACATTCCTTTGATTGCGTACCCTAAAGCGTGGTCGCCCGGGCTGGACGGTCCTTTGACTGCCGAGGTCGTTTATGTCGACGCGCTGACTGAAGCGGATCTGCAGAAGTTCAGCGGGCAGCTGCAAGGCAAGATTGTTCTGACCGCGCCTATGCGCGAGGTCAAGGCGCGGTTTGAAGCGCCGGGGACGCGGCTAAGCGAAAAAGAGCTGCTGGCGCTGGCTGACGCGCCGGAACCGCGCAGCGGGCCACGAGGTGGTGGTCCGAATCCAGGTCTGGAAGCCTTTCGCGTCGCGCTGCGTTTGGCCGCAGCGAAATATCTTTTCTTCCAGAAAGAGGGTGCTGCGCTGTTAATCGATCCAAGCCGGGCGGGTGATGGTGGGACAATCTTCGTCCAATCCGCAACCGTCCCGCAAGCGTCCTCCGCTGGCGGGCCCGGTCAGGGGGGCCCACGCTCGCTGCAGGGTTATGACCCGTCAGCGCCGAAGATTACGCCACAGCTGGTCATGGCAGTTGAGCACTACAATCGCATCGCGCGCATGATTCGGGCCAAAGAAAAGGTCACCATGACGGTGGATCTTGCGGTCGCCTGGCAGGACGCGGATCCGATGGCCTATAACACTATTGCCGAGATTCCCGGGAGCGACCTCAAAGATGAGGTTGTCATGCTTGGTGGCCATATGGATTCGTGGCATGCAGGAACCGGAGCCACCGACAACGGCGCGGGGGTAAGCGTGGCCATGGAAGCCGTACGCATCATACAAACCCTGGGCTTGAAACCACGCCGCACCATTCGTATTGGGCTCTGGTCAGGTGAGGAGCAGGGCCTGCTGGGATCAGCCGCCTACGTGGCCGAGCATTTTGGGAAACTGGAACCTGGCAATCCGGGCGTCGTCCCGCCGGGCACGCCAAACAGCCAACCGGCTGCTCCGCCCACGCTCGTCAAAAAACCTGACTACGACAAGTTCGCTGCGTATTTCAATCTTGATAACGGAACGGGAAAGATTCGCGGGGTCTACCTGCAGGGCAACGAAGGGGTACGCGCGATCTTTCGCCAGTGGCTGGCGCCCTTTCGCGATCAGGGCGCGGCGACCCTCTCCATTTCCAATACGGGCGGCACAGATCACCTTTCGTTCGACCGCGTCGGGTTACCGGGTTTTCAGTTCATCCAGGACGAGATTGAGTATGATACGCGCACGCACCATTCAAACCAGGACGTCTTCGATCGGATTCAGGCCGACGACATGAAACAAGCGGCCACGATCATGGCAGCCTTTGTCTACGCCACAGCGATGAGGGACGAAAAGTTGCCGCGCAAGCCGGCGCCGGGAAGGTAATTGCCGCTACAGGCGCTAAGAGTACCGACTTTGGCGGGCCTCCAGTCGCGAACTACCCGCCTAAAGGCGGTACTCTATGCACCTGGGCTTACTGGCGAGCTTGAGAGGTCGTGGCCTTGTTGGGAAGCAAGCCCTCAAGCCAATTGCGTACGAAACCAACTGCCGCAGGAACCAGGATCTCCTTTGCGGTTTTTGACACTTCATCAACCAGATTACCACCGAGGTCTGCTGCTTCGTTGCGCAAGCGGTCGAACACCTGCGTATCCCGGATTCGTTCGATCACTCCGGGCCCCGCATTTTCTTCCTGATCCTCAACCCGGGAAGCCGGCTTCCCGACGATAGGCTGAGCGGCGTAAGCACGCGCCGCGGGTTGATAATCGTACTGACGCTGTTCCTGATAGTAGCGGTCATGGCCGTTACTCTCGCCTTTGACCAGGGAAGTGATCCAGTAGCCCGTCAGAAAACCGGCGCCTGCCGCGCCTGCAACCCAAGCTACCGGACGCTTCTTAAACTGCTCTCGCCAGTCCAGGGTTTCTGAGATCGTATCTTTGACCGTTTCGTACTGGTGAACGACCGTGTCTTTGATCTCAGTAACCGTTTGTGAAATTGATTCGCGCGCCTCGTCCATCCGGCGCTGGAGCTCAGCCTTTGCGGAGTCTTCTCCGGATTCCGTGACGCGAGCCACCCCTAGAGTTCCTTCTTCAGCCATTGGGTATCCTTTCTCAGTTCTTCTACGGTTCGCGGCGGCACGACGCTTTGCCGGGCGAGCCGGGCCTTCATGGCGGCCACGATAACGCCTCCCAAAACCAGATAAACAGCGCCTGTTATTACAAAGCCCAAAGCGTACTGCGCGACGGGAGTTAGATTACTTTCGGAAAATAGGGTGGCGATGCCCAGAGCGAGAGCAATGTTTACCAAAACGAAGCCAACTGTCGCAATCACACCGCCAATGGCGATCAATACACCTCCATTCACGAAGGTGTTTGCCTCTTCTTTAATCTCCACCTTCAGCAAGCTGATCTTCGTATCGACTAACTGCATCACATCATCACCCAGTCGGCTGATTAGATGTGGCAGGTTTTCGCCTTCAATCGGCGCCACCGGAACTCGTGCCGGCGACGCAGCCATGCTTGTTGCCATCGCTTATTCCCCTTTCGTGACTGACAAATTGTTCGCTGTGAAATTTGATCAGCGCCGGCCGCGAATCAGAATTCCGAGCAGCAATCCCGCAGCGGCCGAGATCAGGATCGCCTGGCCTGGTTTCTGACGCGCATAATCTTTTGCATTCTCAGTTAATTCGGCAAAGTCGAGTTCCTTGATCTTGTCACCCATTACGCCGACTTTGTCAGTCACGTAATCTTTGGCCTGGGTGGCGGCGTCTGAAACCTTGCCGGCGTATTGCTGAGCTGTATGCGCAAAACCGGCGGCGACGCGGTCGGTGCTTTGTTCGCCGGAAAATCCGCCGTTGCCCGGAACCGAAGTCAAACTATTTCCGGTTCTCGAGCCTGTGGTTGCTCCGGGTGTTGTGTTGTCTGCCATTTTTTTATTCTCCTTCAAAGTTTCTTAAGTTGAAATTGATTAGAACGATATGCTCCTAAGCAGGAATTCCCGTTTGCAAACTCCATGCCTTTTCTCTCAGTTGAAATCAAGGGAGAAATGGTTGTGTGTTTGCCCCGGCAGTAACGCTTTGTGATGAAAGAGTACGAATCGCAAAGCAGCAGGGATCGAGAACCATACAAACGGGCAAAGGGCTGCGACCGGCTAAGAGCCGGCCGACAGAACTAACCCCAGGACGCGGCCCGTACGCTTAAGTTCCTGACGCACACGTCCTCGGCCCCCGGCTCCTTGACACACCCCGGTTTTGAATGGTAAGTAAGTGCTTACTTCGCGCACCAAATGTGGTGCTGACAAAGGCTAAGAGGCACTAATTGAGCAAAATGGAGAATACTGAAGCTGTTGCAACGGGCCCGGTAGTTACTCGTATGCCCGGTGAGGAAAGGCGCATGCAGATATTGCGTCGGGCCGTAAATCTTTTTTCCCAGCGAGGATTCAGCGGTACCACCACGCGCGAGATAGCCCAGGCTGCCGGCGTGTCTGAGGCGATGGTCTTTCGCCATTTCGCTACCAAGGAAGAACTGTACAGCGCCATCCTGGATCATAAGGCCTGCGGGGATTCTTCTTTTGACCCTTTTGCCGTGGTCGCCGAAGCCGTTGCGCGCAGAGATGATCGCGCCGTCTTTGAGGGACTTGCTTTCAGTGCCCTCGAACACCATGAACACGATCCGGAGTTTCACCGGCTGCTGCTTCATGCGGCACTCGAGCAACATGAACTCGCAGAGATGTTCTGGGAGAGAAATGTGCGACCTCTCTATGAGTTTCTCGGTGAATATGTACGACAACGGCAGACCGACGGCGTAATGATTGAGATGGAACCGGCCGTGGTGGTGCGCTCCTTTATCGGCATGGTCATCCATCACTCGTTAAGCAACACGCTTTGGGATCGGAAACGCAGCTTGCTGAATATTTCGAACCAGGACGCTGCCCGTTCATTTGCCAGCATCCTGCTGGACGGAGTTACTACGCCCCAGACCCTTAATAGTGCCGCCAACGAAGTTCCTCCTGCGGCGCTAACGGAAGAAATTGACTGACCATGACTCTCAGAAAGCAAATCATCTTCTTGCTCCTGGTGCTGGCGCTGCTAACGGCTGCATTTCTGACAATTTCCTGTGGCGGTTCGCAGGCTAATGTCAAGACAGTGCCTGGGGCTGTTCCTTCGCCAACCCCAGTCGACGTGACAACCGCAGCGGCAATCGTGCGCCAACTTCCCCGCTTCTTTGAAGCCACGGGTAGTCTGGCCGGCGACATGCAATCGGATGTGCAGCCCCAAACGAGCGGCAAAGTGGTAGCTCTGGGTGTGGATCTCGGCAGTTACGTCAGACGCGGGCAAATGATTGTTCGTCTGGAGGCTGCCGACAGCAAGCTACGTTTGGATCAGGCCCTGGCTCAACTCGATAACGCCAGGGCGGCGGTACGCCAGGCAGAAGAAAAGATAGGACTGCGATCCGGACAGGCTTTCGATCCGGAAAAGGTTGCGGAAGTAGCTGCAGCTCGCGCCAACTATGAACTCGCTGAGAAAAACCTGCAACGTGCCTTGAAGTTAATCGAGTCGGGCGACGTGTCGCGCTCTGTTTTCGATCAGCAAAAGGCTCAGCGCGACGCCTTGCGAGAAACCTATCAGGCGGCCCTGGCCCAGGCCCGACAGAACTACGCGGCTGTGGCAGTCGTGCGTGCGAATGTTGCCAACGCTCAGAGTCAGGTCGATTTAGCCCGCCGGGCCCTGGCCTATACGGTGATTGCTTCGCCGATTGATGGCTTTGTCGCCGAGCGCCCGGTGGATCTTGGAGAATACGTCACCACGGCAACCAGGGTCGCGAGTATCGTGCGCACCAATCCACTGCGGGTAAGAATAGATATTCCCGAGCAGGCAATACCCGAAGTTAAGCAGGGTGAGTCCGTTTCCGTAACGACCAGCGCCTGGCCGGATCGCTCGTTCAGCGGTCGGATAGCGCGGGTTTCGCCCAACGTCACTCCCACTTCCAGGACCCTGACCGTCGAAGCAGAGATTGAGAACAGCAGCGGCGCCCTAAAACCCGGTCAATTCGCCACCATTCGTATTTTGTTACCGCGTTCGGAACCGGCCACTCTGGTGCCGACCCGGGCCGTACACACCGAGTCTGGTGTCAGTCGGGTTTACGTGATCAAGGACGGTCACGCACAACAACGGCTGGTCCAACTGGGGCAGACGGAGGGCGATCTGGTTGAAATTAAACAGGGAGTGTCAGCTGACGAGCAGGTAGCAACCAGTAATGTTGAGTTGTTGACTGATGGAGCAACTGTAAGACAGTAGGTCTTTGGTTTTTGGTCTTTGGCTTTTGTCGGACTTGCCTCGCAAAGTAGAGTCCACTGCTCAGACTTCAAAGACCAGGTACCTAAGCCCAAAAACCTAAACAATCATGCAAAAACTTGCTGAAATCTGTGTTCGTCGGCCGGTGTTCGCGACGATGATCATTCTCAGCCTGACCGTAGTCGGGTTGTTCTCGTACAAATCGCTGGGCGTGGATCTGTTCCCCAAGATCGACCTGCCGACAATCACGGTCACGGTGATCAATCCGGGCGCTTCCCCGCAGGAAATTGAAACAGAAATCACGGACAAGATTGAAGGGGTCGTCAACACCATCAGCGGCATCGACGAACTGCGCTCGACATCGGTTGAAGGCGCCTCGCAGGTGTTCATCACCTTCTTACTGGAAAAGAACGCCGACGTTGCCGCCCAGGAGGTTCGCAACAAGGTTGACCTCATCGTCAACGATCTGCCCGTCACTGCGGAAAAGCCCACTGTGCAAAAGCTTGACACCGACGCAACTCCGGTAATTCGCGTCGCTGTTTCCGCGCCCCGCTCACTGAAAGAAGTCACCGATATTGCCGACAAACAGATCAAGCAGAACATCGAATCAATCAATGGTGTGGGAGACGTAGCGATTATCGGCGGCCGCCAGCGCGAGATTGCGATTTGGGTCGATCCCGACAAGCTGCGCGCCTTCAACGTCACGGTGGCCGAAGTGGCCAATGCCGTGCGGCTGCAAAACATGGAGTTGCCCGGTGGCCGAGTTGACGAAGGGACTCGCGAGCTAACGGTACGCACCATGGGCCGCATCATCGAGCCCAGGGACTTCAACAACCTCGTCGTTGCCAGTCGTGGCAACTACGCGGTCAAGCTCAGTGACATTGGTTATGCCGAGGACAGTTTTGAAGAAGCCCGCACTGAAGCGCGTTTAAATGGCGAGCCGGCCGTGACTCTCGTGATCTCGAAACAGTCGGGCCAGAACACCGTCGCGGTTGCGGATGCGGTCAAGCAGCGGCTACAGGAATTGTCGAGCACGCTGCCGCCGGGATTTCGTACCCAGGTGGTAGGCGATCAATCCATCTTCATTAAAGCGTCGATTGAAGCGATTCAAAAGCACCTGATTGAAGGCAGCATCCTCGCCGCCCTCGTGGTCTTTCTTTTTCTCTGGAGCGTTCGCTCAACGCTGATTGCGGCCATCGCGATTCCCACTTCACTCATCGCCACTTTTGGCTTGATGAACGCGATGGGATTTACCCTCAATCAAATCACGATGCTGGCGTTGACGCTGATGGTGGGTATCGTGATCGACGATGCGATTGTAGTGCTGGAGAATATTTTCCGTTTTATTGAAGAGAAGGGCATCCCCCCGTTCCAGGCAGCTATTGAGGGGACGAAAGAGATTGGCCTGGCGGTTACCGCCACGACCTTGTCTCTGCTGGCTGTTTTCCTGCCGGTAGGTTTCATGGGCGGCATTGTGGGGCGATTCATGTCATCGTTCGGTTTTACCGCGGCCTTCGCGATTGCAGTGTCGTTGCTGGTCTCGTTTACCCTTACGCCGACCCTCGCGGCACGGCTAATCAAACGCAGTGACGACGCCACAGAAGGAGCGCTCGATCGGGCCCTGGAACCGGCAGATCACGGCTCGAAGCAGTCGCGCTTCTACCGTCCCATCGATCGGAGTTACACAAGGATGCTGGAGTGGGCCATGGCCCATCGCCTACTGATGGTCATCGCCTGTCTGCTGGTGATCGTTAGTATCGTGCCGCTGTTCATGTTCGTGGGTAAGAACTTTCTGCCGGTCGACGATCAATCACAGTTTGAAATCAATATCCGTGCTCCCGAAGGCTATACCATCGCTGCTACTTCGGCCCTGAGCGAGCATATCGCGGAAGATGTGCGCAAGCTGCCCGGCGTGACCGACACGCTTACGACCATCGGCGCCGGGCAACAACAGCAGGTAAACCTCGCGAACATCTACGTCAAGCTCGCACCGCTCGAGGCGCGCTCCCAATCGCAGGATGCTTTGATGCTACGCGCCCGTTCCGAGGTCCTGGCCAGGTATTTACAGCAGTCTCCGGATCAATTGCGCACCTCAGTTTCTCAGGTCGCGGCCTTTTCCGGTGGCGGTTTTCGTAATGCCGACATTCAGTACGTCATCAGCGGACCGGATCTGGACAAACTAGCGAAATACACGGACGAGTTCCTGAAAAAAATGAAGACGATCCCCGATCTCGTCGACGTTGATTCAACTCTGATTCTGGGGAAGCCGGAATTGCGGCTGGTGATTGATCGGGCCCGCGCCGCGGACCTCGGGGTTCGAGTTGGAGATATCGCACAGGCCGTGAACACGCTCCTCGCAGGGGAGAAAGTCTCCACCTTCAATGCCGGTAAGGATCAGTATGACGTTCGGGTGCGGGCCGTCGGGGAGTCGCGGACAAGTGTTCAGGGACTGCAGCGGATGATTGTTGCTTCGGCAAAAATTGGCTGGGTCAGTCTGGATAATTTGGTCCGCGTCGAGCCGGGCACGGGACCGGCAGGGATTGATCGTCTCAACCGGCAGCGCCAGGTGATGTTACTGGCCAATGTGAAGCCGGGAGGCTCGCAGTCAGCAGTGCTGGCCACGCTGGATAAATTCAAGACAGAACTCAAGGTCGATACGTCGTACAAAACGGGACTGGCGGGCCGTTCGAAGGAGCTTGGGCGCGCCGGTTACTACTTCCTGCTGGCAATTATTCTTTCGTTTATTTTCATGTACATGGTGCTGGCGGCCCAGTTCGAATCGTTTGTGCATCCCATCACGATTTTGTTGACCCTGCCGCTCGCGATTCCGTTCGGCATCGTATCGCTGCTGATAACTGGTCAGACCGTCAACATTTTTTCCGGCCTGGGATTGCTGCTGCTTTTTGGGGTAGTGAAAAAGAATGCCATCCTGCAGATCGACCATACAAACCAGTTGCGCGAACGCGGGATGGAACGCCTCGACGCAATCATCCGCGCGAATCGCGATCGTCTGCGGCCAATCCTGATGACGACCATTGCGCTGGTCGCGGGCATGCTGCCCCTGACGATTTCCAGTGGCCCTGGTTCAGGCACCAATAGATCCATTGGGGTGTTGGTGGTGGGCGGCCAATCGCTTTGCTTGCTGCTAACGCTGCTTGCCGTGCCGGTCTTTTATTCACTGTTCGATGATTTGTCGCGGAGCCATGTCTGGGGCCGGATCGGATCCGGCGTCAGCGGCGGACTAACGCGGATGCGAAGAAAAGCGGCGAGTGCGACCGCAGCGCTGCTGGGACTGTTGTCGAAGCATTAAAGATCGAATGGGCGCCGGAAACTTCGCGTCCAGCAAAGACTTTTGGGCTCGACCACAGCTTGATAGAGAAAAGACTTGATGAGGACTATAACCTTGATGTGCGAAATGTTCCGGCGGCTTTGCCGCAACTCGGTGCGGACAAGCCCCGCCTCGCCGGCGTTGTTAAGAAGTATGTGCAAGACTGCGCCCCGCCGGATAAGCCGAACCGCAGCCTCGTCTCTGTTCGCATTGGCAGTGCTGCTGATAGCTTTTCAGGTGGCTCTGGCCCAGGAGCCAACTCCGGCGCCAAGTCCCGCCGTGGTGGATCGCACTCTGAACGTACCGCCCGTGGCGCAGGGCTATCGGGCGTCAAAGCCGGCTTTGCCGGAGCTTGGCCGAGTGGGTGTCAACCTGGATCAGCAACAACCCCTGACACTGCGCGAGGCGCTCAAGCTGGCGCTGGAAAACAATAAGGACATCGAGGTCGCTCGCGAGAACGTTAAGATTGCAGAGTTCGATTTGCTGGGGGCGCGCGGCGCTTATGATCCTCGGCTCAGCAGCCAGTCCTATTACGAACGGGTCAAGACGCCGATCTCGAGTTTCCTGAGCGGTGGCGCTAATGGCGCCGTCACGCAAGCCGATTACACTGGCACGCTTCGCTTCGAGGGACTGGCGCCCCGCGGCGGGGGCTCTTATCGGATGGACTTTTCCTCGCTACGCCTGACCAGCAACAACCAGTTTGCGGCCCTGAACCCCCAGTATCCGACGGCGCTGACATTTAACTTCACGCAGCCACTGCTGCGCGGCTATCGCATTGACAATCCGAGGCGCCAGATTCAGATCCTGAAAAAGAACCTGACCCTGACCGATGTGCAATTTCGCCAGCGGGCGATCGATACCATCACCAATGTGCAACGCGCTTATTGGGACCTGGTGTTTGCGTTGCGCAATCTACAGGTACAACGCGATGCCGTGCACGATGCGCGTGTGCAATTGGAGCACAACCAACGGCTGGTCACTGAAGGCCAACTGGCTCCCATTGATATAGTGGCGGCAGACGCCCAGGTTACAACTTTTGAACAGGCGCTGTTCAGCGCGCTGGAAGACGTTTCGCGGTCGGAAAATGGTCTGAAGAGTCTGATCGCTCCCGACGCCAGGGCGCCAATTTGGACCGCAGCCATCGTCCCCACTGATGCCGTTGACTTGACGCCACCGGTAATTAGTCTGCCCGAGGCGATGAAACTGGCGCTGGACAACCGGCCCGAGCTTCAGCAAGCGAATCTGGCCCGTGAGATAAATCAAATAGATCAGAGCTACTACCGCGATCAAACGCGGCCGCAAGTCGATCTAACGGGTAGCTACGGCGTAGTCGGCCTGGCCGGCACCGTTAGCTCCGGTGTCAATCCCTTTACCGCGTCGTCGGTCGAACTTCGCAATCGAGTGAACCAGCTGTCTATTCTTAATGGGCTGCAGCCTTTGCCCGATGTTCCGTCGCAGACGCTCTCGCCATTCCTGGTCGGTGGCTATGGTCAGTCGCTGGACAATTTGCTGGTGAATCGTTTCAACAATTTTCGGGTTGGAGTTTCGCTCAGCCTGCCGCTCAGGAATCGAACAGCGCAGGCCCAGCTGGGTCGCTCGCTGGTCGAAGGGCAAAGGCTGACCACTCAGCGAGAGCAGCTGGAACAGACAATTCAGGTGGATGTGCGCAATGCCCTACAGGTGGTCAGAAGCGCCGAGGCGCGTCTGCGAGCTGCCGCGGCCAACCGCTCGGCCAGTGAGCAACAGTATGAAAGTGAGAAACGAAAACTCGACGCCGGCCAATCGACTGTCTTTTTGGTGTTGGAACGTCAAACGGCATTAACAAATGCGAGGGGCAACGAATTGCGGGCCCAGACGGATCTGAACAAGGCTATTGCCGATTTGCAGCGCGCCACCGGCAATGCGCTTAACGTAAACAGCATCGCTGTGCGGGTGCACTGATCCTGGCTTCATATTCGGTTGCGCCGCACGACGAAGAAGGCAGTGGGTCTCCGGGGGGCGAACTCACTGACTTCGCTTTGTTTTCAAGCAGCCTGCCACGGCGTTTTCCGGCCATCCAATCTCACCAGCATCTCCATGACATCAACTCGGACATCAACCCGCAGGCCAGGGGAACTTGCCGAGCAACGCCAAGCCGCCCATCCCGATCACGATGGCCACAACTATGACCAGGATATATAAACGAAGGAAGGGAACTTTGCAGGCCGGGCACTTCCGCCTGAGCAAGCCCGACTCCCGTCCACATTTTGAGCACTTCATCCAACCCTCTCCGCGTGTTGATTGTTGATTGGCCCGCAAATCGCAAAATTCGTTCACGGGCGATTGAGTGAAACCGGGATACTCTAACACAGGGATCATGTGTAGCACAGACTTGTAGTCGCTGTGCGGGCGTGTTCAGTTTTCGTTGCTTGCCCGCGAAAAGCACAAACGGATCTGGTTAGGCCCGACTTAAATTTCGGCGCTCCAAGCGCCGCTCATAAATGCGCTTGACCCTGCGGCGCCGGTTGGGCAAACTCAGTGACAGTAACCCATGGCGAATACCGATAAAGATTTGGATGTGCTGGCGATATTTTCGCATCCCGACGACGCGGAATTAAGCGTGGCTGGAACGTTGCTGAAGCTGAAGTCGCTGGGCTATCGCACCGGTGTGTGTGATATGACGCGCGGCGAGATGGGTACGCGCGGAACCGTGGAAGCTCGTGCCCGGGAGGCCCACAATGCCGCCGCCATTTTGCAGTTGGACGTGAGGCTGAATCTGGAGCAACCCGATGGTCACATCTGGCTGACTGAGGCATCCCGCACGGCTGTGGTCCGCGTCATTCGCGCCTATCGGCCGAAGCTGCTGCTGACTACACACTGGGACGATCCACATCCGGATCACGCCGCCACCTGCCGCATCGTGCGGGAAGCAGCGCGTTTGGCAACCATGAAATTGTACGATGGCGAGTCCGGGCAGGCCGCGTCGAAGATGCCGGCCCTGGCCCACTCACTTTTTTCGCGCCTGGTGCCGCCCTCGTTCATAGTCGATGTCTCAGAATTTGTTGAAGAAAAAATGAAAGCGATTCGCGCCCATACCTCGCAGTTCTACAGCGCCGGCTCCGACGAGCCGGTAACGAGGATCAGCGAAAAAGGGTTTTTGCAGGAGATTGAACAGCGCATGCGTTACATGGGATCGCTGATCGGAGTGGAAGCTGGTGAGCCGTTTTATGTGCGCGAGGCGCTGAATGTGGAAGATCCATTGGCGTTGCTCACGCGCCCAATGAATATTTATTCCTGACGTAACGCAAACTATTAGCTTGCCGGGGCTAACCAACTGTTTGCGTCACACTCAATTCACTCGCGGTCCTTCCACTTGTTTTGGTTCCAGCACGGCTCGGGCGGTGGAAATAATGGCGTTGGCGCGCGCGGTTTCGGCGCTGAAGGTTTTAGCCAGTGCAACCGCGCGATACAGGTCGTCAACGGCCAGGGATTGGAATACCCCCGCCACATTAAAATCATCTGCCGCGGCATTTGTCACCAGGCCCATGCTTTTCGTCATGAGCATGGCGCTCAGCATGCCGTCATCTCCGGTGAACGCCGGAGCGCTGTTGGCCGCTTTGACGGCTTCGCTGACCATCTCCCAGGCTCGCACGCGGTCGCTGCGAGCGAACCCGCTGGCCACGGCCAGCAGGCCTCGGGCCCGATCGGGATCTTCGCCATCGATCCGCCGTGCTTCGGCCGCCGCCTCCTGCAGATAATCAATCGCGCGCGCCGCATCCTTGTCCGACACCAGTTGCGCAGCCTGGGAGTAACCCCAGGCACGCTGGATGTGGGTCAGTTCGCCGGTCCTGGCGATACGAACCAACTCCGAAACGTCCTTCTTTTGAAAGGCATGGCGCAGGAGTTCAAAGTCGATGAAGGCCAACACTGCTTGTCTCAATTCCGAGTCTTCTATTTTGCCGGCAAGCTCGCGAGACTGTAGATCGCCCTTGTTGGCGAGGGGTGCGGCTACATCAGCGTAAATGTTGTCTCTTTCCTCCGAGGTCCTGGCGCGATCGAGGCGGTTCTGCAGTTTCTTGAGGGGATCCTCGTCAGGATTGTCCGGGACGACGCCCCGGTCGACAACGCGATTCCCGTCGGCGATATCCGGCTCAGGCAGTCCACTGGCAAGCGTGGTCAGATGAGTTCGCAATAGAGCCGCCTGTTCCGGCTCGTAACGTTCATACAAGGGCAGCAGCCGCTTGATGACCATGAATTTTCCGAACCTTCCCGATGTGGTTCTGTCCTGATCGGGTGGCGGCAGGGGACGCATTAGAATTCCACTGGCGGTTCTGAAGAACGCGCTACGCAAAGCCGGACTGAGGTCCGGAGGGCCGGAGAGCGGGCCCGACTGGTTGACGTTAGAACCGCCTTCATTGGAGAAAGTGACATACAGCAGGGGCGTAAATGCATAAGACGATAGCCCGGAGACGGTATTGGCATCCGCAACCGGGTCGCCAGCCGTGCGCGCCAGCAGTGAAGCAAAAGCCGCATCCGCAGCCGGGGCATTTTTCTGTCGCAACTCCGAGAGAAAAAATATGCTGTCTCGATTGACCTGCTCAAGCACAGGCGCGGCGAATTGAATGGCCCGCTCGACATCGCCGTCCTGAAGCAGCGCGCGCGCCAGTGCCAGGCGTTTGGCCTGGGCTGCCGATGCGGACCACTGGTCGTCTGGACGCGATCGATTGGCGTCCGCAGCCGCATCCTTTGCCTCTCGATCAGCGGCTTCTTCAAGTCTGGTGAGAAACTCTTCTGCTAATTTACGGTCGCGTTTGGCAATTATGCGGAGGACTTCGTTACGCATGTCACGTCCGCCACCCCGTCTGAATCTCACACCCGCGGGTGCTTGATTTCCGCGCACTTCTTCATTAGCGTGACGGGCCGCTTCCGCGTCTCCGATCTCAGCGGCTTCCCAGGCGCGGCGGAAAAGGTCGCGCGCTCGGTCGGGCTCAGTTGTCCATAGCGCATCGGCAGTGCGCGCCAGGACGCGTGCCCGCAATTTCTGATCGCGAAAGCTACGTGCATCGTCGGCCAAAGAAGTCAGCAGCGAGACAGCCATGTTCCGTCGTTCGACCGCCTCAGGATCTGGTTCCGCCGTCTTGGCACCCTTCAATGCCTGGTCCTTACTGACGGTCGGCTTTGTTTTCTGGTCTTTGGGTTGGCCATTCGGACCTGAAGGTTCTTTCACTACCTGGGCGTTGACGAGCAGCAGCGGGACGAATAACAAAAGTCCCGCCAGAGAGAGGCGTGGGCGATGAAACATTTGAAATCTCCTGCGTTACAGCGCTGCCGCTTTGGGAATGTGTACTATTCGCCGGTTCAAACGTGACGACAGTGAGAAAGTTCCGTAAAGGTTAGAGTCCCACAATCTTCAGATTGCCGTCTTGAGTCAGGAGAATTTCTGCAACGAAGTAACGAAAATCTGAAGATCATTAGCCAATTCTGGAAGCGGCTAAACGGCGATGACTTCCAGTTCAGGATCGACTTCGGTCTGGAGCAGACTCTCGACGGCCATCAACGTACCTGTCAGCGAACTCGGGCACGAGCCGCAAGCCCCCTGGTAGCGAATACTGAGCGTGTTGTGGTTAAGCCCAAGAATCTCCAGATATCCCCCATCACCCATCAGGGCGGGCCGGACTTTTTCGTCCAGCACTTCGTTGATCTTTAAGAGGCGCGGGTCATCACTGGTGACGGCGGCGATGGCTCCGCCGACCGCCGCTGCGACGCCATTGGGGGAGGAAACCGATTCCGCGGCGCGAATGGGTACTGCCAATACCGGCAGCAGATCGTCCCAGTCGCCCTCGTCATCCTTCTCGACCGTGATCATCTTGTCCATGTAAAAGACAGACACTACATGGCCAACGTCAAACAGTGCTTTGGCGAGCGAGTCTTTCTCAGCCTGCGATGCCGAGTTGAATTGTCGCGCGACACCGTGGCTGACTGGTTCGCGCAGGATAAACTTTACCGCGTTGGGATTTGGTGTCTCTTCGATATCACTTATTTTCGGCATAATTCAATCTCCGCCAGTTTCTTCTAATAATATGATCTAACAGTCTCGTAATGAACCGTCCCCGAATTATACCTTGTTTAGAGGCAGAGGCAGAGCGAGCAATGAAATGAGCGCCAGCACCCGGGAAATTATTGCCAAACCCCACCCTCAGGAATATACTTCCGAGCCTCACTTGCCCCCCCTATCGTAAGATAGTGAGAACAAGTCGAGAAGGAGGCAGGCGATTGCGAGGGTCGCCTGCCTTTTCATTAAGGGGCAGGTCTTTGATCTTTGGTCTGCGAAAACCGATAATTTGGGCCTTAATGTTTCGCGTCCCTAAAGGGTGAAGACCAAAGTCCAAAGGTCCAAAACCAATGAACATCGGCATCACAGTCTATCCCACGTACGGCGGCAGCGGAATTGTAGGTTCGGAACT
>DAIMCP010000046.1:0-39761 GCA_036726305.1 Pyrinomonadaceae bacterium | reverse complement strand
ATGCCACGGACGTCTATGCCAAAATCTTTGGCGAAAACCTGATGCCCCTGAACGCGCATGAGTTCCTCAAGATCGTCAAGCATCCAGTCATTGAAAAATACAAACCGAAAATCGTAGTGGGCGGACCCGGCGCCTGGCAGTTGGAGCGGGCGAACCGTTTGGATGAGTTCAAGATTGATTACCTGATTGACGGTGAGGTTGAGCGCGCCTTCAGTGAACTTTTCCGGCGCATCATGGCAGGTGACCCGACCTTGCCGCGCATCGTCAAGGTCCCAAAAGAGATGCAGGCGACTGTCGAAGAGATTCCGGTAGTACGGCACCGTTCGACCTTTGGTGTGGTGGAAATTACCCGCGGTTGCGGTCGCGGTTGCCAATTCTGTGGACCAGCGACGAAAGTGGGTCGTTCGTTTCCGCTGGAACACATTCTCGAAAGCGTAAAGGTCAACGCCCTTGAGGGCGCAACCGAGATCATGATCTCTTCCGAGGACATGTTTCTCTATGAACAGCTGCCCAATTTTGAAACCAATGTGGCGGCGCTCGAAGCCCTTTTTAGAGGGATCGTCAGCGTTCCCGGTATCGAGACGATTCAGACCTCGCACATCACTATGGCGCCGGTGGTTAAGGACCCGAGCATCATCGAGCGCCTGACTCCCCTGCTGGTTCCTTATTCACACGTTCAGCATAAGGACTCAACTGATCCCGACAAGCGTGCGGCGGATCCAATTATCGGGTTGGAAACGGGAAGTTCGCGTCTCTTTAATACTTACATGAAGGGCAAGGCCTATCCGTACAAGTCCCATCAATGGCGAGATGTGGTACTGAAGGGGATGGAGATACTGAACCGTCACAACTGGTTTCCTTTCTGCACCTTTATCATTGGCCTGCCCGGTGAGACCGATGCGGATACAAAGGAATCATTGGATCTGCTGTACGATCTGCGTCATGCAAAAGGCACGTTTGTGCCTACTTTCTTTGTGCCGCTGGAAGATACCCGCATGCAAAAGAAAGCCAGCGCGAAGCTGATCGAGATGACCGATTTGCAATGGGAGTTCTTCTTCACCTGCTGGAAGTACAATCTCGAATTCTGGTTCCGAGGCACATTCGCGAATACGAAATTCACGGTGGGCGTGCCGCTTTACTACAAAATGCTTGGTAAGAAACTTTTCGGAGAAGGTATTAAGTATCCGCTTTGGCGGTTTGCCGGCGTGCCCGACCGTTTGATAAGGAAACACATGTATCTCGACTTCACTGGATACAAACGGAACCGCTCCGGCATGGAACCATTTGATAAGGAAATCGTGCCCGGCTTTCAGAGTGTTCGCGAGCAGGGACTCAACATGATAGATGCCAGCCAGTTGCATCATTTTAAACCGGCTGAAACCGTCCACGCTGCCGGCGATTAAACTCCCCCCTGGGACCGCACGCATCCTGCGTGCTTCACGTTGCGAAACAGGCCTCTTCAGTGACTCGTGCCATTACCCGTGCTTCAGGTGGGGAAACAAGCTGCCAGTGGGTAGGGCTACTAACGCAGGTTGAGCACGCTGGAAGCGTGCGGTCCCAGGGAAGACTTAACGCCAGCCAATCAGGTAAGCGTGTAGCAGGTCGTACATTGCTGTGAACGACTCGGCATAGAAGAGCACCGGCTGGTACCTGGTCGGATCATATTCCTGCCGCGCCACTGTCTCCAGCTCGAGGGGTTCCAACTGCGCCTTATGCATGGCCTCGAGTTCTCCGGACGACGACAACAACCCGGTGCCATAGGCCTTCAAGGTTCCCGCCTCCCACAGTACGCCAAACTCAATCGTAAACCAGTAGATTCTGGCCAGCTTGTCCAGGGCGTGCGCGGACGTCGTGCGTTTGACGGCGGCGCCAAAAAAACGATTAAGCTCTGCCAGCTGCGGACAGGCAAGCGTTACGCCATGTCCGATTATTTCGTGCACTACATCGGGTTCCGGAGTGTAGAACGGGGCCGAGGGATGGCGAATATACTGGGTGCAGAGAAATACGCCGTGCGCCAGGGACTCGAGAAAAACCCTTGGCTCAACCAGACCTGCGACCGGTTCGAGCCGAAAGCCACTGATGGCGTGGACTCTTTCGTTGACGGCGCTCAATTGTGGAATCCGGCCCGGATCAAACTGTAGCTGCTGTAAGGCGAGGAGATATTCGGCGCAGGCATGTTGCCGCTGCGCCGGAGCCAATGCCTCCCAGATTGCGCGCCAGACCCCATGCTCTTCTCTGGTGTAAGCCGCATCTGGAATTGGTGATCCGGGCTGATAGCTCATGGCGATCTCGGCAATGCGATTCCGCCGCTCGCGGTAACCCGCATCGCGAAATCCCGGATGGTCCGGGTCGAGCTGGACAACCAAATTGCGATCTGTTGGGCTGCCCTTGGATTCATCGTCGGTCAGAAGGCGCAAGTCGACATGGTCTGCCAGGGGCGTTGAGAGTTGTCTGGTCATAAGCGAAACTCCTCCTGTCCGAAAATTTTAGTTGCTCGCGAGCGGTGGCTCCGTGTCCCCACTTGACGACGAACTGTGAAATTCGCGGACGCAAAAATAAAACGGCCACCGATTCTCCCTGTGGAAGAACCGATGGCCGGTTTCCGGAATACTGTCTTAGTGCTAAATAATCAGCCCGCGACAGCCCTTCGCCTGACCGTCCCTCCACGCGGAGAGCGGACCGTAATAATAGTAGTAGCGATAGCTGTGTTGATCGATCATCTGCTTAATTTTCCAACCGCGAGCCTCAAGCTCGAATACCTTAAAAGGATAACCACGCCAGGTTCCGACCGTCAAGTTAGTTTCCAGACTGCTCCTGATTGCCCTGAACCTTCCTCAGCACAACAGTGCGCGGTATGCCTTGCAGGTCGTTGTGGATTGCAACCAGGGTCCAAACGAGTGGATCGATCATCCGCTCGACCGCGGCCCTTTGCTCGTAGCCAATTTCCATTAACAAATATCCATCTCTAAGAAGAAAATCAGGCGCCTCCCGGATCAGCCTGCCAATCATGTTCAGTCCGTCAGGGCCCGAGGTCAGTGCCAGTCGCGGCTCATGATCGCGCACCTCCCGTTGCAATCCCTCCCAGTCCCCATCGCTTATGTAGGGTGGGTTGGCAACTATCATGTCAAAGCACCGTCCTGCTTGGAAGGCTGCAAAGCAATCGGCGATTACCAGGTTCATTCGTTCGCCAACCTGATGTTGCGCTGCATTTCGGGCTGCTACGCGTGCAGCCGCAGGTGAGATATCAACAGCCAGGGCACGAGCCCTTGGGCGCTCATGCAGCAATGAAATCGCAATGCAGCCCGTGCCTGTGCCCATATCGCAAATGAGTGGAGCGGCGCCTGCATTCGGAATCAGACTAAGGGCGGTCTCGACCAACGATTCAGTTTCGGGCCGGGGTATCAGAACGCCGGGGTCAACTTCGAATTCGAGCCCAAAGAATTCCCGGACACCGGAGATGTACTGCAACGGCTCGCCTCCGCCCCGGCGGACCAACTGGCGTCTGAATTTGGCTATTTCCTCGTCGCTCAGCAAGAGCTCGGCTCGCGTGATCAGAAAAGTCAGATCTTTTCCCAATACCCCAGCCAGCAGCGAAGCCGCCTCGCGCCGAGATTCGGAAACACCGGCGACCCGCAACTGTTTGCTACCTTCCAAAAGGGCTTCCGCAATTGTCAGTGTCATTGATTCCTTTGCACTTCCGCCTGCTGGTTCTATAATACGCCGCAAACGTCAGTTAAAGAATTTGGCTGCCCGGCAGACTTTGGTTGGGCGAGAACGTCGGAGAACAGACCGCGAGTCGTCCTGGATGAAACCAGGTTGATCTTTCTTTCAGGAACAGGGGACGTATTGCAAGTCTTATTCAGGTACAACGGTACGAGTCTCGTTCCTCCCGTAACGTCAGGACCTCTCGACCACCCGGTTCAGGGGTCCTGGCGTGAAAAAGTCGGAGTCTGTTTGGGATCAGTAAAAGGGGATATCTGTTGAACCCGCTGCAAAAAAGCCTTCTGCTGTTTGCTCTGAACTGGCTGGACGCACAGTTAACGCTCGTGTGGATCCGTTTGAATGTCGCCACCGAAGGCAACGGACTGATGGCTCGGGTTCTGACTATGGGCGAAGGTACTTTCCTCTTTACGAAACTGGCGGTCGGCGCCTTTGCAGCCTATGTCCTTTATCGCTGCGCCCACCTGACCATGGCGCGACGCGGTCTCAAGCTGGCGCTTGGTGTCTACTGCGCTTTAATGCTGGTACATCTGGTGACAGGGTTTTCAGCGCTTGGCTGGCAAACGCCTGAAGCGTTACTGGCCTATCTGGTCGAGCTACCCCATTCCGTAATCTCTCTATTCATCTGACTCAGCAAGGCAGCCCTGAAACCTTCCGCGGTCTGCGCACGTTTATCGTGCCGGCCGGTACTCCTGGACCGTGAGCTGCGAGCTTGCGCCGAGGCTGGCACCGGCCTAAATTAATCGCGGGAGACGTGGTCTCAAGCTGTTGTCCGCCACAGGCTTGCGCAACCGCAATCTCCAGAGGGGCATCCTAGCAGCGATTGCTATCCGCGCATATTTCATACCTTGGGGGAAGCATTATGTACAGACTCTCTGCACGTCAAATATTGGTCATTGCCCTGATTTCGGGGCTTTTTGCAGCCGTCGGTGTAGCCGTGCTGGATCGCGTATCCAGCCGCTTGCAGCCGGCCGGCTCCGCTTTTTCGGAAAAGGTCCCGGCGGGGATCACCGATCCGGCAAACGGCACAGATGAAAACAACAACATCGAGATTTACCGCGCCGTTGCGCCGGGAGTGGTTAATATCAATACCACTTCCTATGCGCGGGACTTCTTTGGGTTTGTCGAACCGCGCGAGGGTTCGGGTTCGGGCTCGATTCTCGATCAGGAAGGAAATATTCTGACCAACTTTCACGTAGTTGAAGGGGCCCAGAAGCTATCAGTTAGTTTGGGTGGTCAAAAGACCTATGCGGCCAAGTTTATTGGCGGCGATCCGGACACGGACCTGGCGGTGATTCGCCTGATTGAAAAGCCCCGCGAGCCTTTGACCATAGTGTCGCTCGGTGATTCCGATAAACTGGCTGTAGGTCAGAAGGTCCTGGCGATTGGAAATCCCTTTGGTCTTGATCGCACCCTGACCACCGGCGTAATCAGCGGCCTGCAACGACCAATCCGCGCGCGCAACAACCGACTCATCGAAGGGGCCATTCAAACTGATGCTTCGATCAATCCAGGGAATTCGGGCGGGCCTCTGCTGGATTCACACGGCCGCATGATCGGTATCAACTCGCAGATTGTTTCACCGTCAGGCGTTTCGGCCGGCCTCGGTTTTGCCATTCCGGCAAATATAGCGAAACGAATTGTTCCGCAACTGGTCAGCTTTGGCACCGTGCGCAGACCACGACTGGGAATCACTACTCGGGATGTCGCCGTGCTTAAGAATCAGGTGGAGATGCCGGTCAACGATGGAGTCCTGATCTGGGAAGTAGCACCCGGAGGAGCGGCGGCCAACGCTGGTCTTCAGGGACTGACCCAAACTGAAAATGGTGACGTAGAACTGGGCGACATAATTGTGGGAATAGATGGAGAAAAGGTCGGCAACACGGATGATCTCTCCCGTATTCTCGACAAGCATCAGGTTGGAGAAACAGTGAGGATCGACGTCTTCCGCAACGGGAAGCGCGCCACGGTTTCAGTGCGCTTGACCGAAGCCCCGGAAAGCCGGCGTCCAATCATCCGGCGATAATCAGGGCCAGGGTGTGGAGCGTAGGTAACCTCACTGCCAGTTTAGAAGGTTTGCAGTTGCTCCACACCCGGCATTTACAGCGCCCGACTCTACAGCCAATACCTGGTTCGCCGTGAACGAAACGAATCATTTCTTTAATCTCGGCTACGGATGGCTGTGCAAGCACTGCAGCGCAGAGGATGCAGAACGTCACCAAGAGTCGGGCAGCGTCTGGCGCTTTTTTCACAAGCGAGAAGGGGAAAACAAAACTCCGCGGCTCCCCAGCCTGGTGCTGGCCCGCTGGACGGATGCCTCGCGCTCTACGCTGGCTTGTCCTCGCTGCAGCATCGAAGAACCCGTTAACAAGGCCTGAGGTGGCGTCTTTCCTCGCCAACTTAAGTATCCGGTAATCAACGGCGAGTCAGCAGCCGCTTCAAATCTGCCAATCTTGTTTCGGGTTCGCCAAACTGTCGGCGATAGTCGCGTAAACTGCGCGCCACAACCTCCAGGGCTTCCTGGCGATCGTAGACATCGACGATATCCACGCGTCGCGGTGCTTCCCCCGGAAGCTGTTTGTAGCTGAGGAAGTAATGCTTTAGCCGATCAATCAAACCACTCGGGCAATCGGCCATGTCCTTGATATGGCCATAGGCAAGGTCGCCCTCCAGCACTGCAATGATCTTATCGTCTGCCTGTTCGCCATCGATCATGCGCAGCCCTCCAATGGGGCGCGCCCGCACAAAAAAGCTGCCGTGGGCGGCCGTCTTTTCCGTTAAGACACAAACGTCCATCGGATCGCCATCGCCTTTTACGTCAGTCCGGCAGGCGCGATTGGCGCAAAGTTCAGCTACTTCGTCGCCGCAGAAGCTTTGCGGGATAAAACCATAGAGCGTCGGACACATCGATGAGAAACGTTGTGGTCGATCAATATGTAAATGTCCGGAGCTCTTGTCGAGTTCGTACTTGACTACATCAGTGGGTACGATTTCTATGTAAGCATTCACGGCCTCCGGGGCACCCGAGCCGGGCGAAACTCCATGCCAGGGATGCGCCTGAAACAACAGATTAAAAAGGCTTTCCAGTCCGGGTTCTTGTTCTGGCATCGATTTGGTTTCCTTCCTTGTGCTGGAGTTCGCCGGTACACCTGCGAGCGCCCAGGAGCCGTAAAGTCTTTTGGATCGCAGCGCTTCTTCTTTGCGCCAGCGCAGCGATGATAGAATCAGGTCGCATTTTTTTAAAGGTGGTCCTGCAGACCTGAGACCGCCGTTTTCGCCACCATGGAAACCACAGCAAACATTGTCGCCGAGTCGCCGGGTTCGCGGGCACTTTCCCTGCGCTGGATCATTTCCGCCAGAGACGATCTCCTTTGGTTCATCGGTTCGGTGGTGTCCAGTTACGCGCTGTTGGTTCTTTACGTCAACGGCATCGTCTCCCTGGTGCCGATGGTGGCGGCCTGGGCAATTCTGGTCGATGCGCCACATGTGTTTGGCACGTTCTCGCGAACTTACTTTGATCGTACGGAGCGTCAGAACCGGGCGCGTTTGCTCTGGGGTTCCCTGTTGTTTTTTGTGGTGGGACCGGTGATGGTGCTCGCGCATGCCGGGTTTGTTTTCTTTTTTCTCGCCGCGCTCTGGGCTTACTACCATCTGGTCAAGCAGCACTACGGGTTCATGGTGCTCTATAAGAAAAAGAACGGGGATCTGGCGCCGCTCGACAATGCGCTCGATCGGCTGTTGCTCCTGTTCGCGTTTAACTATCCATTCGTGGCCTTCATCGCCATTGATCCAGAGGCCATGGCGCGCGTGCCAGGCCCGCTGCAGGCCAGTGTGAATTGGTTGGCCCTGTTCTTGCTCGCCGGCACAATCATCCTCGGAGTCGCCTGGCTGGCGCGCCAGATACAGCTGGCAATCCTCGGCCAACCATTGGATGTGCCGAAGTACCTGTTGCTGGCAGCCGCGATTCCCATGCATTGGATCGTCCTGTTGACTCCCATGCCGCATAAGCCGATCGCTATCGTCGCGATTCTAACCATCTACCACAACCTGCAATACCATCGTCTAATCTGGTTTCATAACAAGAAGTATCGCTTACCAGGTGCGCCGGCCACGCACGGAAGGTATGGGGCGGCCGAACTCATCAGCCGGCGCCTGCTTTTTTATGTTTCTTTCGGCATTCTCTTCGGCTTGATTTACCAGGGGCCGCGCCAGTACCTCGGCTATGTCAGCGTCACCCACGGCGCCGGCAGCGGACCCAACGCAGGTTCGCTGCCCATACAACTGGGCATTGCCTTTCTCTGGGGCTATGCCTTCATCCACTATTATCTTGATTCGAAGATCTGGCGCGTGCGTCGGGACCCGTCGGTGGGCAAGGCCCTGAACCTGGCTTGAGCTTTCATTAGATCCGCAGGAGAGGATAAGGCCTCTCATTCTTCCTGATGTTCTTCACCGTCGTAATGCAACACCGTCACTTCACCGTCGACGACGGTTTCCAGATGGACTGTGCGGCCCCAGAGCGTCTGGACATGTTCCAGCGCTTTGCGCGCATAGCGCAGATCCAACTCCGTGCCTTCGTAGCGGTGTTTTAGATAAAGCTCGCGGTTTCCGTGATAATCTCCGTCCTCGACCTCGAGGTAAGGAAAACCGAAGTTGGTCATATTAGCCACTAGTTGATCGCGCACGCGCTGCCAGCGTTTCTCGCTGATGGTCCATTCTTCTTCCTCTACCAGTTCATACACGAACAGATCGAGCTCCTCACAAAGCTCTTCGGTCAGATAGTTGCGCAGAAAAGAAACATCCGATTCAATCTCGCGGACTTCAAAAATCTTCTCGCGGCCCTGATTGCCGGGCCGGCCTAAAGTTTCTCGCTCTTTCTGTGCCGGGGAGTCCCAGCCACGCTCGATATGCTCAAAGACTTTATAGCCGAGATAATAGGGATTTAGTTTCCCCTTATGAGGCGAAACCACGCCGGAATGCAGGTCGGCAAATTCGATATGCTCGTTATCGGAAAGATCGAGCTCGCGCATGATCCGCGCATGCCAGAAACTGGCCCAGCCTTCGTTCATGATTTTGGTTTGCATCTGGGGAATAAAGTACTCAGCCTCCTCATGGACCATGGCCATCACATCGCGCTGCCAGGCCGACAGGGACGGCGAGTTCTTCATCAGGTAGTAAAGAATGTCTTTCTGTGGCAGCTGTTCGTGAGCTGGGGAGACAGGCGCGTCCGGCGCGCTAGTCACGCCGGTGTCGCCAGTTGCAGCGCTCGGCTCCAGACTCCAGAGATCGTCGTAGCGCCCTTCTGGCGGTCGTTGCTCGTCGCGATGTTTTTGTTCTGCAGCGGAAATTTCCCGCCGGATAAAGAAATTGGGATCGATGTGCTCTTCGATAGATAGCACGGCGTCCAGAAACTTTTCGACAGTTTTGCGGCCATAGCGAAACTCGTAGTCCGTCATCCGCTGCGCGTGGGTGGAGACGCTTTCCACCATGCGCCGGTTCGTTTTGGAGAAGTAGATATTGTTTTTGAAAAAATCCACGTGGCCGAGCACGTGCGCAATGACCATCTTGTTCTGTACCGGGCTGTTGGTCTCGAGCAGAAACCCATAGGCGGGATTGGTGTTGATGACGACTTCGTAGATCTTGGAGAGGGCAAAATCGTACATCGTCTTCATGCGATGGTAGGCCTTGCCGAAAGTCCAGTGAGAATAACGGCCCGGCAGCGCGTAGGAACCGACTTCATACATCACGGTCGCCGGCACGATCTCAAAACGAGTGGGATAGGGATCGAGGCCGAACTTCTGCGCCACGGCCCAAATCTGGTCGAGAGATTTTTCTAAATCTTTGATCTCACGATCTTCCATTGTGAAAACGGGTTAACCTGCTGCTAAGCGGGCGTTTCAATGCCGCGGCGTCCGAAGAACTGCTTCAGCGCCGGATACACGTCTTCCTTGTCGTCGATGCGCACACCGCAGAAATGTCCCTTGTCTTTCAAGCGGTCGTTAAAGATTGAAAGCAGAGCGCCGGACGGGCGGCGATAGCTGGCCGACGCCTCCTCGCCGATCTCGCCATAGCCGAACAAGTTGCAGGTCGCGATTAATTCTTCAGCCAGCCGGACCGCTTCATCGTTGTCCGAATAATAGTTGTCGCCGTCGGAGAAGTGGAAAGGATAGATGTTCCAGTCGGCGGGTGGATAGCGCAGCTTGATAGTGTCGAGCGCCAGCTGATAAGCGGAAGATACAACAGTGCCACCCGACTCACCCTGGGTGAAAAATTGTTCTTCGGTAACTTCCCGCGCTTCGGTATGGTGCGAGATGAAGACGATGTCCACGTTGTCATACTTCGTGCGCAAAAAGCGCACCATCCAGAAGTAAAAGCTGCGCGCGACGTATTTTTTGAATTCGCCCATCGAGCCGGATACGTCGATCATCGCAATGACCACGGCATTCGATTCGTAGCGCATCACCTCTTCCCAGGTCTTGAAACGCAGATCGTCTTTTTTTATGTTGCCAAACCTTGCCCCCTGGCCGGCACGCGCGTTGCGGCGAATGTTTTCCATGATCATACGGCGCTTGTCCAGGTTCGCGATCACGCCGGTGCGCCGAATCTCATTGAATTGGGTCTTCTTTGACTGCACCGCTTTTTGGGCTTTTTCCTGGAGAAAAGGAAGCTGTAGATCTTCGAAGATAAGCGTGGCAATTTCGTCGATGTTGACTTCAGCCTCGTAGTACTCCGCGCCTGCTTGCTGACCGGCCTGGCCACTGCCTGTACCCTGGCCAGGCTGGCCTTCCCGACCAATCACGTCACCAACGCGCGTTTTGCCGTCGCCCTGGCCCACATGTTTCTGCTTGCGATAGTCGAAACGAAATTTATATTCATCGAGGGCTCGCATGGGCACACGCACGGTGCGCTTGCCGTCAGACAGGATGATCGCTTCATTGGAAACGATCGAACCGAGGTTCTGGCGAATCGCCTCTTTGACGCGCTCACGGTGGCGCTCCTGGTCGATAATTCCCTTGCGCTGCAGCGACCAGTCGTTGCGTTGGATAGTCATGGCTGAAAAACTGTCGCTGGGAAATGGACGGGGGACTGGCGTCGGGAACGACGCGCCTAGCGGTCGTCACTGCCGAAGCAAAACTCCGAAACCACTTCCGTAAACCCGAGGGGGTACTCTTCCTGCGGCAAGTGTCCGCAGTTGCGAAACACCACCAATCGCGATCCGGCAATCGAGCGAGCAAGTTGTTCACCATGCCGCAGGGGAATTTCCGGATCGTTGTCGCCCCAAAGCAACAAGGTCGGCTGGCTGATGAGATGCGCGTCTCGGCCAATGCGTTCTGCATCCCAGCGCCGCACCGTCCGGATAATGGCGCGATGGGTATTGGCCGCGCGCAAAGGGCGGTGCCGGGCTTCGACGCGTCTTTCATCGAGCACCCATGAATGTCGCTCGTATGCTTTCCTCATGCGTTTCCGGAGCAGTCTCCGCGAGCTGAGCAGGAATGGCGAGACAAGGTCTCCAAGCAGCGGTAACCGAAACAGTCGCAGGAGTAGATATTTTGTCGCTTCGTTGTTACTGACTGAGCCAACCAGCACCAGCTTCTGCAATTTGTCGGGGTAATCAAGCGCGCAAATTGCTGCTACACCGCCACCATAAGACGAACCGACGAGGTGCGCCCGCTCAATTCCGAGATTGTCCAGCAGGCCCATGATCAGGCGCGCTTGCGCTGCCATGGTGTATTCGCCATTGCGTGGCTTGCCGGAGTAGCCATAACCCAGCAAATCGACCGCTATCACGCGGAACCCTTCAGCGGCAAGGCGCAGAAAGACCCGGCTCCAAACCAGTGTCGAGGAGCTGAACCCGTGAATCAGTACCAGCGGCGGGCCAGCCGGGTCGCCGGCTTCCTGATAGTGCAGGCGGACCTTGTCAACGGTAGTGAAACGAGAATGGTCGGCATGAAAAATCAGCCTCCGGTTCTTTTCCCAATCCACATCTCGCGGCCGAATCAATAGTTTCGTGGCTACCGCCGCCGTCACAAGGGCAGCGCCGCCGGCGATTAGGTGTCGTTTTTTCATCTGCTTCGTGGGAGCGCAGGCCTCCTGTCTGCCAACCTCTGCATGCACTTCCCCTTGAGATATCGCAACGCCCGCAGCTCTGCTGTAAGAGCCCGGGCGTTTGCTTTCCTTTACATAACTCCTGGCGGCACACACAGCAGGCGGGATGCCTGCGCTCCCAGGCCCTTAGCGCGAAAGCAATGTGCCCACATAGGTCAACAGTTCATTCGCACAGACGGTGCAATAGCCATGTTCCTTGACCAGCCGGTCGACCACGTCATTTATCTTCCGCAGTTGATCGGGGTCCGGCGTCTTGGCCGATGTGGTGATTTTCACCACGTCCTTCAGGTCGGCGAAAATCTTCTTTTCAATCGCCTCTTTCAAACGCTCGTGTGAATTGTATTCAAACGGCTTTCCTTTGCGCGCATAGGATGAAATGCGAATCAGGATCTCCTGCCGGAAAGTATTTTTGGCATTCTCAGTAATGCCGATCTGCTCTTCAATCGAGCGCATCAGTTGTTCGTCGGGGTCCATCTCCTCTTCGGTTATTGGATCCTTAATTCGCTCCTTGTTGCAGTAGGCCTCGACGTTATCCAGATAGTTGTTGCACATGGTGCGCGCCATCTCTTCAAACGAATAGACAAAGGCCCGTTGCACCTCGAGCTTAGCCAGTTCATCGTATTCCTTGCGCGCTTGCGAGATCAGGTTGAGATAACGTTCGCGCTGGTCGGCGCTGATGCCGGTATGCTGCTCAAAGCCGTCTTTAATGGCCCGCAGCGCGTCGATGGGATTGATGCAGGTTACGCCGTCGCGCACCAGTGCGCTGGAAAGCCGGTTGATGATGTAGCGAGGCGAGATACCGTCCATGCCCTCGCGCACTGAGTCTTCTTTTAGTTCCCGCACATCTTTGGATTTATAGCCTTCGACATCCTCACCGTCGTAGAGCTTCATCTTCTTGACGATATCGACGTTTGCCTTTTTCGGCTCTTCCAGTCGGGTCATGACCGCGAACATGGCAGCTACTCGCAGGGTGTTGGGCGCAAGATGCACCTTACGCAGGGCCTCCGACTGGTGCAGCAGCTTGTCGTAGATGCGCTCTTCCTGCGAGACGCGCAGGTTATAGGGGACGCGTACGAGGATTATGCGATCCTGAAGAGCTTCAGACTTGCGATTGCCGGCAAACGCCACGTACTCATTCTCATTGGAATGCGAAAGAATTACTTCGTCCGCATAGATCATGGCAAAGCGCCCCGTCTTGATGCTTTGTTCCTGGGAAAGTGTCAGCAGACTGTAGAGAAATTTTTCGTCCACCTTTAACATCTCGACAAATTCCATCAAACCCCGGTTGGCGATGTTCAGTTCGCCGTCAAAGCGGTAGGCCCGCGGATCCGATTCCAC
This sequence comes from Pyrinomonadaceae bacterium, assembly GCA_036726305.1. GTDB lineage: Bacteria > Acidobacteriota > Blastocatellia > Pyrinomonadales > Pyrinomonadaceae > JAOAPY01. The sequence goes on along the minus strand of DAIMCP010000046.1, from coordinate 26,600 downwards.
CCCGACTTCACCGATGGTCGAGAGATCGATCGATCCGGTCAACTCGGTAATGTCCTGAGATTTGGGATCGCTCGGTGAGAAAGTGCCGATTCCTACACGTTCTTTTTCGGAGAACGAAACGCGCTGTACCCGCACGTCTTCATGGCGTCCCTGATAAGTGTGTTCGAGGGCATAACGGCATTGCGGGCAAAGGTCGCCTTCAATGTAGATACCGTAATGTTTCTCAATTTCGGCCCGCAGTTCATTGGGAATCAAATGGAGGGGTTCCTCGTGCATGGGGCAGTCCTTGATGGCGTAGACCGCGCCGCCGGGGGTTTTGGTCCATTCCTCCAGGCCGCGTTTGAGCATGTTGACAATGGTGGATTTGCCGCCGCCGACGGGGCCCATCAGCAGGAGGATGCGTTTGCGCACTTCCAGGCGCTGGGCTGCCGACTTGAAGTATTCGACCAGCCTGGCAATGGGCTCTTCGATGCCGAATAATTCCTGGGAGAAAAACTTGTAAGAGATGATCTCGTCGCGGCTGCCTTCGTTGAATCGCTCCAGGCCGGCGGCCTGAATCATATCGTTCAGCCGAGCATGGGAGAGCTGGGCGATCCGCGGGTTCTGCGTCACCAGTTCAAAGTAGTCGCGGAAGGTTCCCTCCCACCGCAACGCCTCGTGAACGCGCCGCAGATCTTCAAGTCGTTCGCTAATATTAAATTGTTTGTTGCCATCCTGCTCTTCCATAGCCTTTTCAAACCTCTTTGGCTGTCGCGCGTGGATAGCGTGGGGGAAAACACGCCCGAGAGCAGCAGCAATCAGGTGCTTTTGGGCGGCCGCTGTTGCTGCTGTCGCTTCATCTCAAGATGTGCGCCACTGTGCGCGGAAGCAGGGCAAACATCTTTGAGACTCAGTACAATGACTGGTTCTCAACGATCAGTCTCATGATCGACTTTCAAGGATCTAAGTTTGACAATCGGTCGGTGGGCTGGGAGCCAGGTTGTTGGAAGCGACCCACTCACTTTTCGCATTCCCGCTACAGTGAACTCAGTATAGCACAGCCAATCAGGGGGAAAGTCAATGGTTGTTTTTCGCGTTGTGGCACGTGCCTGCGGCTTTGGCGTCGGGGAGCTGGAATGCTGCGATATCACGCGCCTCTGTAGCGATCACGGACGGGACGTACGGACTGCAACCTGAGGCGCCAGGACTACCGCCGGCTGCAACACGCCGGCAGCCTTGTCAAAAATTCCAATCGCGAGCAGACTCCCGGTTTCGTCGCGCATCCGGACCTTCTCTCCATCTATCCATCCCCTTCCCAAATCCTTTTCCACTCCAACCCCCATACCGTTGCGCGTGCGCGCGGCATCGGCAACAGTTAGATGCAGGAAAGGAAGGTGGGAGAGCGCTGCATCCGGCGAGACCACCAGCGCTGCAATTTCGCCACTGTCGACTTTTCGCTGGAGCTCTTCCAGGCTTACAGCCGTGCTAATACGGAATGCTCCAGCGCCGGTTCGCCGCAAAGCAACCAGGTGAGCACCTATACCCAGTCTGCGGCCAAGATCTTCCGCGAGGGTCCTGATATAGGTGCCGGCGGAGCAGACTACGCGTACGGCGAGATCGCTGGTGCCGTCTGCATTTCTGGACAACAGCGGCCCATCGCCAGGCGCGGTTGTAAATTCATGAATGGTGACACGTGTGGCTGGGCGCTCAACTTCTTCCCCCTTGCGCGCGAGTTCGTAGAGTTTTCGTCCCTGCTGCTTTTTCGCTGAGTACATCGGGGGCACCTGCTCGATGTCCCCGCGTAAACCGGCCAGCGCGGCCTCGATCTCGTTTCCGCCCGGTTCAGGGGACGGCACGCTTCCAGCTTGCTGACTGGGTGGAAGCGGCACTCCGGTCAAATCTCCTGTATCGGTGGCATATCCAAACCTGATCACCGCCTGATACTCCTTGGCCGCCCCACTGAGAAATTGCGCCAAGCGTGTCGCGCGTCCGACCATCAGCACCAGCACCCCAGTCGCAAAAGGGTCGAGCGTGCCTGTGTGCCCAATGCGACGTTCACCGAGAATGCGCCGCACCCGTGCGACTACGTCGTGTGAGGTGATCCCGGCCGGTTTGTCGATAATCAGGAGTCCATCCATGAAAGCTATAGTAGCAGGTGTCCGGAGTACCGACTTCAGCCGGGTTTTGTTTGTCATACGAAAACCCCGATTGAAGTCGGTACTCGGGGCGCCTGTCTGTGCTTAAATATACTTCCATGCGCGGTCGACGAAGAATGGTAAAACCGGTGGCTGATAATCCGCCCGCAGCGTCAACGCTCACGCCTGAGGAAATCCGCGCGCGCACCTTCCAGCGCGCCGTAAAACTCCTGGCTGCCAAATCGCGTTCGATTGCCGAGTTGCGCGAAAGACTGCAGGAGGGCAGGCGCAGCACGCCGGCCGCTGTCGATGAAGTAATTGATCGACTGCGCGAATACGGCTACCTGGACGACGAGCGCTTCGCATTCGGCTATGCCTCGTTGAAAGTCCGGCAGCGACCGATCGGCCGCGCGCGTTTGGAGCGCGACCTGATGTTTAAGAAAGTGCCCCCGGAAGTTGCCGGTGGGGCTTTGGACCTGTTATTCGCCGAGACTTCCGAGTCGGACCTGATCGACCGGGCAATTGAAAAACGTTTACGCCTGCGCGGCCGGCCCAGGGACCGTATCGAGGCAAAAAAGCTTTTTGATCATCTCCTGCGTCAGGGCTTTCCTTTTGAGCTTGTCTCTGAAAAAGTGCGGGCAACCATGAAGCTGGATCTCGACGAGGACTAATTTTGCGGGGCTGGCCGCCTCACAGAATGCCCATTCGCGCGACCAAAATCTGCATGCTAAACTCTAAGACTAAATTGATCTGACTACTGGCGACTGATTGCTTTTTTATGACTGGAAACGAGATTCGCGAAAAATTTCTGGCTTACTTCGAGCGGCACGGACACACGCGTGTGCGTTCCTCGCCTCTTTTGCCGGCTAATGATCCCACTTTGCTGTTCACCAACGCGGGGATGAACCAGTTCAAGGACGTCTTTCTCGGACGCGAGAAGCGTGATTACGTGCGGGCGGCATCATCGCAGAAGTGCGTGCGCGCTGGTGGCAAGCACAACGATCTTGACGAGGTAGGAAAGACGGCGCGTCACCAGACGTTTTTCGAGATGCTGGGGAATTTCTCATTCGGAGATTACTTTAAGGAAGACGCTATCAGGTTTGCCTGGGACCTGCTGGTAAACGAATTCAAGCTGGATCCGTCGCGCATGTGGTTCTCTGTCTTTGGAGGCGACGACGAGGTTTCGGCCGACGAAGATGCAGAACGGCTGTGGGAACAGGTTGGCGCGCCGCGCGAGCGAATCCTGCGCTTTGGGCGCAAGGACAATTTCTGGCAGATGGGTGAAACGGGACCGTGCGGACCCTGCAGCGAGATTCATTACTACATGGGACCCGACCCATCTGACGCAGAAAATTGCGCAGCCAATGTCAATGGTTCCGGCGATATCATCACCGAGATCTGGAACCTCGTGTTCATGCAGTTTGATCGCAGCGAAGTCCAGGCCGGTAAGTTCATACTCACGCCGCTGCCGGCGCCTTCAGTTGATACCGGTATGGGGCTGGAGCGCTTCACGGCCGTGTTGCAGGATGTGAAATCAAACTACGAAACGGACCTGCTCAGGGACATTGTGGAATTTACGGCAAAGCTGGCCGACCGCCACTATCAGGAAGAGACGAAGGAAGGGTTTGCGATGCGCGTGATCGCCGATCATGCGCGCGCCACTGCCTTCCTGATTGCGGACGGCATCCTGCCGGGGAATGAAGGCCGTAATTACGTGCTGCGGAAAATTATGCGCCGCGGGATTTACCAGGGGCGGCATACGCTTGGATTTGCAGATAAGTTTTTCTCCAGCGTTACCGATTTCGTCGTCGATCAGATGCATGTGGCTTATCCCGAACTTGCAGCGCAACGCGGTTTCATTGAAAAGATGGTCACACTCGAAGAAGAACGGTTTGGGGCGACTATGACCGTGGGCCTGAGCAAACTGGATGAACTGTTCGTCGCCTCAGAGCAGGCGATGCCGGAATTTAAGACGCTCGCGAGGTTGTACGACACTTTTGGTACGCCGCGGGATCTGATTCGAGTGGGCTTGGAAGAGCGTGGTTTTGCGATTGAAGAGGAGCAATTCAACCAATCCTTTGACGCCGCCTTGCAACAACTGCAGGCAACCGGCGCCGGGGAAAAGGCCGAAGGAAAAATAGCCACCGTCAATGACTTTAGCGGCGCCGATCTTGGACGATCGTTATTCAAAGGTTACGAGTCCACGCGAGTTGCGAACGTTAGTGTACTGGCTTTAAGTAAAGGTGGGGCAGTGCCGGCCTTGAACCAGGGTGACGAAGGTGAAGTAGTTTTGGATCAAACGCCGTTCTATGCAGAGAGCGGCGGTCAGGTCGGGGACATCGGGAGACTGCTGGCCGCGACTGATCCAGCCGCTAATGCAGGTGGTGCTGACAAGAGCACCGGTCGGGCTGACCTGAGTGCGGTGGTCACAGACACTTATTCGCCGGCGCAGGGGCTGATTGTTCACAAGGTAAAGGTCGAAAGGGGAAGTCTCCGGATTGGCGACGTGGTCACAGCCGAGGTAGACGTCGAGAAACGCGACGCTACCCGCCGCAATCACACCGCCACCCACCTGATGCACGCGGCGTTGCGTGAAGTGCTGGGGACCCACGTCAAACAAGCCGGCTCTGTTGTGGCGCCAAATTATTTGCGTTTCGACTTCACGCACTATCAACCTTTAACTGCTGCGGAAACCGGCGAGATCGAGCGGCTCGTTAACTATCATATTTTGCGCAACGAGCCGGTCCAGACAGATGAGATGGCCGTTGAAGAGGCTATGCGTTCGGGCGCGATGGCCTTGTTCGGGGAAAAATACGGCGAGAAAGTGCGCGTGCTGTCCATCCCCGGCGCGTCAGGAATTTTTTCCAAAGAACTCTGCGGCGGTACGCATGTGCGAGCCACCGGCGATATTGGGGTCTTCAAGATCGTGAGCGATGAATCAATCGCTTCCGGCGTGCGTCGCATTCGAGCCATCACCGGTTTTGACGCCTATGAGCGATTTCGCGAAGACGAACTGCTGATCGATCAGGTGGCGAGCAATCTGCGCACTTCACGCGCGGAACTCCCGGCCGTGGTTGGGAAGCTGCAAGAGGAGTTAAAGAAGGCGCGGCGGGAAGCTGACGAACTCCGGATGAAGCTTGCCAGCGGGGCGAGCAACGCCTCTGCCAATGGCGATGAAGTGCGTGAGATCGCCGGCATCAGTGTGCATGCGCGCGAGGCCAGCGGACTTGACGCAGCCGGTATGCGCCAGCTTTCCGACACCCTGCTGGCGCGTATCAGATCCGGCGTGGTGGTGCTCGGCCGCAGCAGCGACGGCAAGGCTTCGATCATCGTCCGTACGTCGCCCGATGTGGCTGGAAGAGTCCCGGCCGGCCAGGTGATCAAAGAACTGGCGCCAATGATTGGCGGCAAAGGCGGCGGGAAGCCAGACATGGCCGAGGGCGGCGGCAACCAGCCCGAGAACCTCGGAGATGCATTGAATGCGAGTTACGGAGTGATTGAGAAGTTGCTGAGTCAGGCGAGCTGAGCTTGCTTGCGCACTCCCGGTGGCGAATCCTCCGATTGTTCTTTCCCTGCTGCCACTGCTCGTATTGAAGTGCGAACGGTCCTCAGCTCGATCTCAGCCCACGTTTAGATCTCGACCTGCTCTCTCTCGGCGCTCCTGCCTCATCCAGGAACTTTCGTCGATATCTGCCCTCGGGCATCATGCAACTGTCGAACTTGCCAAAGACACTGTAGCGATTACGCGCGACTAAGTTGTAGAGCGCGTCGCGCAAAAAGCGCGGCAAGACCTTACCTAAAATCGCCAGGCTCCAAATTCCACCCAGCGATCCTCCCAGTGAAAGTATCGCATCGGAGCGTGCCAGCAACTTTTCATCCTGCTCCTCATAACCTACTACTACATAAACTGTGTCCAGGTCGCGAGAGTCAGCCCCATGCCGTTGCAGAATCACCGCTGCGAAATCGCTCTGCAGCGAGGCAAAGCGCAGCCGGTCGTGTCGATCGTGTCGCAAAAGAAACTGCACGAGGCGGTTGCAAAGGCCGCAAACCCCGTCATAGAGAACAATTGGATTGGACATCGCGATTACCACGGTCGCACCAGCGACTATCGAACAACAGCGTAGCACACGGCGGTGCTAACGTATCATGCCTGTAGACCAGACTGGCAAACACCGACTGCCAGCCGTGCTGACGTGCCCTGGAAAGTATTTCAGTTTGACAGTTCTTCCTGGGAACCCTGGGCAACTGGAAGCGTGCGGGTCCAGGGCGGTATCATGCGGTCATGGAAAACAAACAAATATTATTGGTCAGCCGCCCGGCCGGCGCGCCTGCGCTGGATAATTTCAAGCTGGTGGATACTGAGGTTCCCAAGCCCGCGGAGGGCGAGGTGCTGGTACGGACGCTTTATCTATCCGTTGATCCGTACATGCGCGGGCGGATGACTGACCGCAAGTCCTATGTTGCGCCATTCGCCCTCAACGAGGTCATCGCGGGCGGCGGCATAGGTGAGGTAATCGAATCTCGCTCGGCTGCGTTTCAGCCGGGAGACATCGTCACCGGCATGCTCCCCTGGCAACTCTATTCAGTGGCGCAGGACAAGGCATTGCACCAGGTTGATCCCCGACTGGCGCCGGTGACCACCGCGCTGGGCGTGCTCGGAATGCCGGGTCTGACGGCCTATTTTGGATTTCTTGATATTGGCAAGCCAAAAGCAGGGGAAACGGTGGTAGTTTCAGGAGCTGCTGGAGCGGTCGGCACGGTGGTCTGCCAACTTGCCAAAATCAAAGGCTGCCGCGTAGTGGGCATTGCCGGCAGTGAGAAGAAGAACCGGTATCTCAAAGATGAACTCGGCGTGGACGAAACAGTAAATTACAAGACTGAGGATTGGAAACAGGAACTAAGAAAAGCTTGTCCGCAGGGCGTCGATGTTTATTTCGATAATGTCGGCGGCGAAGTCTCTGACTTCGTAATGCCGCTAATCAATCACGGCTCGCGCATAATCATCTGTGGACAGATTGCCCTCTACAACCTTGAAAAGCCCGACACGGGTCCGCGGGTCCAGCCTTATCTGCTGGTCAATAGCGCCCTGATGCAGGGATTCATCATTACTGATTTCGCCACGCAATTTAGCGCCGGCGTCAGGCAATTGGCCCAGTGGATGAATGAAGGAAAGCTGAAATACTCCGAGAATATCATCGAAGGCTTTGAGAATACGCCCAGGGCATTTCTGGGATTGTTTGCCGGCGAGAATCTGGGCAAACAGCTGGTGAAAATCTAGGCAGGCAAAAATATCTTCCAAATCCCTGGGACCGCACGCATCCTGCGTGCTGATGCTGCGTTAGCTAGCCATTTCGCGTGAGACTGGGTCTTTGGGGTGACTCAGCACGCTGGAAGCGTGCGGTCCCAGGTGCGCCGCCGCGCCCGTATTGCTTTCCAAAGCTTCCGCATGCGACTTTTCGGCTGAGACACCCTTCGCAAACGAGTATCGCCACTAAATCCTTCCGATCGTTTCGGGAAACTCTTCTCTCCGGTTCTGGTCATCGGGCCCTCCTTCGCAAACAGGCAACCATCAACGAGTTTTCAAATGCAGCTCACCGGCCTGCCACAAGGTGGCGAAATTGCGTCGAAACTCCTCAGACTGCCGGCGGTGGTCTGTCACCCAACGCGAGACAACTGACTTAATTTCACGCTCGGAAGGTTCAGGGCGAGTCGCTACCGGAACCTCTTCGGGAAGCACACCGGCGTTTTCGGGCTGCCGTTTACGGATAAGTCGTATGGGCCGATTTTTTCGCATGACTGGCTCCTCTTACCCTCTAACGCGAAAGCCAAAGGCAAAAGGGGCCACCTGCGGCAAAATATTTTTTGAATCCCTGGGACCGCACGCATCCTGCGTGCTGATGGTGAGTAAGCTAGCTGTTGCAAGTCTGACTGCATCTCTGGGGTAGCGCAGCACGTTGGAAGCGTGCGGTCCCAGGCACTGGTCCTTTTCTTCGGGGGCTTACGCGTTAGGCAGATGGAAACCCGACCAGACAACATTATTCGCTGGATTAACAGGAGAAATCAAAGATGTCTACCGCGGTTATTGAGATTGACGAAATGACGCAGGCACAAAGATCCATTGACGGCCAACAGCCCGCAGGCAGCGAGAGCACGCCTCCCGAAGTAACTTTGACCCAGATGATCACCGGCAGTCTCGGCGCACAGGCTGTCTATGTGGCCGCTAAGCTCGGCATAGCCGACTTGCTTACCGGGGGGGCCGCAAGAACCGACGATTTAGCTGCGGCGACCGACACCGACGCGCAATCTCTCTACAGGGTCTTGCGAGCGCTCGCGGCGCAGGGGGTCTTCAGCGAGGTTGATGATCGTGTTTTTGCTTTGACTCCGACAGCTGAATTGCTGCGCACGGACGCGCCTCATTCCCTGCGCGATTTAGCGATCTTCATGGGCGAAGATTGGCACTGGAAAGTTTGGGGACGCACCTTGTACAGCGTCCGGACGGGAAAGGCGGCCTGGAGTGAAACACACGGACAGGAGGTCTTTCCGTACTTCGAAGCGAACCCCGAAGCCGCCAGGATTTTTAATCAGGCGATGACCAGCCTTTCAAACCTGGCTATCCAGGCGGTGGTTGACAGCTACGATTTTTCCGGGATCGACACCCTGGTAGACCTAGCCGGCGGACATGGCCGGTTGCTGACTGCGATTCTGGGCGCAAATCCGGCATTGCGGGGCATCCTCTTCGACTTGGCCCATGTGATCAAAGGTGCAAAGGAAAGCGTTGATGCTACCGCGGTTGCCTTGCGATTGGATTTCGCAAGTGGAGATTTTTTCGCGTCCGTGCCCGCCGGCGGTGACGCCTACATCATGAAGCACATTATTCATGATTGGGATGATGAGCACGCGCTCAAGATTCTGAACAATGTTAGACAGGCAATGAAAACTGGCGGGCGTGTGCTGCTGGTGGAGGCGGTGATTACCCGCGGAAACGACCCAGACTTCGGCAAGTTGCTCGACATTGAGATGCTGGTGTCACCGGGTGGCAAGGAACGGACCGCGGTCGAGTATCGGGACTTGTTTGCCCGCGCCAGTCTGCGTTTGCAGCGCATCGTGCCGACCAACTCGCCGTACAGTGTGATTGAAGCTGTCGCTGCTTAAGGGCCGGTACCCGATCGGGGCGAAGCGGGAAGTCCTTTTCCTTGATATGATTTTTCGGGCCAATGGGGAGCGCAAGTGAAAAATCGAAAATGGCTTTGCTGCTTTGCCCCTTGAGACTGTTCAGGGAATGGTTCGTTCAGTGCCGCGGAGCAGATCTTCAAACCGGGGATCGGAGCGCAGTGGCTCGAGATGCGGATCTACGCGCACGAAAGTGAATCCCACTGCATGTTCGCGCTCAGCCTGGGACAGCCAGCGGAAGGCACTGTCGTAATCGCCCAGCAGGCAGTAGATGATAGCAATCTCGTAAGCAGTCACCCATTGCTCGTGTCGGCTTTCGAGAATGGTCCCCAGGAGGGCTCGGGCCTCGTCATGCCGGCCAACCGCCGCCAGGACGTGCGCCCGCTTGGCCCTCGTGGTTGGCGTGTCCCCGGCAAAGCTACGCTCCTGTTCAAAGGCTGCCAGAGCTTCGTTGTGCATGCCTTTCTTTTCGTAAGCCCAACGGAGGATCGTGTGCGCAGCTACCCCACCCGGATCCAGGGCCAGCGCTTTGTGACATTGCTGGATGGCGTCGTCGAACCTGCCGGCAAGGAACAGGACGTTGGCTACAGCTGTAGCCAGTACCGGTGACTGCGGTGAGATTTCGCGAGCTCGTTCAATCTCGGCGGCTGCTTCGTCGTGCCGGCCCATCGCAGACAAGCTGTAGGCATACCAGCGGTGTGCCACCTGGATACTTGGCTTGAGCTGGATTGCCTTCCTTAATTCTCGCTCGGCTCCATCCCAGTCGCGGTCGTAGTTCAGATGAACAAATCCCAATGATGCATGGGCTTCAGCCAGCTCCGGATCAGCCTGCACTGCTCGTAAGGCAGATTGTTTGGCGCGTTGCCAGGCGCCGGGCGGTGGTGGCTCGACATACCAGTTCAGGAGTGCGTAACAATCGGCCAGTTCTGAGAGTGCCTGGGCAAAAGCCGGATCGAGTTCCACGGCGCGTTCCAGCCGTTCAATTGCCTGGCGCATACCTTCGGCTGATCGCCGCGAAGCATAGTAGCGAGCCGCAGTGTAGAGCTGGCGCGCTTCTTCGTTGGCTCCCGGGCTGGTATCGGGCGAGGGGCTTACCACCGGGGCCGTAACTTGAGCACTATGCTGCTTCTGAGGACGGCTGGACGGTGTGGCGACGGCGGCGACGGCGACTCCGCGCCCGCGTCCCGGATTTCTTGTCTTGAGCAGCAGATCTTCAAACTCCGGTTCGCCCCGCAAGGGGTCGAGTTGCGGTTCAACCCCCAGCCAGACTAACCATCCTTCATTGATTGTGTAAGCTTCGCGCAGCAAGCTAAGCGAGCGTTGGCGTTCCCCCATTAGCAGATGAATTAACGCGCGATGATAGGGCGAGACATAGCAGCGGGCGGACATTTCATGCAAGCGGTTCAACGCCGCCCGCGCGTCCTCATGGCGACCCGCGGCAGCATAAGCAGCGCCCAACGTGGCGACAAACAGTTGGCCGCCGCTCGATACATCCAGGGCTTTCTCGGCCACCTTAACGGCCTCATCCGCGCTGCCGGCGTGTCTTAGTGTCCACGAGAAAGTGGCGAGTCCGTAGGCAAATTCCGGAACCGCCTCAAGCATGTTGCGAGAGGTAGTATGTGATTCCTCAAAGCGCCGCGCCTGGTAGTAGGCCCAGCTGAGTGCCTGCATGATATTGGGTGAAAGAGGATCGAGTTCGCGTGCCCGTAATAACTCTCTCAGCGCGTCATCGAAGCGCCCCGCCATCATCAGGTGAAAGCCGTACCAGTGATGTCCAGTGGCATAATTGGGATTGATCTCGATTGCCCGGCGATGGTGACCTTCGGCCACGGCCCAGTCAAAATCATGACAGACAGTGGCAAAGCCCAGAGCGCTGTAAGCTTCCGCTGAGTCGGGGTCAAGTTCAACCGCCCGGCTGGCCGCCTGCTTGGCGGCCGCGGAACATTCCGCAAATGGCTTGATCCCAAAGACTCCCAGCCAGTTGTAATAGTCGGCGATTCCCGTGTAGGCCAGAGCATAGTCGGCATCGAGGGCGATGGCGTGGTTGTAGCATTCCAGGGCCTTGGCAAAACCAGATTCCGTATAACTGTTCCAATAGTAGCGGCCTCGAAGATAAGCTTCGAAGGCTTCGGAACTGTCAGTGCCGCGTTTGGAAAGCAGGTGTTGTTCGTCTCGCGTCAACTGGGGCAGTAATGCGGTCGCGACCTGCCCGGAGATTGAGTCTTCAATCTGCAGGACATCAGTCGAATCCTCATCAAACTGCTCCACCCAACGGGTGGAGCCTTCTTTAATGCTCAAGAGCTGGATCGTGACACGCAAGCGATTGCCGGCGCGGCGCAGGCTGCCGTCAATAATGAAATCCACCCCCAGATCTTTACCTGCTACGAAGGGATCAAAGTTCGCGCCGCGATAGCGAAGAACGCTGCTGGTGGGACGCACTATCAACCGTTGCACATTGCTGAGCCGGGTGATCAGGGCGTCAGCTAATCCCACTCCGAGGTATTCATCCCCGGTGTTCTCCGCCGGCGAGCTCAGCACACGAAAAGGCAGCACGGCAATTGACTCCTGACCCGCGCGCAATTGCGCCGGCAGTGTTGGCAGCGCCGCCAGGCGGTGATTCAGTTTGCGCAGGAGGTCATTGAACCGTGGATGTCCATGAAGCGGGTCCAGCTCGGGGTCCACGCCCAGCCACAGCACCTTGGCGTCCCTGGTTGCTTCGGCCTGCTCCAGTAGATCAAGCGCCCGGTCAATTCGTCCCAGGGCACAATTTACGAGTGCCAGATGATAAGGCGAGATGTAACGGCGTTCTGAGATGGCATCCATCTCAAGCAACGTCTCTTCGGCGGCTGCGAGATTCCCTGCCTGGGCCAGGGCAGAGCCCAATCGTGCGAGTGTATGACTGGCCTTGCCCATCAGGTCAACCGTTCGCCTGGCCGCGCTGACGGCTTCCTCGTATTGTCCCAGGCGGCCCAGCAGAAAACTCGCGCCGTAGACCATTAGCAGGTTTTGCGGCTCGTTCTCGATCGTTTCGCGACAAAGTGCATAGGCCTGGTCGTAGCGTCGTGCATGGTACAAGCACCAGACGACGGAAAAGCGCGAGATTACTGCCAGCGGATCGAGATCACGGGCGATGTAAGCTTCGCGCAGGCTTTCCGTAAAACGTCCTTCCATAGCCAGTTGCAGGGCATGATAGATGCGCGCTGTCGAGTAATTAGGGTTCAGCTCGATGGCATGCAGTTGCTGGCGCTCGGCATTGGCCCAATCGAAATCACGACAGAGAATGGCCTGGCCCAGCGCGGCATGAGCTTCAGCCAGTGAAGGGTCGATCGCGACTGCTGTCGAGGCTGCTTCATGCGCTGCTGCTGAGCACTCTGCAAACGGCAGTACGGAAAAGCTGCCCAGCCAGTTGTGGTAAGAGGCGATTCCTGCATGGGCCACCGCATAGTTGGGATCGAGTGCGATGGCCTGGTGGTAACAGACAATCGCCCTGGCAAAACCATCTTCGGTAAAAGTGTTCCAGAAAAAGCGGCCGCGCAGGTAAGCCTCGTGTGCCTGGGGATCGTTGGTACCGCGTTTGGCCAGTTTGCGCCGTTCGTCGCCCGTTAACTGGGGCACGAGAGCCTCTGCTACATGGGACGAGATGGCGTCTTCCAGACTCAGGACGTCCGTGAACCGTTCGTCAAATTGTCCGGCCCAGACCGCCGTCCCGTTGCCCACATTGAGCAGTTGCACCGTGACGCGAATTCGTTCTCCAACTCTGCGAACCCGGCCGTCGAGTACGAACGCCGTACCCAGCGCCCGTCCCGCCACGAGCGGATCCGACTCACCGCCGTAGCGCAGCACACTGCTGGTCGGACGTACTTCAAAGCGGCATATCCCACTCAGGCGCGTGATCAATGCGTCGGCCAGTCCAGTGCCCAGGTAGTCAGGGCCCGAGTCCGAGCCCACATGCATATCGAGCAATTTCAAAGGCAGTACTGCCAGGGAGTTTTCCGTACTGATGGAGGTGCCGCGCGGCGGACAGACTCCGTCAGCAGCCGCCTGGAGATCGGAGACTGGATGTCCCTCCAAATAACGGGTCAGATCGTCCCGCAACTGCTCAGCGGACTGATAACGGTAGGCGGGTTCCTTTCGCAGCGCTCGCATCACGATGTGGTCAAGGTCGCCGCTAAACTCTCGTCGCAGAGATTCGAGCGTTGCCTTGCGGGCAGTGTAAAGTTGCCTGAGAGTCGTAGCCTCGTCCCCGAGGTAGGTATTGGGCAATAAATCATCGGCGCGGGTGATGATGATACTGAGCGGGGCTGGAGGCTCTTCACAAATCACCCGCGCAATCTCATGCGGGGCGCGATTGCGCAAGCGGTAAGGCCGGTGGCCGGTCAGTAATTCATACAGCAGGACGCCGAGCGAATACACGTCTGTGCTGGGCGTGGTGGGATCTCCCTGCACCTGTTCCGGAGAGGCGTACTCCGGGGTCATCAAGCGCATTGCAGTGGCGGTTGGATCATGCGTGATGTCTCCGGCCAGTTCGGGATTGAGCAGTTTTGCTATGCCAAAATCCAGCAGTTTCGGCACTCCTTCAGCGGTGACCAGAACGTTGGACGGTTTGATGTCTCGATGCACCACCTGCTTCTGGTGGGCGTAATGAACGGCGTCACAGATGGCCCGGAAAAGCTTCAGCCGCTCGGCAATACTCAACTGGTGATTATCGCAATAGCGATATAGCGGTTGCCCTTCGATGTATTCCATGACGAAGTAGGGCAAGCCGTCGTCGGTGGTGCCGCCATCCAGCAACAGCGCAATGTGCGGGTGGTCCAGGGCCGCGAGGATTTGTCGTTCCTTACGAAACCGCCGCAGGATGAAATCGGTGTCCATGCCGCGCTTGACTAGTTTAATAGCCACGCGCTTGTTGAATTCACGATCGACGCGCAGGGCTTCATAGACGGCGCCCATGCCGCCGCGCCCAATTTCGCGCTCGATGCGATAGGCGCCCAGCCGCCGGCCGATCATCGGATCGACGTCCTCGCTGGCCATCTCCTCGAGCGCCGGCATTACGGTTTGACCATACAAGGGTTCGTCAAGAAGGTCGCCCGCACTCTCGTGCTGCGCAAGTAGCAACTGGACCTCATGGCGCAAAGTTTCGTCGTCGGAGCAGGCCCGAAGGACGTACTGATCGCGTTCCGCGGGCCCGAGATCCAGCGCCGTCTGAAAAATCTCCTCAACTTTTTGCCAGCGTTCGGGGGTCATTGATAAATGTGAGTGACTCTATGCCTGGTTATTGTGTCCCTGACTTACAGTTACTGTGGGCTCCCATCAGCAACGAGCCGGGCACAAAGATCAAAGGACAACTTTTAGCCTAAGCTGCCTAAAGCTTTTATTTTTGCATTTCACCGTACAAGAATGCCCTGGCAAACCGCCAGTGTCGTTTGATGGTTGTGGGGGTTACACCGAGCACATCAGCTGTTTCTTCGAGGGTAAGTCCGCCGAAGTACCGGAGTTCAACCATGCGCGCCTTTTGTTCGTCAAAAACGGCCAGGGCTTTGAGTGCGTCGTCAAGCGCGATCAATTCCCCGCTTCGTTCCACGGCCCGATCAATGTTTTCGTCGAGGGAGAGCTTTTTGAAATCCTGGCCGCGCTTTTCGGCGTTGTGCCTGCGGGCATGGTCCACCAGCAAGCGGCGCATGATCTGGGCCGCGACCCCAAAGAAATGCGCCCGGTTCTGCCAGTTAACCCGCGTCTGATCTACCAAGCGAAGATAGGCTTCGTGCACCAGAGCCGTAGGCTGCAGGGTATGGTCGGGACGTTCCCGGCGCAGGTAGTTGGCTGCCAGTTTCCGCAACTCATCGTAAATTACAGGCAATAAAATATCAACCGCATTTCTATCCCCGTTCGAGAGATCGATTAGCAGTTTCGTGACGTTGTCTGCAGCGTGCTGACTCACTCGCTTTGACTCTCCATTTCTTAAAAGTACGTGTGCCCAGAGTATAAGGCAGAGCTTCGTACGCTGGTAGGTCAGTTGTTCAGACTACCGGCTCTAGCCCGGCGTTTCGGCGTAACAAGGCCACTGAGGCCGGTGCTCTAAGCGCCTGTATATCGAACATGGCCCTATTCGCGATTCTTTTGCGCGTTAGTGTATGGAAGGAACTTGGGAAGCA
Source organism: Pyrinomonadaceae bacterium (assembly GCA_036726305.1). Lineage (GTDB taxonomy): Bacteria > Acidobacteriota > Blastocatellia > Pyrinomonadales > Pyrinomonadaceae > JAOAPY01. Next base: position 11,164 of record DAIMCP010000046.1, on the reverse strand, counting down.
TTTTTTCGAGAGAGGTAAATGTCATGCAAGCCAATCAGTTGACCCTCAAAAGTTATCCTGGTGTCGGACCCCTGAATACGTCAGGGCTGACGGACAATGTATCCGGCATAGTAAGTCGCTGGCTGAACCGGCTGCTTGGTTGTTGGCATTTGGAAATGAGCCGCCCGTTTTCCAGCGAGGGCCAGGCCTACCGCGTTTGTCTCAGTTGTGGCGCCCAGCGACGGTTCAATTTGAAAAACTGGGAGATGCAGGGCGATTTTTATTACACCCTTCCTACCAGCAAACACTTTCGCGCCCTGCAGGGTCTGGCTGCCGTCCGCCGCGTGAAGGCTTAAGCCTTATTTTGGGGAAGATCCGGCGGCACGCCGCAGGCTGACTCCAACCCCCTTCTTCAGAATCTGAAGTCCCACCTCCGTTAGGCCCAGGACTCTTGCCATACCCCCCATTGTGAGTGGGTAAATTCCCGCCCTACTGCCAGCAAAATTTTCGCCGTCTTTACAAACTCTTTACATTGTTCGCGACTTTTCGGCTGTCATTGAATGTGACGTTTGAAGTCCAAGCCGGAGGGCGGGCGACGTGAGTCAAGCAGACTACTCCCTTTGTCAGAGTAAAATCATCCAGGCCTACTTCGACGATGAACTCGATCCAGCTGTGCACCTGCTGGTCGAGCGCCATCTCATTCAATGTCCAGTCTGCAACGCAGAGTTGAGCGGCCTCTACCGCTTACAGGCGTTGCTGGAACTTGCTTCCGCCGATGTATCGCAATGACACCTTTCCTGAATCCCCATTGAATAAGCGATTTCGGCTTTGCCAGGCGAAGCCGGGCGAGCTATCCACTTGCTCGTTATGGGCGTAGCGGGCGGTGGATATGGAGGATCGCGCTATTTAAGAATGGCGCGGTCCTCCAGTTTAATGCTCAATCGAGAGCGGGCAAAGCTTGTTCGAGCGTCCGCATCATAGACCTACGTTAAACGGTTAATTGGAAATTCCGCGCACCGGCGAAGCCGCTCGCCACTGCCTCCAGGCACCATAAACGCGCTGGTCAGACATTAGGGCATGAATAAGATGAAACGAGTTATGTTAAGTGCGCTGGCTTTGCTTGCGCTGATAATCATGGCTGGGACTTCCGAGGCTCAATCAGGACGCGCACGGCCTGCGCCAAACACCCCCGGTACCAGGACAACACCGGCGCAGCCAGCAACCGAGGATGCCGACGATACGCCACCGACTTCGGGGCCCGCCGAAGTAATCGAGGGCGATGTGCTGCGCGTTGACACCGCGCTCGTAACCGTGCCTGTAAGTGTGATGGATCGCTATGGAAAATACGTCCCGAACCTGCGCCGGCAGGACTTTCACATTTATGACGAAGGCGTAGAGCAAAAAATTGCATATTTCGCCACGGTGGACCAGCCTTTTTCTGTAGTTCTGGTTATTGACACGAGTGGGTCCACCCACTTTAAGCTGGAGGAGATTCAGGACGCTGCGATTAGCTTTGTGAATCAACTACAGCCGGAAGACAAGGTAGTGGTAGTTTCGTTCGACGAGCAGATTAGGGTCCTGAACCAGGCCACCAGTGATCGCGCGACCCTAACGCGGGCGATCAGGCGCACGCGCACGGGCGGCGGCACCCGACTTTATGATGCCGTGGATCAGGTGATCAGAAGAGAGCTAATCAAGCTTGCGGGACGAAAGGCCGTGGTCCTGTTCACGGACGGAGTGGACACCACCAGTCACGGCGCCAGCTACTCCAGCACGATCAGAGAGGCGCAGGAATCAGACGGCGCCTTCTACACGGTGAACTATGACACGTCTAACGATCTGGGAAGTATGGGCCAGGGCGGCAGCATTCCTATCCCCGGCGGCAGGGGCAATATCGGTATCGGCATTCCCGGTTGGCCTGGCGGCAATGGTGGCAGAGGGGGCTTACCCGGTGGCATAGGTAATGGACCGGCATCGGGGGATTACCGGCGCGCCACCGAGTACTTGCATGAGTTGGCTGAAGTTTCGGGCGGCCGGTACTACCGCGGTGACACCCTGGTGGGCATTTCATCCGCCTTTGCGCAGATTGCCGATGAACTCCGCCGCCAATACAGTCTTGGCTATTACCCGCGCAAGGACGGACAGGCAGGCCAGGTACGCAAGATAAAGGTGCGCGTAAATCAACCCGACCTGGTAGTTAAATCCCGTGATAGTTACGTGTATTCACAGAAGAAAGCGAACGATAAAGAACCCGGTACGCAGCAACTCACCGGCACCAAATGAGCAGCAGCAGCCCGATTAGCTTGCTTCCCTGCGCCGAGCAGAAAAAAACTCGAAAATATCCGGCCCTCTTTAATCTGGTGGCTGATGTCCTGGATCTGAAAGATTTCAAGCGAATTGTCCCCCTGCCAGCGAGGTCATTGTGAGACTTCGCGCAGTTGGTTCATCACAACTTGCGTGCAGTGGGGAGCAGCGATTGGTGTATGTGAATGGCGGCCATTGCACCTTCAGCGGCGGCGACAACTGCGAGCTGTGAATGAGGAGTGACATCCCCGGCTGCATAGACTCCCTCCACACTGGTCTGTTGTGTTTGATCGACCCATACCAGCCCGCTCTCTTCATCTGTTTTGCAGCCCAGCATTTCGTGCAGGTCACTGGCGAGCTCGGTGCCCAGATTGAAAAACAGAGCCTCGCATTCGAGGAGCTCGCCATCGGTGAAACGCACTCGTTGTAACTGTTTTGCGTCTTCGTCTCCTTCCAGAGCAGCCACGCTCTTCTCGAGCACTCTGATATTCAGGCTCGCGAGCCGGGCACGATGTTCCTCGCTTAGGTCGCCTGTCTCACCACCCGTGATCAGCGTCACGCGATCTGTCCAGGTCAAAAACCCGAGGGCGAAGCCCACTATCTTTTTGCCGCTTCCCAGCACGGCAATGTGTTTGTCTCGAGATTCGTAGCCATCGCAGTCGGGACAGTGATGCACGCTGACTCCATAGAATTCACTGAAGCCCGGACATTGTGGAGTCAGATCGCGCAACCCCGTGGCGATTAGCAAGCGCCGAGTTTCAAAAGTTTCACCGCTTGCTGTGACAAGAAAATGCTGATCCGCTATTTGCTCGACCGCGTTGACACTGGCTTCAATTATCGCTCCGCCGTGTTGTTTGACTTCGGCGCGTCCTCGAGCCAATAGTTCAGCGGGTGGAATTCCGTGGTGGCCCAGAAACCCATGAACGCCATGGGAGTATTCGTTGCGCGGGCTGTTATGGTGGAAGGTCACAGTCCGGTGCCGATAGCGCGCCAAAAAAAGTGACGCTGAAAGGCCGGCCGGCCCGGCCCCGACAACGATGCAATCGTAATGCTCTCTCTTCATGTTGCGCAGGATGGAGTCCTGTTTGGCCGACCTAAGCACATGCCCTGAGCCGCGGTTTTTCGCTTGCTCAATTGTAGTGCATGCTTTTCATCGCCACGAGGCTCGGAAGAATGTGGTAGCAACGAGCGTGCCGCCAGGTTTCGGAGTCATTAAGCCGCCGGGTCAAGCCCTCGCGAGCTGATACTGAGAATATGTGGATCTACTGTTAAGATTGGGCCGTTCTTCCTGGATTGACGATCAACGGAGCAGCCCTTAGCATTTCATTTCCTAATCCAAAAAATTTCAGGAGCCAACTATATGTCGCAATCTTATGAAACACTTTTGCTTGAACGACGCGGGAGCGTCGCCATCATCACCATCAATCGGCCGGAAAAAAGAAACGCGTTGAACATCAAGACGCGTGAGGAAGGCGCAGCGGCGATGGAAGAGTTGCGCCAGGACGATTCAGTAAACGTGGTAGTGCTCACCGGCGCCGGCGACAAGGCTTTCATTGCCGGCGCGGACATCAGCGAATTTGCCGGACGCACGGCGCACATGCAACGAGCAGTGATGGTCGAGCGCTCGCTCTTCAATGCCATCGACACTTTTCCGAAGCCGGTTATTGCGATGATCAATGGCTACTGCCTGGGAGGCGGCTGTGAGGTGGCCCTGGCCTGCGACATTCGCATTGCCAGCGAGACGGCTTCGTTCAGCCAGCCAGAAATCAACCTCGGTATCATTCCCGGCGGCGGCGGCACGCAGCGGTTGACGCGCCTGGTTGGCGAAGGCAAAGCAATGGAGATGATTTTGACTGGTCAGATGATTGATGCGGAGACTGCCTTTGCCATCGGCCTGGTGAATCATGTCGTTCCCCCCGAGCAGTTGGAAGCCAAGACCATGGAGTTAGCCAACAGCATCGCGGAGAAGGCGCCGATTGCCGTCCGCCTGGCCAAGGAAGCAGTGAAGATTGCGACGCGCTCGAGCCTTGATGAGGGCCTGCGCCGCGAGGTCGATCTGTTCGCGCTCTGCTTTGCTACGGAAGATAAGGACGAGGGCGTCAACGCCTTCCTCGAAAAACGCAAACCGGTGTTTAGGGGGAAGTAAGACGTAGGGGGCTGGGGCTTTGGTCTTAGGTCTTGGGACTTTGGGCTTGGGTCTCTGGCTTTTGGTCTTTTGGTGTTTGGCCGTTTCTACTCTTGTGAAGGTGTATTAGCGGGCGATTCCGGTTGGAAATATGAACCACATTCGGCTAAGACTTGAAAAGTAATTACTGCACTTCCGACGAGGATACTAAGTGCTAGTAAGAGTCTTTTCATTTGGGCTCCTTTCCGGCAGCCGCTTTTTGCGCCTTATGCTCCGCTCGAGTTTCGCGCATTTCTTTTATCGATGCTTCGCAACCTTCTTCTTCGCCATTAGCGAACATCACACTTCCAATTCTCAATGGAACGCCTGGAAATAAATTCGAGACTTCCATTTTGAGCGTTACTGTCTTATGAGGTTCGGCAATAACAAGAGGACTGTCGGAATCGAACGTACTCTTGGTTTGGCTGTAACTTACACCTCCTTTCGTTGAATCTAGTGAAATTGCGACTAATCCAATTTCACTCATATTTTCAATCTCAATTTCGACGGCAGCATTTTCCTTTTTAGCATTCTTGATTTCGGCCTTAACAATTCGAATGCTTGGAACACAGGAAATTATCTCTGGAAGGACTTCTATAACCTCTTTCTTTTGATTAGGCTCTGGTTTTGCGCTCTTAGAACGGCCTGAGACCCCAAAAAAGAATGTGAGCGAGAGCACAACCCCCGCAAGGATTAGCAATCATGTTTGTTTGCGAGTTGGCATAGGTTTCTCCTTAAGAGTCAGTGAGACAGTTTCCTCTTTTTGACGGATTAGGGAAGTTTGAGAATTCCATCATTATGAGGTCGAAATCAAGAGGAGCTTGAGAGTGCACCCTTGTGTGGACTTGCAAATCATACGCTTCTGATATTCTAGAGTCAACCTTTTGGCAAAAATTTCTTGTAACTGCACGATTTATGTAAAGCTGTTATCGGTTCGCAGAGGCTTTGTGATGTTCGCTCGTTAGACGTACAGTCAATTTACAATGCAATGACCGAACGGAAGTTGTCCTCGCGAACTGTTCGCTATACACATTCGATTCTAAGCTCTGCGTTCACAGTCCGAAGCACGGCTTAAGTTAGGGAACAGCTATTCTAAGGAAAATCGAGTGTTCGCCACTCAGGAAGGAACGCCCGTGAACATACGAAATCTAACCCTGCGCCATTTCAAGCCCATACTGAAGCGTGCGAGTCTTCCGTCTAATGTTCGCCTGTACGACCTAGGTCATACCTGCGCAACGTTGCTACAGGCAGCCAATGAGCATCCGAAGGTGGTTAGCGAGCGGTTGGGCCATGCGAGCATAACGCTTACACTCGACACTTACTCTCATGTTCTGCCATTAATGCAGCAAGCCGCCTCCGACAAGTGGAGCGCCTTTTGTATGGTTCGTAATTGGCTAGTTTTCAGAGTTGGCACACTATGGGCACACAAAGCCACTTATGAGTGTTGGAAACAAAGGCGCTCGCTTGACTCGTACGTGACCGCAGGCTAATCTCTATCAACGGTTTACAATGATTTAGATTTCCTGAATGGGGCCGTAGCTCAGCTGGGAGAGCGCATGACTGGCAGTCATGAGGTCAGGGGTTCGATCCCCCTCGGCTCCACCAATCCTTTCTTCGAAAACCCAATAAAACTTATTACTCGTTCGCACCGATCACACGGGGAGAAAGTCCCGTTTTCATCGAATTCGACAAAACAGAAGCCAAGAAAAAGGGACGCAAAGCAACCATTAAACAAAAGGGTGAAACCGATGGGAAAACAAGTCAAAGACCAAAGTCCCCCACTGTGAGATGAGTCTCAGCGCGCTGGGGTCGAAAGCCGTAACAAACAGTAGCGGAGGTTGCGGCGGAAGAACTATCTCCAATCAGCCGTCGAGTAAGGCCGCGAGGTTGCGCACAGCCACGCGGTCAGCCGTGGCCGGCCGACCCAAACCGAGCGCGTAGAGGATCGCCTCCTCTTCCAGGTTTATCCCTAACAGTTCAGCTACGTACCCGTCGAAAAAGCCACCAACAGGCAGGGCCCCAAGCCCCAGACTTGCCACCGCCAGGCACATATTCTGGGCCGCGTGACCTGCTTCCAACAAAATGTAGCGATAACCACGGTCGCCATACTTGTGCATCAATCTCTCCACCACCGCCGTCAGCAGGAGAATGGCGCCGCCACCGGCCAGGTACGGCTGATTCATGAAGAGCTGCGACACGAAGGAGTTGGAGAGCTCCATACGCTTTAGCTGCTCGAGCTCGTGCATGAGCGGCGCGTAGTGGTAAATACCAGGATCGAGGTCCGCCACCTGGCGAACGATTAGGTAAAACTCGAGTGGATATAACCCGCCGCCTGACGGCAAGGGCCGTTCGAGATGCTCCTTTGCACCCAGTTGAACGACGCCTTCGATGCCGTATCCCACCGAGAGGATCGTGCTCAGCTCACTCAGCGTTAGTGTTGACGAAGCAAAACTTCGACAGGAGAGGCGACGTTTGATTGCTTCGCCGAGCGCTAGACCCAGATCCTCCGGCGCCGGCAAGGCTACGACCGGCTGTCCCGGATACTCTTTGAAGGGAGGCCCGGCCCATGGTTCCTCTTCGGGCTCAACTGTGTTGAATGGCCAACGGATAGTATTGTGATGGAAAAACCAGGCCGCCGGATATTGATCACGGAACATTTCACTTTCTCCTGGGCTTGATGCTGTCGATGAAAACGTTGTTCACGAATGCCTTACCCGCGCCGAGTCGGACAGTGTCAGCTGCTGGGCAGGTAACATCTGCAATCAGCATTCAAGCGACTAAGCCAAAGGGTGCGGATCGTGATTAAGGCTTTCCCAGGTTGCGGGCCCTGGGCGCAGCGCCAGCTCGAAAGGCTGACTGTAGACACGTGTTCCACCCAGCCGGCGTTCCTTCCAGCCAAAGTCGATTGGCTGAAAGCCTGGCAGGATCGCGCGCGCAGTGTAGAGACCGAGTTCCGCCATATCCGGCGGAGTTAGGTTTACGTAAAGCAGATCCTTACCTTTCCCGCGCAGCCAGGTTGTCAGGTTGGAAAGGTTCGCAAATGCAGAGTTCTTCTCCTGCGGCGCCCACGCGAACGGCTCCTCATCCAGGTCCAACCAGAAACCCAGTCTGGATAGTGATTCCCGGCTGGCATAAAGCAGGTCGTGATCATCGATAGTGGCCACGAGGTGCGGATCGTCCAGAAGTTCACGCAGCCGGTTCCGGGTCTCGGGATTGCGCAAGCGCCGCCTCAGTGCCGGCCGTACCTGGCAGACCTCCAGCACAGCCTTGCGCGATGCCAGCACTGGATCAGGATCCGCGCCTAAACCCAGCACTACAGCCGGCCCTCCATGTCCCGGCGCTTCCAAAGCCACACCTGCAAATACTGCACAGTCGTGATCAGCCGGCAAATGATAAAGCCGGATCTCCACCTTGCGGCGCAGATAGGATTTGGCGAGTCCGGCGATCTCGGGGTCGGGATGAGCAAGCGCCGAAAAGCGATGCGCCGGCAATCGGTTCAGCCAGGCAATCATGAACGCGTCGCGCTCAAGCACCTCACCCGCGGCGTTCCACACTGCTTCCAGCAACGTCCGTCCGGTCGCTAATCCGTTTGAGGTAATTGGGAAAAGGAATTCTTCGTCAGCGTGGGCCCTGTAGTTCATGAAAACAGCCAGCGCAGGCACCAGCACTTCTTCGCTGCTCACCAGCGAGCGGGCCGGGATCCAACCGAGGCGATTGTCATTGTAAGCCGCGTACGGAAGATCAGGATATTGCGACGAATGGTAAAGGACGAGTTCGCGCGGATCCAGCGAGGCTTCACTCACTTCGGATCGCCTGGCGTAGCGCACCTCTTCGTGGTAATAGACGCCGCCCGAATAGCGTTCCACCGCTTCTCCGAGGGCACTGACGCGTGCCTCAGGCAGGGTCAATCCCTTACCGGAGCAGATATCGCCATCATCGTCACGGTTACTGATGAAGCGGTGATTGGCGATGTCGGCGCGCACGATGTATGGAGAGGCGGGCTCGACTGGATCCTTTACGAAGGGCTCGAAGCGCCGCACCACTCCGGTGCGCCGGCTCACCAGGCGTTCCGCGAGTAGGGACAGATCCCCTGAGGGATCGCTTTGCTCTGCTGCTTGTAGTTCGGCTAAAGCGGGGTTGTCACGACTCTTTTTTTTTTCGGCTCCACAGACCGGGCAATCGGGCTGTCGCAACACGGTGTGGATGCGGCTTTCCAGCGTGAGGGCGTCGAACTCCATAATCCTGCCCGCCAGGCTGGGAGGGAGGGCGAGGGCAACCAACTTGACGATCTCTCCAGTGAGCAGACTGGCGACCTGGGCCGAAAGGAACGGCGCAGTCGCCCGTGAGGAGAGAGAAGGCTGGTGGTGCTGGTTTAGAAAGCGCTCATAGGCCATCGCCTCGTCATAGTTTTCCTCGCAGGCGATGCGGCGCATCCGGTAGCACATGTAGCAGGCCGCCTGACCGGGCAGCACACACGGCCCGATGGTCGCCACGTGGGTGCTGATCTCGCCAAATAGTGCCGTCCTACCGGTAGCCAGCGCGGCCCGATTGATCCAGTGGTGCGCGGTTTCATAACCCCGATCGAAGCAACCAACCAACAGGGTGACGTCTTCGGCAATCTCGCGCACAGAGTCGCGGGACAGTTCGCCCGCCAGCGTCACACTCATCGCCGGCGCGAGCGAGCCGATAGCTTCGGCCACGGCCTGCTGACGGGCGACTCCCGGCTGAAAGCAGGCCGTGGGCATAAGCAGTGCATCGCTTTCATTAATGAGAAAGGGATCAGCAAGAGTACACGAGCCGACGCCGAGACGGGCCAACTCGAGAGCCAGATGAGCGCCATGCGCTTCGAGGCCAAAGATCCCCACTCGCAGGGACCGCAGGCGCTTATTGGCCTTGGCCGGCTCGACTCCCAGGCTTTCCAGAAAGGCGGCAAACGGACGATCCGGGCCCAAGCTCATGGGCTCCGTTGAGCATTCGAGCACGCGTGCCTCAACCAGTGAATCGAGACTCTGCCTGAGGCTCTCGTCAAAAGCGTCGCCGAGGTGCGATTCCAGCTCAGTAATTGAACGCGGACGATTAAGCAGCGGCAGCACTTCACGGCTGAGCAGGACGGCCATCGAGCCTTCGACCTTGACTGCCAAAGTATTTGACCGGAAAAGGACAGACTCTTCTGACAACGGCACAACGTCGACGCCGGCCGCCAGCTGGTAATAGACCAAATTTTGCATTTAGTACAAAGGGGGATGGGCCGGCAGCGTTAGCCGGCCCAGAGGTACTTCAATGTTATGTCAGCCGCCGAACCCTGAGAATCCACCTCCGGCGCCGCCGTGAGAGCAGATATTGCACGGGCCGCATACGCACTCGTTAATGCAGACGCGACAGACACGACAGACACGACAGACACAAATCCGGCAAATTCCGATCGGCCGGCATTCGTTGATGCCGCAGCCCCAGTCATCAAAAGCAGATAAAGCTGAACTAACTTTGTGATAGGCGGCGATCTCATCCTTGGTGAGATCCTGAGGAGCAGCTGAGGCCTGGTATTGCTTCAGTTGGTTCTCTAGTTCCTTGATTCGCAGTTCGAGTTTTCTGACGTCTTCAGCCATGAGATTTCTCCCTTCTTTTGAGTAACCATTTGAGAAAAAGTCTGCGGAGATTTCATCATGCCTTTATGTCAATTGCAAGTTTTATTGCAGAGCAGAGGTCCACGAGGAGGCATAGAGCGCAGTTGCCTAAGTTGAAGGGCCTGTTGGAAAACCCCGAACCTACGGAGTTGAGACTGTTGGTCGGGTACGAAATCTGCCCAAGTAACGTTGTAATACTTTCTGCCGGTTGAACTTTCCCTGACAGTGGAAACTGCACACCGAATAGCAGTATTACGTCAAAGCAGGGGCGGGAGGCCTTCAAATCCAGGTCCGGAAGCCCGCAGGCAAAGGAGCAAGGCAAAAAGAGTCTAGCCCTCGCCTGCCTCCGAAAGGGTTGAGGTCTCTGGAGGGGAGTGCTAACCTTGTCCCGGTTCGCAGGCCTTGTGAATGACCGCTGGGCTTTACAGGAGTTGGATCCACCTTTCCAATTCCGCGGAACGTAACAGGAGATTTGATGCCGATGCAGTTTTCCGCAAAATCCTTGCGCAATTTCGCGGGCGTGGTGCTCGCGTTCTTTGCCCTCGCCGTCGCAATTGAAGCCCAGAAGGTCGATAAGCAGAATCTTTCCTCAGTCAGGATTAAGAATTTCGGCCAGATGGATGAGCGCTTTTATCGCGGCGCCCAGCCGAAAGAGGAAGACTATAAAGACCTCGCAGCTTTGGGAATCAAAACCGTCATCGACTTACAGGCCGAGCCCAAAGATTATGAGAAAGCAATTGTGGAATCGCTCGGGATGAGATATATCAACATTCCCATGGTGGGAAAGGCCTACCCGACGGAAGAGGCCACCAAAACTTTTCTGAAGTTAGTTGGCGACCCGGCCACGGGAAAGTTCTTTGTCCATTGTGCCGGCGGCAGACATCGAACCGGGGCCATGGGCGCGGTCTATCGCTATCAATTCTATGATTGGAATTACGACCAGGCCTACGAAGAAATGAAACACTACGATTTCTACACCACCTGGGGTCATGGTGCTTTCAAAGAGTTCGTGAAGGACTACTACGACAAGCTGCAAGCGGCCAAGGCCGCAGCGTCAACGGCAACACACGGGAACGCGCCTAACGCTCACTAG
>DAIMCP010000045.1:29685-40012 GCA_036726305.1 Pyrinomonadaceae bacterium | reverse complement strand
AGCGTTGATTCTGAGCCAGGATCAAACTCTCGTTAGAATTTGTTCTCTGGAACATCATCTCATACTGGTTGTTGTTCAGTATCCGATAATGACTCTTCTTAAGAGTTTTGCACGCGAGCTTTATCGCTCGGCGTTTGACTCCCAAAGTTCATTGATATGGACACGCTCTATCTAGTTTTCAAACATCAATTCCAATTTGTATTGGATTGCCGTACAGACGACCTAAACTCGTCCCAAGCAAACGGGGAGTTTAACCGACCACTCCCACTCTGTCAAGGAAGCTTTGTTTGTTTCGGAGTTCTGTTCCCCGCCGACAAAAAGGCCGCCTTTCTCATGTCGAATCTCTCAAGAGAAAAGCGGCATTTGCAAATGCCTTTGTATTCCCTGACTGTCAATTCCCGCTAAGGAGCGAAGGGGCATTATAGAGGGATTAAATTAATTGTCAATGGGCGACACTAAGTTCTTTGGCCAAGCACCTAACTGCCTGTTTTTTCCGGGTTTTTGCCCAAATAGCCAATGATTCGGATTAATCAAAGGATGATGGGCTCTAATTACATGCTTCAGTGAACTGCGGCGGGAGCCCTGGGCAAAACTATCAATTGCCAAGTGTGCAACTGGTTTCCCGTACTTGTTCTGCCAGCTGCGATAATTCTGACCTCGTGTAGATGGGAAGGCTCGCGGCATGAATCAGGCCGGATCGAGTCAGGGCCTCTTGGAATTGCTCTCGCTCTGACGAGTTAGCCTGCAGACTGGCTTCCCCGGTGAGATAGAAAGCCGAAGAGATCGCTAACGCCTTTCGGGCGGAACCTTTGACCGGCGAACCAGAACCCCGCGCCACCATGATCATCAAGTCAACAGCAACAAAACTGGAAAAGCTATTGCCCTCAACGAACACACCTTTAGCGTTTACGAGCTTTAGGGCTTGCGTAATCCCGGATCCGACCTGCTCTTGAGTGGCGATAACCCAGTGAACATTGGCAGCACCAGCTTCCCAATACCTGCCAGTATCCTTACCGACCGCATAAGTGTCCGCTCGCCCGCTGCGAATTCTTGGCTGATCGCCAAGCAAATCACTAACACAACAGGAATGGGGGTCTTTGCCACAGGAACGATAATGACCGCGCGTGGTCTTTATCGCCTCCCACCCGGGAAATCTTTGCAGCAAATCACACAGCAGAGTGGTCTTGCCTGAATTTGAGGCAAAGCCGCCGATGCCGATGATCGTCGGCTGGTGCTTGGACATGCTCTTATTTTCGCTTCTTGTCTTTCGGAGCTGCGCCTGGAGCGGACACTTTGAGGTATCCTCTGGCGTCTTTGTAAACGCTGTATTGTACGTCCTTGACCTGCCCGCTCTCGTCAACGGCGCGAACCGTGAAGGTCTTGTTCTCCCCGGTTCCTTCGACTCGGCAGGGCAGATATCCTTTTAGATCAGGACTGCGGTAGGCCGTGTAATGTTCCTGATCCCGCTTGTCATAACCCAGTACATAAATACGATCAAAATCCGGTTCATCGAGCGTATGCGGCTGGTCGGAACTACTCTTCTCGAGAATTACCCAGCTGCCTGGTCTGGCATCCTTACCTGCGTCCTTACTTCTGCTACCCGAATCCGAGCTGCTGGCGTCGCCCTCAAGCCGCTGCCAAGCCACAAATTCGCGTCCGGTGCGATAGAAAATGATATCGCTGGGTACCATGAGCTCCACTTGCTTGCCATAGATCCACCCAGCTGGAGCCGGCGAGATTGCCGGGGGCAGCCGGACTTTATACCAAAGCTCGTTTGTCTCTTCGGGTTCTTTTTCTTCATCACCGTTCTTGCTGCTCTTTTGCACGGCTTGTGGGGCGCTGCCCGCCTTGGGAGCAACATCGCTCTCGATGTTTTCCGAAGCTTTCGGCTTGGGAACACGCTTCCAGCCGGTTATGTCAAAGCTGGAGCCGCTGTCCAGGCGCATGATGATGTTGTCATTGAAACTGCGGTCGGGGCTAAGACGCAGATTGGAACTGGCCCGGAGCTGGCCCGCTGCCTGTGAAGGGATACCGTTATCTTCGGCAGCCAACTTACGCGCGCTTTCATGGACGTCGTGAGGCATTACATTGCGGGCCTCGATCCAGCCTTCAGTACTTTCTTCATCCTGAGCTCGAACTTGTAGCCAACGCTCTTTCCGGGAATTATCGGTGGGATCAACCACGTCCGTTGATTCCAGTATCTCGACCTCATCGCCGCGATTGACTTCGAGCAGTTTCGCCGCCACGACGGCAGTTGAACTGCGAATCTCAGCCCGGCGCGCAACTACCACGCCCGAGTTGTTCTTCTTGGCGAGTGTATTGCACCCGGTGATCACAGCCACGGTCAGAAACAACGAAGCAAACAAAGCCCTGGAACGCACGATTCTCTGATTCATATTCATAAACTTACCGGTATCTTAATGTATTAGCTCCCTGTGGGTGAAGGGCCGGTCGCCCTTTATCGTTTGCGGTAGCCCAAAGACTCCAGCAGCGCTCGCTGCGAGGCAGTCAAAGTCTCGGCCACCTGCAATTGCATTCTACTTCCAAAAGAACGCGCGCGCAGGCCGTAGCTGGGTAAGAGAGTCTCGAGTTCAATCGTGCTGGCTCCGGTAATAAAGCCGCCGGCAAATTGTTGATCCTCAAGGGCAGAAACTACGGATTCATTGCCGTCTTTGGCTTCAGAACCCAACGGAAAATGCCGAAACAGGTCCACATACAAATCGTCCAGCGAGCGACGACCGCCGCTACTGTGCCTGGATTGCAAGTCAAAGAGAAAGGCCACCAGCATCCCCTTGTCGTACACCAGCGATGATCCGCTGGTCCAACGCCGTCGCGAGATCTCGATCAGCGAGAGATGATCCCGTTCGCTCGCAGCCCGGTAGGAGTCATAAACCCGCCCAATTGTGTCCAGGTATTCCTGAAAGTCGATGAATCCGAGGCGCTGGGCGCAGCGCAGCGCCTGATAGAGTGTGAAGCCCTCAAAAAACCAATCATAGTTTCCCTGCAGCGAAAGAGCATTCGGCACCCAGACGTGAAAGAGCTCATGGCAAAGTACCACGCTCAGTTGACCGAGCAAGGCCTTTGCTCGTGCATTTGGTCCCATGAGCAACACAAGATTCGAACCGCGGGTCCCGGCACTCCAGCGCTCAGGTCCAAAAGAACCTGGGAAGGGCGCCAGCATCAACACCACGCGACCTTTCGGTTGCAGGCCCGTGTGTCGGCTGTGGTCCTCGATTATCTTCGTCGCTATCTTCGTAACCGCATCCGGAGCAAAACTCCATTGGCCTGCGGTGACAAAAACAAATTCAGTTGTGCCCAGCTGCCTGCGCTTCTCCTTCAAGTCGCGAGCGACGAAAAACACGCCGTTGGCCGGATCAGGCAGTTCGTAAAAACCGTCCCGTCCTGGAAGTAAACTGGATCGAACACTCCATCCCGGTGGTCCTTCGACTGCCACTCGCGCAACGTTCGCCGGCAGCAATGGCAGCAGGTCTGCCAGCATCAAATAACCAAATTGATCGTTAAGCGCGGAGATATGCGATGCATCCGCTGGGTTCGGGAGCCTGGAGAGCGAAACTTCATAAGCGAACCGCGTGGCCTTCTCAGACTTAAATTCCCCCGGCGCAATGTTACGCACCGGAATCTCGCCGCCGGTCGCATCCGCCAGTGACAGATTTTGAATCCGCTCGCCTAACCCATTAACTCGTCCGTAGGTGTTGCGGAAGGACCAGACAGCTGATCCGGCCGGGAAAGCTCCTTCAACCTTTACCCGGGCCTGCTCACCTGCATGCACCACAGTAATTCGCGCTGTGATTACCTGAGCATATCCGGCAGAGCAACTAATAAAAGGTAAATAGACCAATGCAAAGAGCAGAAGGCTCAGGTATCTCGTTCGCCCGGCAGCGGGAGGAGCAAGAAAATTGATAGTCATGAGATGGCTCACAGTGTTCTGTACCCTACGGCATCTGCTCGACAGCCCGCAATCCAGCTCAGGCCCCAGGCCTCAATAGCAACCGCCGATTCACGGCACGCCAACTCCGCTGAACCTAAGGTGTCCCAGGAACGTATGGTTTTGGGAACAACTTGCCGTTGCTTTCGTTGACACGTTGGCGGTGCGCTTCTAGAATAAGGCGTTTCTCCGGCGTTTATCACTAACAGTCTCTGATTATCGAGGTATCGACCGTGACTCTGGTCAAGATCATCGTAATCACCTTGCTACTGATCCTGAGCATCCTGCTGCTTGGGCGTTTCTTCATCTAGATTAACCAGCTGAATGCTCTCGCCTGCGGAAGGACCAACTCGAACGAACCTGCAAATCCTGTCCGCAGTTTGTTCAGCCTCGGTCTACCGGATACTCAGCTGGCGATATTTGAGTTGCCTTTTTCTGCTGGCTGTCACACTTCAACTCACGCAAATCATAACGCACTCACAACAGGTGGTCGACGATGACGTAGTGCGTGTTAAGACCGATTTGGTGTTGTTTCCAGTCAGAATCCGGGACAAACAAGGGCGTGCCACCCGAGGATTGACTGAAGCCAACCTCGCAGTGAAGGATCCTGACAAAGTTACCACCGGGCTTTATTTGTTGCCGGGAGCAGAGCACGTGGCCCTTCTGTTTGCGCTTGATCGATCCGCAAGCCTGCGCGAAATCATTGCGCAGCAGCAGGAGGCAGCGCTCTCGCTGTTCGGCCGATTCAGCGGGCAATCAAGCATTGCGGTACTTCGTTTTGCAGGTCAACCATCGCGAGTCACTCCATTCAACAACGATATCCTGGCTGCTCGCGAGGCTTTTAGCTCACCTGCCACTACCGACCAGCGCACTGCGATATTCGATGCGGCGCAAGTGGCTGTCGACGCTTTTGCAGGTCAACCACGCAAGCGAGCAGAACGGCGGATAGTCATTCTGATTAGCGACGGGCTGGATACAGCAAGCACCGTCAAACCCGGCGCAGTAATCCAGTCGGCGCTCAAGAAGCAGGTCTCTTTCTACGTAATTCACTTGCCGCTGTTTGAGCCGCGTGAGGGACGGTTGATGGTACGCACCCCAGCCAGGGGTTTCCGCGATCTGGGCGAGAAAACAGGCGGCCGGTATTTTCTGGTTGGCAACGTCAACACGGCTCTGGTGCCACTGACAAGGATGGATCTGACCCCAGTGTTTCAGGCCATTGAAGAAGACCTGAAGAGCCAATACCTGCTCGGCTTCTATCTGGGATCCGCCGCAGACAAGGCGAATCACCGATCGTTTACCATGACTCTGGTCCCACCGGGAGTTGAATATTCTGTCAACGGTCGGAGTTATGCGCGCACGCACAAGTTTTCCGTGGATTTCCCCGGCGGGGTTACAAGGGTTGATAAGTAGAATCGATTTGGCCGGGTTGCTCTAAGAGTTTTTTTGGAATTGCAAATGACTGAAAACAACGATCTGGATCTACGCAGGATTCGGCGAGCGCTGCTAAGCGTCTCTGACAAAACCGGGATTGTCGAATTCGCACGCGAGCTAAAAGCTTTCGCTGTTGAGATCATCAGTACTGGAGGAACGGCGGCCGCTTTACGAGCGGCTGGTCTTGAAGTCCGTGATGTAGCGGACGTCACCGGCTTCCCGGAAATGATGGATGGCCGCATCAAGACCCTGCATCCCCGTATCCACGGTGCCCTGCTGGCCCTGCGCGACAACGCGGACCACCAGGCTGCCATGCACGAACATGAGATTGAGCCGATCGATCTGGTCGTAGTCAATCTCTATCCATTTCAGGAAACAGTAGCCCGTAAAGAGACGACGCGCGCCGAAGCAATCGAACAAATCGATATTGGCGGACCGGCAATGATTCGTTCGGCGGCCAAGAATTTCACAGATGTGGCCGTTGTGGTTGCGCCGGAACGATATGACGACGTGCTCGAGGAACTGAGAAGTAAGGACGGTGCCCTTTCACTAGCCACACGTAAACGACTGGCGCTGGAAGCATTTATGGCTACCTCCCGTTACGACCGGGCCGTCGAACTCTATCTTTTTGACAGCGTTGTTTCCGATCAGGCAGCGCTGCCCCGGGAAGCGGGTCATGAGGGCGAGGCTCAATCGCTGCCCGTGCAGATCAATCTCAGTTTCGAAAAGGTGGGCGATCTTCGTTATGGAGAGAATCCCCACCAGTTGGCTGCGATTTACGCGACTGAAGATGGCCCACCCGGCGTAGTACAAGCAAAGGTGCTGTCGGGAAAGGAGATGTCGTTCAATAACTATGTTGACGCTGATGCGGCCTGGCAACTGGTTTACGAATTTGCACAAAGCGCTTGCGCCATCATTAAACATACTAACCCCTGCGGTGTTGGACTGGGCGAATCAACTGAGGATGCCTATCGCAAGGCTTTAGCCTGCGATCCCCAGTCGGCGTTCGGCGGCATCGTCGCTTTCAATCGGAAGCTCGATGAGGCCACGGCACGGGTAATCACTGAAATCTTTACGGAAGTAATTATCGCACCTGACTATTCAGAGGCAGCTCTCGAGATACTAAAGTTCAGGATGAATCTCCGCGTCTTGCGCGCCGAACCGCCGGCGATCAATTTCGAATACAAACAAGTCTCAGGCGGGATGTTGGTGCAGACACACGACGCTCACAGGCTCAGCAGCACTGAATTACGGGTCGCCACCAGGCGCGCGCCATCCAGCCGGGAGATCGCTGACCTGCTATTCGCCTGGACCGTTTGCAAGCATACAAAGTCCAACGCGATTGTTTATGCGCGCGACGGTCAGACCGTGGGTGTGGGCGCCGGCCAGATGTCTCGGGTCGATTCGGTAAAGCTGGGCGCCATGCGCGCGCAATTGCCAGTCAAAGACTCGGTCCTGGCCTCCGACGCTTTCTTTCCTTTTCGCGATGGCATCGACGAGGCGGCTAAGCAAGGAATTAGCGCCGTAATTCAGCCGGGAGGCTCGGTCAAAGATGTGGAGGTAATTGCCGCCGCCGACGAACATGGATTAGCGATGGTCTTCACCGGCATTCGCCATTTCAAACACTAATCCCTGGGGCCGCAGGCTATTGCCGGCGAAGATCGGCGCCGTTATCGTCACGACTCTTTGCGCGCGGACACTCCGCGATGAGCTGCCCGGGCTGACCAGTTGCTCCGCAACCCGGAATATTCGATACTTCGAACACGCAAGCAATTCGGAGAGGACCAAAGGCCCTGGCAATGGAAGATTCAAACGCAACAACTGAAAATGGTGAGTCGGTCCGCTGCCGCTATTGTGGCCAGCGCAATCAAACACGGACGTTGGAAAACGTCGAAGCCCGCTGCGGACGTTGTCACCTGCTGCTCTCGGACGCGCCGCACAAGAAGTTTGCCCACCTCGAAAAAAAGCAATACGTGCATCCGGCCGACAGCCGCGCCCTGGCCACCTTGAAAGCGATTCCCGGTATCGATTCGGCCTTGAAAAAGCTGCTGGCCGTGACGGGCGAATCTGCCATTCGGGTCATCTTTACTGCGAGCGCCGTCAAGGTAACTCCCAAACAGTGCCCGGATCTCTATGCCAAACTGCAGGTAGCCTGCACGACGCTGGGGGTGGACATGCCCGAGTTATTTGTCCAGCAGAGCCCAATCGTAAATGCCTTTACCGGTGGCGTTGAGCGTCCCGTGATCGTGTTGTACTCACAATTGCTCGAGCGTTTGACCGATGAGGAAGTGCTGGCCGTAGTGGCCCACGAAGTGGGACATATTCATGCCGAACATGTACTCTACCTGACGGCCGCGCGCTTGATTGAGTTTCTGGCCACGGCGGCGGTGCTGGCATCCCCTCTGGTCTATATCGTCAAAGAACTGTTAACGCTTTCGATGCGCGCCGCCCTGCTGGCCTGGGCCCGCCGGGCCGAGCTTTCATGTGACCGTGCCGCTTTGCTGGTGACGCAGGACGCAGATGTGATTGGCCGCACCATGATGAAGATGGCCGGCGGCACCTTTGCTTCGCGGGTCGATTACCAACAGTTTCTGGTCCAGGCCCGAGATTTTCAGAAGACCTACGACGAGAAGGCCCTGGATCGCTTCTGGGCCGACGTCGTCACTGCTGGTCTGAGTCATCCCTTTCCGGTTTGGCGTGTCTCAGAAGTCCTTAAATGGGTCGAGAGCGGAGAGTACAAGGCTCTGATGAACGAACCGGAAAGCGCAGCTGCCTAGCTCTATCGTCGCTCGCCCGCGATGGTAAGATAATGACAACGCACGGCAAGACGCGTACGAAATGTAGCACTCTGAATTTGCTTTTTAATTAATAATAGAAACGACACTCATGCTGCAAAACAAGACTGGAATAATATTTGGCGTTGCCAACAAACGTTCAATCGCCTGGGCCACGGCGCAGGCATTGCACGGAGCCGGCGCGCGTTTGGCTTTCGCTTATCAGGGCGAAAGGCTCAAAGAAAATGTCGAGAAATTAACCAGAGAAGAAATGCCTGACGCACCGCTGCTATCCTGTGACGTGACCAGGCAGGAAGAGGTAGACGCAGCCTTCAAACACCTGGGGGAAGAATTCGGCCACCTCGATTTCCTGATTCACAGTATTGCTTATGCTCCGCGCGAAGCCCTGGAAGGTGAGTTTCTGGCCACCAGCCGCGATGCATTTCTGACCGCGATGGAAATCAGCGCCTACTCGCTGGGGCAACTAGCCCGCGCGGCGGCGCCCTTAATGACCGACGGTGGCAGCATCGTGACGATGACCTATTATGGCGCGGAAAAAGTAGTTGCCGGCTATAACGTGATGGGTGTAGCCAAGGCAGCTCTCGAACAAAGCGTGCGTTACCTGGCCAGCGATCTGGGACCAGGAAACATTCGCATCAATGCCATCAGCGCCGGTCCAATTCAAACTCTCTCCGCACGAGGTGTGGCAAATCTGAGCACGATGATGAAGCACCATGCTGAGCGTGCTCCCCTGCGCCGCAACGTTGAGCCAAGAGAAGTCGGGGACACTGCGCTCTTTCTCTGCTCTCCACTTTCGTCAGGCATCACCGGCGAAGTTATCTACGTCGACTGCGGCTACAACATCATGGGAATCTGAAGCCTGGCCTCGGTCTTTTCGTTAAGTGCTCGCCGACGGTGATTTGAAGGCGGCGACAAGACTGAGGTTGTCGGGAAATTCTGCCTTTCAGTTTTGAGGACCTACTAATGTCGAACCTTGCTGACCTTAACAAACATCCACCCGGGACCACCCAGGACGAGCAACTGCTGGAAAGCCCGCGTCCTGATGAGTTCACGCACACGGACACCTGGCGTGTATTCCGTATCATGGGCGAGTTCGTGGAGGGATTTGACGAGCTGGCCACCTTGAGTCGCGGAGTTTCAATCTTTGGTTCGGCCCGCACTCCAGCGACCGACCCGGAATACCAGGTGGCTCAGGAAACTGCCGCACTGCTGGCGCATGCCGGTTTCTCCGTGATCACCGGCGGAGGTCCGGGCATTATGGAAGCGGCCAACCGGGGCGCTTTTGATGCGGGTGGAATTTCAGTTGGCTGCAATATCGAACTACCATTTGAACAGAAGCCAAACCCCTATCAGACGCTTTCACTGAAGTTCAAATACTTCTTTGTCCGCAAGATGATGTTCGTCAAGTACAGCGAGGCCTTTGTCATTTTCCCGGGCGGCTTCGGCACGTTAGACGAACTGTTTGAAGCGCTCACGCTCATTCAAACCAAGAAGATCCGCGACTTCCCAGTGGTCATGTGCGGCACCCGTTACTGGGGCGGGTTAATGGACTGGATCCGCGAGTTTGCGATGAAGGAAAACAAAGTTTCAGAGGCAGATATGCGGCTGTTGCACCTGACCGACTCTCCGGAAGAGATTGTGCGGATCATTGTCGAGAGTCAAAGTTCACTGCGTCATTTGAGTAAGATGACGAGTGATGACTATCGGGCGGTGCAGGAATCTTAATGACTCCCGCCACGCGCCTCCGAGCGCTCTGGGCGGCCTGAAATGCTTAGGACTTCGTGACGCTCTGGGTCAGCCATTGCAGGTATGGGGCCGAACCCGTGGTAATTTCCAGACAGACAATTTCCGGCGTCTCGTAACTGTGCAGCACGCGCACTTCTCTCTCAAGATCTGCAAACCTGGCTTTGATGGTCTTAACAATCAGCAGCACTTCTGATTGCCGCTCGATCTTCCCCTGCCAACGATAAATTGACTCCATCGCCGGCATGATCTGCACACAGGCTGCCAAATGCGCGCCCACCAGAACCTCTGCCAGCCGCGCAGCTTCTTCTCCATTGGCAGCGGTTAACAGGACGACTATTGGATCGTCATCGGACATGGGGCAGAAGGGCTTTCGTCTTTAGCCTTTGGTCTTTGGTCTTTGGTCTTTGGT
>DAIMCP010000045.1:0-29585 GCA_036726305.1 Pyrinomonadaceae bacterium | reverse complement strand
TGGGGCAGAAGGGCTTTCGTCTTTAGCCTTTGGTCTTTGGTCTTTGGTCTTTGGTTGCAGGGAACTCACTCTTCGTCGGCGTTTTCGTCCGCTTCGTCATCGCCGCTCGAGCCCGTCAGCGGCGAGGTATCCTCGCCGAAAAAGGCCTGGTAAAGTTCGAGCGCGCGATCGTAGTCACGCTCATCGACCAGGACAGCCGCCCCGGGACCTACACTTGATAACAGCGGTGACAAAGCGTCAAGGTTTCCCGATTGAACCGCAGAACGGATGCCGTTTTGCGACAGGATATCATGGACCATCTCCGCTTCGGCCGGTGAGCCGAGATTGTGCAGCTGAACAAACTGCGCCTCGCTGTCGTCGTGACTCGTTTCCGGGTCCAAACGCGCGACCAACTCCGCATTGTCATCCGGGCAGGTGGTCACACCGGCTTCATATTCAGATTCGCAAACGGGGCAGAACATATTTGACTCCAACGGATCCTATGGTCTTTGGTCTTCCAAAAGATACTCTTTATGATCGTAACTTCAAAGGCCCGGGACCAAAGTCCAAAGACCAGGCAAAAGTTAACTGGCAATCGGCGCAGCGCGTTCAAACGGTATCTCTTCGAAGTGGGTCATTTGTTTGAAGGCGCTGAAGCGAGCATTGATTTCATCGTGAGTCAGACGCCTGACCCGTTCTGTGCCAAACTCTTCCACGTTGAAGGAGGCCATGACTGAACCAAAAATCATGGCGCGTCGCATTGCCGCCTCATCAAGCCTTTCCTGACTGGCAAGATAACCCATGAAACCGCCTGCAAAGGTATCGCCTGCCCCCGTCGGATCAAATACAGACTCAAGCGGATAGGCGGGAATGGCGAAGTAGTTCTCCCTGGTAAACAAAGCGGCCCCGTATTCGCCCCGCTTCACCACCAGCGCTCTGGGCCCCCAGGAAAGAATGGTGCGGGCCGCCTTGATAAGATTTGGGATCTCAGTCAGCTGTCGGGCTTCGGCGTCGTTGATGATCATCACGTCGACGCACTCGATTGTCTTCTGCAGTGAATCGCGAGTATTGCCGATCCACAGATTCATGGTATCGAGCGCCACCAGCTCTGCGCCCGGTACTTGCTCGCGCACTTCGCGTTGCAGATCGGGCTGAATGTTGCCTAAGAACAGCAGCCGTGACTTCTTCGCTTCTTCAGAGAGCTTGGGTTTAAAGTCTGCGAAGACATTCAACTGAGTGTCGAGCGTGTGGGCCACATTGAGATCGTAGTCATAGCGTCCACGCCAACGAAAAGTCTTGCCGTCCGCCACGCACTCGAGGTCGCTGGTGTCGATACCATGAGCTGCGAAAGTGCTTCGCTCTTTATCTTCGAAGTCACCACCGACTACGGCGACAAGCCGTACGTCAGTAAAGAAACTGGCCGAAATTGAAAAATGTGAGGCCGAGCCGCCGAGCATTTTCTCGCACTTGCCAAACGGCGTTTCGACTTCATCAAAGGCAACTGAACCGACAACGAGTAGGGACATATATTTTCGAAATGGGTCTGGGGATTTCAGATTTGGATAGAGCTTTTTCTAATTTAGACTTTGGTCCTGGTCTTTGCAGTCGACCCAGTCAACATCCTTCCGCATACTGCTTTCTGCTTCTGCTTTCTGCTTACGGCTTGGCCTGCTCAGTTGGCTTTGGCAGCGGTCCGCCCACCGCCTGCAGGTCGTCATTTGCCTGTTTTCGAAACGGGCTTTGCGGGTGCTCCGTTATGAGCTGCGAGAGATAACCACGACCCAGCACGCGAAACTCGTCAGCGGTAAGGGGACGCTTGGTACTTCCTTCGGTTATCACATAGAGAGACGCCTTTTGTTTACCTTTGTTGTCGGCAAGCGCGAGGCTGCTTTCACCCGCTATGAATAGCACCTCGTCCATTTTGGCAAAGTTTGGGTTTCCTGCCATGACTTCTTCGCAACGCCTAAGCGCAGCAACATAAGCTTTTTTTAACTTAAAGTACTGCCGCGCCACTTCAAGATTGTGCAGCGAATCCTTCTCGAGCTCAGGATCGCGAAGCGTCGAAGCGTCAGGACCTGTCTTCACATTTCCCTGTGCGTTTGCTGTGACTGCGGTTATTCCAAATCCGGCCAATAGAATTAAGAAAAATAAATACTTCTTCATAACTTCCCTCTTTCGTAATACCTTCTCCTCAGCGGGAATTGAGTTGCGAACTCAAGTCGAACATTTTTGAGCACGCATGCCCGACTGAAGCTGTACGGCGCCTGTTCTTAAGCATCACCTGCCGGTGTGTATTTGCCGATGATTGCTTCCAACTTTTTCCTGGTAGCCTCCGGCCATAGATCCGGAGCGGTAAAGATGGCATTCTTCAGAGCTGAACCGCATTTGCACTCGCGCTCACGATGGTTAAGCCGCTTCACTGCCTCTTTCATGACGTTTTGAGCATTCTGAACATTTCGGTTCAGGTATTCAATGACTGTCTCCACGCTTACAGCATCGTGTCCTGGATGCCAGCAATCGTAATCTGTCACCAGGGCGAGTGTTGCGTAGCAAATCTCTGCCTCACGCGCGAGCTTGGCCTCCTGTAGGTTGGTCATGCCAATCACATCCATGCCCCACAGACGATAGACTTCGGTCTCGGCTTTGGTTGAAAACGCCGGCCCTTCCATGCACAGGTAAGTCCCGCCGCGATGAATCTGAACGTCGACTGCCCGGCAAGACGCCTCTAATAGGTCGCCCAGGTCAGTGCATATAGGATGCGCCAAACCGACGTGCGCGACAATCCCCTCGCCAAAAAAACTTGACTCGCGGGCCCGGGCCCGCGTGCGGTCGAAAAATTGATCGGGAATGACCATGTCAAGCGGCGCATACTTTTCCTGCAAAGAACCAACCGCCGAAGCCGACAGGATGCGTTCCACGCCGAGCAGTTTCATACCGTAGATGTTCGCACGGAAGGGCAATTCAGTCGGAGTGAAACGATGTCCGCGCCCATGACGTGGGAGAAAGGCGACCCGCTGATCCCCCAGCGTGCCCACAACGAACGCATCGGAGGGACTGCCAAAGGGAGTATCAACTGTGATCTCTTCGATATCCTTCAATTCGGGCATTTGATAGAGCCCGCTGCCCCCGATGATGCCAATTTTTGCTGTCGCCATGTTCCTCAACTTGTCTGGGCAGATCGGCGTGCCCGCGTTATTTGCCTCATGCAGGACTGCACCTGGCCGGCCCAATGCACCCTATGCTTCCATCAATTTAAATTTGCCATTCTCGTCCGTGATTCTCGCCAGGGCAACATCGGGATCGTGATAGAACAAACATTCCCAGCCTTCGCGAGCAGCCTGTGGCAATAGTTTCTTCTTAGCTTCAAGTGTCTCCACTGGATAGAGGTCATAGCCCATGATCCAGGCAAACTGCAAATGGGCACTCGTCGGCACCAGATCCGCGAAACCAAACAACGTCCGCCCTCCACTCTCCAACCGTGGACACTGCATCGAGCGGTTGTGCCCCGGATGTGTTTCCAGACGGAGACCTGGTATTGCCTCATAACTGGAGCCTGTTAATTCCAGCTGCCCGGATTCCATCAGAGGCTGCCAATTAGCGGGTAAGTAGCTGGCTCGATCTCGTTCGCTGGGTGATTCAGCGTGTGCATACTCAGCTCGCGAAACCAAATAGCGGGCGTTGGGAAACGCCGGCACCGCCTGTCCCTGATCATCCAATCTCGTGTTTCCGCCGGCATGGTCGAAGTGCAGATGAGTATTGATAACGATGGTGATGTCTTCAGGCGTGATCCCGCCTATCGCTTGCAGTGACTTTAGGAAAGGTCGCTCGCGGTTGATGCCGTACATTGCCGACTGCTTGCTGGACCACTTCTCGCCGATGCCGGTATCGATCAGGATGCGCTCTCTGGTTCCTTCGATATACAAGCAGTTCATATTCAGACGCACGCGGTTCTCGTCGTCAGGAGGAGACACCCTGGACCACAGATTCCGCGGCACGACACCGAAAATCGCTCCGCCGTCCAGCCGAAATTCTGTGTCGGGTATTACCTCGACTCGGTAATCGCCAAACTGCATGTAAAATCACTTGCCGGGATGCCGCCGCGAGACTGGCGGCATCCTAAGTCCTGTTCACTTCAACTCCGGTCCCGCGAGTCCGTCACGCCACCGGCCGTCAAGGCCTTGTGGCAGCCGGTTTCTCTGCAGCTTTCGATTTCTCGTTGCCGGGTTTCTGAGCCGGCGCTGGGGGTGGCACTTGGTTTTGTTCACCGGGACTCATTCCTGGTGGAAGACCGGGCATCTCCTGCGGAGGCGGTGCCGTGACCTGGAAGTTGTCGGCCACTTTGACATGTGAGTTTTTCACAATTTCTTCAATCACCTGCTTCTGCTTTTCCTGCTCAACCGCGGCCTTGGCCTTGTCCCGGCCCGATTGTCCGCCCGCACCTTCTCCGATCAGGATATGACGCGCGTGCACCTGCTCTTCCGGTTTTCCGTCTTTGGTTTCAGTGCGACGCTCGTCAACCTTGATAATGTGATAGCCAAACTTTGTCTCGACCACATCGCTGACTTGACCGGGCTTGAGGGCAAAGGCAGCTTTATCGAATTCGGCAACCATTTGTCCCGGACCAAACCATCCCAGGTCCCCACCTTTATCCTTATTGCTGGGGTCGGTGGAAAATTCGCCTGCCAACTTCGCAAAATCCTCGCCAGCCCGCACGCGCCTCAAAACCTCCTCGGCCTTGGTTCGTGCCTGTTTTGAATCCAGTTCGGGGTGCTTTGCGATATAAGCGTCGACCTCCTGGTCGGTAGGCTTCATCTTTGGCACCAGCTGCTCCTGGGCGTAGGTCGAGGCCAGCACTCGCGCCTGCTCCATCATCATTTGAAGTTGAACTTCGCGCTTCTTCTCGACCCCCTCTTTGACGCCCCGTTCCTCGCCAATCAGAACCTGTCCGAGTTGCTGCCGGACTTGTTTTAACTGCGCTTCGGGAATTTGATTACTCGCCATTTGCGGGTTCTTGGCCTGTGCGTCCTTGATGAACTGATCGAATTTCGCCTGGTGGGCAGGTAATTTGAAGAATTCATCGACTTCCGCTTCCTTCACATCAGGCATGGTTGGGGCGGCCGGGTTTGACTGCTTTGATTTAAAATAGTTTTCCGCAATCACAACTGAACGCATCAATTCGAGCTGCCGCTTGATTTCGGGGCGTTCGTCAATTTTGTTTTTACGTGCTGCTTCGGCCACCGCCAGCAACTCCTTAATGTTCTTGGCAAAATCTTTGCGCGCTTCTTCGTTTGAGGCCAGGCGAGCTTTGACTTGCGGCGACTGGTCTTCGGCGATCAATTTCATGTCTTCGGAGGTGAGATTGACCGCGCCGCTGCGCCTGCTTTTTACCTGCCAGCCGATTAATGCGATGGCAAATACCATCGCCACGGCGCCGACTATTATTGCTTTAGTTGTTGAAGTCAAAATGAGTTCCTTTCATCCACAAATAACTTAGCTGCCGGCTTGTTGATGCTCCACCAGCTCCAGTAGGACTCCCCCGGCAGATGCGGGATGAACAAATGCTACCAGACAGCCGCCCGCACCTGTGCGGGGTGTTTCATCAATCAGGCGTGCGCCAGTTGTTTTCAATTTAGCGAGTTCCTCGCGTATGTCAGCAACGCGAATGGCAATATGATGAATGCCTGGCCCGCGTTTCTTCAAGAATCTTCCTACCGGTGAGTCATCACTCAGCGGCTCCAGCAGTTCCAATTGGGTTTCACCCAGGGAGAGCATGCTTACTCGGACTCCTTGTTCGGCAATCTCTTCGGTATGCTCCACTCCCAGGCCAAGGGTCTTCGTCCACAGGTCCATAACCTCGCTAATTTGCCGCGTGGCGATGCCGATGTGATCGAGTTTCATGAATGCCATTCAGTTCTCAGAAGTCAGAACCCCTAATAATCTCTTCTACCGCAGAATAGGGATCGCGACGGTGACTTGCAACTTCTTCCGTCATTCTTTGCAGGGTCGCCGCGGTCGAATCCTGAGAAAGTATCCTGTTCAACAGCTGCTCTCGTAATAGCTCGAGGATGCGCCAGCGAGCGATCGCGCGCCGGCGCCCCTGACCCGTTTCGCTTTGCAACTGAGACTGGCTAAAAGCGCTGATCGCCCGTGCCAATTCGTCAACCCCTTTGTTCTCCGTAGCTACGGTCTTGATTATGTCCGGCTGCCAGGCATCGTCACGTTGAGCAAGAGAGAGCAAAGCCTCGAGCTCTTTTTCCGTAGCATACGATCCTTCCCGATCAGACTTGTTTATAACGAAGATGTCGCCGATTTCCATTATCCCGGCCTTGATCGCCTGGATATCGTCGCCCATCCCGGGAACCAGCACAACTATGGAGACATCGGCCGCCTTAACAATCTCAACTTCATCCTGACCCACACCTACAGTTTCAATGATGATCTTCTCGTAACCCGCCGCATCCAGGATAGCTACCGCATCGACCGTTGCCCGGGCCAGCCCGCCCAGGTTGCCCCGGGTGGCCATCGAACGAATGAATACATCCTTATCAAGGCCCAGCGCCTGCATCCGAATGCGATCGCCCAGGATGGCGCCCCCGGAAAATGGGCTCGACGGATCCACCGCAACGATGCCGACCTTTTGCCCCTGGTGCCGGTAGAGCAACGCCAACTTATCAACCAGAGACGATTTTCCAGCTCCCGGCGCTCCGGTAATTCCGATAACGAGAGCGCGTCCGGTAAGCGGAAAGACCGCCTTCATCAGGGCCGCCGTCCCGTCTTTCCCGTCCTCAACCCTTGAAATTGCGCGAGCAACCGCGGCCGGCTCTCCGGCTGCCACGCGCTCTATCAATGATCTATTGTCCGGCACCAAACCCTCGATTCAGGTCTGCCTCAACAACTCTCTGGCAATGATGATGCGCTGAATCTCTGACGTTCCCTCGCCAATGGTACAGAGCTTGGAATCGCGCCAGTACTTTTCAGCCGGATAATCCTTCGTGTAGCCGTAACCACCATGAATCTGAATGGCCTCTTCGCAGACCCGCACGCTCACTTCCGAGGCGAACAATTTGGCCATCGAGGACTCTTTAGTTGTTCGTTTGCCCGCATCTTTCATCCACGCTGCGCGATACATCAGCAGGCGGGCGGCTTCAATCTGGGTGGCCATGTCGGCGAGCTTGAACTGGATCGCCTGGAATTCGCGAATCGGTTTGCCGAACTGTTGTCGCTCGCCGGAATAGCGAAGCGCAGATTCATAGGCCCCCTGGGCAATGCCGACCGCGAGCGCGGCAATCGAGACCCGACCACCATCCAGAACTTCCATCGCGTTAACAAATCCCTGGCCTTCCTCGCCCAGCCGGTTCTCATCCGGAACGTAGCAATCTTCGAACACCACGCTCGCCGTTTCCGAAGCGCGCAGCCCAAGCTTATTTTCCTTTTTGGAAGGCGCAAACCCCTTCATTCCCTTTTCAAAAATGAATGCCGTAATGCCCTTGCTGTGCCTCGAGCGGTCGTTCGAGGCAAAGGCCACGCAGGTGTCGGCGTGAATCGCGTGCGTAATGAAATTCTTCGAGCCGTTGATCAGCCAGCCGCCATTCTGTCGCACGGCGGTTGTGCGAGTTCCCGATGCATCTGATCCGGCGCTGGGTTCGGTCAACCCCCAGGCCCCAAGGTGTTCGCCCCGGGCGAGTGGCGTGAGGTATTTTTCCTTTTGCGCATCGCTGCCGAATTTAAATACGTGGTTCGAACAAAGGGAATTGTGGGCGGCGACGGAAATGCCTACTGAGCCATCGATGCGGGACAACTCTTCGATGATGGTCGCGTATTCGACATATCCCATGCCGGCGCCGCCGTATTGCTCGGGGAACAGAACACCCATCAGACCCAACTCAGCGAGTTTGGGTATTAGCTCAACCGGAAAATGCTGCGATTCATCCCATTCCATGACATGGGGCGCAATCTCGGCCTCGGCAAACTCGCGGACGCTGAACTTGATTTGTTTCTGCTCTTCGCTTAAATCGAATTCCATGCAAATCCCTCTTTAATGCAAACAGTCGCTATTCGTCGGTCATTGCGCAACAGGATTCTCTCCGGCGCAGCAACTCTGGCGCGACCCTCTCCCGGACATAAATTCGAGTTCCGCATTTCGAGCCATCAATCACTCTCAATCTCGAAGTGCGAAACTCGCAATTTAGTTGCCGTCATTGTACCTCAACGACGGCGCGAACCGTGACTCGCCAGTCGAGTCCGGGGCCGTCGCGGCGGCTCAGCCTGCTTGCCCTTAAGGACCTGATCGACTTCCAGTGGACTGAGAAAGCGATACTCACCCGGCCTGAGTCCACGATCGTTTAGCGGGCCAATTCTGACGCGCCGCAACTTCACCACTGAGTGGCCGATTAGATCAAACATACGCCGTATCTGCTGATTGCGTCCCTCGTGCAGCACTATCTCGAACCAGGCATTGGCATCCGTGGATTTGACCAGGGTGATTTCTGCTCGGGCAGTGCGCACACCATCATCGAGCACGACCCCGGCCCGCAGGCGCTCGATCGCGAACTCCGGCGGCACACCCTTAACACGGGCTTCATAGACCTTGCTCACGCGATTGCGTGCCGCGGTTACAAAATTCGTGAAGGCGCCATCGTTTGTAAGTAACAGCAAGCCTTCCGTATTGAAGTCGAGTCGCCCGACCGGATGCAGCTTGGCCAGGGAAGGCGGCAACAAATCCATGACCAACGGTCGATGCTCGGGATCAGAAACGCTTGACAAATACCCCTTTGGCTTATTCAATAACACGTACACATTCTGGCGCCGCTGGATTGCCGGGTTGATCAGTTTACCCTTCACCTTGATGTGATCTTTCTGAGCGTCAGCCTTGGTTCCCAGCTCAGTAATGACCGTGCCATTGACAGTCACGTCGCCGGCCGTAATCAATTCTTCTGCATGTCGCCGGGAAGCAATACCAGCCTGAGCAATTAATTTTTGAAGTCGTTCCTGCATAACACTAATCAACACCCTGCAATAGAGCCCCCCCGCCTTCCGCCTTCCGCCTTCCGCCTTCTGCCTTCTGCCTTCTGCCTTCTGCCTTCCGCTCCTACCCCCCGGCCGCCAGATCCTGAAAATCTTCCATACTCGGCAGCTCAGAAAGGTCCTTCAAACCGAACTGCATCAGAAATTCTTTGGAAGTGCCGTACATCATTGGATGACCTACCGTATCCTTGCGACCCTTGGCGACAATGAGCTTTTTGTCCAACAATGTCTTGATGGCCGACGGTGATTGCACGCCTCGTATCTCGAGAATTTCCGGTACCGTCACAGGCTGTTTGTAGGCAATGACCGCGAGGGTTTCAAGGGAAGCGAGCGAAAGTTTGGCGCTGGGTCGCGACCGCAGGAATGCTCGCACATGTTCGTGGTATTGCGGACGCGTCGCAAACTGCCAACCGCCGGCAAGCTCGCGCAAATGCAGGCCACTTTCTCGTCCATTAAATTCCGCCGCGAGTTCCCTAATGGCCTCTTCCACGATGGCGCGATCTTCGTTGAGCACGTCGGCAATCGTTTTCGCGCTGAGCGGTTCTCCAGAAACGAAAATCAGGGTTTCAATGACGGCCATGCGCTCCGAGAGCGTGCCAATCTGATAGGTCTCACCAGGTTCCTGGGCCGCATCAACAGCCGCAGCCTCTGCTTCTTCCTCGGAGATCATGGCCGCAAGTTCCTGACTCGCTTCCTCATTCAGCGCCGTTTGATCTTCAATTTCCGGTTTATCTTTCGCCATCTATTCTTCCAATCCTAAAAATGTCTAAAAAAAGCTACTGCTCGTGGTCACTTTCTTACCCTGCTCCCCCGCGCGTGCATTCGATAACGAAGATTGTCGCACTCTAGCTGGCGACGCGCGCCACGATGTCGCCGAATGTCTGTGACTGAAACAGCTTGATCTCAGTAGTGCGCACCAGCTCCAGCACGGAGAGAAACGCCAGCACCAGCTCGCGCCGTGAGCGTGCCCGCTCGAAGAAGACGCGCAAATTCAACTCGCCCGCCGACATCACCATGTTCCGCAAACGCTCGAGCATCTCTGTCATCGAGATCTCCTCGCGCTCGATCTCCATCAGCACTTCTTTTTTGTGGCGCGCTAAAATCTCGTTGAAGACTCTCAGCAGGTCGAAGACGCCAACCGCCACTTCGGGATTTGCCTTGTCCGTTTCCAACTCTGCGCGACGAAAGATGGCCCGTTCCACCGTCACGCGCGACCAGAGCATTTGGGCCGCGGCCTTGTATTTTTGATATTCGAGCAACTGATCGACCAGATCGCGTCGCGGATCTTCCTCCTCAGCTTCGGCAGTCGCGAAGGGATCACGCGGCAAAAGCATCCTGGTCTTCAGCTCGATAAGCGTAGCGGCCATCACCAGGAAATCGCCGGCCACGGCCATATCCATCTCCTGCATTAGCTGCAGGTAGCGCAGGTACTCATCCGTGATTTTGGCCACCGGGATATCGTAAATGCTGACCTGCTCCTGCCGAATCAGGTGCAGCAGCAAATCCAGAGGACCATCAAACTCGCCTAGCGCTATCTGCAGATCGTCTGTGTTTTCGTCTGGATAAATCTCCGGAGTCGCGCCCAGTACATTAATCATAGCGGGGGCCGGCGCGGCCTGCTGATCCCCAGCGCGAATGGCCGGGGCAGGTTGCACATCAGCTAAGCCAAGCGGTGTGGCCCAGGCTGAATCCTCGGGCCGCGCCCCCGCAGCTTCTTGCTTATTGATTTCGTCAGAGTCACCCATTTCGATCAGCCACTGGCTTTCAGTCCCATCCGCTCCATTGCATTTTTCAGCGTTACCTCGGCGATCCCCGTGGCCCGCTCCCTGCCCTGCTGCAGCACCAGGTTCAACTCCGCATCGCTGATGCCCTGCACACGCTCCTGCAGAGGCCTCAAGAGTTCAATCGTCGTCGCCGCCAGTTCCTGCTTTAACTTTGCATACCCACTGCCCGCAAAGTGCGCTTCGACCTCGTCGGGCTCCTTGCCTGTCAGCAGGCGGAAGATGGTGAGCAGGTTGGCCAGGGCTGGACGCGCTTCGTCGAAACGAATCTCAGTGCCAGAGTCGGTCACCGCCCGTTTGAATTTGCGGGCGATGGTATCTGCGTCATCCAGCAACATGACGCAGCCATTCGGATCGTCATCTGATTTGGACATTTTCCTGGTCGGATCTGACAGAGACATGATGCGCGCGCCAACCCTGGAAATGTAAGGATCAGGAACGCGAAAAGTTTCGCCATAATCACGATTGAACCGAATAGCCAGATCGCGTGTCAGTTCGAGGTGTTGCTTCTGATCCTCGCCCACAGGCACCAGATCGGTTTGATAGAGCAGGATATCAGCGGCCATGAGCACCGGATAATCAAGCAAACCGACCGCAACATTTTCACGTTG
Source organism: Pyrinomonadaceae bacterium (assembly GCA_036726305.1). Lineage (GTDB taxonomy): Bacteria > Acidobacteriota > Blastocatellia > Pyrinomonadales > Pyrinomonadaceae > JAOAPY01. The sequence continues at coordinate 18,190 of DAIMCP010000045.1, read as the reverse complement.
CTTGCGCGCTTTGTCTTTAAACTGAGTCATACGCTCAAGCTCCGACAGGCGCGCTATGCAGTTCAGCAGCCACGTCAATTCGGCGTGTGCGGCCACCTCTGACTGAATGAAAATGGTCGAAACCGCGGGATCAATCCCCACCGCGAGATAGATGCGCGCCAGTTCCCTGGCTTTGGCGCTCAGGACTTTGGGATCCTGCGGCTGGGTGATGGCGTGGAGATTGACAATGCAGAAAATACTTTCGTACTCCTGCTGCAGGGCCACCCAATTTCGCAGGGCGCCAAGATAGTTTCCCAGATGTGTGCTGCCGGTGGGCTGTACGCCGCTAAAGATTCGCTTCATTCTGATCAGGACAAACCAATAATAAATGGATAGGACACCAGCGGCATTATAATTCTGAAAATCATTCCGAAGACGCCGGTAAACATGGCGATGATCAGGATCATGTAGCCAAAACGATCCAACGCCTCGAGCGCCGGTTCAAAGCTCGGCGGCAGAATACTACTCAGCACCTTGCTGCCATCCAGCGGGGGTATGGGAAGCAGATTAAAGATGGCCAGTCCCACGTTCAGGGTGAAGAAAGTCGTCAACAGCTTCGCCCCACCCTCGGCAATCAGCGAGCCGCCCGCAGCCTCGGCTGATAAACCGTAGTACCTGCTGAGGTGAAGTGAAACCAGCCCCGCCTCGAATAGAGCCCTCATCGCAATTCCAGCGGTGATGGCAATGATCGCGTTGCACATTACTCCGGCGATCGACACCCAAAAGTTGGCGAGGCGCTTGTTCCGCCATCGTAATGGGTTGACCGGAGTGGGCTTCGCCCAGCCAATCAGCGGCATGCCTGTAAAGAACGCGATGGCTGGGAAAAGCAGCGTGCCCACCGGGTCAACATGCACTGAGGGATTCAGACTAATACGCCCCTGAAGCCTGGCCAGATCATCGCCAAAGTAATTTGACGCGAAGGCATGTGCGGATTCGTGCACCGACAACGAAAAAATCAGTGCCACCATGAACAAGATGAACTGTGCGACAGCGGCGCTATCAATGTTAGGCATACTTATTCGGAGATGGACAGGGTCACACTAACACGCACCCCAGGGGGTGTCAAAATCGCTTTTTCTTAAGAAATCGATGAACCCCGCGGGAAAAGGGCTAAGCCAGAAGCGTTCCGTGAATACCTGACGCCAGTTTGTAAACTGAGTCATTACTGACCACGGCCATCTCTCCCAGTGGGCCTAAAGCTAATCCCACGAGGTTCATTCCGGCAACGAAGATCTCAGCCTGGCCTCCGTCCGGAGAAATCCGCACGATGCCGCGACGCCCGCGGAGGGTAGCCGCCACATACAGATAACCGTCCACATCGAAGGCTAATCCCTGCGGTCGTCCCAACCCGCGAAAGAATACGCTCGCATTACCGTCTCGATCGATGCGCATGATGGAATCAAAGCTGGTAACCGTAGGGCCGGTCACGTAGAGGTTATCCTCCGCATCGAAAGCCAGGTGATAGGCCGACACCGATGGCTCGAGTTGTGCCCAGCTCTGCTCTTCACCCAGGGCATTGGCTTTGAAAATCGTGCCATTGCGATCGCCCACGTACATTGTGCCGCGAGAATCGAAAGCGAGACCGGTTGCGATGCCGAGATTCTTCGCAAATGGCACTGCCTCTTTAAATGGCGTCACGCGATAAACAACTCCGTCCAGGCGGCTCGAAACGAACATCTGACCGTCGCGATCAAAAGCGATGGCAGTTGGATTAGTGATGTCGCCGGAGAACTCTGTCAGTTCTCCGTCAATGTCGCAGCGAAAAAGCGAGACAGGCAAATGCTCCCCACGCGAGCCGGACCTCGTCACAAACAACGCGCCATCATCAGGATCGAAAGCAGGATTGGTAACCGGATGCAGGTCCTCAGCGATACGCCTGCCGGCGAGAAAAGAAACCCCCTCGCTCCTCTCCCCCTGGCTCTCCAACACCACCTCGACCGTTCCCTCCTCAGCCCTTTGCTTTTTGCCCTTTGCCGCTTGCCCCCTGCCGCGCCTGAGCTCCGGCACGATTGCGAGTACCCGCTGCGCCGAGAGCGCTACCAGGGGCGCAACCTCGTCATCCATCCACACCGCGCACTGTGACGGCGTATCGACATTTAGCCCCGCGCACTCGATCATCACTTCGCCCCCCGGTATCCCTGCGCCTGGGTCGATCCTCACAATTGCCCCTGCTTTATTCATTGTTATCTTCTGCGGACGTTAAATTTTTATTGATAACGAACCAACTGGAATCGCTCCAGGCGATCTTCCTGGCGAGAAAGATGCATGATACGACGTGCCTTACAACCGTGTCTAACCGACGGGCAGCAGTGACCGGCCCGGCGCCGAGCTGGCGGCTTGCGCTATGTTATAATGTTGGCCGCTTGAGCCCGCTGCGCAGGCGGCATAACCGTTAGCGGTTCGGTATGCATTAAGGACGGCTGAAGTTCGTTGGCAATAATGATTCTGATGCTCAATCGATCCGGCGAGCAGAGATCGCCAGGCAGTTTTCGTAACGCTTTCACATCGAAACCCACCGATTCATTCGCAGATCGTGCCGGTTCCAGAAACTCAGAGAAGGCATTTTCAGCAACGACACGCGGCTCGCACAAGGCACCGTCTGTCTTGCGGTGGCATCTTGCATGCTAACAGCGGAGGAGGGAAACAATCAGTAACGTACTGGGGAACACGCTGGGTCTAAAGTCGAATCAGTTGCGGCGGATTGAGAAGCTGTATACGCGCAGGATTCCGCCGCGTGAGATTGTCACCGCCGAGTTTGCGCGCCAGCTGGCAGAACTTTCTCATGAGACGCGGCGCCAGATTGGTGCGCTAATCAATCGGAAGGGTCATATTGAGTACGTAATGGTGGGAGATAACCGCCGCATCGAGTTACCGGACTTCAAACGGGTGCGCGTGGCGACGGATCGATTTCGCGGGCTGCGATTTGTGCATACGCACCTGCGCGGCGAAGAATTGACCCAGGATGACCTTACCGACCTGGCACTGCTCAGGCTGGATCTAATCGTGGCAGTTGACGTTGACCAGCAGACCGGGTTGCCGGGCCTATTGCGGGCGGCGCACTTGTTGCCAATGCGGGCGGGGCACAGCGGCAATGGAAGCCCGTCCCCAGCGGACGATGGTAAACAGGCGAGCTGGTCCGCGGGAGAGGAACAGCTTCCGGACCGAGGCACACAGGATAGGCCTGATCCGAGCAGCGGTCCCCGGGAAAAGATTTATGCGTTTCTTGAGCCACAGGTTCCCTCTCAGCTGGACGTGGATTTCCTCGGGCTGATTAATTCCCTTGAAGAAGAGATGGCCCGTAACCGGCGCACGACCCGGAAAGCCGAAGTGCGCGACCGGACGATTCTGGTGGGCGTGGCCACCGGCTCCCTCTCCGAAGCTGAAGAGTCAATGGCTGAGCTCTACGAACTGGCGACGTCAGCGGGCGTCTTAGTCCAGGACCGGATTATTCAGCGGCGTTCGGCTATTGACGCCAAAACCGTGTTGGGCAAGGGCAAGCTGGAGGAGTTGCTGATCCGCGCGTTGCAACTGGGCGCAGACATGCTCGTCTTTGATCGAGAGCTGCAACCAGCCCAGGTGCGCTCCCTGTCGGAAGCTACGGATCTAAAAATTATCGACCGCTCGCAGTTGATTCTCGATATCTTCGCGCAACGCGCTCAGTCGCGCGAAGGCAAGATTCAGGTTGAGCTGGCGCAATTGAAATACCTGTTGCCGCGCTTGATCGTGGGTCAGGACTCGGCTTTCTCTCGCCTGGCGGGCGGCATTGGCGGTCGCGGTCCCGGCGAGACGAAACTGGAAACCGATCGCCGCCGCGTGCGCGATCGCATCAACCGGTTAGAAAAAGAGATCGAGGCGCAACGCCAGCGGCGACAGGAGCGGCGCAAAGCGAGAACGCGCCAGGGGCTCCCCATCATTTCCCTCGTCGGCTATACCAATGCCGGCAAGTCAACCCTCTTAAACACCCTGACCAACAGCGAAGTGCGGGCCGAGCGCCGGATGTTTGCGACTCTGGATCCCACTTCAAGGCGTTTACGATTACCCCGCGAACAGGAAGTGATCATAAACGACACAGTGGGTTTCATACGCGAACTGCCACCTGATTTGCTATCCGCCTTTCGCGCCACGCTGGAAGAAATCAGCGACAGCAATCTGATCATTCACCTCGTGGACGTGGCGAATCCACGCTGGTCTCAGCAGGTTGACTCGGTTGAGAGAATTCTCTCCGAGCTTCACTTTCAGGAAATTCCGCGTATTGTTGCATTGAACAAAATCGACCTCGTCGATTCGCCAACGAGGGAAGCAATTATGAGGCAGGCGCAGCACGATGGGGCCCGCGAGGTCGTCGCCATCTCGGCAGTTAATGGGAACGGTTTGCAAACGCTACTTGAAAAGGCCGGGGCCATAATCGCACGCAATCTGATTACGCCTTTTGCCAGAACCGCCTGACATAACAAGATGGGTCGTCGTCCAAGATTCACAACGCCTTTGACCATCCTCAGGGACACTCTGGTCAAGCATGTGGTCCGCCCGCTGGACGTATTCTCTCCAGAGGTCCGGCTGCTGCTGGGGTTCACGTTCCTTATCGTCACCACCTCCCTGCTGCTCTTCAACAATTACTCCTCCGGCCTGTTCACAAATTATAAAGACGGCGAAGTTGTAAAAGCGACCGTGATTGCGCCGGTCGATGTGACAACAGTCGATATTCCTGAAACGGAACGACGGAGGGATGCCGCCAGGGAAGCCACGCGGCCGATCTTCTTCTTTGACTCCACCCGGGGTGAAAGCTCCGCGCAGAGCTTTCAAGCGGCCTGGGACGAACTGCGACTGGCTGCCGAGCGAAATCAGAGGAAGCCAGTCGCCTGGAACGGCGAGGGTGGAGCACCGGTCGCGCGGGCAATTATGGCCCATCGATTCGATCCCGATGCGCTGGATCTTCTGACCAGGCTGATTCGAGAGACTGGAGACGCCCACATCTATGATGATAACGATGCGCGCCATATGAAGGAAGAGATCGTGCTGGTGGACTTTCGCAATCCGACCGCACAGATGATCATGCCGGCGCCGCAAACTCGCATGACTACTATCAGCGCGGCGCGTCGTAACCTGGAACTAAGGATTCGAGGTCTGGAGGGATGGTCGGCGGAGGAAAAGACCGCTCTCTATTCGGCAATTTCGCCGCTCATCAAACCGAATGTGGTGCTCGATCAAACTGCAACCGCGACAGCCCGAGAGGCTGACGCAGGCAAAGTACCACCGGTGAGAATCTCACTTAAGAAGAACCAGGTGGTAGCGCGGGAAGGTGACACCGTTACGCCCACCGTCCTGGCCCAATTCGATGCTATCCAGAATTCCGGCCACGCCGGACGACCCTGGCAGAGACTTCTGGGACTGTTTCTGCTCATCGCCGCTCTCTACTGGGCGGCCTGGAAATTTATAGAGCACCGCAGCACCACGGTGGTCCTGGCCCTGTCACAGGAAAGGACTTTTGCCCTGATTGGTTCCGCAATCCTCGTGCAGACAGTGCTCTTGCGCGTCGGTTTTTATGTGGGGGAGAGCGTAGCAGCCCAGAAACTAAATGCGCCGTTCAACGATCCGACGATCTGGAATTTTGCCATTCCTTTCGCAGCGGCCGCTCTGCTGGTGGCACTGCTGGTAGATACGCAACTGGCCTTCATGACCGGCATCGTGACTTCGCTTTTTGCTGGTCTGCTGGCCCAGAGCGGCATGCAAAAAACGGTTTATTCCACTGTTGCGTGCGCTGTGGCTGTCTATGGCATTGGTCGCTATCGCGAGCGTCAGTCGGTGACCATCGCCGGCCTGCTGGTGGGTGCTTCAAATGCGGTGATGGCCCTGGCTCTAATTGCCTATGCGGAACAGCAACTTACGGTCAACGCTATGGTCCTCGCGCTTAGTTGCGGAATCGGCGGCGGCTTGTTGACCGCTATTTTTACCGCCGGCGGCTTGCCCGTTAATGAATCGTTGTTTGGCATCCTGACGGACGTAAAGCTGCTGGAATTATCAAACGCGGATCTTCCAGTGCTGGGCCAGATGGCGTTGCGAGCCCCCGGCACCAACCAGCACTCGCATGCAGTCGGACAATTGGCGGAGGAGGCATGCCGGGCGGTCAATGCCAATCCCCTGCTGGCCCGCATCGGTGCGCTCTATCACGACATCGGCAAACTTGCGGCGCCGGACTATTTCGTCGAAAACCAGCAGGGCAGTAATCCCCACGACCATCTGCGGCCATCACAAAGCGCGAAAATTATCATCAGCCATGTCACCTATGGCCGGAAGCTGGGCAAGGAACTGGGCCTTCCCAAAAAAATCAGGGATTTTATCCCACAGCATCATGGCACTCGCACCTTACACTTCTTTCTGCGCAAAGCTCAGTCCGAAGCTAAACCAGGCGAGATTATCAACACTGAAGAATTTCGCTATCCCGGACCCAAGCCTCGCTCCAAGGAGGCAGCAATTATGATGCTGGCAGATTCCTGTGAGGCGGCAGCGCGCTCTCTCGCTCGCCCCGACCCGGAAAATATCCGCGGCATAGTCGTGAAGATAGTCGATGCCATTGTCAGCGACGGCCAACTGGATGAGTGCGATGTTTCTCTGCGGGAACTTACCACCATCAGGGAAACGATGATTCACTCGCTGACGGCCATCTACCATGCGCGGGTTGATTACCCAGGGTTTAATCCGCCGCAGTTGAGTGCCTCAATGCCCGCACTCCTGCAAAGCGATCTGGACTCTGAGGAACGTGGGGCCCTTTACTCGACGGCGTCTGATATTCCGATCAGCAAAGGCGGAGAGATCGAAGACGAGGCAGTTTCCCGGCGAACAGCGAAGCGGTGATCATTTTCCATTTGGCATTGGACAATGTCTCATTTGTCATTGAAATCAAAATGTTCGTTCGGCATCGAGTCAATGGAGTCCCAACCCAATGACAGATGAAAAATGTCCAATACCAAATCGAAAATAGAAAACGATCGACGCTTAAAACTTCTCTTTGAGTTTGCTGTAGGTGGTGGCCAGGGCTTCCGGAATTACGCGCGTATCTCCCACGGACGTCATGAAATTCGTATCGCCGATCCAGCGCGGCATAAGGTGGATATGTATGTGGTCAGCAATCCCCGCACCCCCGCCACGCCCCTGATTCATGCCCATATTGAATCCGGCCGGCTGGTAGACCGCACGCAAGGCTGACTGGCAATGTTTTGTCAGGTCCATCAGTTCGTCGGTTGTACCTTTATCGGCTCTGTCGAGATCCGCGACGTGCTGAAACGGCACAATCAACAAATGACCACTGATATAGGGATAGATATTGAGGACTACGAAATTGTAAGAGGCACGATGCAGAACAAAATTCGATTCGTCACGTTCCGGGGTTTGCTGAATCTCGCAGAAAACACAACCGGCGGATTTGCTGTCACTTCCGCTCGACGCTATGTAATCGTAACGCCAGGGACTCCATAAGGTCTCCACTTGCGATTCCTCGTTCCGGTCGGGAAAAATCAGAAAACAGGGGGGCGATCCAGATCATCAATGTGGCCACTATCGGCGCCCGGCACTGCCACAGCGTTGACGTCGTTGATTAGTTCTTTGAGTTCTTTACCGGGCTTGAAATAGGGGACACGCTTGGCTGGGATGCTCACCGGATCACCGGTTTTGGGATTTCGTCCGCGTCGCGCGCCACGCTCGCGAACACGAAAGCTGCCAAAGCCGCGCAGTTCGATCTTCTCTCCCTGATTGAGACTTTCAATAATACTCTCGAAGACAATTTCAACCAGACGTTCCGCGTCCTTCTTAGTCAGCTCAGCCGCTCGTGCCACGTCTTCGACGAGTTCTGCTTTTGTCATGCTCACCTCAAAGTTCTCGACAGAGGGTTCGATCCCTATCTGTTCCTGTTACGGAAGTATTGCTGCAAGTCTTAAATGGCGAGGTAGATCAAAACGGGCGTACAGTATCAGAAATCCGGCGCCTGGGGCAAGACTATAACCGCCGCCGGTACAGCGTTTTAACGACGTACCGGCGGGCTGAAAGATCAGGAAGGTTACTTCTCGGGTTCGTCGTTGCCGGCTGAACGGCCAATGCCGAAGTCCGCCAGCTCACCCAGTGAGGCCATCCCACCGCCGGCTTCCGACGAGTATACCTTGGTGTCAACGATGGGTTCATCCTTGCCGACGGCACGAGCTGAGAGTCCGATCTTCTTGCCATCCGAGTCTATTCTGAGGATCTTGAATTCCATCTCCTGACCAAGTTGAACCACTTCTTCCGGTTTTTCTACCCGTTCTTCGGAGAGCTCCGAGATGTGACAAAGACCTTCGAGATTCTCTTCCAGTTCAACGAAGGCGCCGAAGTTGGCAAAGCGGGCGATCTTACCGCGGACCACGTCGCCCGGCTGGTGTTCAGCCACAAAACGTTCCCAGGCGTTTGGTTCCAGGTCCTTGATTGAGAGCGACAGCCGCCGGTTTTCAACGTCGATGCTGGTAATAACAGCTTCGATCTCCTGCCCCTTCTTGAGCAGCTCACTCGGATGCTTAATGCGTCTGGACCACGAAATATCGGAAACGTGCACCAGTCCGTCGACGCCATCTTCTATTTCGATGAAGGCGCCAAAATCAGTCAGATTACGCACGCGACCCTGCACCCTGGAGCCTACCTGGTACCGCTCGTTCAGAGTCCGCCAGGGATTGTCCTGAATCTGCTTCATGCCCAGGCTGATGCGGCGCGCCTTGGAATCCACGGCCAGCACTTCGACTTCGACCGTATCGCCCGGGCTGACAATCTTGCTGGGGTGCTTCACTCGTTTGGACCAGCTCATCTCCGAAACGTGCACCAGTCCCTCTACGCCATTCTCCAGTTCGACAAACGCGCCGTAGTCGGCGACGCTGGCAATCTTGCCGGTGATGCGGGTGTGCAGGGGAAATCGTTCCTCTACTGAGGCCCAGGGATCGGGCTGAAGCTGTTTGTAGCCGAGCGAGACCCGCTCACGCTCGCGATCAAACTTGAGCACTTTGACCTGAATGGTATCGCCAACGTGAAATATTTCGCCGGGATTCTGCAGACGTCCCCAGGACATGTCCGTCACGTGCAACAAACCGTCCACACCGCCGAGATCGACAAACGCCCCGTAGTCGGTGAGATTCTTGATCTGTCCCTCGACGATGATGTCTTCCTCAATCCCGCCGAGCGTTTCATCTTTGCGCCCAACGTTATCTTCTTCAATGACGGCTTTGCGGGACAGCACGACATTGGAACGTTTCCGATTCAGCTTGATTACCTTGGCTTCAATCTCCTGGTTCCTGAGACTGTCGAGATTGCGTATGGGGCGAACGTCTACCTGCGAACCTGGCAGGAACGCGGCGATCCCATCAATATCGACGCGCAGGCCACCCTTGATGCGCTCGGCAATGCGGCCCTTGATATTCGTGCCGTCGCGATAGGCTTTTTCCAAGTCATCCCAGGCCTTCATGCGTACAGCATCGGCCCGCGACAATATCGGCAGGCCATCGTGCGAATCCATGCTCTTGACCAGCACGTCGACTTCGTCACCGGGCTTTACGGTGATCTGACCGTCCTCGGTGAATTCGGCGGGATTGACTATGCCTTCGGACTTATAGCCAAAGTCGATGACTACGCCGCGTTCACTGATGCCAACCACAGTTCCGCGCACAACCTCACCTTCCTGGAGGCTGGCTTGTTCCTGTTCGAACTGGTCCAACAGCTGTCCAAAGTCAACATCGCCCATCGGGCGTGTTTCCTCTTCTTCAACGGCGGCCTCGGGAACGGTTGGGACGGCACCGGTCGTCGACGCGGAAGCCTGGGACGACGAACTTTCAGATTCGCCGGATGATGGTTGGTTGATGTTTTCCTCGCTGTTATCCAGCTTGGGTTCTTCACTAAACATGCAGACTCCTACTTCGCGCGCAATATCAGCGTGTCAGAGATCCTGGTCACGCTTTACCCGGCATAGCTACGGTCGCACAGTACCACGACCTAAGGACCGTTCCTGCGTCCTGTTTGCTTGCTCATCTGGGGTTGTGTCGGATTTAGAATGCGAGCGAGGAGTCGAGCCGTCTAGATTTGGAAAAGGAGGTGTAATTTGTTTCGATTTCCGTCGTGCCCGTAGTCACCCGCTTGGTCCGACCACTTACCAGTCGCTTAAACCGGGTAGGTGGGCAAATGTACCGCCTGTACCAGCCTGTGTCAAGGCGCTAACCTCCACTGGCAGGCCGGATTAGCCTTTTGTTCAAGCAATGGAGACGGCTGCGCAGGTCGCCTTCGCAGCCGAGGACTTGAAGCCTCCGCCGTTTACCGCTCGCTGTTGGCCACTCGCTCGGCGCCCCGCGGGACGACGTAGATTCCAGCTGAATGGGAACCTACGAACAAGTTGCCCTGAGTTTGGGAGTCGAGTGCCAGAGCCCAAATGCGCAGGCTTGGCAAGCGACGCCCCTGGGGATCGATCCTGTTCCAGGACAACCCGGCATTGGTGGAATGATAGACGCCCCCGCCCGACTCGCCGTTCTGATAGGCGTTGCCGACAAACAACTCATCTCCATTGCGCGGGTTAACCAGGATACTGGTGAAATCGCCAAACGGGAGATTGCCGCCACGACGTTGCCAGTGCTGGCCCGAGTCACGCGAAGCGTAGAAGGCCTGCTTGGTGCCCACATAAACATTGGCGGGGCGCTGGGGATCCTGGGCGATCACATTGATAGGTGCGTCAGTAGGAACCCCGTCGACCTGGCGCCATGTCTGGCCGGCATCGACAGAGACCAATACCCCTGACGACGCCGTGCCGACCCAGATATAGCCCGGCAGCCTGGGGTTAGCGCTGAGCGCAGTAGTGTGGGAATCGAAGCCCGCCCCAAAAGGAAGTTTACGCCAACCCTTCGTTGGATCGAACGTCCGGTATAATCCGCTATTGGTAGCCGCCAGTGTAATTGTTCTGCCGGATTCAGAATCTACGGTTTGCACTAATTCGCTAATCGCATCGGTCAAAAGTAAGGAAGCACTCTGACCGTCGCCTACTGTCGCCAAAGCGTCGTGGCCCGCCACTCCCAACGCGGCCAGTGTAACCTCATCCAGAACTCCTGTGACGGGAATGCTCTTGTCAGTCTGGTAACGCCTGATTGCCGCCGTCGTCTGAACTCCCGCTCGCCCGTCAGGAATACCCACGGGGTAGCCAGCTGCGTTTAGAGCCGACTGGGCCTGCCGCACGGATTCGCTGGCGCCACTGGATACCACTGTCCTCTTAGCTGCTGCGCGCCTGGCTGGCGCCCCACCTTTACGACGGGCCGAAGACATGTTTGCCTGTGCCGCAACCGGACGATTGCCGGCCCATACGGGCGCCCACGAAGCTCCGCGGTCAACCGAGCGATAGACTCCCAGGTTTGTGCCCAGCAAAATGAGATTAGCATCGCTCGAGTCCTGCAGGATGGTGTAACTGATCAGGCGCGCGGGCATGTTTCTCATAGACGGATGCCAGGTTTGTCCATTGTCCTCGCTGACGAAAAAGAAGCCGCCCCGGTCGTGGTATTGATCGTACTCGCATAAACTCGGTTGGCCATTTCCCGATCTGTGAGGATCGCATTCGCGAAGCGCCCGCTGTAACCGCCGTTGCTGGGCACGAAGCTTTTGCCGCCGTCGTTCGACACCATCACCCCGTAGTTATTGGTCCCGATATAGACTATCTGCGGATTTGCAGGATGAACAGCAATGGAATTGACTTCCAGCTGACGCGACGTCGTCACCATCCACGAATTTGCATCGCCACCCTTCTCTGAGCGCCAGAATCCCTCGGTAGTGCCGGCATAAACAACGCCCGCTATCGATGGGTGCTGCATGATGGCGCGTGTGCGTCGTGACTGAGAGGGAATACCCTGCACCTTCTTCCACGCGCTTCCGGAGTTATGAGTCTCATAGATGCCGCTGCAAGCTGAGGCAATGATGTGGCTGCGATCGCGCGGATCAATGTCGATGGCGAAAATATCAGAATCATCGATAATTCCGTTCTTAATTATCGACCAGCTCTTACCCCCGTCAGTGGTTTTGTACGGAAGATACCAGGTGCCGGCATAAATGATATCGGCATTAACCGGATCGATGGCCAGGGACTCCACATGGACCAGGCCCGGGGTGTTCTGGGTCGGTAACTGACTCCAGGTATTTCCCGAGTCGTCAGAGCGAAAGATACCGTTAAAGGTGCCGGCAATCAGAATATTTGGATTGAGCGAGGATTGAGCCAAAGAATGGATTGCTTCGTTCTTCAGTTCGCCGCTTTCCCGCCATTTGTGCCCGCCATCGGTTGACTTGAAGAAGCCACCCGCTTCCTTATGGCGATGGGCGCCCACGTATAGAGTGTTTGAGTCCCGGGGATCAATCAACAAGTGATCCACAAACAATCGCGGGATGTTGAAGTTGTAGAGCAGTTGCCAACTCCTGGCGCCATCCGCTGAAGTGTAGATTTGACCATCAAGGGTACCGAAATAAAAGCGGCTCGGATCACTGGGATCGACGACGAGGGCGCGCACATCACCTCCCGGTGGTCCGGTGGCGCGCCAGTCCTCCGAATACATGACCGCTGGAGAATCAAAAGCTGGCGCGGCTGCCCCGGCTGAAGGGAAGAGACCAGTCGCGCCTGCCATTGCGAGCAGCAGCAGAAGGAAAAGACCGCCTATTCTATTTACTTTCATGCTCACCATCTCTTGGAAACTGTAACCGCACTTCGAAATTCCCTGAATCCCAGTTTAATACAAACGAGCAGGCAAGGCATCCATCATCTGGGACGGTTTTTATGATGCTCGACCGCGAGTTATCGGTTGTGTGAAAACTCTGGAGGCAAACGCCAAGCGGGCGATGCATCTCGCTAGAGAACATCGCCCGCTTGGGAAAACATCGCGTTCATTACGCGAATGGATCAGTCAGACCTACTCATCTTCGTCGCTGGCTTTCTTCTTACCATGACGAACACGTGGCCGCGGAGTCCGTTTCTTGGCTCTGCATTCCGGACAAGGAGTAACGGCGCCATCTACTTTCGCAGTCGGCGGGTTGGCTCCCGGCGGGCAGACATACAGCGAGACCCAAAGGTCAGCACGGCAACCGGCATCCACTACCACAATACGTCCGGCATCGATGCCGCGAGTATTGACGAGGTAGTCCTTGGCGCGATTGGCACGAGCGAGCCCCTGGCCTTCGCAGGTACCGTAACCAAGGATGTAGCCTTGCGAACCGGAATCGGTCTGCAGTCTGGAAGCGAAGTTGTCAAGACGGGCTTTTTCATCATTAAACTTGATGTCCCCGTACTCATCAACCAAATCGCATTCCTTCGGTGCCGGCGGCGACTTCACGGACGTTGTGCACGAAGCGGTCCTCGCACATGACGGATCCAAGCCACCGAGTTCCAGAGTCGCCGTTACAGTCTGACCACCAAGGCCTGCCGTATCAACTGTGATCGAGGAAGTACCCTGACCACCGGAGATCGTACCAGCCGAGACTGACCAGTTGTAGGTAACGCTGGCGCTAGTGCTGCCAACGGATGCGCTAAAGGTTATCGGAGCGCCCAACTCAACCGAGTCCGGACAGCTCACGTTCACTGTCGGGCATGGCGGCTTGCAGTCAGGACAGTCGGCAATCGTGACCGTCGTCGAACCGGATACTGCTGGATTCGTGCCATCACTTACCTGGACTGATGCGGTATAGCTGCCAGGCCTCGCACCGGTCAAGTCCCAGGTTACGTTCTTTCCTTCACCCGTAATCTTTCCACCGGTGACTGTCCAGCTATACAACAGAACGTCGTTGTTCTCGTCTCGGGCGTCTGCCATCAACTGAAGCACGAGATTCGCGCTGGTCGGGCAGGTGGCCGAGATATTTCCCTCACTACACGGAAGGGTGATTGAAGAACTTGACGCGGTCACAGAACTGATTACCGGCGCTACGTTAGGTGGCGGCGGCAGTCCTCGTGCATTACGGTGACCGGCAAAGAACTGCACGATGAAACCGTTCGGATCGTGCGAGAATTTGAACCCGGTCGGGTAACCGCCAGTGGTTGCCGGTACCGTCGTTCCGGGGACAATAACGACGCCCCGATTGGGAACGAAGACACCCGAGAGATTAGCCACTGAGACGTTGGCATCGAGTTTTCTAATATGGCCTTCATCCTGCTCATTCAGGTGACGGCGGTAAGCAACACCAAATCCCCACCAGCGCTTCGGAAAGATCTTAACGCCGCCCAAAACCTCGACGGGGTGATTTTCAAAAGCATTTTGCGTGCGGTTGCCCACATACCGAGTCATGCGCGTTTCAGCGATCGGCTGAAAATGCTTATTGACCGGGAAGTCCATTCCCACACCAACCAAAAACTCATTCGGCCGATCGAGCAGAACTGCCTCGTTCATGGCCTTCGACTTCTCGTTGCTGTTCAGGATATAGCCCGCGTTAACCGATACATTGACGTGCTTATGTAGTCGGCCATCGATGAAGCCAACCAAGCCCAGGTCGCCTTTTAAGAAGCTACCGCCGGGGCCGGCGCCACGCTGTAGCTGATTAAAGCCACCGAAGGAATCGGCATTATCCGGATACCAGCGATAGAAGGGGATAATACCCACGCCCAGCGGATTGTGCGGTCCGGTGAAACGGATCTTTGCTCCCACAACGTAATTCGTGAAGCTCGACTCGCCGTATGGACGCGAAACAAATGGCGCATCCGGCAAATAGCTTGGGGCGATGGTGAACGTTGTCGGGACCGTGATCGGGTTTTGCGGTCCGGGATTGCCCGGAGGCTGGCAAGCACCAGTCAGGGCAGTACAGGGCAACTGGGTCGTTGCGAGCACAATGCCGGGCAGAATGCTACCGACGGGCGAACCCATACCTGGGAACAAGTTGGCGCCACTGAATCTCCCACCAGAACCAATCGGTGCACCAATCTGCGCCGAGAAGCCCGGAAAACCAAACAGCGAACCTATCTGGCCTGGACCTTGTCCGAAGGTTCCGGCCGATCCGCCGATAAATGGGAACTGAACAAACGGCTGATTGTTCAAGGGACGGAAAAGCGCCTGTCCGGCCAGCGTACCAACGTTCGGGCCACTGGGTGCCAGAATAATTGCCGGCCCGGTGCAGGGCGAGAGCGCCGTACACAAGCCTACATTCGGCAGATAAAAACTGGATAGATTTGATGGGTTATTCACCTTGATCCCGCGCATCAGATTGCTCTTGAAGAACAACTCAATGTAGTCGTTCAGACCTACATTGAAACTGCCCGGGATGTCGGTGATGTCAACGTTACCCGGATCGCGGTCATAATTGCTGTACGCGATACTAAAGGTAAACTCGCCCTTGCGAATCGTTGAGCCATCATAAATGGTAAATAAACCTGTGGCGCCCCCTTCGGGCCCCCCTGTACCGACGGACGGAGACTGATTCCGTGGATCGCTCTCCGCACGTCTTGTCTGCGCCGAAACGGCCGCACATAAGATTAACATTGCGAGCGCGGCAATAAGCGCTCTGTTTGCGAGTCTCATCGCATTCCTCCTGCGAAACACTTTCAAATATAGAATTCTTGTAGGGGCCTCTCATTCAACGGGTTGCACGCGCCAGCAAAATCCTGGAGCGGGACGAAGCCGCGCATTGACTTTCCCGGAGCTTCCGCACCCTAACTACGATCTGTCAAACCAGGAACAATCTCACTGCTCACAAGTGTGAACAGCCGGTAATAACTCGGAAAAGTGAAAGAATACCACAGCGCCTTTTACCTTTTCCGTGCTCTCTTTCGACGTCCTGAAAAACCGAGTAACTTCTTATACGCAACCAGCCACTCAGTGTCAATCGTTCCGCACTTGGCCCCACTGCGCGAACAATAAAAACTTTTCGCGCATGGTCCCACGTACTAAACTGAGCCAGACCATACTCCACCTTCCGGCGGAAATCAAGACTTTTTCACGACTTAGCGTCAGGGACTTATGTTTTTTCGGTCACGCGTAGAAGCCCCGCATCCTTGTGTCGTAAGCCACCCGGTCGATTGCCAGCATGTAGGCAGCCGTCCGAGTGTCCACTGAATGGGCGTCCGCGTAACGGCATAAGTCATTGAAACTGGCCACCATCGTATCCTGAAGCCGCTGATTTACAACATCTTCCCGCCAAAAATAGCCCATCCGGTCCTGGACCCATTCGAAATAAGATACGGTCACCCCGCCGGCATTGGCCAGGATGTCAGGAATAACGAAGATCCCCTTTTGGTGCAGCATTTCGTCGGCAGCCGCCGTGGTAGGGCCATTTGCTCCTTCTGCCAACACTTTGCACTTAATCCGATCCGCGTTTTGTGAAGTAATCTGGTTTTCGGTCGCTGCCGGCACCAGGACGTCGCAGTCCAGTTCCAGCAGTTCCTGATTGGAAACCGTTTCCACCCCTTCATAGCCCTCAAATGAGCGGGTTGTGCGCAAGTGTCGCAAGGCATTGGGGATGTCGATACCGGCGGGATTGTAAATTCCTCCGTGGACATCAGAAATGGCGACGATTTTATAGCCAGCCTCATGCAACAATTCGGCAGCGATCCCGCCAACATTCCCGGATCCCTGAACGACGACCCGGGTGGCCGTCGGAGACATCCGAAACCGCTTGACCGCTTCGTTGATCACAAACAGCAGTCCGCGGCCAGTCGCTTCGCGCCTTCCCGACGAACCGCCGAGATCGATTGGCTTTCCCGTAACGCAGGCGGTAACCGTGTGGCGCGCATGCATGGAATACGTATCCATAATCCACGCCATCGTCTGTTCGTTGGTATTCATGTCGGGTGCGGGAACGTCTTTTTCGGGTCCTATAAAATCAACCAACTCCGCGGCATAGCGACGCGTCATCCGCTCCAATTCCCCGAGCGACATTTGTTGCGGATCGCAGATGACTCCGCCCTTGGCCCCGCCAAAGGGAACATTGACCACTGCACATTTCCAGGTCATCCAGGCGGCCAGGGCGCGCACTTCGTCCAAAGTCACATCGGGCGAGTACCGGATTCCGCCTTTCGCTGGTCCACGGGCAAAATTATGTTGCACGCGGTAGCCTTCAAACACCTCCATACGGCCTGAGTCCATGCGGGTAGGGATATAGACCTTCAATTCCCGATTGGGCACCCGCATCACGGCGTAAAGATCAGAGTCCAGTTGAAGCAGTTGGGCCGCCCGATCAAAACGCGACATCATTGATTCGAAGGGGTTTTCTTCTTTTATCTCGCGAATGTCGTCAACGTATGACGAACTGTACATGCTTTTCATAACCATCTCCGCTTTTTCGAACTGTTTGCGTTCCTGGATACCTTCTATGAATCGCAGGGCAGCGCACTGCGTGCCGCTGCTAAGATAGTGCTTCGTTCATGGCGCCACTGCGGTAACCGTGCAGATCAAGCGTTACATATTTAAATCCCAGGGCGCGGAAACGTTTCGCTAACTCGTCAATTACCTCCCGTTGCAGGGCCCTGTTCAACTCCGCTGGGGCGATTTCGAGTCGGACCAGATTGTCATGATGACGGACTCGGAATTCTCGAAACCCCATGGCCCGCATTATCTCTTCGCCGCGATCTATGGAAGCCAATCGCTGAATAGTGACCGTGGTT
Source organism: Pyrinomonadaceae bacterium (assembly GCA_036726305.1). Lineage (GTDB taxonomy): Bacteria > Acidobacteriota > Blastocatellia > Pyrinomonadales > Pyrinomonadaceae > JAOAPY01. The sequence continues at coordinate 552 of DAIMCP010000045.1, read as the reverse complement.
CCGTAAGCTATGCGCGAGGAGAGACAGGGACTTGCCGGTTTGTCCCAGGTGGGGAGCCCAGCGCGTTTACTGAGCACGCGCACTTCCTGCTTATTAAGACCGACTTCAATCAAAGGACTGAGGACACTGTGTTCAGATGCGGCAGCCCGGCCGGGACGAAAATCGTTCATATCATCCGTGTTTGATCCATCGACAATGAACTCAACCTCGCGTTGCTGAGCGAGTTGCTCCAGCTTCCTATAAAGTTCGTCTTTACAAAAATAACAACGATTTGAGGCGTTCGCGCGGTAGCGGGGATCGTCGAGTTCTTCGGTAAGGAGGATCTCGCGGTGAAATCCGAACGTCTCGGCCAGGCGAGCACACTCGACGCGCTGGTAACTGGGAAGACTGGCCGATTCGCCGGTTACGCAGATCGCCCGGTCACCTAATTCGGCAGTCGCAATGTAAGCCACGTAGCTGCTGTCAACACCACCAGAGAAGGCAACCACAACAGATCGCATCTCGCGAAACAGGAACCGCAATCGATCTTCCTTTGCCAACACCTCCGCTGAC
>DAIMCP010000044.1:14107-42239 GCA_036726305.1 Pyrinomonadaceae bacterium | reverse complement strand
CTTAATCGCATGGGCCACCGGGTTGGTAAAGGCGCCCGACAGCCTGATCAGCAGACCGGATTTTCACAGCGTTTTCCTCAAGCTGGATATCCTCGGGGCGTTGAAACTCTCGTTGTTGCCGGCAATCGTCGGTATTCTGTTCACCGATTTGTTTGATTCGATTTCGACATTTATCGGCGTGGCGCACGCCGCAAACCTCCTTGATGAAAACGGTCACCCGCGAAATCTGAAGCAGGGCTTGATAGTTGACTCATTTGCAACCCTCGGGGCGGGACTGGCCGGCTCGTCTTCGGGCACCGCGTATATTGAGAGCATTTCCGGCATCAACATGGGTGGCCGGAGGGGTCGGACGTCTGTCTTTACCGCGCTTTGTTTTCTGCCTTGTTTCTTCCTCGCGCCGCTGGCGGGCATGGTGCCTCCCTACGCAACCGCTGCGGTTCTGATCCTGGTGGGCGCCTCCATGTTCAAGAGCGTCGGCCAGATTGAGTTTTCAAGAATTGAAGAGGGTCTACCTGCGTTCCTGACGATCATACTGATCCCGCTGACGTTTTCGATCACGCAGGGCATCCTCTGGGGGTTTATTGCACATGTTTGGCTTTACCTGATCGTCGGTCGTCACCGGGAAATCAATCCGGTCATGTACGCTTTGGCAGCTGTCTCAATTGGGTTATTGCTTCTGGAGCACGTAAAATTTTAGAGAAGTGAAAGAATGGCAGTTTGCGGCGTATGACCGAATAGGATGGCACACCGCGCAGTCAGCACGCAGGATGCGTGCGGTCCCAGGGGAATGGGAGAGTCGTTATGAAGCTACAGATGATCAAGCGCCACATCCGCCTGGTAGTAATGCTCGCCGCGTTCTCTATTAGCGCCCTGGCCCAAACCCCGACACCAACACCAGTGGACCGCGGACTGGGTTTACAAGGAGGCCCCGGAGCAGCCAATTCTCAGTCTGCTTCACCAGCGAGGGAGGCCAAACCTGAACTAGTCCTGCAAACGGGCTACAACAATTTCTTTGGCGCAACACGCCTGGTCTTCAGTCCCGACGGACGTCTGCTGGCCACCGGAACGTTTCGCAGCAGCACAATCAAATTGTGGGAGACAGCCACCGGACGCGAACTCCGGAACCTCTCGAGCGGAACTCAAAGCGCTGCCGGAGTGTCACCCTTCATAGCTTTCAGCCGCGACGGCCGCGTGATTGCGGCAGCTGCCGGCGACAACTCAGTCAAGATTTGGGACGTGGTATCGGGACGCGAGGTGCAGACACTGGCCCCGCAAGCGGGTGGGACTGTCTCGTCGCTTGGCGGAGTTTCCTTTGTTGCCTTCAGCAACGACGGTCGCGTGATCACCATCAGCGACATGATTCGAGTTTGGGAGCTCGCGAGCGGACGCGAACTACGTTCGATGCCCCTGGAGTCGTTGAGTGTTGCCGGTTTTAGCGGAGGCGAAGGCGGCGCAGCGCTCAGCCCTGACGGAAGCCAACTGGCATTCTATACGGAAGGGGGATCGGGATCGCAGATTAAGTTTTGGAATCTCAACTCGGGCGGCGAGGCTCGCGTTGTCGAACTGCCAGACAATGATGTTGACAGCGCCGAACTGGCCTTCGCTGCTGATGGGCATCTGCTGGTTGCCGGGACGGTCGCTAAACGGTTGAAACTTTGGGACGTGACGACCAAAGGCAAAGCGCGCGACCTGGGACCGACCAATGTGGAGTTCGGCCTCGCCAGGTTCAGCCGCGATGGTCGTCTGCTGGCATTGGCGGAGGGTTACACGGTCAGGCTCTGGGAGGTTGCCAGCGGGCGCGAATTAGCGCCATTGAAAGCGCCGAACAGCGGGGCGTTTGCAGTGCAGGGGCGCGTCTTTGCCAGCTTTGCAGAAGATGGCAAGCGCATCGCAACCAGTGGTTTCGATACGCCGACGATCGTTTGGGAAACAGAAACGGGAAAGCAACTACTGAAGATGAGCGGGCGCACTAATATGGCCTACAAAGTCTCATTCAGCGCCGACGGCAATCAGCTGTATTCAGGCGGTCGCACGCGCTGGGATCTGCGCACGGGTCGCGGTCTGCGGTTGACTGCAGCGCCTTCCGAGCGCGCTTATGGAATCCCGAGCCCGGATGGGCGACTGGTTGCAACCTTTACACCCGACAGCAACGCGCTCACGATTCTGGAAACACCGAGTGGTCGAGTGCTGCAAACTCTGGCGCCGGCGACAGGGGGCGGAGTCGTGCAACGAGCTGATTTCAGTCCGGACAGCAGCAGGATCGCCACCACTTACGGCCCGAACCAGCAGCAGATGCAGCAAGCAGCGGGTCAGCCCGCGAGCAATCAGGATTCGGTAAAGATCTGGGACGTAAAATCCGGCCAGGAGATGCAATCGTTGGCGCTCAGCACTACCCCGCTTGAAGTTGGATTCAGCTCAGACGGCCGGATCCTCGCGATTTTGGGCAGCATGGGCCAGGTCTCTCTTTGGGATGTCCAGTCCGGCAGCCGTTTACGCGATCTCACTTCGTCGCCGTTGGAAAAAATGGTTGCGCCCGGGAATATGAGTTCAATGGGCAAAATTGATCCGCGTAAGATCAAACCGGGCTCCATGCCGTCGCTGGCTGGAATGCCCAATCTCGCCGACATGTCGGCGATGATTACAAACATGTTGGGATCGATGTCGGCCGGCACCATGGGCCGGAACATCACTTCAGTTGCCTTCAGTGTTGATGGCCGCACGTTAGCGACGGGAGGGGTGGAGTCGAAATCGAATTTTGACCTGGCGGCGATGATGGCAGACGCCTCAAACCCTAAAAAATCAAAGAACAAGCCGCCGGCTGATTACCAGGATCTGATGAAAGAGATGAAAGTCGAAGCTGTCGGTCAGATTCAGCTTTGGGACGTAGCCACCGGACGCGAGCTTGGGTCCCTGAAGGGTCACGGCAAGGGCGTCAGCCAGGTGGCCTTCAGTCGTGATGGACGACTGCTGGCATCGGGCAGTACGGATAACACGATCAAGATCTGGGACCTGGCCAGCAAACGCGAACTGCGAACGCTCGTTGGGCATACGGCCAGTATTGAATCGATCGATTTCAGTCCGGACGGGCAGTTGCTCGCCTCAGCGGGCGAAGACGGCGGCACGTTCTTGTGGGATGCCACCACAGGCGAGCATCTGTTGACGCTTATCTCGCTGGATGATGGTGGCGAATGGATGGTCGTAACACCACAGGGACTGTTCGACGGCACGCCTGCTTCCTGGAACCAGATTCTGTGGCGTTACAATCAGGACACCTTCAACGTTGCGCCCATCGAATGGTTCTTCAACGAGTTCTACTATCCCGGTTTGCTTGCTGAAGTCATCGCCGGCAAACGCCCGCGCGTGGTTCAGGATGTATCCAAAAAAGATCGCCGCCAGCCGACAGTAAAACTGTCGCTGGCGGGCGAGTCTGCTCCGGCTGCGGCCGTTAGCGCCCGCACAGTCAAAGTAAAAGTAGAGATCGTGGACGCACCTGCCGATAAGGACAACGCGCAGGGCAGCGGCGCGCGCGACGTTCGCCTTTTCCGCAACGGCTCGCTCGTCCGGGTTTGGCATGGAAACGTCCTCAACGGAAAAGCCGCTGTCACACTGGAGCAGGAAATAACCATTATGGCCGGAGCAAACCGGCTGACAGCTTATGCCTTCAACCAGGACAACGTGAAGAGCAAGGACGCGCAGTTAGCACTGACAGGAGCAGACAGCCTGCAGCGCGCGGGCACCGCCTATGTCATAGCCATCGGGATAAATGAATACGCGAACTCACAATACAATTTGAAATATGCTGTGGCTGACGCCCAGGACTTTGGCACAGAAGTGCGCCGGCGGCTCTCGGAAGTAACGCGCTTCGAGCGCTTTGAAGTGGTTCCCCTGATCAATCAGGACGCGACCAAGGCGAACATTCTCTCAGCCTTGAAACGACTGGCCGGTGCGCCCGAACCCCCGTCGCTCAAAGCCGGGGGTCTTGCCGGACTGAGGAAAGCTGAACCCGAAGATACGGTCATTATTTACTTTGCCGGACATGGGACCGCGCAGGCGCAGCGCTTTTATCTCATACCGCATGATCTGGGTTATGGCGGAGACAGGACAAAACTGAACGAGCAGGGACTACAGACGATTTTAGCGCACGGCATCTCTGACCTTGAACTGCAACAAACGGTCGAAGATCTCGACGCCGGTCACCTGCTGCTGATCATTGATGCCTGCAATTCGGGTCAGGCGCTCGAGGCTGAAGAGAAGCGGCGGGGGCCGATGAACTCGAAAGGGCTGGCACAGTTGGCTTATGAAAAAGGCATGTACATCCTCACGGCCGCGCAGAGCTATCAGGCTGCGCTTGAGGCTGCGCAGTTGGGCCATGGTCTGTTGACCTACGCCCTAATCGAGGAAGGGTTGAAAACCGCGGTTGCCGACACTGAACCGAAGGACGGACTGCTGAGTGCGCGCGAATGGCTGGACTTCGCCACCGAACGCGTGCCCCAGATGCAGGAAGAGAAGATGAAGCAAAGCCGTGGCGTGGGCCTGGCAATAGCATTTACCGAAGGCGAGCAGGGTATCGCCGCACCTGAGAAGCGCAGCGTGCAACGCCCGCGCGTTTTTTATCGTCGCGAACTGGAAGCCAATCCCCTGGTGATAGCGAAACCGTGAGTGGTCCGGATTGTGGTATTCTCGCTTTTTAACAAAGACGGGAAAGAACCTTCTTATGAGCACGACAATCGTCGTCGATGCGAAATAGAAGCAGCCATGCTGACTCGCGGAGCCGGACAGGCGATACAGCATCAAACAGAAGTTCCAACCAGCTTGCGCGGAAGATTCTCCGGAATCTTTCTGCGCCTGAACTTTAATTTGCTGCTCGGCATCTGCCCGCCCAATTGCGCCAATCATGAAAGATCACTTCATCGGTAAATCGCTTCCCCGCAAGGAAGGCCGGAAGAAGGTCACCGGGGCGGCGCTGTATGTGGACGACCTGAGCTTTCCCGGTATGCTTTACGGCGTGACTGTGCGCAGTCCGGCGCCGCGCGGGCGAATCAAAAATATTGAGTTCACCGGGGATATTCCCTGGGGTGAATTCACGATCGTCACGGCGCAGGACATTTGCGGCGCTGGCGCCGGTGACACTCGTGGCGGTCCACTTGCTGGTGAAAACTATGTTGCCTTAATTCTTGATGACCAGCCGTATCTTGCCGCTGAGTTTGTGAATCACGCTGAAGAGCCGATCCTGCTGCTGGCCCATCCGGATCGCTACCTGCTCGAAGAAGCACGCCGCAATGTGCGGATTGAGATTGAGGAATTACCGCCGATCTTTTCCCTCGCAGACTCGCTCGCCAAAAAAGAAATCATCTGGGGCGAGGACAATATCTTCAAAAAGTTCCTGGTTGAGAAAGGAAACGTTGATGACGTTTGGGCCGGCGCGGATTTCATCGTCGAAGGCGAGTATCACACCGGAGCGCAGGAACAGCTATATATCGAAAACAACGGCGCCATCGCCATCGCCAACGCTGCCGAAGGCGTCACTGTTTGGGGATCAATGCAGTGCCCATACTATGTGCACAAGGCGCTCGTGAAACTCTTTGGGTTTTCCGACGATCGCATTCGGGTGATTCAGACAGAGACCGGGGGCGGGTTTGGCGGCAAGGAAGAATATCCTTCGCTGATTGCCGGCCACGCTGCCCTGCTGGCGTGGAAGTCAGGCAAGCCGGTCAAGATTGTGTATGACCGCGCCGAGGACATGGTTGCTACGACCAAGCGACATCCCTCACGGACGGCGCATCGCACTGCAGTTTCAAAAGACGGCAAGCTGTTGGGCATGGACATCGATTTCGTGATCGATGGCGGCGCTTACTGCACCCTCTCGCCGGTGGTGCTGTCGCGCGGAACAATTCACGCGGCTGGTCCGTACTTTTGCCCCAACGTCCGTATTCGCAGTCGCGCAGTGGCAACCAATATTCCGCCGCACGGGGCGTTTCGCGGCTTTGGCGCGCCGCAAAGCATCTTTGCCCTCGAACGTCACCTGGACAAAGTGGCGCACACAGTAGGGCTCACGCCGGATGAATTCCGCCGGCGGAACTTCATTCAAAAGGGCGAAACTACGGCGACCAGCCAGGTAATTCGCGAGCAGGTGGAAATGGCCTGCCTGCTCGATCGCGCTTTTGAGTTGAGTGACTATCATGCGAAGACGGCGCGCTTCGCCCATGAGAACAGCAGCGGACAGGCGCGCCTCAAAAAAGGGATGGGTTTTGCCAGCTTCATGCATGGTGCGGGCTTCACGGGTTCGGGCGAGGTCTACCTGTCGTCGGTGGTCGGCGCGGAAGCGACGGTTGAAGGGCGCGTACGTTTGCTCGCCGCCAGCACGGAGATTGGCCAGGGCACAAATACGATCTTCACGCAGATTGCGGCTGACGCGCTGCGTATCGCCGCGGATTTGATCGAAGTGGCCCAGCCGGATACGCGCCATGTTCCCAACAGCGGGCCGACGGTTGCTTCGCGCACCTGTATGGTGGTTGGCAAGCTGATCGAGTCGGCGGTGCTCGGGATGAAGCAGACCCTCGTCGGCAGTGGCCTGCTTAAAGAGCAGTACAGTTCGTCGGAGTTCCAGGAAGCCTGCGTTGCCTATCTGGAACAGCATGGACCGTTGCGGTCGCTGAGCAAATATCAGGCGCCCCCTGGCATCTTGTGGAATGACGAAAAATATCAGGGTGATGCCTACGGCACCTATGCCTGGGCAGTCTACGTGGCCGAAGTTACGGTTGATATGCTCACCTATGAAGCCCGCGTCGAGGACTTTGTGGCGATCCAGGAAGTCGGACGGGTTATCAATCCAACGCTCGCAGCAGGGCAAATCGAGGGCGGCGTGGCGCAGGGCATCGGCTATGCACTCTTCGAAAATGTCGCATGGCAGAACGGCCGCATGGCGAATGGGCAGATGACGAATTACATCATGCTAACCGCGGCGGACATTCCGCCCATCCGCGTTTTCTTTGAAGAAAATCCTTATGCATATGGACCGGCCGGGGCCAAAGGCATCGGCGAATTGCCCATGGATGGACCAGCGCCGGCGATTCTAAATGCGATCGAAAATGCGACCGGCGTGAGCTTTAACCATATCCCTTTAATGCCCGAAGTGTTGCTGGAGAAGTTATCAAGTAAGCTTTGAATTTATGTCTTGCAAGAATAGGGCTGCGTAGCTGATGCGGATGGAACCGATTATCAACAAGCTGGAGGTGCACTGCACGGTTAATGGCAGGGCGGCAATCATTCACGCTTACCCCATGGAGCGTCTGCTCGATGTTCTGCGCGAGCAGCTAAACCTGACCGGCACGAAGGAAGGCTGTGGCGAAGGAGAATGCGGCGCATGCTCGATATTTCTGAATGGCCGGATCGTGAATAGCTGCCTGGTGCCTGTTGTGCAAGCCGAAGGTGCGGAGATTCAGACCATCGAAGGCGTGGCGACTGGCGAGCAACTTCACGCCGTGCAGCAGGCCTTTATCGACTGTGGCGGAGCTCAATGTGGTATCTGCACGCCGGGCATGGTGCTGGCAGCGGTCAACTTGTTGAAAACAAATCCCCACCCGAGCGTGGCTGAGATTCGTACCGGCCTGGCTGGAAATCTCTGTCGCTGTACCGGCTATATTAAGATTTTTGAATCGGTCTTGCGCGCGTGTCAGAAACAGAGAATATTGCAGGATGGCGTTGAGCTCGACGGACAATGAGAGCTTATCTTCCCACCTACGAGTTAATCACACCGTCAGGTCTGGCTGAGGCGCTCACTTTGCTTGCTCAGGCACCTGGAGCCTGGAAGCCATTTGCGGGCGGGACCGATCTAATGGTGCTGCTCGAGGCGGGTAAGCTCACGCATCGAAATTACCTCAACATCTGGAACCTGGAAGAGCTGCGGGGCATTGCAGTCACAAATGAGCAGGTAAGCCTGGGAGCTTTGACTACCTACACCGACGTGCAAGCGAACGCAATCCTGCGCGAGGAATTCCCGATGCTTTGCCAGGCTGCCAGCGAAACCGGAGGCCTCGCCATTCAGAATCGCGGTACGCTGGGAGGCAATATTATGAACGCTTCGCCGGCAGCTGATTCGCCGCCGGCCCTGCTGGCTTACGATGCCGAACTGGAACTAGTTTCGACGAGTGGTTCGCGCCTGGTGCCCTACCATGGATTCCACACCGGTTACAAACAAATGGTCCTCAGGGCTGACGAACTGCTGGCCCGAATAATCCTCAGGCGCACAACTCAATCGTCCAGGCAGTATTACCGCAAGGTGGGAACGCGTAAGGCCCAGGCGATCTCCAAGATTTGCTTTGCGGGGCTGGCTCATATCGAGGACGATCGTATTGCTGACGCTCGCATTGTCCTGGGAAGTGTCGCTCCGTTGCCACTTCGATGCGTGAAGACAGAAGCTGTCCTGAGGGGAAACCGAATCGCCTCCACCGTGATCGAAGCGGCGGAAATTGAATTGGCGGGTGAGATTGCGCCTATCGATGACATTCGCTCCACCAGACACTATCGCTTGCAGGTGTCCCTTAACTTGCTCAGGGATTTCTTGACGAGCTTGCAGGCGTCAAACGCACAAGCTTCTCCGGTTTAGCTAACTCGCTGGCCTGGGAGATACAAGCGCGCCTTGATTCCTTTGGCCCAAGCAGTCGATCCACTTTCTAAATGGCCCCCTTAGTTTAATATCATGCCCCTTTACACTCAGACGGAATTTACCCCCGACGCAGTCCGCCCTGTCGAATGCCTCAAAGAAGGCTGGGAAGTAATTAAAGAGCAATACTGGACGTTTGTTGGTCTCATCCTGGTAGCGCTCTTGATCGGAAATCTCGCCCCGCTGGGAATCCTGATGGCGCCCATGATGTGTGGAATCTATTTGGCTCTGCTTCAGCGCATGCGTGGCCAGCGAGTCGAGTTCGAAGTTGTCTTTAAAGGCTTCGATTTTTTTGGCGCTGGAGTTATCGCCATGCTGCTGCATCTGGTACCCGTGCTGCTCGTCCTGATCCCTTTTGCGGTCGCTTTCTTGCTCGCCTTCGTCCTCATGCTGCCGCACTCTTCAACTGCGCAAACAGTCCCAGCGAGTTCCGTCGGTTTCATTGCGGTGTCATTTATTCTGTTGCTGACCATGGCGGCGCTGTTGATGGCAGTATCCGTCGTATTCACTTTCGCCTATCCGCTGATTGTCGAAAAGGGGTTGTCCGGAGTCGAGGCTGTGAAGTTAAGCACGAAGGCCGGGCTGGCGAATTTCCAGGGCCTGCTGGCTCTTCTGTTGCTCAATGCCTTGTTGGGCCTGGGGGGTGTTCTCTGCTGTTGTGTAGGTCTGTTTTTGGTACTGCCTGTGACTTTTGCGGCCACAGCGTGTGCGTACCGCCAGGCCTTTGGTCCTGGGACCGCACGCATCCTGCGTGCTGAATCTTTAATAAAAGGTCGTATGCATTGAACAGAGTCTGAGTCCAGGGGTTCAGCACGCAGGATGCGTGCGGTCCCAGGGGCTACATAGCGTAGATTTCGCTGGTCACCTCGACTTCGCGGCCGACGGCGTCGTTATCAACTCCATCGAGACCGCCCTGCTTGGTGATTAACTTTTCGGCGGCTCCCCACCAAAGAGGCCTCGAGAATAAATAGCCCTGACCGTATCCGCACCCCAGACTCCTTAGCAATTCAAGCTGTCCCTCAGTTTCCACGCCCTCGGCCACTGCTTTCTTGCCGAGCTTCTGCGCCAGAGTCAGGATGGTTTCGACAATTCCTGTGCTCTCTTTATCGGTGCCCATGCGGCAGACGAAGGAGCGATCGATCTTCAGTATGTCGAATGGGAAACTGTGCAGATAACTGAGCGATGAATAGCCAGTGCCGAAATCGTCGATGCTCAGTTTGACGCCCAGCGTCTTCAGCTGCGACAGCATCTCCGCCGCCTCCTGAGCTTTCTCCATGATTACACTCTCGGTAATTTCCAGCTGCAGGCAGGATGGATCCATCCCGGTATCATTCAGGATTTTGGCGATCGAATCCACCAGGTTTAGCTGGGTAAATTGCTTACTCGATAGGTTTACGCTGAGGGTAAGTGGTTGTTCGCGCGGGTACTGTTGATGCCATTGCACCATCTGTTTGCAGGAGTCGGCCAGCACCAGAAATCCCAGCGGAATGATCAGGCCGGTTTCCTCCGCCAGCGGAATGAATTGGGCCGGCGAGATCGGGCCGAGCTCCGGGGATTCCAATCGCGCCAACGCCTCGAATCCCACTAACATCTTATCCGACAAAGAAACAATGGGCTGAAAGTGTACCTTAACTTCCTTGCGTTCGATCGCATGGCGCAGCTCGCGTTCGAGCGTCAGCATTTCCACCGCATGGGAGTGCATGGCGACGTCAAAGACTTCATAACGTGCTTTGCCGTTTGCCTTGGCGCGATACATGGCGATGTCGGCGTCACGGAGAATATCTTCGGGGAGTTCATAACCGGTTTGAGAAAACGCGATACCGATACTGGTGGTCGTCAGGAACTCGTGGCCATTGAGGGCGAAGGGCTCCAACAGTTCTTCCTGAATGCGCTCGGCAATATAAATCGCATCGTACGGGTCCTTGATCCCGTCAAGCAGCATGCCAAACTCGTCACCCCCGAGCCGTGCGACCGTGTCAGCCTTGCGCATACATACTTCGAGCCGGCGTCCAAGTTCGACCAGTAGTTGATCTCCCAGCGTGTGACCCAGACTGTCGTTCACGAGCTTGAAGCGATCCAGATCCAGAAAGAGCACTGCAAATTTGTATTCCTTATTTCGTTTGGCCCTGGCCAGGGCGAGACTGAGTCGGTCTGAGAGTAAGGTCCGGTTGGGAAGTCCGGTGAGAGCGTCATGGAAGGCGGCATGATGGACCTGCTCTTCGGCGCGCTTACGCTCGGTGATGTCCTGAATCTGGAGAATGAGATGCAGCGCTTCGCCCTTGGCGTTACGAGCGACCGAAGCGCTTTGCAGCACCCAGATGGGCTGGCCCGACTTATGTAGATAGCGCTTCTCTCGTTGATCGATCCGCCTTTTTCCTTCCAGCAGCTGGTAAATGTGAACCAGGTCATCACCCAGGTCGTCGGGATAGGTGACCTCCTGAAAATTTGTCGCCAATAACTCCTTTTCCGTGTAGCCGAGAATCTGGCACAGCGAGCCATTCACGCGGCGCCATTGGCCATCAGCTGAGATAAGGGCCATCCCGGCCGCGTGGTCAAAGGCATTCCGGAAATGTTCTTCACTCTGCTGCAAGGCCTGGCTGATGCGCGACTGCTCGTTCGCGTGTTGCTGGGCATCTTCAATGTTGCGCCGATAGGTGCGATAAGTGGCGTAGATGATGCCGACGATCGGCAAAGCTACCAAAAAGGCGTAAAGGCCAATTCCGTTTATGAGTCGGGTAATCATGCCGGCTGTCGAGGCGCCGGCATAGTAGGTCAGGGAGGTCCAGAGAAAATGCTTCTGCCAGATTTCCACAAACGGTTGGTTCCGCTTCATCGACTCGCGCATCGCTGCCAGTCCGGAATTCGTGAGGTACTGGATAGAAGCCATCAGGAAAATGGCGATGATGAAGTTCCCATTCAAGCCGCCGCGCCCCATTGCCTTGAGCGAGCCAAAGCAGAGATGCATGGCCCAGGCGGTGACGGCGGTCGAGCACGCCAGTAACGCGGCATTGAATGCCCTGGTAAGCCATTTCGAAGCAAAGCGCATTGATGAGCAGAGCGCTTCGACCGCAGCCAGCAGTACGGCAGCTTCGCCACCATAGAGCAGAAGGACGAGGAACACGAACGTGTCAGATACGGTTATTTCGGCGCGAACGTGGGGGATTTGAATACCAATGCGGGAACCAAAAACCAGGGTCACAAAAGTAAGCAGCAATAACTGGACGTCGATATTGTCGACTCTGAGGCCGCGAAAAGACACAACACAGGCCACCGCGCCGCCCGTGATGACGAGCCACATAAAAGGCTTGGTTAGTTGTTCCTTAGTGGAAACCGCAAAGGAATTTGCACTAGACATAGATTCGGAAGGCTTTCAGGTGTGAATCCTGCAAGCAATTCTTCGATGTTTATCGTTGGAGCAGTGAGGCTGGATGGGTCGTGGATGGACCCCAAGCTAAGAATACCCGATTGAGGCGACCGGTAGCAACCACTTTTCCCGGGGGGAACTATCGGGGGCCGGGAAAACGACCCGGACGCCCCTGAAGAAACTGGAATTTGCTGGCGGAAACCCTGATTTGTGGTTTAAGTTTACGACATGCCTGCCCCCAATCTAGTGGTACGTGGACGAAAGGTTGCTCTGTCCCGGGCGAACAAAGGGGGGTCTTTTGCCGCGCAGCGTTTAACCAGCATCCAGCCGGCCTCAATTCACATCGTCGGCGGGGTGATCGTCGCCATTGCCGGCTTTGACGACATTCCAGCTGGTTATCAGGTTGAAGAAGCGGCTGATCACGAAATTATCATCCCCGGCCTGGTTGATACGCACGTGCATATCAATGAACCGGGTCGAACTGAATGGGAAGGGTTTGCCTCGGCGACGAAGGCTGCGGCCGCAGGCGGTGTGACGACTTTGATTGATATGCCGCTTAATTCCGTGCCGCCCACGACAACAGTAGCGAACCTGCACGCCAAACTTGACGCCGCCGCGGGCCAGTGTTTTGTGGACGTCGGTTTTTGGGGAGGAGTGGTGCCGGGCAACACGGGCGAACTGGCGGGGTTGGCGACTGCTGGGGTGGTCGGCTTCAAGTGTTTTCTGATTCATTCAGGTGTTGATGAATTTCCCAATGTCACGGAAACGGAACTGCGTCTGGCCATGCCTGAGTTGACACGGTTGGGCGCTCTATTGATAGTTCATGCCGAGGTACCGGGGCCGATCAGCAAAGCTGGCTTGCCCTCTTGCCATCGGCCAGCAGATGAAGTCGCCGCCAGCAACGACGGGTACGCGGACGCATCGCTCTATCTCACCTTTCTCAAATCGCGGCCCCGGGCTGCAGAAAATGAAGCGATCGAATTGATGATCAAACTGGCCCGGGAATTTGGCACGCGCATTCACATTGTTCATCACTCATCCGCCGATGCTTTGCCATTGCTGCGGGAAGCCAGGGCGTCCGGCTTGCTGCTGAGCGCTGAGACCTGTCCGCACTATTTGTACTTTGCCGCTGAAGATATTCCCAACGGAGCCACTGAATTCAAATGCTGTCCCCCGATTCGCGAACGTGAAAATCGCGAACAGCTGTGGGCGGCGCTCGCTGATGGAACAGTCGATTTGATTGTTTCTGATCACTCGCCCTGCACCGAGGATCTCAAGCTGAAGGAAAGCGGAAACTTCCTGGAAGCCTGGGGCGGTATTGCTTCGCTGCAACTTCGGCTGCCGGTGATCTGGACTGCAGCTAGAGCGAGGGGATTTGGGATAGAGAAAATTTTGGAATGGCTCTGCAGCGCTCCGGCGAGGCAGGTTGGACTGCAGCGCAAGGGAGAGATCGCTGTGGGCTGCGATGGCGATCTCGTATTTTGGCATCCGGATGAGCATTTTCAGGTCCAGCCTCAGATGCTTTATCACCGCCACAAGTTGACGCCTTATGGAGGCGAACATTTGCAAGGGACGGTGCAAAAGACTTTCCTTCGCGGTAGAAAGATATATGATGGCGGGACATTCTCCAGCGATCCCGAGGGTCTCTTATTGCTGGGCTGGCAATGATGACCAGCGGTAGAACAAGTGAAAGGGAAGGCTGTTTAGAAAAGCGTACCTTCCGCTCGCAGCGAGCTGAGGTACGCGTCAGGCCAGTGTCCGTAGTGTCTGCATCGCCGGGCGGTCGGAGGGACGAATCCCCGCTCTGAACAAAGAGAAGTTCACAACGACGTATGCACTGCACCTGAATTGAACGTTTCGCCGTTGGCAAGAGGATGAAGAGGGAACCAGTGGATTTCACCGAACTAATCGATTTGGCTGCGGAGAGGTTGGGTGGTGCCGTACTTTTTGCCAGTGATGAGTTCTTCGCACCCAAGGAGAATCTGCTGAAGCCTGAGGCACCGATTTTTGTTGAAGGCAAATATACTGATTTGGGCAAGTGGATGGACGGATGGGAAAGCCGTCGCCGTCGCACTCCGGGATTCGACTGGTGCATTATTCGCCTGGGGCTGCCCGGCACGATTCGCGGAGTTGTTGTCGACACCAGTTTTTTTCGTGGCAACTATCCCGAACAATGCTCACTTGAAGCCGGCAACTTTCCCGGGGTGCCTGCAATTGACCAGTTGAAAAGCGACACAGCAGAATGGACTGAGGTCTTGCCCTTATCACAACTCAAAGGCGACTCGCATAACCACTTCGCGGTAAATAGCGAGCAGCGCTTTACCCACTTGCGGTTCAAGATCTATCCGGATGGAGGTGTGGCGCGCTTGCGCGTCTATGGAGAAGTGGTCCCTGAATGGAAGGAAATCAGGCGAAGAGGGGGAGAGGTGGATTTGGCAGCCGTTGAGCATGGCGGCCTGGTGTTGTCGTGCAGCGATATGTTTTTTGGCCATCGCCATAATTTGATCATGCCGGGCCGGGCGCTGAACATGAGTGACGGCTGGGAGACGAAGCGCCGCCGCGGCCCGGGCCATGATTGGGTCATCATCAGGCTGGGGGCGGTCGGTAAGATTGAGCGCGTGGAAGTTGACACGGCCTGGTTCAAGGGCAATTTCCCTGATAGCTGCTCGCTGGAGAGTTGCACCGCGGGTAAAACAGCCCTTGAAGACCCGTCATTGGTTTGGGGGACACTGCTCCCGCAAACAAAACTGCAGGCCCACACGCGACACTTTTTCACCGCTGAACTCGGTGATGTCGGGGCGGCTTCTCACGTACGTTTCAACATCTTTCCCGATGGTGGTGTCAGTCGCTTGCGAATCTACGGAAGGTTATTGGATCAGCAACCGGTATGAAGGGTCTTGAACGTTTGAATTCTCTGCCGCGATCAGTGGCCGAGCAGGAGTTCTTAAAATGTTGCGGCTCAACCAGCTGGGTGGAGCGTATGATTGCTCAGCGCCCCTTTGTCAATCTCGACGAACTGTTAAGCAAGGCCGACGACAACTGGCGTTCTCTGGCGCCGGCGGATTGGTTGGAAGCGTTTCTTAGCCATCCGAAGATTGGTGAGCAGAACGCTGGACGGGCCCAATCTGAAACTGCGCGGGCCTGGTCTGCACAGGAACAGTCGAGTACGCGTCACGCGACAGTGGAGACCATGCAGGCACTTGCTCGCGGTAACAGCGACTACGAGCAAAAGTTTGGCCATATTTTTATCGTTTGCGCCAGCGGCAAGTCGGCCGGCGAAATGCTCGAGATCCTGCGCGAGCGATTGACCAACGATCCGGAGCAGGAAATCCATCTGGCCGCCGAAGAACAAAGAAAGATCACCCAGTTAAGATTGAAAAGGATAGTTTTGGATTTTGGGTCTTAGGTCTTTGGTTATTGTTGGTCTTCAATGATTCGTTCCAAGCCCGGGCTCTAAAGGATCAAAGACTAAAAATCAAAGATCAAAGATCAAAGACCAAAGACCAAAGACCAAAGACCAAAGACCTAAAACCCATGAGCACTATTTCAACCCATGTGCTTGACACATCACGCGGCCGGCCGGCTAGCGCGGTGGCAGTGGCTCTGGAATTCCAGAACCCGGATGAAACGTGGATGCAGTTGACCCACGCGTGGACTGATGAGGACGGGCGGGTCAAGCCATTCTTTCTGGTCGAAGACAATTTGGGTCCCGGAGTTTACCGGCTGGTATTCGATACCGAGGCCTATTATCAGGGAGTGCATATTGAATGTTTTTATCCGCAGGTCACAATTGCTTTTAGAATTGAGGATGCAACGCAGCATTATCATGTACCGCTCTTGCTGAATCCATACGGCTTTTCGACTTATCGCGGTAGTTAGCTTTGGTTTTGCAGTGCGCCGGTAGAGCATAGCGGCGAGGTGCCCTGGCTGCATCACTCTATAGTTGAACCGTCTTTAGTTCAAAGCGGAATCCAAAAGCGGTGCCGCTGCCTCGCTCTGCCACCGAGCTCAAACGTGACATTATGATCAATCCGACCCTGAGCGAATGGCTTAACCTGATTTTCCGTTGGGTGCACGTATTTGCCGGCATCATGTGGGTTGGCACAACCTATTATTTCACCTGGCTTGACGCGCGCCTTACTGAGGAAGAGAAAGCCGCGGCTGCGACGGGCTCGCCAGCCCAGATTTGGATGGTCCACAGCGGCGGCTTCTATGCTGTGGAAAAGCGCAAGGTCCCGGACGAGTTATCCCGCAAACTGCATTGGTTTCGCTGGGAGGCGGGGCTGACCTGGCTCAGCGGTATGCTGCTTTTGATTCTTGTTTACTACATCGGCGGCAGAGTGATGATCGACACGGACGTCGCCGACATTAGCGTCGCCCAGGCAGTTGGCGTCGGTCTGGGTGTGCTGGTGGTTGGCTGGTTGGTTTACGATCTAATGGTCAAGTCCCCGCTGGGCAAACACGAGCTTGTGTTCGCGGGAACTGCCTATGTCCTAATCGTGGCAGAGACCTACGGCCTCTCCCGCTTAATCAGTGGCCGAGCGACCTATATGCACATCGGGGCATTGTTCGGGACAATTATGGCGGCCAACGTCTGGATGCGCATTCTGCCCGCTCAAAAGAAAATGATCGCGGCGATTAAAGCAGGACGAAAACCAGACGATAGGCTGGCCGCTCAGGCCAAGTTCCGTTCTAAACAAAACACATTCATGGCCGTGCCGCTCGTATTTTTGATGCTTAGCGGCTCTCACTTCGGTGGCAGCACCACCGGGGGATATGATTGGCTGCATCTCGCGCTCTTAATTCCCGCCGGTTGGATCGCAGCGAAGTTTATTCGCCGCGCCTGAGGAAGCAAGTCCGACCCTGCACCGGGACAAATCCTCGCCACCGAACGGCCCTTACTTCACTTCGCCAGTGGAAACACAGGCTCGATGTCGACTGGAACATTTTTCAAGCGGTCCAGCGCGTTCTGCAGGGGGGGTCTGATAACCGCATACTTGTCCAGCATTGCTTTGGCCCCTTCATAAGAGCCTTCGGCTTCAATAGTCAGGATGTCGTGAGTAAGCTTCTGCACCGCTTGTTTCACCTTCGTCTGGTCCACACTGAAAGTGCCCGACTTCTCGTCGAACCTGAACGCACCCTCATCGGTCAGGTAGTTGAACTGCATGGCCACACCGCGCCCGTGCGCCTCAGTGATACCAAAGCGTACCGAGCGGAAAGCACTGGCTAAATAAGTCGTATAGAGCGTGCGCTCCATCTGCCTGTCGACCACACCCTTATCGATCAGGTACTGCAGAGCCCACAGACCTGTTATATCCGCCTTCGCTTCTTCGATGGCCGAATAAAGTTCTTTTAACTGTTTCCGCACGGTAGTTTGCTGGCCCGCGACTTCGATGTTGTGTGGTCCCAGGCCATGCATTAATTCATGCGTCAGGATGTGCGTAAAAAACGCGTCAAAGGCGAGCAGTTTTTGCTGGGCCGGACTCAGGACGACGCGTGAGATTGGAATCAGCGTTTTGTTGAACTTGGCGTCCTGCACATTCTTCAACATGATTCGCTTTGAGCCTTTTTCCTTCACTACGCGCTCGTCATTGGGCAGATTGAAAGCTGCAGTCTGGACCCCGGTATTTCCCTCGCCGGCGCTGAAAACTTCATTGACAACCCGAATTGGCGATGACGCGCCGAGTTTTGGATTCCGATATTTTGCGTCCAGGGGCAGGTGATCTTCGAGCTCCTGCAGGTACCGGCTGAATTTTTTCAGCTTGTTACTCTCCGCATCGTCACGCAGGGTTACATAAACTTCGAAAGCTGCTTTGTAGCCGAACATTTCATCCTCGTAGGTTTCGTACGGCCCAATGGTAAGTTCGATGGGTGCGTCAAGATCCATCCAGGCAACATCGCTGTCGTAGTAATCATTAGAAGCAAACGCGGCCGCGCGTTTCACGAGAAAATCTTTCAACGTAGCATTAGTGGTCAGCTGCGCCGCTTCACGCAAGAGCCTGGCAGCCGGATCCAGAAATTCGCGATACTCGTCGCTGTAAGGCACGGACATAAGTTTGCCCGTGCTGTCGCGCCGGATGGTGTAAAAGTATCCGGTGGCCTTTTCTTTTTCTTCCGGCGAGAGGGTCGCTACCCAGGCATTAAATTCTTCTTTTGTGATGTTGTCCGGATAGAAGTTCGCCTGGGGCGGTTTAGAGGGCACACCTTCGATGAAGGGTTCGCTGTTGTCTAGCTGAGACCAGGGACCCTTGTTAATCATGAAGTAGTGCAACCGCTGGAGCCCGAGGGCACTGTGGTCTTCCTGCAGTTTCCTGTGCAGGGCCTCGTTCCCGCTCCAGACTTGCTGCAGGTAAGGCGGGTCGATTAACTTCGCGGCGGCGATGATCTTCTGCAGGGCCTTGCGATCATTTGCAGACAAACGGGACGTATCAGCCGTCATCACCGTCGGCGCAAAGCGACGAATTTTCGCGGCCAGAACCGGATCTGCGGGCATGCCTTGATTAGCCCTCCTCTTTTGAGCGACCGGCGCCGCGGAGGCAAAACTTGTAACCAGCAACAGGCAAGCAATTTTCTTCCATGAGTTCATCGGTATTTTCTCTCTTCGAAGTTTTGTGGCGCATGATTAGGCGCTATTAATGCAAACATGTTAGCACTGCGCGGCCGAACAAGTCCGCCTTCCTGGCGCTTGTCAGAGTTGTTGCCGGTTTCTGAGAATCTTGACAAACGATCCTGTGTGCAGTTCGTCCCTGGTCAAGCTGGAAAGCTTCAGCGCCTCGTCTTCGGAAATCGCACCCGAGTTCATTGCCCGCAGAAAATAGTTCAACAAGCCCTGGCCCGTCGCCGCATCGTCAAACACATCGCCGACCAGCGTTGCTTTGGCCGCTTTCTCGACAAAGTTCCGAAGCCGTTCGGAGGCGGCATCCAGACTCTCGAGGAAAAACGCATACACCGCCGCATAGCGCGTCGGTAGCTGCCCTGGATGCAGGTCCCATCCCTGATAGAAAGCGTTGGTTAGCGAGTGCTGTACGTGATCGTAATGCAGCTTCCAGGCCCGATGGACCGTGGCCGCATTCTCTTCGAGTTGCTCGGGCGTCAGCGCCGGCCCGCCGGCAACCGCGCGATGCGGTGCGACCGGCATGATGTTGGTAGCGCCGTCGGAAAGCCAGATGCCCGTACCAGCCAGTGACACCTGCATCATATGCTTCGCGAAGTCACAGGCGGGGTGCATCATGTGCTGGTGCGCCGCGGTGATGCTGCAACTGGCCGTGTAATCGTAGGTGCCAAAGTGTGCTGCCAGACAACGCCCCCGCGCGGCTTTAAGTAATAAGGGCAGATTGATCCGACCCTCATCGTTGATAATCGATTGGGTGGTTTCGATCATCATCTCCATCTTCAACGAGCCCGCCGCCAACCCGGTTTTCTCCTCCAGCGAATCAAATAAATCTGAAAGCAGGGAGACCTGCTCGGGAATCGTGATTTTGGGTAAGGTAACGACGAAATTCTCCGGGAGTTTACCGCCCGTCTTTGCGAGCAGCGTCGACACGAAAATATCCAGCGTTCGCACGCTCCGTTCGCGCAGTTCCTCGGTAAAGGGTTTAATGCGGATGCCAATAAAGGGAGGCAGTGAATGCCGTTCCATGCCTGCAGCAACTTCCAGCGCGCCCTGTGCCGCATGTCCATCTTCTTCGGCGTCGGGTCGATTCCCGTAACCGTCTTCATAGTCGATGCGAAAGTCCTCGACCGGCTCGCGCGCCAGCTTCTCTTGTACGCGTCCATAAATCGTATGGGCGATCCAGGCCGCCGGTTCAACCTCTTTCACTGCCTCTGGGTTCGTTGCCAGCGTGTTGGCCAAATCGGCGGCGCCCAATGAGGTGCTCGCAGGTAATCGCTCAGCCCCCTGTAGGCCAAGTGCTTTGGCGAACGTGAAACAGTCCGGAGCGAATTGTTGCAATGAGCGAATTGCCAAGGCGCCGAGGCGACTCGCGGAATCAGCTTTGAACAAGTGAGCACCGCCGTAGACCGTGTGCACAGGTTGGCGCCGACCAGTCTCGCCCGGATATTTTGCAGCAAAGGCCTGGTTGGCTAGTGCGAGTTGGACGCCCAAGTCTCGCAACCGTTCCGCAGACAAAGATGTCTTCATAGTTACCTCGTACATGTTGCTGGATAGAAATAACTGACTTTATTACAGGTCAGTAGAAAGTCAAGCGAGCCCCTGGATCTTCCTGGGACCGCACGCTTCCAGCGTGCCGTTACTCACCATTCAGGGCTGCCAGCTGCTATGACGGATCTCCAGTGCCAGGCGAGCACGCTGGAAGCGTGCGGTCCCAGGGCCAGGGGTCAGACAACCTAGTTGCGGGTTGGCGATTCCAAGCAGTGCCCCAGATCCTTCCACCGCTATACAAACATGCATTGGAGGTATCATCGTGAAGCTGGCAATCTCCGTATCGTTACTCTTATTGATTTCCGCCGGTCAGGCATTTGCCTCAACAATTCCTGAGGCTTTGGGTCGCGCAGCAATATCGGAAAACCCAACGGAAGCCAGAGCGGCAATCTCCAGGCTGCGAGCTCTGGGCCCGGCAGGGTTCAGTGCGCTGGCCAACGCACATCGTGATGAGATAGCGCGGCACATAGCAAATCCGTTGGAGCCCGCAACTCCAGAATGGCAAAGATTAAGCGCCGCTTTGGACGCGGTTAGCCAGCAAAAGGACAGTTATCTTTCGGGACTCTACTGGTACACGGACCTGGCCCAGGCGGAAGCTGCGGCCAGGACAGCCGGCAAACCGATTCTTTCACTCCGCCTGCTCGGGAATCTCAACGAAGAATTCAGCTGCGCCAACAGCCGATTTTTCCGCACCGTTCTTTACGCCAATGCCGGAGTCTCGCGGGCCCTGCGCGACCGGTTCATACTTCACTGGCAGTCAGTGCGCCCGGCGCCGCGGGTGACGATTGATTTTGGTGATGGGCGGAAATTAGAACGGACCGTTACTGGTAATAGCATTCATTACCTGCTGGATGCCGAAGGTAATGTGATAGACGCGCTTCCGGGACTTTATGGCCCGGCCGCCTTTCTGCGCCTTCTCGCGACCGCGGAGGATATCAGTCATCGTCTGTCGAGCCTGTCCCGCAACGAGCGGCAAAGAACGCTCGCCGACTATCACCGAGCGGCTGTGCAGTCGATTACCGCCCAATGGCTGGAGGAAACAAAGCGAGTGGGGGGAAAGATTCCTGAGAGTCTTTTGCCCCGGTCCGCCGGCAAGTCGTCCAAGGCCGTTGACATTGCCCCCCTGGCAGTCACGAAAGCAATTACTGAAGTCAGTATCCTGAAAACCATAACCCAGGATGCAGATTCGCTCAAAGTCGTCACTGATGAACCAACCTGGACCAAAATTGCTGCCGCACACGCCGGAGACGCGCGTCTGGACGAGCAAAGTGTCAGCTTAGTGCGCAGGCAAATGGAGAGCTTCTGGGCAGAGAATCCAAATGGGTCGAAGTCAGAAGTAAAACTCGCGAAGCTTCTCCAGAAGCTGGAGCAGAGCATCGCGCTGGATACTGTGCGCAACGAATATATGCTGCACCTGCAGCTTCATGCCTGGTTGGCGACAGGCTTGGTGCCGAGGGATGTCGCCTCTCTTAATGAAAAGGTTTATGCAGAGCTCTTCCGCACGCCAAAGTCCGATCCCTGGCTGGGCCTGTTTGCCGATGACGTCTACGTGGGATTACAGAACGGCGGCTTACACCCATGAGCTGGACACATTCAGATTAGTGAGATGCTAATGTGCGCGAGCGGATCGTTGAATTCCAAGCGAGCGCCCAGAGAGCCCTAAGCAGTGTCTTCCATGCGTCACATTTGCGAGATGATCGCGTCGGCAAATTCTGATGTTCGGGCTGTGCCGCCAATGTCTCGCGTCCGCACTTTGCCTTCCGCAAAAACCTTCAGCATGGCGCTCTCAGTTCGCTCAGCTGCTTCGCGCTCGCCCAGGTAGCGCAGCATCAGAATCCCTGACTGCAGCAGCGCGGTGGGATTGGCGATGCCCTGTCCGGCGATGTCTGGTGCGGAACCATGCACTGCCTCGAACATGGCGCCTTTCTCGCCAATGTTTGCACCCGGGACCAGGCCGAGCCCGCCAATCAGCCCGGCACACAAATCGGACACGATGTCGCCATATAGATTCTCCAGGAGCATTACGTCAAATTGCTCCGGACGCATCACCAACTGCATGCATGCGTTATCGATGATCTTGTCATCAGCCTCAATTTCGGGGTACGACGTGGCCACTCTCCGGAAACAATCGAGGAAGAGTCCGTCCGATAATTTCATGATGTTGGCCTTATGACCACAGGTTACTTTTTTCCGGCCCTCGCGCCGCGAATACTCAAAGGCAAACCGCGCAATACGAGTGGAAGCCTTCTCGGTAATGATCTTCAGACTCTCTACCACGCCGGGAACCACCACGTGCTCCAGCCCCGCGTACAAACTCTCAGTGTTCTCGCGCACAATGACGAGGTTGAGTTCCGGAAAGCGACAGGAAACATTTGGCAGAGCGCGAATGGGCCGCATGTTAGCGTACAAATCGAGCGCCTTTCGCAAGCCAACATTGACTGACGTGAAGCCTTTGCCAATGGGCGTGGTGACTGGCCCTTTGAGCGCGACTTTGTTGCGCGAGATCGATTCAAGCAAGGCGGGAGGCAATGTCTCGCCAAATTTTTCCAGCGCCTGTGCCCCTGCATAATGTGTTTCCCACTCGATTGCTACGCCTGAAGCTTCGAGGATGCGCACTACATTGGCAGCGATTTCCGGCCCGATGCCATCGCCCGGAATCAGTGTGATAATATGTTTCATAATTTGCGTCAGTTGTCGGTGGTTAGTAGTCCGTTGCTGTATAAACTCTCACCCATGAACGTCCATTTCAAGAAACAGAATAAGACTACGATTGACAACTGACAACTGACAACTGACTTTCAATGTCAACCAACGACACAATTCAGGGACAACAAGCTGCCGATGTTGTCATAGTGGGTGGCGGCGTCATTGGTTTGCTGATCGCGCGCGGGTTGATCCAGCGCGGCGTGTCAGATGTCATGCTGATCGAGCGCGGGGGCCTGGGCAGAGAGGCATCTTTTGCCGCCGGTGGGATTCTGGCGCCTCAGGCGGAAGCCGATAGCGCGGATGAATTCTTTCAGCTGGCCTGCCTCAGCCGTGATCTCTATCCAGCCCTGGCAGGTGAGTTGCTCGCCGAAACCGGCATTGACATCGAGCTCGATGCTACGGGGACGCTCTACCTGGGATTTACCGCTACCGACGAAGAGGAGATTGAGAAGCGTTACGAATGGCAATCTGCTGCCGGTCTTTCGGTTGACAGGCTGAGTCCCAGCGAGGCCCGGCGACTCGAGCCCGGTATCGCTGCTAACCTGCGCGCGGCCCTTTTGTTCAGCAAGGATATTCAGGTCGACAATCGTCGCTTGTTGATGGCGCTGATCGCGGCCAACAAGAAATCGGGCGTAAGACTGGTTACGGATACCGAGGTTGTATCCCTGATTACCGATGAGGAGTGTGTCACGGGAGTGCAGACCTCGTCGGGAGGGTACGTGAGCACTTGCCGGGTTGTGCTGGCGGCCGGTGCCTGGAGTTCGTTAATTCCCACCCTGGTCGGCCAACAATATCAGACCAGAATTCAGGTGGGACCTATGCGCGGACAAATGCTTTGCTTTCAGACCACTCCGCGTCTGTCGCGGCACGTTCTCTACAGCCCGCGTGGTTATCTCGTGCCGCGGCTTGATGGCCGCGTCCTGGCTGGTTCGACGTCCGAACAGGCCGGCTTTGTAAAACAGGTTACGGCGGCGGGCGTGCACTCGATACTTTCTCATGCTTTCGAACTTGCCCCCGCGCTTTGCTCTCTCGAGATCCTGAGCAGTTGGTCCGGCTTCCGTCCGCACACCGAAGATGATTTGCCGTTGCTCGGTCAGGGCAGGTATGAGGGTCTTTTTTACGCCACCGGCCACTATCGTAACGGCATTCTGCTCGCACCAATCACAGCCCAGTTGATCGCTGAGGCGGTTCTCGGTAATGTTTCTCCACTGCTCAGCCCGTTTGCTCCCGAGAGGTTTTGTCTCGTGGACGCGCATTGATTTGCGAACCTAACTGATGACTTGCCGTAATCTTTTTAACGGACGCCCGTCCTTACGCGCATTGTATTTCTTCTCTGGCCTGGTTTTCTGGCTCGTCGTCGTCTGCCCAGCTAGTCCCGCTCAGTCAGGTCGGCCGCGGGGAATAACTGAGAATTCTGCAGCCGATACCCGTACAGCCCAGGCGCTCTATGACGAAGCGAATAACTACATCACAAATAAGTACGAGGAATTCAACCGGCGCAGTATTTCTTTTGATCCGCGGCTGGAAGCGGCCACCCGAAAGGAGCAGAAGGAACTGGCAGGGCGTAATGCGGTCACGCTTGCCGGTCGTGGCCCCCTCGCCGGCAACGATCTCTACTACCTGGGTATGCTCTATCATCTGGCGGACAACTCTGCAGCAGCACTGGTAGCGCTACGCCAGTTTGTGGCCAGTCATGTGAGCGGTGAACTGGCACAAATGGCTCGTGCCGCAATAGTCGTGCACGCTCTGAAAACGAATTTAAGGCCGGAAGCTGAGAGCGCTCTTACTCAATACGCTCAGCAGCAGCCCCAGAACCAGCAGGAACTCTATGGCCTGGAAACCCTGGTAACCGACGCCTTCTATAAAGAGAAGAATTATGAGCCGATGGCGGCCCATGCAGGCGGGATGTTCAAGGCAGCAAAACTTTTGGCCACGACCAGGATTGAACCACTCAAGCGCGACCAAATGTTGTTCAAGAGCGCGCTCTTTCTTTCAGAGGCTTATCGCAAGCTTGGAAAGAAAGGATTGGCCCTGGGCGCAGTTGAGGACTTGCGCAGGTTTGCAGTCTCATTGCCGTCCGGGAATCTCTACAAGATGGCCACCGGTCGCCTGCTGGAAATTGATCCAGCTGCCGATCAAATGAAAGTCTTTGAAGAAGGTCCGTCGCTGCCCATCAAGTACGCGCCCGAACTCACGGCAGACCAGTGGCTGGATCAAACTCCCGCGAAGCTCTCTGATTTACGCGGGCGCGTCGTCTTGCTGGATTTTTGGGCGCCGTGGTGCGGTCCGTGTCGCTTCACTTTTCCAAAACTTAGAGCCTGGCACCAAAAGTTTCAGAAGGACGGCCTGGTAATCCTGGGCGTAACCAACTACTACGGAGAAATCGAAGGACAAAACGTGACCCGCACGCAGGAGTTGGCGTATCTGCGGGATTTCAAAAGGAAGAACCATCTGCCTTATGGATTTGCGATTGCCAATTCCCGCGCCAACGACAATAGCTACGCCGTTTTCTCGATACCAATGTCGTTCTTGCTTGACCGGCGGGGCGCCGTCCGGTTCATAGCCGCAGGCGCGGGAGAAGAACAGACCGCCGCGCTCGCCAGGATGATTAAGAAACTCCTGGACGAACCATTGCAGGAAAAAGCAGAGACGCGTTAAAGCATTTACTCAGACTGCGTTTGAGGATCGAAATGCGAAAGATAATTTACCGTGCCCACACCTGGCTGGGAATCATCGTCGCCATACCAGTGCTCGGCTGGGCCTCAAGCGGATTGCTCTATGCCTGGCCCGGTGCGGTCGAAGGCGGCAAGGTGGAGAGCATTCGGCCAGCGTCGCTTCGCCTGACGCCCGGCGAGGCAATGGCACGAGCGAATGAATATGCTGGAAAACAATTGCCGATTACCGCGCTCACCCTGCTCGTGCGTCAGGGACGGCCGGTCTTTCAGGCGATCGGCGGCCTGGGGGCGGATTCCCTCTTGATTGATGCTGAGACCGGCGCGGTCATCAGGACCCCCCCACCCGGCCTCCTGACACGCTATTTCCGGGAGGCCCATTTCTATTTTTTTGCCGGAGTGTGGCAGGTTCCATTACTGATTGCCTGCGCCGGGCTGGCGCTCTTTTCGGCGCTGTCCGGCATCTATTTGAACCTGACGCTGTGGCTGAGGAAAGGCAGGTCCGGTACTGCAAATCGTTAGATTGCGTCGCTGGACCGGGCCTTGATCGGCCCGCGATCGTCCCCGCGCAAACTAACAGTTTGCATTTCAGGTCAGTATAATCGGCTCAATTATGAATAGTTCCAATATCACAATCTGGCTCGCCTTTGCTGCCGGGGCGTTATCGTTCCTATCCCCCTGTGTGCTGCCGCTGGTGCCAGGTTACATCTCGCTCATGTCCGGCATCAGCATCGACAACTTGAAAGAGGGAACCAAAAGCGGCGCTCGCCGTGCCGTAATGCTGAATTCACTGGCATTTAACGCCGGGTTGTCGGTGATTTTTCTGACCCTCGGAACCGCGGCCGGCTGGGTTGGAGCCGCGGTCATCAACAACTTCTGGGTGCGACTAATCGGCGGCCTGGTGATCATAGTTTTTGGCTTGCAGTTAATAGGACTACTGAAAATCGGCGCGCTGTATAAAGACACGCGAATGTTTTCCAACGAAAAGCCGCGCGGTCTGCTTGGCTCTTTAACACTGGGAATAGCTTTCGCGGCCGGCTGGACGCCGTGTATTGGACCGATACTGGGCGGCATCATCGGGTTGGCAGCTACCAGCGGCGGCTGGCGCAGTGGTCTGACACTCTCGGCTTTTTATTCCGCGGGCCTGGCGGTGCCTTTCCTGCTCACCGGATTGGGAATCAACCAATTTCTGGGTTTCTATTCAAAGTTTCGCAGGCATCTGCACAAAGTCGAGGTCGTTTCAGGCATCATACTAATTCTGATCGGCTTGCTGGTGATGACCAACAGGACAACGCTGCTGACAAGTGGCTATGTGGCGAAGTACATCCCCAACGCCGAAAATTGGCTTAAAATCAAGCAGGCTGCTCCGACCACGGCAACTACATCAACAAGTCAGTATCCCCTGGCTCCGGATGTGCAAATGACGACGCTCGATGGCAAGGCTTATCGACTAAGCGATCTTAAGGGACGGGTGGTGCTGGTTAATTTTTGGGCGACCTGGTGCATACCCTGCCGTTCTGAAGTGCCAGAGTTCAACGCCTTGCAACAGGCCATGGAGGCAAAGGGATTTACGGTACTGGGTATTTCGACTTCGGCGAGCGACACACCGGAAGCAATTCAGCAGTTCCAGAAGGACGTGGCCCAGAATTACACTGTGCTGCGAGGCACAGACGAGGTGGGGGCGAAGTTTGGTAATGGCCCGGGACTGCCGATCACCTATGTGATCGATCGCTCAGGTCATATTCGACAAACATTTTATGGACCACGCACGCGCGAAATTTTCGAAGCGGCGGTGAGGCCTCTGTTGGATGAAACAGTCGCGACGGCAAAGAACGGTGATTAAGGAGTGCGCATGACCAGACTGACTATCCTGGCTCTTTTCCTTTTGTTAATAATTGTTCCGGGAGTTGCGCGGGCGCAAGACGGCCATGAGTACGCTCCCTTGCAGGAAAAGACAGTTAATTACAAGGAATGGACGCTGAATAACCTGGCCGATGACAAACCAGTCGCGCTTCGTTCATTGATGCAGGGCAAGAAGCTCGTGATGGTGCTTTACTTCGCGCCCTGGTGTCCCAACTGGCGCAACGAGGCGTCCGTAGCCGCCAGGCTCTACGAGAAATACAAAAGCCAGGGTTTTGAGATCATCGGTGTCAGCGAGTACGGTTCGCGTGCGGACGTGAAAGCGTTCTTTGGTCCATCAGGACCGCCCTATCCGGTGGTCTCGGAATCAGAGACGCGCGAAGACCGTGAAAAAACGGCGCACTACAGCTACCGCCAGGGCACCGGCGACACGCGCAAGTGGGGCTCGCCTTACAACATCTTCCTCGATCCGGCGACCTGTAGTAAGACCGGCGACGTTTTGACCGAAAAGGCCTGGGTTGTGAATGGTGAACTGATCGAAGCCGACGTTGACAAGTTCATAGCCGACCATCTGAAGCCCAATCCCAGCGCGGCGATCGTGCCGTGTAAAAATTAGTCCTCTCTTCCTGGGACCGCACGCATCCTGCGTGCTGCTCTGACCTCTTCCTGGGACCGCACGCATCCTGCGTGCTGCTCTGACCTCTTCC
>DAIMCP010000044.1:5423-14007 GCA_036726305.1 Pyrinomonadaceae bacterium | reverse complement strand
GCTCTGACCTCTTCCTGGGACCGCACGCATCCTGCGTGCTGCTCTGACCTCTTCCTGGGACCGCACGCATCCTGCGTGCTGCTCTGACCTCTTCCGGGAACCGCACGCATCCTGCGTGCTGCTCTGACCTCTTCCGGGAACCGCACGCATCCTGCGTGCTCTTTGCGCTTTGCCCTTTCCCGTTGCTAAGATTGCCAGCTTTCATTTTAGCCCGATATTGAATCTTTGTCCTTTATGAAACTTCGTTTGCTTTACCACGGCCACTGTTTTGATGGAGTGGCCTCGGCTGCTACCTTCACTCGCTTTTACAAAGAACGCATCCACCCTGAGGCAGAAGTCGAATACCAGGGACTACTGCACCGGCCCGGCAACCTTTTCAGGGAAGAATGGTTTGATGGTGATGACAACGCGATCGTCGATTTCAAATATTCACCTTCCGACAAATTGACCTGGTGGTTCGATCATCACCAGTCGGCGTTCCTGACGCCGGCGGACGAAGCACACTTTCACTCGCAGCAGTCAGGGCAAAAGTTTCTCGACGTGGAGAGCAAGTCGTGTACTGAATTTATCGCGAGGATTGCTCGTGAAAAGTTTGGTTTTGATGATGCGCCGCTTCAGGATCTGATCCACTGGGCCCACATCATTGATGGCGCGCTCTATGAATCACCCGCCCAGTGCGTCGAGCTAAAGGAGCCGGCGCTACAGTTAATGCAGGTGATCGAGGCCGATCCCGATGACGATTTTATCGAGTTCCTGATACGTGAACTTACGGTGACGTCCCTGGGAGAGGTTGCCGGCGGTGAAGAGGTGCAGGGGCGCTTTCAACCGATACTTGCCCAGCATCGAAAGACCCTGGAAACAATCAGGCGGAAAGCTTCCTGTAGCGATAGCGTGGTCCAGTTTGATCTGGTCGACGAAGGCTATGACGGCTTTAACAAATTCATACCCTATTATTTGTTCCCGAACGCAACCTACTCAGTGGCTTTGACGCGCGGTCCTCAACGTACCAAGATTTCCGTTGGTTCCAATCCCTGGGCGCCACGCCCTCGCACTCACAACATCGCGAACATCTGCGAGCGCTATGGTGGGGGCGGCCACGCCGTCGTCGGCGCCGTCTCGCTCAAGCCCGAAGAAGTGGCGGAAGGGCGCGCCGCAATGCGCGAGATTGTGGCGGAGCTGGGAATCCAGTAAGGCAGAAGGCAGAAACCGGAAGGCAGAAGGCAGAAACCGGAAGGCAGAAGACCGCTTCAGCTTCATACGCCGAAGGCGTTGGTTAATTCCAGCCCAGGGCAACGCCCTGGGTAACGATCCTATCGGACCATTGAACCCTGAAGGGGTTCGCCAACATGCTCAGTCCCAAACATACCGTTCATCGTACTCAACACGATATCTCTTCAAGAACGCTCGGTACTCATCTTGAAATGTCACACGCCGGTGATGCTCCGCCTGACGTTCGATATATCGCGTAACCTGATCCAGTTGTGAGTGACTCACAGAAAACGCTCCATACCCGTTTTGCCAATGGAACTTCGTTTGTGTTGGTGACTTTTCTTTTATCCACTTGGATGACGTTCTCTTGATCTCCTTCACCATCTCAGCGATGGAATAATTTCTCGATAAGGCAAACAGCGAGTGAACGTGATCTTCGACACCGCCAACGATTAGCGTTTCGCATTCGTGGTTACGCAGCACGGTCGCGAGATAGGCGTGCATGTCCTTGCATAGGGACTTGTCGGATAGAAAAGGGTATCGATCTTTCGTTGAAAAGATGAGATGAACCCATACCTTTGCAAGAGATTGCGGCATGACTAGAGCCTCCCTTCGTTTTTAAATGACTGGTACCCAATTGGCCAACGCCTCCAGCGTTGTAACCTCATTTTGCTGTTTTCCCAGGGCGATGCCCTGGGCTCGAATTGGCGAACGCCTTTGGCGTTAAGCCAGGCGGAAGCCACGAACACGTTCAACTTCAAGCCGAACGGAAATGCATTGCAAAATGGGGCGTACGCACTGCGTTCTTGTGAAACACAGCGCACCTTCTCGGTGGTTGTAATGGTGGGTTAACGAACGAAACTGCGACTAGAGTCTCAATACCTGGAGCCCTCGTCAGCCCTCTACCTTGCCATAAGCGCCTCGATCTCATCCGCATTCTTGGGCACTTTGCTCGTCAGCACGCGCGGACCGTTCGTGGTGCAAAGCACATCGTCTTCAATGCGCACGCCGATACCGAGGTATTGTTCAGGAATGTCTTTCGTAGCCGGAGAGATGTAAAGCCCGGGCTCGACCGTCATTACCACTCCCGGTTCGAGCGCCCGCGATTCTTTATCGAAGTAGTAAAGACCGACATCATGGACGTCAAGGCCCAGCATGTGACCGAGCCCATGCATATAAAACTGCTCGTGCTTCTTTTCCTTGATCAGCTCTTTGGGCTCGCCTTTCAATAATCCCAAGCGAACCATTCCTTCGGTGAGCATTTCGATGGAGTGGCTTTTCAGTTCGTCGTGCGTCGTGCCGGGACGGACCATCTCGACACACGCCATCTGGGTCTCGAGCACCAGGTCGTAGATTTCGCGCTGCGCTTTCGTGTAGCGGCCGTTGATGGGAAACGTGCGCGTGATATCGGAAGCATAGCCTTTGTATTCAGCGCCCGCGTCGATTAGCAGCAAGTCTCCGTCGCGCAATTCGCCGTTGTTACTGATGTAGTGCAACACCGTGGCGTTCGCGCCGGCCCCAACTATGGAAGTGTAAGACGGACCCGAGGCGCCGTGACGGCGAAAATAATGTTCAATCAGCGCTTCCACTTCAAACTCGTTCATGCCCGGCCGCACCGCTTTCATGGCTTCGATGTGGGCTTCTGCGGCAATATCGGCCGCGCGCTGCATCAGTTCAATTTCTTCCGCGCTCTTGAAAACCCGCATTTCATGCACGATTGTGGCCGGGTCAACGATTGTACGTGGCGGGTGAATAGGCTTGCGGTTCAAGGCACGCATGCGGGCAATCTGCCGGATAATCCTGTCGTCAAGATCAGGATTAACTCCCAGCCGGTAGTAAAGCACGCTGGCGCCGTCAAGTATGTCTTGCAGCTTTTCGTCAAATTCAGCAATCGGAAAAGCTTCTTCCGCCCCAAACTCAGCCCTCGCGCCTTCGACGCCGGCCCGTTTTCCGTCCCAGATTTCGCGTTCCGGATCCCGCGGCCGCACGAACAGCGTGTATTTTTGTTCGCGACTCGGGGCAATAACGGCTATCGACTCGGGTTCCTCAAATCCAGTCAGGTATAAGAAATCCGAGTCCTGTCGATAGCGATACTGCGTGTCGTTCGAGCGAGTAGCTTCGCGCGCGGCGGGGATAATGGCTACGGACTTCTGGTCCATGCGTTTGATGAATTCCGCGAGTTGTGGCCGGATCATGAAAAGGTCTCCTTCAACGCTATGATTATTGGGCGCCATTGTAACCGAGAGGTTCCGCCGTGAGGAAATGAGTGCCAGTCTGATCCCTCCAGCCAACGGCACCGCCGCAGGTGCTGGACGACTCTCACTGGCGAGAGCCTCGCTATTCGGAGATAATCCTAAGGTCATGATTACGCAAACCCGGCCCACTCCTTTATCGTCGCAAGCAGAGATCATCTCCTACGATCCGGCAACGGGTGCGGAAATTGGTCGCGCGCCGCAGACGACCGTTGCCCAGGTGCAGGCAGCGATCGGACGGGCGCGTGAGGTCCAGCCCGGCTGGGCCAAGCTCTCTTTTCGCGAACGAGCACGGTTCATTCTAAAGGCCCGGCAGATCGTGCTGGACGAGATTGACGAAATCGCCGTGCTGATTTCGCGCGAGACGGGCAAGCCGGCGGCAGAAGCGATTTCCATGGAGATTGTGCCGACCCTCGATTTAATGCAGTACTTCGCAAGTTACGCGGCCAAACTGCTGCGCCCGCAAAAGATCGATATCGGACAGTACGGCTTGATGGGGCGCTCGTCGCAGATTGTTTACAAGCCGCTGGGAGTAGTGGGAATTATCTCGCCGTGGAATTTCCCCTGGGCCACGCCGCTCGATGAAGTGGTCATGGCCCTGATGGCCGGAAACGCCGTGGCGGTGAAGCCCAGCGAGTTGACGCCGCTGACCGCTCTGAAAATCGCAGATGTGTTCAAGCGGGCGGGACTCATCGACGGCCTGCTGACCGTCTTGACCGGAGATGGGAGTGTGGGAGTCGCATTGATCGACGCTCCGGTCGACAAGATCATGTTCACTGGCAGTGTGGCCACGGGCAAGCGCGTGGCTGAAGCTGCCGCCAGACATTTAACTTCGGTCGTCCTGGAGTTGGGCGGCAAGGACCCGATGATTGTGCTTGAGGACGCGCATCTCAATAACGCGGTGCGCGGCGCTATTTGGGGCGCATTTGCAAACTCCGGACAAGCCTGCGCTTCCGTTGAGCGCTGTTACGTTCAGGAGTCGATCGCCACTGAATTCGTCGCCCGCGTCGTCGCCGAGACAAAGGCCCTGAAACAGAATCCAGGCACGGTCGCCGAGACGGACGTGGGCGCGATGTCGAGCCAACGTCAATTGAATATCGTTGATGAACACGTGCAGGATGCCGTGCGCAGCGGCGCTCGTATTGCCACGGGCGGCCGTCGCGTTCCGCACCTTGCCGGAACCTTTTACGAACCCACCGTGCTCACGGCTGTAGATCACAGCATGCAGATAATGCGGGATGAAACTTTCGGACCCGTGCTGCCGATCATGACTTTCAAAACTGAGGCTGAAGCATTGGCACTGGCCAACGATAGTATCTACGGTTTGACTGCCAGCGTCTGGACTAAAGACATTGCGCGTGGCAAGCGACTGGCCGAACAAATTGAAGCAGGAACCGTGATGGTTAACGAGGTTGTTTATACACACGCCTTGGCGCAAACACCGTGGGGCGGCGTAAAGCAAAGCGGCTTTGGCCGGACGCATGGCCGTTTGGGTCTGCTGGAGTTGGTGTCCGCACAACACGTCCACCTCAATCGGATCAGCTTCGTGCCCGATGTTTGGTGGTTTAGTTACTCTCCACTGGCCGGTCGACTATTTCATGGGCTGGCAAAGCATTTCACCACTGGTTCAGTTATCAGATCCTCACGGTTACTACCACACATGATCCGAAGATTTTTTGAGACCCGCCCTTAAGCAACGGTAAAATCGGAATCGCCCACCACTACTATTGCAGCCCGTAATAAGAAATACTATACTGTCGCCGCTCAAGCACGCCGGTCACTCCACGGGGTTGAATATCGAAGTTGTATTCGGCAATAAGGATTGTCCCGTCGCGAGCAAAAGCGGTTCTCACCCGCACATGTGCAACGCTCTCACTCCCGGGGAGTTTTATTACTAAACCAGCCCGCTGAATGGAAAGGACAAAAAATGAGAAATACGCTCGCCCTTCTGACTTTACTGGTTCTGTGTTTCGCCAGCGTGCCTTTTGCAAGCTCTGCCCGAAATAACAATTCGCAGGCTGAGCAGGCTCAGGAAACCCGCGCCGAGGTAAGCGACCCCGTTCATCACGACAGGTCGCGCCCGCTGCGTGAGATGTTCGACAGCAACGCACGACCCGCCCCTGCCCGTGGCGGCAGAGATTTTGAACCCGGTCGCCCGCTGCCAGTAGGCAATACTAACCCCGCAGGCATCGACCCCCTCGTCGACAAGAGCGTGGGTTCACCATCAGCATTAGCGTTACCAAAAGCCGGCACCATCGGTACGGGAGTAGATCCTGCCTTCCGAGTCGCTCCGCCAGATACGACTGGCGACGTTGGCCCCAACCACTATGTGCAATGGGTCAACCTGCGCTATGCGATTTATACATTGACGCGAGACGCCGGCAATCAGATCACAGGCTTCAATCTCGTTGCCGGTTTCCCCAAGAACGGAAATGTAGTTTGGCAAGGCTTTGGCGGAACCTGCGAGGCAAACAACGACGGCGATCCGATCGTGCAATACGATCAATTGGCTGATCGCTGGATACTGACACAGTTCGCCGTCAGCAGCACGCCATACACACAGTGCGTTGCGGTCTCGACCGGGCCTGACCCGACCGGCAGCTATAACCGTTACTCTTATTCCTACGGCACGGATTTTAACGACTATCCCAAGATGGGAGTCTGGCCGGACGCTTATTACATCACCTACAACATGTTTCGACGCGGCCGAACCTTTACTGGTAGCCGTGTCTGTGCATTTGAGCGCGACAAAATGTTGATTGGCGCAACGGCCAGGCAAGTCTGTGCGTCCACCAGCAATAGCCAGGCGAGCCTGGTGCCTTCCGACCTGGAAGGAACGACGCTGCCGCCGGCGGGAACCCCTAACCTGCTGCTCAGCATCACCTCGAGCACCCTGAATTTTTGGCGGTTCGCGGTTAATTGGACCGCAGGCACGGGAACACTAACAGGACCTACCGCCATCGGCGTCGCCGCCTTTAGCCGGGCGTGCAGCGGCGGTGCCTGTATTCCGCAACCAGGAACGACCCAACAACTGGATTCGTTGGCCGATAGGCTGATGTATCGTTTGAGTTACCGCAACCTGGGGACACGCGAGGCGTTGGTCATTAATCATTCCGTGGCCACCGGAGGCGTCAGCGGCATTCGCTGGTACGAATTCCAAAATGCTACCGGTCAGACCATGGCCAGTGCTACTCCGGTTGTCCGCCAACAGGGCACGTTTTCACCCAGCTCCGACTATCGCTGGATGGGCAGCGCGGCCATGGACAAGACCGGCGGCATCGCTGTCGGGTACAACATCTCGAACAGCACCACGATCAAGCCGAGTATTCGCTATGCCTATCGGGGGCCCGCAGATCCATTGGGGACCCTGGGTAATGAGACTAGTGTGGTCGCGGGGCCTGGTGTGCAAACACCGACCCTCGCTCGTTGGGGCGACTACAGCACCATCAGCGTTGATCCGGTGGATGGCTGCCAGATGGTGTTTACCGGTGAATATATTCCAGCAAACGGAAATTTCAACTGGACCACCTACATCCACTCGTTCAAGCTAAGTACCTGTCCGTAATCGCACTGCTCTTCTTAGCTTGCTGGCTGTTCAGCAGACTCGCTGAAGAGTCTTTTAATCAGGGCCGCTCGAGTTCTTACTCTGGCGGCCTTATTTTTCAACCAGATAGACGATCGATCGCAGCCATGGGCCTTTTGGGTTAAAACGGTGAGCCTGGCCGGTGAGCGCAATACAAACACAAGATTTGATCCTCAATAATTCCTATCGCTGCGACTGGAAAAGTACTATACTGCCGCCGTTCAGCCCCGGAAAAGATCAGATAAGTTTTCTTAACAACCATTTAAATCAGGTTGTAGGGATTCTTTTACTGCCGCTGTTGAGCCCGTAGTTTTTCGGTTGCACCTCCCGACCAGACATCTCACTCCCAAGAGATAGAAATAGCCCGCCCTGAAATTAGGAAAAGTTGGACATGCGAATAGACGTGCGTCTCAAATTCCTGGTGCGTCCGCAAACGCGGCTCACCTGGAAATCTCATCCGGGTAAAACCGGTTTCTGTTCTTAACTGCCTGAAAAGACTGGGAGGTCTGGAAATGAAGATGCGGACAAGGTCGATCGTCTTACTTGGAGCGGTTTTTCTGCTCACCACCATCGTAGTGCTGCTCCCACGGATCATTGATGCCCGGAGGCTCAGAGGTTTGAGTGGGGAAAAAAACCTGACCATAAAACCTGGTCAGCTTGTTTACATTACCAGCCAGGATCAAAAGAACACCGTCATAGTGGGGGCCTCGGTTCACAACGACACCTCCCCACCGCTCCGCGATATGAAGCAGGTAAAAGTGGGCAAAAAGGTCGAGCGCGAAGCTAACGAAAACCCGAAGCTGCCCAACAACCATAAAGATTCTCCTGACCAGGTGGTTCAAGGACCTGACTCACTGTTGGCATTTGCAGGGCTCAATGCACCCAGTCCTATCCTAAACTTTGACGGCATCGCCTATCCCGGGGTCACGTGCAACTGTGCGCCGCCCGACACCAATGGCGAAGTGGGCGCCACGCAGTATGTGCAAATGGTCAACGAAGGCTACCAGGTATTTAACAAGACCACCGGGGCCTCATTGTTAGGTCCGTCCAGCATCACTACGCTCTGGAGTGGTTTTGGCGGCGTCTGTCAAAACAACGGTAGTGGCGACCCCGTCGTAATGTATGACCAGATCGCCAACCGCTGGGTCATTACTCAGTTCGCAGGCGTAAGCGTCCCCACAGACGAATGCATTGCCGTGTCAACGACCAGTGATGCGACCGGCAGTTATAACCGTTACGCCTTTCATCTCGGCTCCAACTTCTTCGACTACCCCCACTTGAGCGTCTGGCCCGATGCTTACTACATGAGCATGAACGTGTTCAACTCCGCAGGCACGGCTTTTCTTGGGCCCCAGCCATTTGCGTTCGATCGCGCGAAAATGCTCGCCGGGCTCCCGGCAACTTTCATCAGCACCGGTGTAACCGGGGGCGCCAGCGAGGATAGTTACCTTCCGTCGGATTTTGATGGCTCGATTCTGCCACCGGCGGGCGCTCCCGCATCGTTCGTCGAATTTCCCGGCACCGGTGCCTACAGGGTCTT
>DAIMCP010000044.1:0-5323 GCA_036726305.1 Pyrinomonadaceae bacterium | reverse complement strand
TACAGCGCTTCGAGCGGATCGATCAACCCGCAGATTCGCTATGCCGGGCGGCTCTTTACCGATCCGCTCAATGCGCTGACGCAGGGTGAGACGACCCTATTTGCAGGCGCGGGCAGCCAGACCGGCACGCTTAACCGCTGGGGCGACTACAGCGATCTAACGATCGACCCCGTCGATGACTGTACTTTCTGGTACACACAGGAGTACATCCCATCGAATGGCAGCAACAATTGGCGCACGCGCATCGGCTCATTCAAGTTCCCAGGCTGCGGCGGGTCGCCGACGCCCACACCAACCCCGACGCCCACACCCACGGCAACTCCCACGCCTACACCAACGCCGACACCCACCCCAACGCAGTTGTTGTTGAATCCGGGATTCGAATCAGGCAATGTCAACTGGGTAGCCACGGCCGGCGTTATTACTAATTCAACCGGACGTACGCCACGGACCGGTTCATGGTATGCGTGGCTGGATGGTTATGGCACAACGCATACCGACTCGCTCTATCAGCAAATCACAATCCCCGCGAGCGCCACTTCAGCGACGCTCAATTTTTATTTGAAGATTGACACCGCTGAGACAACCACTACAACGGCCTTTGACAAGTTGCAAGTGCAGATTCGTAACTCCAGCAACACGGTCCTGGCGACGCTGGCGACGTACTCGAATCTGAACAAGAGCAGTGGGTATCTTCTGAAGTCGTTTAGCCTCACTGCTTTCAAGGGGCAGACGATTCGGGTCTACTTCCTGGGAACGGAAGACTCTTCGCTGCAGACATCGTTCGTAATAGACGACACTGCAGTCAACGTGCAATAGGGTTGGCGCGTTAGGGAGAGAGCTTCCATTGCACTGAGGGGGGTGATGAGAATTCGCCCCCCGCCATTCAACGGCTCGAGGCCCTGCAGCACTGGCCGCGGCTGGATGCTGGTAGGCCAAACAGCATTTGGGGCACGCGTATAGCGAGGTCGAGCTCATCGACCACCGGTGTAAGCATTACAAAGTGTTTTTGCGGGCCCGCCAGTCTAACGGCGGGCCTTTTCATGAACTGCCAGGCGCCTGCTTGCTTTCAGCATAGTGCGCCTTTAGGATTGTTGGCCCGGATCGCATTGTGAGGCACAGGAAATTGTTAGGACGTTACATGCATGCCAGAGAGCGGTGGTATCACGCGCGTGATAACAACCGTATCGTGCGCCCTTTTGAATGGGGCCTCCCTTTCGTGGCCGATCATGTAAACGGTGATGATCCACGTGATGTGCTACGACAGCATAGCCAGCAGGCGATGCAGACGAGCGAAGAGTTCTATGCCTTACCTGACATCAACGATTTCGAACTCAGGGGAGATCGACTTACCTGGACAAGCGCCATTCAGACTCCCGCCCCGGAAAATAATATTGTCCGAGCTCGCTACTTTCCCAGCCAAAAAAAGCGAAGGGGACCTCGCGCTGCCGTGCTGGTCCTGCCGCAGTGGAATGCTCAACCCGACAGCCATATCGAAGCTTGTCGCATCTTCAACTTTCTGGGGATTGGCGCCCTGCGTCTGACCCTGCCTTATCATGAGGATCGCCGGCCGGGAGACCTGGAGCGTGCGGATCATCTGGTCAGCTCCAATATCGGACGCTCGATTCAGTCCATGAGACAAGCAGTTCTGGATACGCGTGCCGCAGTCCGGTGGTTATGTAACGAGGGCTACGAACGTATCGGTATCCTCGGGACCAGCATCGGCTCGTGCATTTCATTTCTGGCGTTCAGCCACGATCCATTGATTAACGTTGGTGTGTTCAATCACGTCTCAGGCTATGTGGCCGACGTCGTCTGGCAGGGAATTTCCACCCAACACGTCCGCGCCGGCATTGACCAGCATCTGTCGCTCGAGGAGTTGCGCACCTACTGGGCCCCGATCAGTCCGGTGCCGTTTATTCCCCGGCTGTTGCAGATGGAATCGCGGCCCATGCGCTTTATCGCCGCGCGTTACGATCTGACGTTTCCAATTGACTTGTCGCGGCAACTGATTGCCGAAATCCGGAGGCTGGGGCTGAATCTCAATGTCGTTTGGCTGCCCTGTGGGCACTACACCCTGGCCGAGATGCCCTGGAAAGCCCTGGACGCCTGGAAGATTGCGACGTTCTTCAGGAAGCATTTGTAAACCGGCGCGGCGATTCCTGCTTGATTGCACGTTCCAAAGGCGAACGTCCGGAGCGATCAAAAGCGCGCACTTGGGATGCCCCTGGTTGGGCGAGTGATCGGCTGGCCGGCTGCGCCAGTTTGAGAGGCTCCGGATGATGCAGGGCCAGGGTCGTGATCTTGCATTTGCCGAACAGGGCCGGGATAAGGTGGAACCACTGAAAGTAGCCAACGGTCAGAATGGCGAGGCTCAAATACGTGTAATGCGTTGCCGGCAGAGCGCCAATAAAAACGCCACTTTCAATAAATATTTCGTTCACTATGAGGAAAAGAAGGCTGCCGGGAAATGACAGCAGGAAGGAAGGCGCCAGAAGGTTGTCCCTGGCTACTGAGCAAGTCGGATCGCTCAAACAACTGCCCAACCCCAGCAACCAGATGGTAAAGTTAGCGCTGAGCCAAATGCTCTTGACTACCAAAAGCCTCTTGCTGCGACCGCTGCCCATGTCCAGTTAGACAAATTCTTTCCCTGATTGTTCCTTGCTGATAACAACGTGCCTTCAGTCACAATCGACCGCCTAATCGAGCGTCTGGATGAAGCAAAACAAGACTTCACGGAGCGCGGCCGCCTGGCTTGTGCGCGAATACTGGGGGAACTTGCACGCCGGAACGTGAATAGTGCGGAATCACTCGTGCGCTTTCACGAAGCGCTGCTGTTTCTCCGTGCCTACCCTCAAAATAAAGGCTTGCTGAAACTGGCGGAGTCCGAACTCGCGGCATTTGCCAAACGCGTGCAGAGGCTAAGCGATATCGATGCAGACCTCACTCTGCTCGAGCACCCGGAGGTGTCGGGGATTGCCGGAGCCTCTCTCGCGGATGCTTTCGGATATTTCATTGCCCGCTGGCTGGTGCGGACGCAACCCGGCCGCGTGGCCCTGGACGAAGACTGGGTAGACGATACGAACCGCCTCGCAGAGACCTGGCCGCGGTTCATGCCGCTACTCGACGAAGACGCAATGGTCGAGGCCAATGTCCCGTATCGCCAGTGGTTGCGCGCCGGTAAGCCGCGCGGCCGGTCCGAGCTGCAATGGTTGTTCGCAAGGTTCGAGTCGTTGCCACTGAGTGAAAGAGAGAAAGCGGAATTATATGACTCGCTCCAGCTCTATCTCCGCTGGCGACCCGGCTACCGCGCGACGCGCACAGGCATGCGATTGCCCGCGCGACCGATCTTCTACCACAACCAACCACTCATCAGGCGCAAGGATGTTTCGCTCGCCGCTGAATTGAAAAGACCCACCCTGCGTCTGCAAATGCTCTCGCCGTCCGAGGGGCAAAAGATACTTAATCTCACACGCGAGACTTCCACTATCCGCTATCGGGAGCTTTACGGATTCACGCATGGAGATCCGGCGCGCGTTCTCAAGGCAGACGTCGGCCGCGGTGTCGTACTGTTCATCGTTGGCCTACCGCCGGAAAAACGTCTGCCCATACGCGCTTACCACGCGGCGATGATTTTTAAGAATGGCGTTGCAGTTGGCTATTTTGAAGGTCTCTCAATCTTTGAACGAATGGAGAGTGGGTTCAATCTCTACTATACCTTCCGCGAAGGCGAAACCGCCTGGATCTATGCACGGGTTCTGAGCGTCTTCAGACAACTACTTGGGGTCACAGCCTGGTCCATTGACCCGTATCAGGTCGGACACGAAAACGCAGAGGGGATCGAATCGGGGGCTTACTGGTTTTATCGCAAACTTGGCTTCCGGCCTACGCAGAGGCAACTGCTGGAGTTAACGATGCGGGAAGAAGAGAAGATCGCCAGCCGCGCAGGCTACCGTACGCCGGCACGAACGCTCCGGAAACTCGCCGCGGGTTATATGATTTATGAACCAGGAGGGGCAAACAGTGGGGCCTGGGATGACTTTCAAATTCGCAGGATCGGAATGGCGGCGCAGCGCCGGATGGCCGGCGATTTCAATGGCGATCCCCATCAGTTCCGCGAGCATGCTTTACGGCAGGTGAGCCAGGCGCTGGGACTTCAGGAACAATTACTTAAGCCTCTTGAGCTGAGGGCCCTGCGCGAGCTCGCACTCGTGCTGGCGTTAATTCCCAGGTTGGATGACTGGAGCAAAGCCGAGAAAGAGCTGCTGGTAAAGATCATTCGCGCCAAAGCGAGCGCTGACGAAGCAAAGTATTTGCGTCTGCTGCAACGACACCCCCGCCTCCGGCGGGAGATTATCAGAATCGGATCCTCAGGAAAGTAAAACTTGTTGACGACCCTTTAGCTTCGGAAGATCCGGCTCATTTCTTATCCAAAGCTCTGATGCGATTCTCGAGCACCGTTTCCTCGCTGAAATTCTCCAGCAGCGGGAAATAGGAGGCATTCCTTTCCAGGGCCGCTTCCGGCACGAGCCCGACAATCTCTGTACTCAGGATTTCAATGGCCCGAGCGGTCGCTTCCCTGCGCACAGCCAGAAACGCTTCGGCCATTCCGGTTATTTCATAGTTGACCAGATTCATTGAAACCTGCACAACGCCGCGTGACTTGAGTTCAAAGCCGAGGGCCTTCACCGCCGGCAGACCGCCATCGCGCGCACGCACCGCGCGCGCGATCTCACGTGCGGCAGCGATGTCACAGGAGCGTAAGTTGACATTGAAGGCAATCAAAAACGGGCGCGCGCCGATGGCAATGGCCCCGGCAGTCTGGTGAACCTGGTTAGGTCCCAGATCAGGTTTGCGCTCAGGCTCCGAGCCAATCACATCACGCAGTTCTTCAAAACCATTACGACGAACATTTTCCAAGCTGGCCCGGCCAGGCCGCAGCGCTGCCTGCTCGTAGAAGTAAACCGGGATACCTAATTCACTGGCGATTCTCTGACCGGCCTCATGAGCCAGTCGCACGCAATCTTCAATCGTGACGCCGCGCACCGGCACAAAGGGCAAAACATCCGTGGCTCCCAAACGGGGATGCACCCCGGCATGTAGTCGCAAGTCAATCAGTCTGGCGGCCATTGCGACCGCGCGGACCGCGGCTGCGACTATGTTTTCCGGCGCCGCCACAAAGGTAATGACCGAGCGATTGTGATCACGGTCGAGGTGCGTGCCCAGCACTACAGCCGAAGCCACCGACTGAATCGCTTCACTGAGACGGTCGACGACGTCTGTCCGCCGCCCTTCACTAAAATTCGGAACGCACTCAACGATT
>DAIMCP010000043.1:0-42631 GCA_036726305.1 Pyrinomonadaceae bacterium | reverse complement strand
GTCTTGGGATCTTGGTCTTTGGTTTTCCTGTATCACGATCTGGTGTCCTCGATGAAGACACCCAATGTGCCAAATCCAAAGACCCAAGACCTAAGACCAAAGACCTGAAACTGTTTCTTACAACTTGCCTCTCCACTTCTTCAACGCGGCATCCTGGCGGCATTTGGCCAGCGGTCGCGCCTTCGCACTCCTGATCTCGAGTACTTCTTTTGTCTGCCTGTTGACAATCACTTGCATACAGGCGCACCCATAGCCGTAATTTACATTTGTCTTCACCCATTGTGCGGGTTTGAACTCGGGCCAGTCACCTTCGGCCTGATGCCCTCCCTGCACGGAGATGGTCCATTCACCATCTCGATCCAACAACCACGCGTTCGCCGGAGTAGGGTTACTGAACCAGCCGCAGCGAGTCTCGAAAGTTTCCGCCCGCAAGGTATTAGTGAATCTGGGGGTCGCGCTTGCCGCCAGCA
This sequence comes from Pyrinomonadaceae bacterium, assembly GCA_036726305.1. GTDB lineage: Bacteria > Acidobacteriota > Blastocatellia > Pyrinomonadales > Pyrinomonadaceae > JAOAPY01. The sequence goes on along the minus strand of DAIMCP010000043.1, from coordinate 42,161 downwards.
CCAGTGTGACAAAGGTCAATATCAGAAAGAGCGTCAATAACGTTTTCATAGCCAGGCTCCCTAGGTCGAAAAAGTTTTACAATCCTCGCACCACATCCAGCACATCCTCGTAACCGGGGAAAGTTCGATTCGTCCTTACGGCTCGAGCCCCATGCTCTTCACGAGCTCCATGAAGCCGCGTTCGGATCGCAGCCCATCGAACAGCGGATCGACATCGACAAAAGCAACCAAATTGAACCTCTCGGCGCGCGCCTTTTGCAGCCAGCTGACCGCCTGCTGTTTGTCACCAAGACCCGCATAGACCACCGCCGTGTTGTATGGCGAGACGTACTGTTTTTGCCCTCGAGTTTCGAGCTGCTTGATTATCCTCTCAGCCTCGCTGCGGTTTCCTTCGAGTGCGTATGCATGCCCCAACCCCGTCAGGCCAGGCTGCGAATTCTGTGACAGTGAGATTGCTTTCTGGAATTCGCCGACTGCTTCCGGAAATCGCTGTCTCTGTTCGAACAATTGCCCCAATTCGATGTGGCCACGAGCAAAGCCCGGCTCCATTTCGATTAGTTTGCGACACTCGCTAATCGCTTCATCATAGAGCCGCGCATAGTACATATTCCGGACCAGGTCGGCATAGATTGTCACCGAGAAAGGCTCCAACTCATGCGCGCGACGCGCCTCGGCCAGCGCCTCTCGGTGGCGGCCCAAAGCCGCCAGGTAACCTGAGTACCACTGGTGGGCCGTTGCATAGTCCGGTTTGAGTGCAATAGCGCGTTTAAAGTGCTCTTCGGCCAGAGCCCAGTCCCAGCCATAACGGTAGCTGACGAACGCCAGCGAGGCGTGAGCTTCCGGAAGTTTCTCGTTCAGCTGCAGGGCCCGCTCGGCCGCTGCTTTGGCTTTCGGATATCCGTCGGTGGCCGCTGCCACATTATAAACATTCTGCAATGCATGACAGTCAGCCAGGCCTGTATAAGCTAGTGGATAATTCGGGTCTTTGGCGATGGCCTGATTAAAATAGTCGATGCCCTTGGCAACCCCTTCGGCAGTTCTCTTATTCCAGTTGTAGCGTCCCAGCAGGTATAAGCGATAGGCCTCAGAGTCAATCGCATAGTTCGACACCAGTTGTTTTTGATCCGCTCCGGTCACACGCAGCTGCAGTTTGTCAGCTACGTCGAGCGCAATCCGCGCCGGCAATGAGACCATGTCTGATAGGTTGCCCGCGTAACGCCGGCCCCACAGTCGGCTACCGTCCTGTGCGCTTATGAGCTCGACATTGATCGTTAAACTGTCACCCTCAGAAACGACGCCGCCTGTTAACAAAGCTCGGACCCCCAGCTCCTTACCGATCGTTCCTGGATCTGCTTTCTGCCCCTTGTAATGAAATGCAGTGTTGCGCGAACGTACCTTTAAGTAAGGCAACTGTGACAGACTAGTGATCAGACTCTCAGTAATGCCATCCGACAGGTACTCGGTGTCTGGAGCGGCGCCGCTGGTATAGAAGGGAAGCACCGCCAGCGAGTCAAAGGCTTCGGCTTGCTTGCGTCGCGCCAGGACGAAGTAGATAGCGAGAGCTACCAGGGCAATGAGAACGACGGCCGAGGCGGCGAATGCAGTCTTGCGAGTCCACCAAAGCCGCGGTCTGGATACTGGTTGGATTTGGCGCGCAGGCACGCGGGCCCGGCCGCCGCTGCCATGAGTTGGGCCAGTGCTGGTGTTTCCATTTTCCTTAAAATCAATTTCCAGGGCATCGCGAAATTCTTCGATCTGCTGAAAGCGATTGCCGGGTTCCTTGGCCAGCGCTCTATCCAGAGTTTCCTGCAGATGCCTCAGGCTCGCTGCTGGTTCGGGACGCGAGCGGGCAATTGGGATCGGTGTCGCATGCAGCACCGCATAACGGACATCAACTGCTGTCTTACCACGAAAGGGCCAACTGCCAGTGAGCATTTCGTACAGCAGGACTCCGGTCGAAAAGATGTCAGCCCGGTGATCAACTGGCTGGCCCTGGGCCTGCTCGGGGGCCGCATAGGTGGCTGTTCCATAGGGAACTCCGAATTCGGTGAGGTGTGAATCGCTCGTTCCCTCGCGCTCAGGCTCCATTAATTTTGCCAGGCCAAAGTCCAGCACCTTTACGAGACCACTCTTGGTGACCATGACGTTTCCCGCTTTGATGTCGCGGTGAATGATGCCGCGCGAATGAGCGGCAGCAAGCGCGTCGGCAACCTGGATGGCAATGGAAAGGGCGCTGCGCAACTCAAGGGGTTTGCCATCGACCAACTGCCGTACGTTGCTACCTTCAACGTACTGCATGGCAATGAATTGCACGTCGTCTGCCTTGTGCAGGCCATAGATGGTGCAGATGTTTGGATGGTCCAAGGATGAGGCGAGTTTGGCCTCGCGCTCGAACCGCAGCAGGCTTAACGTTTTTTCCGTTAATTCTGGGGGGAGAATCTTGATGGCCACGGTGCGGTCGAGCGTAAGGTCGATCGCCTTATAAACGGTACCCTGGCCGCCAGCCCCCAGTTCTTCCAGAATTTTATAATTGAGAAGGACCTGACCAATCATGATCTAATCGGGTTGGCGCGCAAGTTCTCTGGCATTGTTGACGAGCGCTGCCAAGCTTAGCACCTGGGACGGCACGCTTCCAGCGTGCCAACCTCACCCCAGCTTTCATTCTAAGAATCCCACGGGCTTGTGAGCCAACCTGGGACCGCACGCTTCCAGCGTACCAACCTCACGCCAACTCATTCTAAGAATCCCAAGGCCTTGTAGGCTAACTTAAGGCACGCTGGAAGCGTGCCAACCTCACCGCTTCATTCTAAAAATCCCAAGGGCTTGTAGGCTAACTTGAGGCACGCTGGAAGCGTGCGGTCCCAGGGGTTATGCATAGCCGCGTGGATGTGTCGTCCGCCAGTCCCAGGCAGTGCGCAGAATCGAATTAAGATCCGGGTGGTCCGGCGTCCAGCCCAGGACAGCGCGCGCCTTATGGGCATCAGCCACCAGACGCGATGGATCGCCGGCGCGTCGCGGTTCAATGCGGACGGGAATTTCGCATTGCGTCACCGTGCGCGCGCTTTCGATCACTTCCATCACCGAATACCCCTGACCTGTACCAAGGTTGAAGAAGTCGGACTTCCCCCCGGCGCGCAGATAATCGAGGGCCAAAACATGGGCCGACCCCAGGTCCGCGATGTGTATGTAATCGCGAATGGCGGTCCCATCGGGTGTGGGATAGTCGTCACCAAAAACCGGAACAGCCGGCAGGCGGCCCTGGGCCGCAGCCAGGACGTTGGGAATCAGATGCGTTTCAGGGTCGTGATCTTCACCATGTTCAGCGGTTGCCCCGGCGGCATTGAAGTAGCGCAAGGCAACATACTTGAGTTTATAAGCGCGATCGTAACTCTCCATGATTTGTTCCATGAATAGTTTTGACCAGCCGTAAGGGTTGGTTGGATTCTGCGGATGCGTTTCCGGAATCGGCACCTGCTGCGGCTCGCCATAGATAGCGCAGGTGGAGGAAAAAACCATGCGTCTCACGCCCACCGCCAGCAGCGCATCGATTAAAGCAAGGCCCTGAGCTACATTGTTTCCATAATAGCGCGCCGGTTCGAGTACTGATTCGCCAACGTGGGCCAGGGCGGCAAAGTGGATACAGTCATCAAGCTCATGTTCCGTTGCAATGCGTGTCACTAGTTCACGGTCGCCAATTTTCCCCTTGTAAAAGGCTTCGCCTTCAGGTACCGCAGCGCGATGTCCTCGAAACAGATCGTCGAGGACGACCACGCGTTCACCACGCGCTCGCAGTAGGGCAGCAGTCACGCTGCCAATGTATCCGGCCCCGCCGGTAACTAGTATTGCCATTGGTATCCTTTAATAAGAAGGGAGTACGATCTAAGCTCCGATTGCATGAGCTGGGTGATTGATACATCAACTCCCTCCATAACTCCAAATGCTCCGCTCCCCACAGTGCAGAGGCTACCGCCTTCAGACGGGCATTTTGACGCCAACGGAAACTGCCCCCGCCTGAAGACAGTACTCTGAACATGTACGACCTGGTGAAAGGTCCTAAAAAGGTCCTTTCGCCCAGTCTCAGTGCGTCTGCCGGTCCGCATTCTTTGTACCAGCGTGCCGGTCTCCCGCGCCGTCTGTTATCCTTATCTCTCAAGAATCTCCCCTGATAATTCAGGCTGATCACGAGTTTCCGTTGACGGTTAGCGACTCATATGCACATCCTCTCCCTGGAAGGAATCAGCAAGAACTATGGCTTGCAGCCCCTCTTTGAAGACGTCAGCCTTGGGCTGGATTCCGAGGACCGCATAGGTGTCGTCGGCGTCAATGGCTCCGGCAAGACGACCCTCCTGCGACTGATCGCGCGTGACCTGGAACCGGACACGGGGCGAGTCATCTTTGCCGCCGGCGTATCAGTTGGATATCTGCCACAGAACCCGCCCTTCGATCCGCAACAGACAGTTCTGGAAGCAGTCTTTGCGGCCAGCGATGCGCGCACGGAACTCCTGCTGGACTACGAACGCGCCTGTCAGGAACTCGGAGAGGAGGGACAGAATCTACAAGAGGACGCCGGCAAGCTGGGCGGGCCGAAAGGAGAAAGGAAAGGTAAGCAGGACAAAGAAAGTGAGCGGCGGCTGGTCCGGGTTGCGGAGTTAGCACACGAGCTGGAAGCAAGCGGGGCCTGGGAGCTGGAGACCAATGCGCGCACGGTGCTGAGCAAGCTCGGCATTCATGACACGGCGGCGCGCATGGGAGCTTTGTCGGGCGGACAACGAAAGCGGGTCGCACTTGCTCACGCCCTGATCGAGAATCCGGATCTGCTGATTCTTGATGAGCCGACGAACCACCTCGATGCAGAGACGATTACCTGGCTCGAAACCTACCTGGCCCGTTATCGAGGCGCCCTGCTGCTGGTGACGCACGACCGCTATTTCCTGGATCGCGTGACGAGCCGCATTCTCGAAATCGATCGCTGTACAGTGCAAACCTTCGACGGCAACTACTCTTATTACCTGGAGCGAAAGGAAGAGCAGGCACTGTCGCGCGCCGCCGAAGGGCAAAAGCGAGAAATGCTGATCCGCCGCGAGCTGGCCTGGTTGCGCCGCGGCGCCAAGGCGCGCACCAGAAAATCCAAGGCGCGGCTCGACAGTGCTGCGGCCCTGATGGCCCAGCCTAAAGAAACGGCGCGGGCCGAACTGGATATCTCGGTCGCTGCCGCCCGCATGGGCAAAAAGATTCTCGAGCTCCAGGGCATCCGTAAAGCCTACGGGCAGCGCGTACTGCTCGATAACTTTAACTACATCCTCAAGCGTGGCGATCGCATCGGCGTGATTGGAGCAAACGGCGCCGGCAAGACGACACTGCTGGAAATCATCACCGGGCGCGTGGCCCCGGACAAGGGCTCAATGACAGTGGGCCAGACGGTGCGCTTTGGCTATTACGATCAGGAGAACCGCGCCCTGCCGCCGGCCGAGCGGGTGATTGACTATATTCGCGGCGTGGCTGAGCGAATTGAAACCGCGGATGGAACGTTCATCACCGCCGGCCAGATGCTGGAGAAATTTCTCTTCACCCCGGCCATGCAGTATGCGCCCGTCGGGACTCTCTCGGGCGGTGAACAGCGACGCCTCTATCTGCTGCGAGTGCTGATGAGGGCGCCGAACGTCCTGCTGCTGGACGAGCCAACCAACGATCTCGACATTCAGACGCTGATCACGCTGGAAGAGTACCTGGATAACTTTGCGGGTTGCGTAATTGTCGTCAGTCACGATCGGTACTTTCTGGATCGCACGGTTGAGCACATCTTTCGCTTTGACGGTGAAGGGCGTGTGCAACAGTATCCGGGAAACTATGCTGCGTTCCTGGCAGCACGCCAGGACGAAGAGAGGGAGGCAACGCCGGTTAGGCCCAGGCCCGTACAATCGAGGCCGGTGGTTGAGAGTGGCCGGCGCAAACTGACCTTCAAGGAACAAAAGGAGCTGGTTGAGCTTGAGACTGCGATTGCCGCAGGTGAGCGGCGCCAGGTCGAGATTGACCTGGCGCTCGCGAAGAACGCGAGTGATGCCTACCTGGTCCATCAACTGTATGAAGAGCGGGAGCAGTTAGGCGTACAGCTTGACAGGGATCTCGCTCGTTGGGCGGAGCTGGCTTGAAGGGTACTTAGAGTACCAACTTTAGTCGGGCTTTTCCTTTCGCTAACTGGAACACCCCAGGGGTTTTAAGCTTCGCAGAGCAAACCGCCCGCCTGAAGGCGGTACTCTGAACGCCTCTAATCCACGTCCCACTTCTTACCGTAATCCAGAATTGGATACCTACGCCAAATCTTCAAGACTCTCTCATGCCCTACGCGCTCGAGAAACTTCGCTGCGCTTGACCACAACCAGTCCTGCCATCTATCAACGTAGCCGTGAAGCACAGGGTTGTGATGAATAAGTTCACAGTAGCCCAGAAATGTCCCTGCGATCTTATTTCTCGATCAAAGCATCGGTACCACACCTGTCGTCCTTTTCTTTGATCTTCACCAATCCATTTGAAAGACATGCGACCATGGAACTTTCCGAGTTCTGCCCGAAGTTCAACCAGCCGATCGGTCCGGACCAACAGATGGTAGTGGTTCGGTAGTAAACACCACGCGTAGATCGCTTGGGCCAACTGCCTGCACACATCGAGCAGCCCCGCCTCGCACTCCGTCATTCGCTCCGGAGTAAGTCCAACGATTGGCTGGTGCTCGAAACAGGCAGCCGAGACGATGAATTGCCTCTGACCCTGAAACTGCCAATGAGGCGGTGAATGCCAGGGACGTTCGTGCAGCCGACGGTAACGAACCGCTTCGCGTTTCTGCTCCGGGGTCATTCTGCGGTAATCGTACATACACTCCACGTGTTTTTTACGCGAGCTTGAGATGAACCGGTGGGTGAAAGGTGGAGCGAGAGAATACTAATTTCGTTTGCTTCTCTTCAAGCGGAGATGAGTGCGGTACTCTGAACGCCAGGTGCTTAGAGTACCGCCTTCAGGCGGGCTTTTCGTTTCGCTAACCCTCACACCCGCGGGCTTTCGCTTTCGTAAAGCAAACTACCCGCCTGAAGGCGGTACCCTGAACGCCTGATAGCTAGAGGGGAATATTTCCGTGCTTTCGGGATGGGTTGGTGTCGCGTTTGTTTTCCAACAGTGACAGGGCGCGAATCAATTTGGGGCGAGTGGCAGCGGGCTCAATCACTTCGTCGATGAATCCTCGCTCGGCGGCAACGTACGGGTTTGCGAACTTGTCTTCCAGCTCCACAATCCGCGCGCGCCGCGCTGTTTCTTTGTCCTTCGCTTCGCCAATCTCGCGCCGATAGAGAATGCCCACCGCGCCCTCCGGCCCCATCACCGCAATCTCCGCCGACGGCCACGCAAAATTGATGTCTGTGCGTATGTGCTTCGAAGCCATCACGCAGTACGCGCCCCCGTAAGCCTTGCGTGTAATCACAGTGATCTTGGGCACAGTCGCTTCGGCAAAGGCGTAGAGCAGCTTGGCGCCGTGACGAATGATTCCCCCATGCTCCTGGGCCACTCCCGGCAGAAATCCCGGCACGTCTTCAAATGTAATCAAGGGGAGGTTGAAGCAATCGCAGAAGCGCACAAACCGTGCGCCTTTGATCGAAGCATCGATGTCCAACACGCCCGCCAGATAGGCCGGCTGGTTCGCGACTATCCCTACGGAACGTCCGCCCAGGCGTGCAAAGCCGACGCAGATGTTCGGCGCATAAAGTTGCTGGACCTCGAAAAAGTAGCCATCGTCAACTACCAGATGCAGCACATCGCGAATGTCATACGGCTGGTTCGAAGCCTCCGGCACAATCGAGTTCAGTTTGCTCTCTGTGCGCTCCGGCGGATCGCTCACCCCTAGCCGGGGCGGATCGTCCAGGTTGTTGGAAGGAATGAATGACAGCAGTTCGCGCACAATCCGCAGCGCATGTTCGTCGGAATCGGCGGCAAAGTGCGCGACGCCGGAACGGTTATGGGTGATGGCGCCGCCAAGTTCCTCTTTGGTTACATCCTCATGAGTCACAGTCTTGATCACGTCGGGACCGGTGATGAACATGTACGAGGTGTCTTTAACCATCACGTTAAAGTCGGTAATGGCCGGACTGTAAACGGCGCCGCCGGCGCATGGTCCGAGAATGCAACTGATCTGCGGCACCACGCCGCTGGCCAGAGTGTTGCGCAGAAAGATATCTGCGTACCCGCCCAGGCTGATGACCCCTTCCTGAATACGCGCGCCCCCCGAATCGTTCAAGCCGATGATGGGCGCGCCTACCTTCATTGCCAGATCCATGACCTTGCAGATCTTCTCGGCATGCGTTTCGGACAGGGAACCGCCAAAGACAGTAAAATCCTGGGCAAAGACAAATACCTTCCGGCCATCGACCAGGCCATGGCCGGTAATCACGCCATCGCCAGGATAAAGCTGCTGGTCCAAACCGAAGTCTCGTGAGCGATGCACCACAAACTTGTCAAACTCTTCGAAACTCTCGTCGTCGAGCAGGAACTCGATGCGTTCGCGCGCAGTTAGTTTGCCGCTGGCGCGTTGTCTTTCCATTCGTTCGAGTCCGCCGCCCTCTTCGGCCAGCTTCGAGCGGTCGCGCAGGACTTCAAGTTTGGTCTTCGTTTGCTTGGGCTGCTGTTTGGATGTCATGGAGAGAGAAGCTTAACAGAGTATTGGTGCTCAAGGTCAAGGTATAGGCGCTGAGGGTACCGACTTTAGTCGGGCTTTTTCCTTGCGCTAACCCGAACACCCGCGGGTTTCCCTTGCGCTAAGAAAACATTTGTCTGAAGGCGGTACTCTGAGAGGTTGACTAAGTATCGAAAGGAAAGTGGCGGAATTCAATCAGACCGATCAATTCGCGTAGAGCTGCCGCGGCGCTCTTTCTGACCTCAGACGGGTAGCCATAGCGGCCCGCATTCTCAACAAACTCCTCCACGTCGAGCACGCTATACGAAAAATCGGGTTGCACCAGAATGTCGGTATCAAGGTCCACGTAGCTGAGCACCCGCCCATCAAACGTCGGCGGAATATTGATGTTGCAGTAGTAATAGCGCAGTCTGCCGGCCGGATCGGAAAACCGAAAAACGTTGTACCAGCGATCGAGCCAGTAATATTCAACACTAGTGGTCCCTACCGCAATAGTACCCAGGAGATCGTGGCGGATCTCTTCAGCGAAGGTGGCGTCGAGCACGAGCAGCGCGCCTTCATGTCGAGCAATGGTGGCCTCCCAGCGACGATGTTCAGTTCCGTCGTACTTACACGCACGGACGATGATGGGCTGAGGTGTGGACATGGTTACAGGTGCTTAGAGTACCGACTCTAGTCGGGCTTTTCCTCTCCTCCCAAAAGCACCCGCGAGATTTTTTCCTCACAATACGAAGACATCCGAGGGTTTCCCTTGGCGAAGAAACGCCCGCCTGAAGGCGATGCTCTGAACGCCTGGTTATTGGCGGCCACTCTTGTGCCAGTCGGCGAGGAACTGGGCCTGACCCTTATCGGTCAGCGGATGATTGAACAATTGATCGATGACCTTAAACGGCATGGTGGCGATGTCGGCGCCGAGCCGCGCAGCTTCGATCACGTGAATGGGATTGCGCAAACTGGCCGCCAGCACTTCGGTTTTCCAGCTATAGTTGTTGTAAATCTCGATGATGTCGCTTAACAGGATCAGTCCATTCTCGCCGATGTCGTCAAGACGCCCGAGAAACGGGCTGATGAAACTGGCGCCAGCCTTCGCGGCCAAAATTGCTTGCGCTGCCGAAAAGCAGAGCGTGACGTTTACCTTGATGCCCTCTTTGTCCAGGACGCCAGTCGCTTTCAAGCCCTCGCGTGTGAGCGGGCATTTTACGACTACGTTGTGCGCAATCTTGGCATATTCGCGTCCTTCCGCAATCATGGCCTCGGAGTCCAGCGCGGTCACTTCGGCCGAGACCGGACCCTGAACGATCTCGCAAATGGCGCCAATGTGCTGCTTAAAATCGACGCCGCCTTCTTTGGCTATGAGCGAGGGGTTGGTGGTAACGCCGTCGGCCAGCCCGAGCGACGCGCCTTCGCGAATTTCATCGAGGTTTGCGGTATCAAGGAAAAATTTCATAAGGCCTCCACTGGAAAGTCCGACAAACTTCAGTCTGTCGCTGGCTGATAATTAAGAAAAACCGTTGCTGGACACTAAGCATCAATATCGGTTTACTATGCCGCCGGTCGTCGAGGACGCTGCTCACCCACCTCTGACGGAGCTAGTTACGGAACAGTTTCAGACTTCACGTCCGAAGGACTGCTAACGTTTCCAGTCTGATCGATAGCCGTCACGTAATAGAAATACGTCCGGCCGGCTTCCACGTTGTTGTCCTGAAAAGTGGTCCTCGTCAAAAGAGCGCTGTTAAGCCTGGTCCACTTTGCGAGCGGCAGATTCGGATCCGTGGACCGAAAAATGTTGTAGCCCGCGACATCAGTCTCAGGATTGGCGGGAAAGAAAATCGACAAGCGCCCAGGCGCGCCCGCAATGGTCACCGGGCCCGGAGCAGTGGGCGCGAAAATGTCGCGCGGCGAAACAGCCAGCACATTTGAATTCAGACTTTCGACCTGCGCCCCTTCGGTCCCGAGCGATACTGAGCGCACCACGTAACGATCGTTCTCTCCAAACTTGAAATTCTTGTCGGTAAACTGAGTGCCCGCAAGGAGGTTCTGGTTAAGCGGGACCTGGCTGACTTCCGGTGCTGTTTCGTCCAGGCGATAAACGTTATAGCCGAGCAGGTTCAAGGGTACTGAGCCATCGATGTTTGCGGCAGGGGGTTGCCAACTCAGATTGATGCCGCTCTCGGTAATCTCTTTTCCCGTCGCCAGCAGGGTAGGGGCCTGGGCGATGCGCGCTGCCGGCTCGATCAGCAGGAAGTTGGAAAAGGCCGCCCGTTCTCCCGATTGGTTGACGTAGCGGACTGCGTAGCGCAAACGCGTTGGCTCGCCGGCAAGTTCCAGCGTGTCCCTGTAAGTCAGCTCTCCTTTGGCATTTTTGATCTCGTCATAGGTCACTGATCCGATCAGGAGCGAGCGTGCGGCGAATTCTTCTTCCGTCAGCGGCAAGTGCGCGCTCGGCTTTTCCGCCAGTCGATAGACGTCGATGCGCCGGATACTTTGCACGCTGCTGTTGGGCGCATTGCGCAAAGGCGCAGGCCAACTCAACAGCACCTGGTTGCCGCGCTGCACGCCGGACAACAATTCAGTGCGCTGCTGCACGCGCTCGACGGGGGGTTGCGGCGGTACGCGTTTACCGCAGCCTGTTGATACCAACAGCAGCGCCAGGCCACCAGCGAACAGCAGTGACGTAGCCAGGGCCGGTCGCTGGCCGCGCTCCGAAACGGACCAACTGCTGCATCGTCGCGTCGTTTTTGCAGGCAAGGGAATCAAGATAAAGAAAGTACGGATAGCGGCTTACAAAATATAACGACTGAGATCCTGGTTCTTGACGGTTTCTGAAAGCATCCCTTCCACGTACGCAGCATCGATAACCTGGTGCTTGGGTTCGAGGTCGGGTCCTTCGAAACTGATCTCTTCCAAAAGCTTTTCCATGATGGTCTGCAGCCGGCGCGCTCCGATGTTTTCAGTCTGCTCGTTCACCCGCGCGGCAAAGTTGGCAACCGCGGCGATCGCATCTTCGGTGAAATCAATGGTGATGCCTTCAGTCTCCATCATCGCCTGATACTGTTTAATCAGCGCCGTTTTTGGTTCCGTCAGGATCCGCCGCAAGTCTTCGATCGTCAGGGACTCCAACTCTACGCGAATCGGAAAACGCCCCTGCAGTTCCGGTATCAGATCGGAAGGCTTGGAAACGTGAAAGGCCCCGGCGGCAATGAACAGGATGTGATCGGTGCGCACCATGCCATAGCGAGTGTTGACGGTGGTGCCTTCAACAATGGGGAGGATGTCGCGCTGCACGCCCTCGCGAGAGACATCTGGTCCATGACCTGACTCGCGACCGGCAATTTTGTCAATCTCGTCCAGAAAAATCATCCCCGAACTTTCCACGCGCTCGATCGCCATACGCGCCACATTGTCCATGTCAATCAGGCGCTCTTCCTCTTCCTGAATCAGATATTCCATGGCTTCGTCGACCCGCATCTTGCGGCGTTTGGTGCGCCCCTGAAACAGGTTGCCGAGCATGTCCTTCATGTTGATGCCCATCTCTTCGACACCCTGTGGACCGGCCAACTCGATCACCGGGAAACTCTTCTCGCGAATTTCCATATCGATCAAACGATTGTCCAGTTTGCCACCGCGCAATTGCGTGCGCAGCTTTTCGCGAGTTCGTTGGAACTGATCGTCGCGCACGGCGACCTCGGTGTCCGGCACGGCTTCCGGTTCCGCTGCGTTGCCGGAATCAAAATCGTAGAAGCCGGCTTGCGAGCGGGGTGCAGGCAGCAGAATGTCCAGGATTCTCTCTTCGGCGTTCAACTCCGCCTTCTCTGAAATCTCGGCGACCTTCTCCTGACGGGTCATCTCGACGGAAATCTCTGTCAGATCGCGGATCATGCTTTCCACATCTCGCCCGACATAACCCACCTCGGTAAATTTCGAAGCCTCGACTTTCAGAAACGGGGAGTTCGACATGCGGGCCAGGCGCCGCGCGATTTCGGTCTTGCCGACACCCGTGGAGCCAATCATGATGATGTTCTTGGGCATCACGTCCACGGCCATTTCGGCTGGCAGTTTTTGCCGGCGGACACGATTGCGCAGGGCAATGGCCACGGCGCGCTTGGCGTTTCGCTGGCCGACCACATGCTTGTCCAGTTCGGCAACGATCTGACGCGGTGTCATTTCGTCCAAACGGACCTCTTCTTCTGTTTCTCCGGCGAGGTATATGACCATTGCTTTAATTCAAGTTCGCCTTACAGTTCTTCAACAATGATACTCTGGTTAGAGTAGATACAGATTTCACCAGCCACGCTCAATGCTTCCTTCGCGATTTCCTTTGCCGGCAGTTGCGTGTGTTTTAGCAGGGCACGCGCGGCCGCCAAGGCATAAGAACCACCCGAGCCGATTGCCAGCACACCGTCATCCGGAGCAATCACGTCGCCGTTTCCAGACAGCAGGAAGGAGCTCTTATCATCGGCCACCACCAACAGGGCTTCGAGATGTCGCAGGGCCTTGTCGGTGCGCCACTCCTTGCTCAATTCAATTGAGGCCCGTTCGAGATTGCCGTGATACTGTTCCAGCTTGGCCTCGAACCGGGTCAGAAGGGCAAAGGCATCTCCGGTGGCGCCGGCAAAGCCCGCGAGGATTTTGTCGTTGTAAAGGCGGCGCACTTTTCTGGCGCTCGTCTTCATCACCGTTTCGCCCATCGTGACCTGACCGTCACCGGCAAGCGCGACGTGGCCGTCTCGGCGTACAAGCAGAATGGTTGTGCTGCGAACAATAGGAGTTTTTCCAGTAGGCATTTCGGTATATGCACTATAGGAAGTCGCGCGAATGTAAGTCAAGGCGAGGCCCATTGGCAGGGCACAGTCAGGAAGAGTGCCTCGCCATATTCGCGAATTCACTCAGCGGAATCTAACTCTGCATAGAGATCAGCAACCAACTGACCCGATCGTCTGCTCGGGGCCTGAAGCGCAAATGATGTGTTTTGAGTTATGATGTTTTTTCGATTTTTAGCTTGACCTGAGAGCAGATAGACCGATGAAAGAGAAACGACCGCGTATCGGCATAACGATGCGCATCGAGCTGGAGACGGACCGCTTTTACCTCGCCCGCTACTACAGCGAGGCGGTGGCTGCGGCCGGCGGCGATCCGGTCCACCTGAGCCTGATACCGGACAGGGAATACATTGCCTCGGCAATGGCCGGGTTGGATGGAATTCTGCTGCCCGGTAGTGACTCCGACGTCGATCCGCTGCGTTACGGGCGTGAACCTCATCAGGCACTCGGCAGCGTCCACCCAATTAAAGACGAAACGGATTTGCTGGTGCTGGAGGAGATCGAAAAGCGGGGCACACCGCTGTTTGCCATCTGTTTTGGCATGCAGGTGCTGAATGTTCATCGCGGAGGGACCCTGATTCAGGATATTCCTTCAGATTTTCCCGAGGCCATCAAGCACCAGCAGGGTAAGCCGCGCGACCGGCCTTCACACGCAGTGCGACTGCTGCCGGAGAGTATCCTCGCCGCGCTGCGCAATGCCGAACAGGCCCTGGTCAACAGCCATCATCATCAGGCAGTCGAAACGGTCGGCCGTGATCTGTTGGCAACCGCCTGGGCGGCAGACGATCTGGTCGAGGCCATCGAAGACACGCGTTCCGATCGGTTTGCGCTTGCCGTTCAATGGCACCCGGAATTGGGGTGGAAAGAGGACAGCTTTTCGCAGGCCTTATTCGAGCGGTTCGTTTGCGAAGCGCGCGCGTTTGCACAAAAGGGCAGGGAAGCACTGGCCACCGTGCCGCAGGCCAGCTTGCGCCGATAGTTTGCATCCCTGGCAGATTGAGGTGAAACAATTGAATCCTGATAGCTTGAAGCTGGCTGGACGCGTCGCGGTTATTACCGGCGCGTCGCGCGGTATTGGTCGCGCGGTGGCCCTGCGATTAGCAGAGCTGGGCGCGCCGGTCGTGATCAATTACGTGCGCGACGAGGCGGCAGCCAATGAGGTCGTCGGCCTGGCTCGGCAACATGGCGTCGAAGCGATTGCCATAAGAGCAGATGTTTCAAAGCTTGGCGGTGCACGCGAGCTCGTAGCCCAAACCCTGGCCCATTTCCAGCGTCTCGACCTGCTGATCTGTAATGCAGGTATCTGGGAAGGTGATGCGGTCGAACACATGTCCGAAGAAGTTTGGGACCGAACTCTCGAAATCAACTTGAAGGGAACCTGGACAGTTTGTCGCGAGGCCATACCGCAAATGAAGACACAGCATTTTGGTCGCATCGTGATAGTCAGTTCGACTGCCGGACAGCGAGGCGAGGCGCACTATTCGAATTACGCCGCGTCAAAGGGCGGACAGATTTCCTTTACCAAGGCGCTGTCAACCGAGCTCGGGCCATTCGGCATTACAGTAAATGCGGTTGCGCCCGGCTGGGTCGATACGGAATTGAGCGGTGAACCACTTGGCGATCCTGACAATCGACGCGCGATCGAGAATGGTATACCGGTGGGGCGCGTGGCTAGCGCCGACGACATTGCGCTCCCAATCGTTTTTCTTTGCAGCGAGTGGGCACGGCATATTACCGGCGAAGTGCTCAACGTAAACGGCGGCTCAGTGCTGTGCGGTTAGAAAGTCTTGCCCGAAAGTGCTGTCTCTTTTTCCGCGTTAGCGAACAATTGAAAGTAGCCCAGCAGTTCAACTGCTGGGGGGGAGGCCCAACCTGAGTCCCAGTCTGTGAAACGGACAGGCAACGGTTCCCAGCGATAAATCGCTGGGCTATTTTCGGCCGTCCGCTGAACGCGGACTTTTCGGGCAAAGCTCGGTTAGAATCTAAAGCGATACTTTTAAAGCGATACTAAAGCTTCATTACAAATGAAAAAGCATATTACCCTTGGGCTCGAGAAGCTGCTGCGCGACAAAATTGGTTTGCTGAAAGGAGCACGTGTTGGTCTGGTGTGCAACCAGGCCTCGGTCGATCACGGCTTTCAGCATGCGGCTGATCTCTTTCATGCACATCCAGACATCAACCTTACTGCTCTGTTTGGACCCCAGCATGGCAGTCGAGGCGACCTGCAGGACAACATGATCGAAACGGAACATGCGTTTGACCGTATTACCGGAGTGCCAATCTTTTCGCTCTACAGCGAAACGCGCGAGCCGACCGAAGAGATGCTGGCCCACGTTGATATTCTGGTCTTCGACATGCAGGATGTTGGTTGCCGCATCTACACCTTCAATTACACGATGGCGAACTGCATGCGGGCCGCTCGGCGGTTTAGTAAGGAAGTGATTGTTTGCGATCGGCCGAATCCGATTGGTGGAGTCGCAGTGGCGGGAAATGTTTTGGAACCGGAGCACGCTTCGTTTGTAGGCCAGTTTCCTTTGCCTACTCGATACGGAATGACGGTTGCCGAACTCGCCTTGATGTTCAATGAGCACTTTAAGCTGGGATCTGATCTGGAAGTGGTGCCGCTGGAAGGCTGGTCCCGAAGCGATTGGTTTGACGACACGGACGCGTCCTGGGTAATGCCTTCACCCAACATTCCCACTGTTGCCAGCACCGTAGTTTTTCCCGGTACAGTGCATTTTGAAGGTACGCAAATATCAGAGGGTCGGGGCACGACTCGCCCCTTTGAACTTATTGGCGCGCCCTACATCGTTCCCGAGCAGTATGCGGCGCGGCTAAACGCGATCGGATTTCCCGGTGTCTACTTCAGGAGTTGTGTTTTTCAACCTACGTTTCAGAAACATGCCGGCACCAGTTGCGGCGGCGTTCAACTACATGTTACGAACAGGGAAGTGTTCGAGCCGGTAGTAGTTGGAGTGGCCATGGTGCAGACGGCTCGCGAAATGTATCCTGAAGAGTTTCGCTGGAAAGAGCCGCCCTACGAATATGTTTACGATCGGAATCCATTTGACGTGATCGCCGGAACCGACGAGTTGAGAAAAGCCTTCGAACGCGGTGATTCGATTGAGGCCATCGAGGCAAGTTGGCGCGCTCCACTAGAGGCTTTCAAGCAGGCGCGCGAACCATATCTCCTGTATGGTTGAAGTGAAACGTAAACAGTAGTGCACACCAGCGAAGGAGAAAAGCTTGAGTTACACGTTAAGGGCCGCCGCGCCGACTGTTGAGGTAAGTAGTGAGCACTCAAGGTGGCCTGGCGTTAAGACTCGCTACTGCCAGCCAGCAGTTAGCGCAACACTTTAAGGGGCGCAATGAGTTTGGAATTTGAGCGGAGGTAAGTTTGACGGAAAGTGAATATTCGGCCGGCTCGATTCAGCCGTGGATAATGGGAACCGCAGGTTGGATTTTTCCCGGCGCCGGGCACATGCTTCAGGGCAAGTGGGCTCGGGCTTTGATTCTGGGCGGGGCAGTCTGGGTGTGTTTTGTAGCCGGCCTTTCAATGGGCGGCCACTTGTTCAGCGTCAGTGGAATGGACCAGGGAATCTCGAGTCTGCTGCAAGTGCCGCCGACAATCGCAAACCTCGGTTCAGGTCTCCTCTATTTCGTCTGCTGGTTGTTGGGAGTCGGCCTCGCCGATGATCCCGTCCATGCAGCGCGCGCCACCTATGAATACGGGAACACGTTTCTATTGATTGCCGGCCTGCTGAATTACCTTGCGATGCTGGACGCCTTTGATATCGCAGCTGGGAGGAAGCCTTGAGACACTTTCTGGTGATGACGGCATTTGCTTTTATTGCCGCGGCGGTGTTTGGCACCGTCGCCAGGGACACAGCGGGGGATCGGATCCTCTATGGACTGAAGGTCTTTGCCGAGTTCATGGTGATCGGGCTGGCGCTCAGTTGGGTATTGTATTTTCTGCCCTGGTAAGTTGCGGCCCAGATTCGGGGGGAAGTAGGTGGAGGCGAGAGTGAGCACGCAGGATGCGTGCGGTCCCAGGGGGTCCCAGGCGGTTTTGGAAGGTGTCAGATGATCCCGGAATGATTACCGAAACCGAAGCACTCGTGTTGCGCAGTTATAACCTCGCGGAAGCAGATAAGATAGTTGTGTGTTTGACCCGAAGCTCAGGCCTCGTGCGCGCAGTAGCTAAGGGGTCACGAAAGATAAAGAATAGATTTGGGGCTGCCTTAGAACCTTTCACGCTCGTTAACCTCACGTATTACCAGAAGGAAAATCAGGAACTGGCATCCATGAACGGCGCCGAGATCATAAAGTCACACTTTAACCTTTTTCGCGATCCGGATATCCTGACCGGTCTTGCTTACATTGGCGACCTCGTGGTTGAGTTCTCGCCACCACATCAAACCAACGACAAATTGTTCCGTATGATCACTGCCTGCCTCGAGGCAATCGCCGCCGGGCCGCAGGACTTGCAGTTGGTTCTCAGGTATTTTGAGGTTTGGATTCTGCGCCTGGAAGGGTTTCTGCCGGATCTACGGCGCTGCGCCGACTGCGGCCGATCGCTTAGCGATGAAGGTAGCGTCCGGTTAAGTCGCGAGCTGGGCTTACTTTGTTCGTCCTGTGCTCAGGGAAGGGGCGAGGTCTTATCGCGGAGCGCTTATGCGCGACTTTGCGCGAGCCAGATACAGAGCCCGAGTCTCTTTGTCCAGGAATCGCGTGCGCTGCCGGCTGCCGTGCACACTGAGTTGGCTGAATTGATGCAGCGCATGATCGGGCGCGTGCTTGAGAGGCAACCAAGAGTTCAATTGGCCTCTATCTCCGGGCAGCTGTGAACACATCTCCTGCTCAGAGGGCTGCCCCGGCGACTGGATGAAACGAGTGTCAGCACTATTCTCGGGGCGAAAACTGATTGCCCGCTATGTCCTGGCGGCGGCCCTCCCGTATTTCCTCCTGTCGCTGGCGCTGCTCACTGCCATCCTCATGGCGCAGCAATCTGAGCGCTTTGCTGAGCTGGCGCTTTACGCGCAGCTGCCCTTTTCCCTGTTAGGACAGATCGAAGCGGCCATAATTCCCAATGTCCTGGTGTTTACTCTCCCCATGGCCATGCTAGCCGGCGTGATGATTGGTTTTGCGCGCATGGGCAGCGACAGCGAAATAGTGGCTTTGCGTGCTGCCGGCGTGGGTACCTGGTCCCTTTTATGGCCGGTGCTTTTCCTCGGGTTATTGGTAACTGCCGTCAGCTTCTTTATCAACATGAAAGAAGCTCCGCAGGCGGCCCGCGGTCTCAAGCGAGCGGCAATCCTGGGCGCCTTACGCAAACTGGATTCGCCGGTAGACCCGCGCACCTTTACCACAGAGATTCCTGGGTATGTCATCTATGTGCGCGACGGCAACAAAGTCGAAGGAGTCTGGGGCCGGGTCTTTATCTACAACCAACAGCCCGACGGAGCAACCCGCATTCTGACAGCCCGGTCAGGCAGAATCGACACTTCCAATGACAAGTCAGAATTGGTATTGAAGGATGCTGTGTTAACGCAATTTCCTGGTCCCGCCTCAGCCGCGACCGGCCAGTATGTGGCAGAACGCTCCGACCAGTTTCGCATCGCGTTTGATACCGGGCGCAGCGCCCTGCTGACCAAGTTGGAACAGGCTGCGCCTGACCCCGATGAACTGGAGTGGAGCGATCTGCGCCGCGCCGCCAGCTCAGGCAAGCCCGAGGATGTCCGCGAAGCTCAGCGGATGCTGCAGAAGCGCCTTGCTTTTTCTTTGTCACCACTCGTCTTTGCCTTGCTCGGTGGGGCCCTCGGGGTACGCGTGCGCAGAGGCGGGCGCGGCATCGGAGTGCTCCTGTCGCTGGGTATGCTGATCGCGTACTACCTCGTCTTTCTTTTGGGTGAGTCTCTTTCACGCGTGGGTACTGTCTCGCCGTTCGTGGGCGCGTGGATGGCCACCGCTTTCATGCTTTTGTTAAGCCTTGCGTTTCTGCGGATTAATCGTCATCCGCTGTCTGGACTACTGGCACGGAATCGCCCCAAACTCGGAATAGCAGCGGATACGACGAAGACCAGAAAAACCGTCCTCGGCCGGGCACGACACTGGGGCTTCCCCAGCCTGCTTGACTCCAGCCTGCTGCGGACTCTGTTGACGAGCTTCGTACTTGGTTTTATTTCCCTGGTTTCGATCTTCATCATTTTCACGCTCTTTGAACTCTGGCGCTTCATCGCTATCAACAAAGCCGGCGCTGGCCTGGTGGCGAAGTATTTGCTCTTTCTCCTGCCGCTGATCACTGTGGAACTATTTCCGGCGACGATGTTGATCGCCGTGCTGGTCACATATGCTTTGCTGGCAAAACGCAGCGAGGCGATTGCCTGGTGGGCCTGCGGCCAGAGTGTCTATCGTCTGATGCTTCCCGGGTTGCTGTTTGGACTGGTGGCTGCTGGAAGTATTTGGATGATTCAGGAGCACCTGATGCCATCCGCGAACGTCCGCCAGGATTCGCTGCGCGCTATGATCAGAGGCGGGGCAGCGAGGGCCATCACGAGAAGCGGGCGCCAGTGGTTGGCGTCCGCAGAAAGCAATCGACTGTACTCGTATGAATACGACGAGCAGCATCAGACTCTGACTGATTTTGCGGTTTATGATTTTGAACCGGGCGGCGTACATCTGCAACAGGTCACCATGGCGGCGAAGGGAAGTTGGCGTTCCCCCAACGAAATCGTCGCGGAGCAGGCTGAAACTGTCACACTGCACGGCCTGGAGCTGGTTCGTGAACGGAGCGCACAAATGGAACTGCGCGGAGTCGAGGCGCCGCAGATCTTCAAGCCTACCGTCGACAAGCCATCGCAATTAAGCAGTGTTGGTCTGCGTGATTACGTCAGGTCGGCGAAGCGCCGTGGCATGGACGTATCCGCGCTGGCCGTGGCACTGCAGCGCAAATACTCGGGCCCATTGAGCGTGATGGTCATGGCTTTCCTGGGTATTCCTCTGGCGCTCTCTTTCGGCAGGCGTGGGACTGTCATTGCCTTGTGTTCGGCGGTGGCGGTGAGCCTTGCTTACTGGGGAGTGAGTGGTGGGTTTCAGCAACTCGGGAATCATGGCTTGTTGCCACCACCGGTGGCGGGTTGGGCGCCACCAGTGATATTTGCTGCTGCCGGGACTTACTTTCTGGCCCGCATCCGAACCTAAGCTCGCGCCTTAAGTTCCGTGTTCCCAACTGTCGATATACTCAACCTGCTCGGCAGTGAGAGTGTCTATCGCCATTCCCAGCGCATTCAGTTTGAGGCTTGCAATCTCTGCGTCGACTTCCTTGGGCAGGAGGTGGACGCCGGGAGGTAGTATTCCCTGGTTCTTCACAAGGTACTCCACCGAGAGCGCCTGATTCGCGAAGCTCATATCCATCACGCTGGCTGGGTGTCCTTCGGCGGCGGCGAGATTTATCAGACGGCCTTCGCCAAGAACAATCACGCGGTTGCCATTGGACTTTAATTTATATTCCTCGACGAAAGGCCTGATCCTGGTTGACGCCGCGGACAGTTCGCCCAGCGCCACCAGATTCAATTCCAGGTCAAAGTGGCCGCTGTTGCAAACAATCGCTCCATCCTTCATAACCGCGAAATGGGCGCCGTCAATCACGTGGCGATTGCCCGTCACGGTAACGAAGATGTCGCCCAAAGGAGCGGCGGCGGCAATGGGCATGACCCGGAAACCGTCCATCACAGCTTCAACTGCCTTGATGGGATCGACTTCAGTAACGATGACATTTGATCCCATGCCGCGGGCCCGCAGGGCGACTCCCTTACCACACCAGCCATAGCCAACGACCACCAGCGTGCGACCCGCCAGCAGAATGTTGGTGGCGCGAATGATGCCGTCCAGGGTCGATTGCCCGGTGCCGTAGCGATTGTCAAAAAAGTGCTTGGTTTGCGCGTTGTTGACGGCAATGGAAGGGAAGGTCAACAGTCCGGCCCGGGCGATGGACTCGAGCCTTTGAATGCCCGTAGTAGTTTCTTCCGTGGTGCCAATAATGTCCTTGATCTGATCGCCGCGTTCCTTGAGCAGGGTCGCAACCACATCTGAACCATCATCGATGATGATCTCAGGCTTGAAATCGAGAGCCGTGCGCACGTGGCGATTATAAGTTTCGGTCGACTCGCCTTTGATTGCGAAGACCGGGATGCCCCAGTCAGCAACCAGGGAAGCGGCGACGTCATCCTGGGTCGAGAGAGGGTTGGAGGCGATCAGAACTGCTTCTGCGCCGCCGGCCTGGAGCGCGCGGGCCAGGTTGGCCGTTTCCGTCGTAATGTGAGCACAGGCAATCAGTCGCTTGCCCTTGAGCGGTTGGTCGACGGCAAAGCGCTCGCGGATTAATCGCAGCACCGGCATGTCGCGTTCGGCCCATTCAATGCGTTGCTTTCCCTGGGGCGCCAGGCCGATGTCCTTGACGTCGTACTCAAGCGAGCTGGTTGTTGTTGCACTCATTTTTTCGCTTCCTTCTTCCTTATAATTGAAATGTTCGATTAACCACAGCTAAACGCCTGCGGCGGTGCGCAGGACTTCGGCTTTGTCGGTCTTTTCCCAGGTAAAGCCCTCACCCTCGCGCCCAAAGTGGCCATAAGCAGCAGTCGCTTTATAGATTGGCCGGCGCAAGTTCAGAGTCTCGATGATGCCCTTGGGATTCATCGAGAAGTTCTCGCGCACGAGTCTGGCGAGCGCAGGCTCGCTGATGCGACCAGTGCCACTGGTATCAACCAGCACCGAGACCGGCTCAGCCACGCCGATCGCATAGGCAAGCTGCACCAGGCAGCGATCCGCGAGACCGGCCGCCACAATATTCTTGGCTACGTACCGGGCCATATATGCGGCCGAGCGATCAACTTTCGTCGGGTCTTTGCCCGAAAAGGCGCCGCCGCCATGTGGCGCGTAACCGCCGTACGTATCAACGATAATTTTTCGACCCGTCAAGCCCGCGTCACCCTGCGGCCCACCCGTAACGAATCGGCCCGTGGGGTTGATATGGAAACTCGTGTTCTTATCGAGCAGCTCCGTCGGCACAGTGTTACGGATGACATGTTCCTCAATCTCGGCACGAAGCTTTTCATTCGTTACGTTGGGATCGTGTTGAGAAGAGATGACCACGGCTTCGACGCGGAAAGGTCTCCCGTCGCGATACTCGACCGTTACCTGAGACTTCCCATCGGGTCGCAGGTAGGGCAAATCTTCCGACTTTCGCACTTCCGCCAGGCGGCGCGAAAGCAGGTGCGCCAGTTGGATCGGCAGCGGCATCAATTCCGGCGTTTCGTTACAGGCAAAGCCGAACATCAGCCCCTGATCGCCGGCGCCCCCGGTATCCACGCCCATGGCAATGTCCGGCGACTGCCGATCGAGTGCGGAGAGTACGCTGCAGGTCTCTGAGTCGAAGCCAAACTTGGCTCGTGTATAGCCAATCTCGCGGATTGTGTCGCGAGCAACTTTGGTGAAATCGACGCGTGCCGAAGTGGTGATTTCGCCGGCGATGACGACCAGACCTGTAGTCACGAGCGTTTCGCAGGCCACGCGCGCAGTTGCATCCTCACCGAGTGCCGCATCGAGGACGGCGTCGGAAATCTGGTCTGCAATCTTGTCTGGGTGGCCTTCGGTGACGGATTCGGAAGTGAATAGATAACTGGATTCGTTACTCAAGCAAACTCCTTAGTAGCAGTAGTAAAGCCCGTTAATGGCAATGATCAAAAGACCGCGTACTCTAACAGTGCGAATTTGCCAGTGTCAAGGCGCGACAGGCGCGACAGGCCACGGAAGCCGTCTGCAAAGCCAGATGTGCGCCAAGCGTCGCCTGGAACCGTTCAGGTGGCACAAAGGTAGCGTTCTAAAAGGGACCGTGAGAGAAACATTGTGGAACTTGCGGCTGGTGCGCTCGTGAATTGCGCTGAGGTAACCAGCATGGCTATGAATAAACAACTACAAAGCGCCAAAGCCTTTACTCTGATTGAACTTATCATTGTCATTGGCATCATTGGAATACTGACCGCGATTATTGTGCCGGCTCTCAAAAGCAGCACCCGCAAAGCCAATGAGGCATCCGCCGTTAGCACCCTCAACGCCATCAAAGTAGCTCAGGCGAAATACATAATTGACCACAAGGAGCATTTTGGCACCTTCCCACAGCTTTTTGCCGAGGGTTATCTCGACAAGAGGTTCAATGTCGATCAGCCAAACATTCGCGGCTATTTCTTTATTCTTACTTCGATACCCAGGTCTGAGGGCAAGACCGCCAGCTATGCAGTCAATGCGAACCCAGAGCAGTGGGAAGGATTTAGCGCTACCGGCAAGAACTTCTACTACACGGATCCTGATAACGGCATCTGCGTTAGCACGACGGGACCGGCCAGCGCCGCTGATGAGCCGTTGTGATCCGCCTGCCACGGCCTGCTGGCCACGTGTCGTCAAGCAAATGAGGTAGTATGGAAGTGAGGCGCTTAGAGTGCCGACTTCAGTCGGGTTTTTCTCTTCAAGGCTAAAAAGCCCGACTGAAGTCGGTACCCTAAACGCCTGGCAAAACGATGCGCAAATTTATCGTCGTATTAATTTTTTTGTTTGCCGGCGCTGGGGCTTTCATCGTCGTTCGCGTGCTGCGTGAGCGACGCGTTGCGCCGACGCTGCTGGGCTGGCGCGCTCATGTAACCACAGTCGCCGGTGATGGCTCTCCTGTCTTTCGCGATGCGGCTCAACCTGCGCAGGCCGCATTCGCTGATCCCTTTGGTATTGCCATCGCGGCCGACGGTTCGATCTTTGTCTCCGATGCAGGGGAAAGCAACCGCATTCGCAAGATTGCACCAGACGGCAGCGTAACCACGTTTGCAGGCAGCAGCGAAGGATTTGCTGACGGACCAGGTACGACTGCATTTTTCAATACGCCTTCGGCACTCGCCCTGGATGGTAGTGGAAATCTCTACGTCGCTGACACGGGCAATAATCGCATTCGCAAAATCACGCCGCAGGGAATTGTCTCAACCGTCGCGGGCGAGGGAACTGCCGGACATCGCGATGGCCCGGCGGCCCAGGCACAATTCGATGGTCCAATTGGAATCGCCGTCGATCGGCAGGGCAACGTCTACGTGGCTGATAGCTACAACGATCGTGTGCGCATGATCAGCGCCGGCGGCGAAGTCAGCACGGTCGCGGGCGCTGAACTCGGATACGCTGACGGCGCTGCGGCAGCGGCTCGCTTCGATACTCCCTGTGGCATCGTCGTGGCCGCTGATGGATCGCTGATCGTGGCCGATACCGGCAACAATCGCCTGCGGCGAATTTCTCCTGACCGAAAGATGGTCAACACCATGGGCGTCGTGTTTCCTACCGCTGTTACGCGCCCTGATCTCTTTAAGCCGATAGGTTTGGCGGTCACGCACGACGGGTTTCTTTATGTGACGGAACTCGACCTGGGCCGCGTAATGCAGATTGCCCCCGACGGTGCAGCGCGCGTGCTCGCTGGTGATGAAGCAGGCGCTGCAAACGGTGGGGAACTTGTGCGTTTTAATCAACTCGCCGGGGTGGCAATTTATCCCCAAGGCGAGCGACGTGGAGATCTCTGCGTCACTGACGCCGGCCATTATTTGGTGCGGCGGTTAAGCAAAACAGTCAGCAACGAAAGCTCAGCTTTCGCAACCGAGAATGAACCATTGCCCCGACTGAGCAATGAAACGCTGAACGAACGATCTCTGCCGTGGCCGCTTGATCCACAACAGCGGCCGCACGAGGTGGTGGCGACGATGGGAGAAGTGCGTGGCGCTTTTGATTCGACTGATAGTCGCGACCATTTGCACAGTGGTCTCGACGTGTTTGGCGCGTATGGCGAGGTCGTGCGTGCCGTTCGTGCTGAAAAGGTTGTCAGTCCGCTTTGCAACTGGGGCTTCGCCGGTCTTAACGAGGGACTGCGCTTGGGTGTTATTTCTTACATTCATCAACAAGTGGGACGTGATGCGACGGGCAAACCTTTCCCGGATGCGCGTTTTATCCCCGTTAAAGGGCACGACGGGACGCTCGCGCGCATGCGCATCCGGCGCGGCACGCGATTCAAGGTTGGTGATGCACTGGGCACGGTCAATCGCATGTATCACGTGCATTTGAATGTCGGCCCACCAGGAGCAGAGATCAATCCTTTATCTCTTTCGCCGGTCGGGTTTAGCGATCGTGTGGCGCCGCAAATTGAACGCGACGGTATTCAACTCTTCGACGAAACCGGCGTGCGCCAGGTCGAGAAACGGGCCGGGCGGCTGCTGGTCCATGGTCGTTTGCGCATCGTCGTGGACGCCTTCGATCGGGGGGATCTGAACTCGAGCAGGCGCCGGCTCGGTTTGTACCGGCTGGGTTACCAGATCTTGCGGGCTGATGGCAGCGCTGCGCCGGGCTTTGCCGAGCCACGCATCAACCTCGTGTTTAATCGGCTGCCTGCGGACCGCGACGCGCCGAAAGTGACTTATGCAGAACAAAGCGGCATCACGGTCTACGGCAGCGCGCAGACTAGATTTCTATACGAGGTGACGAACACGGTCCGCGATGGACGTTGCGCGCGTGGAGTCTGGAATACTGCCGAACTGCCCGCCGGCGATTACATCCTGCGCATCATGGCTGCGGATTATTCAGGTAACGAGGCGACTGAAGGCCGCGATCTCTTGCTTACCGTGCACTAGCAACGTCATCAGCAGAGAGTAGTTATCCGTGAAGCGCCCCAGGCGGTGGCCCGCTCTTTTTTTCAATGATGGGGAGCCAATCGTTGCTGTCGCCGAGCCCAGAAGGAATTCTCTGTCCACCGCTGTTCGAGTTCGTAGATCGCTCGCAAGCGGGCGCGATAGTCGGCGTAGATTCGGACGATCGAGGCTGCGTATCCAGTAGCTGGGTTGGCATCATCTTCAATAGAAGCCACCGCCACGCGGGCGGCCTCCATGCCTGATCGGAGGGAAAAGCCGATCCCCAACGCGGAGATGGGGTCGAAGGCGGCCGCCGTGTCGCCGGCAGCAACCCAACCTTCGCCGACCACAACTTCTGAGCACTGCGAGTTGGCAGCCCTCACGACAGCCTGCCCCGTCGGCTGCCATGATGCCAGCCGTGCCCTCGTGGCCGGTGCGGCGGCCAGGCGGTCGTCCCATGAGGTCTGTTTGCGGAGGTCGTTGTCAGTCATAAACATCGCCACGCCGCTCCGGCCGGGCAATGATGCGGAGTACCACCAGCCGTCCGGAACCGACTCCACCAGTGCGCCGTCGGCAATAGCTTCAGGATGGTCGTCACGCCGGAACCATTTGGCGTCCGCCACCAGTCCATCGTCCCGCCGCAGCGCGGTGCCCTGTTGCCGCAAAAGCCATGTCGAGCGGCCCGTCGCCTCGATGATCACTCTGGCGACAAGTTCGCCGCCCTCTTCCAGCTCAATCCACCAGCGGCCTTCGGAGCGGGTAGCCCGCATTGCGCGAGACCGTATGCAGTGGATGCCGGCAGCTTCCGCTCTGGACAATAGCCACGCGTCGAAGCACGATCGGTCAAGGTGCCACCCATGGCCGCTGCCGGTGAACAGGTAATTTCTCTCAAACAGATCTCCCGAACCCCATGCCGAAGCAGTCCCGGCAGACGGCAGATGGCCCAGACGCACAAACTCCTCGCGCAGCCCAAGATAGTTGAGCAGCGGCAAGACACCGGGAGAGAGGGTCTCGCCGACGACCGGCGTACCCTCCACCGATGAATCTGGTCTGGTCACCAGAGTGACCGAAAGGTCCGGGAGGTAGCGCCGCAGCGTTAATGCCGCCGCGCAACCCGCCGGACCTCCACCCACAATTGCGATGGGCGTTCGCATCAGTTTTCGGTGTCAGTTCCCGATCAGCCACTGAATCGGAAATACGTTCTGGCTCGTCGCGTTCAGGGCCGCAGTCGATGTGAGGGTGGTTGGCTGGGTGGTCAGCACAGTGCCATCGGAAATCATCCCGTAGTAACCCGACTGGAAGGCTTCATAGGACCGTTCGCTCTCCACGAAGAACTGGAGCATGTGGCGGTGCGGTCCGGTTGTGCGGTTCAAGACGAACCCCAGGTATTTCCAGCCTACGACCGCGTCGCCAAAACTGTTCAGGCCGCGGTGGTAGAGCATATTCTGTCCAAGCACCTGACCGTTGTTCGCATTGCCGATCATGGCGTTCCCGTCGAGCATTTGCTCCGAAGTGGTAATTGCTCCGCTGTATACATTGAAGGGGCTTTGCGCAGGCCACCAATAAGCGTAGAAGGTCGGCGCAAGGGGAATCATGTTGAGGTTGCTGATCGTCTTATTGGTCGTGGGTGTTGTGAAGTTCACATCCTGAACCGTACAGTCGAAAAAGTCCGCCTGCCAGGGTACCGCCATTCGTTTGGTCAGGTCGCCCGGTTCGCAGCCATCCCCCGCGATGGTCTCGTCACGTTCCGCACTCAGGGGCCAGTTATCACCAGGCACGAGTTTGATGCGAAATGGATCCCCTGGCACCAATACAACGGGATTGCGCATGGTCCACGTTACTTCGATCCCCGGCGCCATGGGTTCGCCAACCGCGTTGCCCGCAGTGGCGATATCCAAGGGGCTCGCCCACGAAGCCCAGTCGTCTTCTCGGTCGCCGACGAACTTACCTTCCGACCATTGCCTGAGGAGGTGGTACTGAGTTGGGGTTAGCGCCATGAACTTCTCGATGTAATAGTCCCGGATGGAGTTATCGCCGGAATTCATGGGCATCATCGGAAAGCCGTTGTCCGCGAAGAGTCGTTGGTGATCGGGAGCGAGTTCGGGCGCATACCTGCCCGCACCAGGGTCGCGGAACATGCGAAACACGGCCCGCCGATTCTCGCGGTTAGCGTCAACTGCTTCGGCCAGATCAAACCCGGGTGTCGCAATGCTGACCATCGCGTCCACGTTGGCAACCCAGCGATACCCCTTCATCGACTCGAAGATCGGTCTAATGTCGCGCTCCCAGCAAGCCACGTAGTCGTCCTTGAAGGCCCCGTTCTCGAAGAGGGCCGGACATAGGCCCATCGAGCGCACGCCGACATCGATAAGAGTGTCGGCCAGCGTGGCAATGTTGACGAGTTCCGGTGCGAACTTCGGAGACGCGCTCACGACCCAGGCATTCAGGGCCAACTTCTGGCCATCATCGGCTTCTATCTCCGCAGTCACTGGCCCATCGCCGATGTCGTCGAACCATCCGTCGCCGCCGGCAAAAGAAGTTAGAGGTTGGCCTACCGGCCCTCCGGTATTGCCGTAGCCGCCGAGAACCAGCAACTCTCCACGCTCCGTCATCCTCACCCGGCCGAGCGTAGTAACCGCATACGGCGTGATCGCTTGATCTGGAAAATTAACAAGGTAAGCTTGAGGAGCAGAGAATGCGTCGAGTTCCACCCACTCGCCTGGCTGGGTAAGAGTCCGGGGACCTGGGTCTGTGATCAGTGTTTTGCGATCTTTGGTGCCAGCATTTCTGAGTGTGGGTCCTTTCCAATACTGACTCTGGTAAGCGTAAGTGTTGTCCTCACCAACCATGACATCGCCCTGAAGTTCCGAGAAGTTCCACCATGCGGACTTCTTGTTGGCCATGTGCACCGTCCACTTCACGGATTTCAGGCCTCCTCCCGGACCTGGGTTGACTTCGACGGGATCTTTGCCATCCTCGTACCGATAGACGCGGAAACGCGCCGCTTGCCGCCTGATTTGTCCGCCCAGCTTGAAATGCGCGACCGGGATTTCGTTGCCCTCATCATCGTGTTTAGCGTTGCCCTTTTCGTCACACTCAATCGGTAGCCCCCCCACGCTCGTGGGTTCCAGGTAAAACGAGTCCGGGGAATTGCCGACACGTGCAAAGCCGATTGCAGGGTGAATCCGATAGGTATATTTTTCGTTGTCCATAACCACCTCCTTTACTTTGGTTAACTGGACCGTTTACGACTCGCCGACAACTACGCAGGCAACTATTGAATAACGGGCAGGGTTGGACGATTCAACTAGGCCCGCTTGTTCAAAGTCTTCGTGGGTTATCGCGGCCCTAATTCATAGATTGGAGAGGTGTTTCTACAACATTGCAAGAGGAATGTCAATGGATCAGTTTCGTTAAGTTATTCAGCTTGACATGGGTTCTGTTTGAGTATATGAACCTAGCGCCATACTCACAATCAGCGTGATTGCTTACAATGGCCCCTTATTCTTCCTTTGCAGCTTTCTCATGAGCAAATAAATGAAAAAACTGATCACTTGTGTTTGCCTCATTGTACTCGTGTGCCTCCCAACCAAGCTTCTTAGATCCGCAGCCTCAACAGTACCGCATAGACGACAAGCGCAAAGGTCCCAACGTGACGAAGACGGACGCCAAGCGGATTTAGATAAGAAACGTGCCGACTTCAAGAAAGCCCGAGATCTTCTAGTTGAGAAGAATGTTCCTTTTGATCCAGACGAGTTGATGACCGCCAACTGGCGTACGACCTTGGCGCCAAAACTTGCTCAAATGCCGGAGCTGCAGCAGGTTTTGCAATTAGACAAATTAAAGGGCGTTCACCTCGCCCGCACGCTGTATCTTCCCGAAAAAGTCGAATTAAAAGGTGATACGGTGATTCTAGCTAACAATTTGATCTTCGAAGGACACAATGCGGAGATTCGCGGCCCGTTTAATCTTTATGTCTACCCGATCGAGCAAGTCGGTGTTCTGGGAACCAGCCTTACAGAAGCGCAGCGGGCCGCCGGGCCGCAATTTACAGGTGTTAGTCTGAGCGGGCGTAGGAAATTACCGTTGACCTTGCCCTTGGCTCCGGACGGTAACATAAGAATAGACACCCATGGTCTCGGACGAGTCGACTGGTTGAAGAATCAGCAGGGCAACGCATCAAACGGATCGGCACTCTTTGTTAAGGTGGGATTCGCGCAGCAAGGCGAGAATAATCATGGAGCCTATGGCGGAGATGGAAGTAATGCCAGCCAGGGAGCAACAGGCCTTCCCGTTGGCACGGGCACGACCGGCACGACCGGCACGTGTGGAACTAATCAGTCTGTTAACGGTGGTACTGGGGGCGCCGGCCCTAACGGTAATGTAGGTTCAGCCCCCGTGTCCGCTGGAGGTAACGCTGGAAATGGTGGGGGTGGCGGAGGCATAACCTTCTCGATCCCTGACCAACCATTCGGCACCTATGTTTTCATCAGCAGCGGCGGCGACGGAGGAATTGGTGGAACTGGAGGAACCGGGGGAACCGGAGGAGACGGCGGCCGCGGCGGCTCCGGCGGCCCAGGCGCCAATTGTGCATGTAATCAAGGGGGATCCGGTGCCGGCGGGACTGGGGGACCAGGAGGCCCGGCAGGCCCAGGAGGGCCTGGTTCGAATGGAGGGACGGGTGGCCATGGAGGCAATGCCGGTCCTATCACGGTGAGCTATCCCTCGAGTGCTGGCACTGGGTACATTTCCACTTTCGCTGGCGGCGGCCGCGGCGGTCAAGGCGGTGCCCCCGGCGCTCCCGGGCAGCCAGGAAGCCCCGGTCAGGGGGGTTCTGGGGGGAATAGTGGCGGCGTCTCGGTGTGTCCTAATCAAGGAAACGGCGGACCGAATGGATCAAACGGGAGTACAGCAGGAACAGGCGCGGGTGGTGCTCCCGGAGCTACTCAATCGGCAGGTGACAATG
Organism: Pyrinomonadaceae bacterium; assembly: GCA_036726305.1. Taxonomy (GTDB): domain Bacteria; phylum Acidobacteriota; class Blastocatellia; order Pyrinomonadales; family Pyrinomonadaceae; genus JAOAPY01. The sequence continues at coordinate 11,006 of DAIMCP010000043.1, read as the reverse complement.
GAAGCGTTAGTTTGGTTCCGCGAACGACTTGCTTGTCTCCGCCGGAGGACTGCTCCGCATACGGCGATCCGCCGCTGATATGGCGGGGTTACCCGACTTGTGCATGTGTCACTCGACCATCGCCCATAATCATTGATCTCGACGGCGACGGATTCAACATGACCAACGCCGCCAATGGCGTTAACTTCGATTTGAACGCGGATGGCGTCGCCGAAAAAATCAGCTGGACGACACCTGGATCTGACGATGCTTTCTTAGTGCTTGATCGGAACGGAAATGCGATGGTCGATTCGGGTTTGGAACTCTTTGGGAACTATTCGCCGCAGCCTCCTTCGCAAAGCCCCAATGGATTCGTTGCTTTGGCGGAGTTCGACAAACCAGAGAACGGCGGCAATGGCGATGGCCTGATCGATCAACATGACGTCATCTTCACAAGACTACGGTTGTGGCAGGACATTAACCACAATGGAGTCTCGGAACCCGGCGAACTCCACACTCTGCCCGAGCTTGGAATTCGAGCATTGACTCTTAACTATGCCGAAAGTAGGCGACGCGATCGATACGGTAACCTCTATTTCTATAAAGCGAGGGTGGTTGGCGCTCGGGACTCAGAAGCGGGCCGGTGGGCTTACGACGTTTTTCTACTTCCAGGGGACTGAACGGCCTGGCATCGAAGTCTGATGAGAGTGCGGTCGGGACCAAGCCAGGTAAGAAGATCGTCTTCTTGTCCCGGTGCAATGTCCGGAAGGATACAGAGGAGGTCGTGGTCACGTCGAGATTGTCGTTCAGCGTCACAGCAGTGATGGCTATGATTATCGCCGCAACGGTTTTTGTCGCAGGTCTGGAGTCAGTTGGAGTGCTTGACGCATTTCTTTCGATGTTGAAGCGGCGGCACAGTCATGCCGCATGGTTTGCGTTCTTCGGGAACGCGGGCTTTGCCGCATTGAGCGGTTCGGGAGATGCGGCATCCTGTTCGTTCAATGTGGGAGTAACTCCGTTAGCGAATGAGCTTGGCGAGCGGCCCCGCGAACTCGGTAGCATGGCCTGGCTGGGAGCCGAAATGGGGCGGTGCCTGTCGCCGGTGGCAGTAGTCACCATAACTGTCGCGGCTCTGGCTACCACTTTGGTTCAGGCTAACGACCCAAGAGCCCTCAAAATTCAGGCGACCCATGTAGTCTTTTGGACTGCCGCACCAATCTTACTCGCGGGCGTTGCGTCCGTCTTGCTCCGCCGCGGAATTAAGGCTTAGCAAACTATTTCCAAAGCTATTCTGGTAATTCGCAGCTCATCAATTACATTCCTGAAGCCCTCTCAACCCTCCGTGCCATGACTTTTAGGTAACAACTGTCAGGACTTTTACGTAACCGGACTTAAATCGAACCATAATCGGCTTTTTGAGGCAAAGCCCTGAATAACTGAATAACTGAATAACATAATATATATTATCAGACGCAACCGATATGAGGCGGCCGGAGTTTGGCCTTCCCGCCCCGGGTAGTCAGGGTGGCTTCGTCCCGGCCAGAGTGGTTGAGCGCTTATCTGAGGGGCCGGCCGATTCCCCTGCGCGACGAGGAGGGTCGGCGTCGGAGGGTCGGCGTCAGCTTTTTGGCTAACTTGACGCTGACAAACCCATCCCCTAGAGTACGGACGCTGTTATCTTTAGTCCCAATTCTGCGGTAAAGAAGGTTTCTTACTTAGTGCCCATCAAAATTGAGAATCAATACGAAGGAAAGCTCCCCAAAAAGACTGCTGAGCTGATTGAGAAAGCCCTCGATACCGTGCCGCGTGAGCATACGCGCGGGCTGGAACGCGTCAGGCTGGTTAATTCCATATCCGAACCAAGGCTGAAGGGGCCAATCCAGGCTTCCGAACTGCCAGGTCTCTATCATCCGCGTGAAGGCAACAAAGGGCCCTGGCTGGAGATTGCCATCGGCGTCCTGCTGCCCGGCAACAAGCCGATTCACAAACGTATCATCCCCAGACTTTCTTTTAAGGGTAACATCGCCGCTATCGTCTTTTCGCTCGTAGGCCAGCATTATCATCTGACCCTGCGTCACTCCGTGAAGCGAACCCAGGTCGAGCCGGCCGTGCGACAGTATACGGAGAAATATTTGAAAGTCTGGAACGAGAAACAACACAGTGTGCGCGCGCGGATTTTCAAGCCCATCCAGCCCACGCTCGAGCGCTGGGGCAAGTCTTTACAGAAACGCGCTGCGGCGGAAAAAAAGAAAGGCGCCGCCGCGAAGTGAGTTTTCCGCGGGGGCTCTTTCGGTTAGGGAGACTTAATGGGAATCTTCGCCAAGCTCCTCAGCGACGCTGGCAGCAGCCAGCCTTAAGGCTTCGGCTACTTCTCTTTCGCTGACATCTGCGCGGCGAAACTTTATTTCCAGACTAAAGTCTTTCTGGGCCGGTGCATAACGAAACGTGTAAGGCTTTTGCTCCGGAACGATGCGCGGTCCGGATTCCTGGCGCCGCACCTCGCGCACTTCTTCACGCGTCAGTCCCTGGGCGGTTATCTTCGCTGCCAATTGTCGCATTGACTCATCGTCGGGCTGGCGCACCAACTGCAGCAGGACAGACTTGGCGTTGATGTTGGCCTGGCGACAGAGCTCACGCACGTCCGGCGGAATATGCGCGATCGAAATGGCTTCTGAAACCGTCGTCCGGCTCTTGCCTACCTTGCGCGCAACTTCATCGTGCGTATGACCGAAGCGCTCACACAACGACAGCAGACCGTCGGCCTCTTCCCAGATAGTCAGGTCCTTGCGCTGCATGTTCTCGATCAGCGCAATCTCCGCCACGGTGCGATCATCGATTTCCATCTCGATGCATGGCACTTCTCTGAGACCAGCCGCGGTCGCCGCGCGCCAGCGTCTCTCCCCGGCGATAATCATCCAGCGGCCCGTCAGGCGAGATGGTTTAACCAGCAGCGGCTCCAGCACGCCCTTTTCGCTGATGGAAGCGGTCAGCTCGGTCAGGTCGCCGATTTCAGTGCGAGGTTGTTCCGGATTGGGATCGATCTTATCAATCTCAATCAGCCGGCCAATCTGTGTAGGTCGGTGTTTGGCCAACTCCTCGACGTAGTGCGAGTCGTGGCGCATTTGCAATCCGGTTGGCAATCCCCTTTTAGACACGGCTCATTACCTCTTCACAAAGTTTCGCATACTCAATGGCGCCCGATGACTGCGGCGCAAAGGAAAAAATTGACTCTTTATATGCCGGCGATTCTTCGAGCCTGACACTCTTGGTGATCACCGTTTGGAATAACTTTTCACCAAAGACGCGTTGAATCTGCTCAAACACTTCGCGCGCGAGGGTCGTGCGTTTGTCATGCAAGGTCACCAGCACCCCCAGGAGTTCGAGTCCGGGATTGGGTCTGGCTTTTACCTTCTCAATGGTCTCCAGCAGATCGTCGGTTCCTTCGAGCGCAAAGTAAGATGACTGAATCGGAATCAGCACATGGCTCGCGGCCACCAGCGCATTGACGGTGATCAGACCCAGCGTCGGTGGCGTGTCGATTACGATGACCGAGTATTTTTGTCGAAACGGTTCGATCCGATCCTTGAGACGAAAGGCCGCGTCAAAGTCACCGATCAGCTTGGACTCTAGCTTGGCCAGACTGATTCTGGCCGGAACTATATCGAGGTGCTCGACCGTGCTGTGGTAAACCGTTTCCTCGACGGGTCCCAAGCCGTCCGTCAACAACTCATAGGCCGAACGATCCACCGTTTGTGGATCCAGGAATGAAAGCGAGCTGTTTGCCTGCGGATCGAGATCCAGCAGGAGGACTTCTTTGCCCAACCGCGCAAATGCGGCAGCCAGATTGATAGCGGTAGTTGTCTTACCTACACCACCTTTTTGATTTGCAATCGCAATTATCATTCGTTGTGGTGCTGGAGATCGCCGGACTCAATATTTACGGAATTGGACGCTGGTCATAAAGTCGAAGTTGCCGGGCGATGGTTACATGGGTAGATCGCCGGCTTCGCCAATGACATCGGGCCACTCTTCTTCGCCGATGGGCGCATCAGAACCGACTTCTTCGTCGGCCGAAGTAGTACTGCGCGAAGCCTTAATCACTTCTACGTCAACGAAGATGGGACAGTCAGCACGCAGGGCCAGAGCAATAGCATCTGAGGGCCGGGAATCAAGTACCAGCCGGTTCCCTTCACTGGTCTTCATCTCGATAACCGCAAAGAAAGTGTTGTCCCGCAGACTGGTCACAACCACGCGTTCCACCTCGAGACCCAACTCCAGGATCAGATTTCGCAGCAGATCATGGGTCATTGGCCGCGGCGGCGCAATCTTTTCAATCTCCAGGGCGATGGCATTTGCTTCGTATGCTCCCACCCAGATGGGCAACATAGTGTCGCTCTTTACGTCTTTCAAAATGACAATCGGAGTACCGCTGTTGGGATCCATCATCAGCGCCCTGATCTTTACTTCAATTTCCATGCGCGGCACCTCATTCATCAGCTCTGAGCCTCACTCCCATTAAGTGACATGTCCATACAGGCTATAGTTCTTGGCTGCGGTAATTGTCACATCAACGATTTCGCCTTCCAGTCCGGCAGTTCCCTGGAAATTAACTACCTTGTGACAGGTGGAGTGTCCGGTCATGTCGACGGCTGACCGTGTGCTCGCTCGCTCGACCAGCACGCTCACTTTTCTGCCGACATACTCTCCATAAACTTTGCGCTGCACTGCCAGTTGCCGTTGCTCGAGTTCGAGAAACCTTGCCGACTTCTCCGCCGTCGAGATCTCGTCGTTCAATTTTGCCGCGGGCGTGCCGCTTCGTTTCGAATACTTAAAAATGTAAAGACCGTCAAACTGGCATTGTTCGATGAGAGCCAAAGTCGCCGCGAAATCTTTTTGCGTTTCACCGGGAAAGCCAACGATGACATCGCTCGTCAAGGCCAGACCGCGCCAGGAATTTCTGATCCTCTCCACCCGCCGTAAGTAGTCAGCGACATCGTGACCGCGTCGCATGGCCTGCAAAATTCGATTGCTGCCCGACTGCACCGGCAAATGAATCCAATTACACAGATTCGGGTAGTCTTCGATCGCGGACACTATATCAGGATGAAAGTCGCGGGGGAATGATGTCGTAAACTTCAGGCGCTCGATTCCCGTTGCCGCTACGGCCCGCAAGAGGCGAGAAAAGCTGGTGGCCCCGGGATATCCTTCCAGTCCAGCCTGGGATTTCGGCCGGTAGCTATTCACATTCTGGCCAATAAGGTGCACTTCCTTATAACCGAGTCTGCGCAGTGACTGAACTTCAGCCACGATCTCGGTCGCACTGCGACTCTTTTCACGGCCACGCGAGTAAGGCACGATGCAGAAGGAACAAAACTTATTGCAGCCCTCAATAATGGGCACAAAAGCAACATGGGGAGAATGTCGCTCATCCGGCGATACGTTCCACACTTCCCCCGGTTCGCGCCCGCCAATATCCAGCACTGCGTCTTCTCCGCCCTGGGCCCGCTCAATAAGCTCCGGAAGCCGATCTGTAGCCTGTGTGCCGGCCACAATATTAACCGCGGTGGAGTTGTCGAAAATCGATGGGCCTTCCAGTTGGGCCACGCATCCCATTACGCCGATGACCGGCATCTTATTGCCTGTGACTTTTCGTACCTCTCCGATCCGGTTATAGACCTTCTGCTCCGCACGCTCGCGCACTGAACAGGTGTTGAAGAGAATTACATCTGCGCCTGCGGCTTGGGAGATAATTTCATATCCCGCCTGCCGCAAACCGGTCGCAGCCCGTTCGCTGTCAGTGGTATTCATCTGACAGCCGAAGGTTTCGATGTAAACTCGTACTCCCATTTTGCCTGGAATTCCCTCACTCGGAAGTGGTTCAGTGTAGCAGAAATTGTTCGCGCAGCGCGACCGATTCATGAATTTAGCAGGCGCGATGATCCCGCACTTGACCCTCTCATCTTTCGCAGGTAGTATCCCGCCAGTTTATCTAATCCCAGAAAAGAAGAGGTTTCCTCATGTCCTTCAACAAGATAATTATTGTGGGCAATTTGGGTCGCGATCCGGAACTGCGGTATACACCGCAAGGCACGCCGGTCTGCAGTTTTAGTTTGGCAACCAACGAACGGCGCAAGGACAAGACCGGTGAAATGCAGGACCTGACCACATGGTTCAAAATCACACTCTGGGGGCGACAGGCAGAAACTGCCTCCCAGTACCTTACCAAAGGGCGGCCGGTTTATATCGAGGGGCGTTTGCGCGTTGAGGAGTGGACTGATCGCGACGGCAAACCGCGTCACACTTTGGAAGTCCACGCCACCGACATGCAGTTCATAGGTGGCCAGGGAGGCGGCGGGGGCGCCGGGAGAATGGAAGAGCCTCACGGCGATCGACCAGCGGTCAGTGAACCGGCTACCGGACAGGCAGACATGGCGGAGGACGACGTGCCGTTCTAAACGTAATCATGCCCGCTCAGAGACTCAGCCAGGGCCCTGATGTCTTGCGAGTGGGTCTTATTACTCGGCCACGCCCCAGCGACCGAATTTCCTTAACTTACTATAGCGACGGCTCAATCTCTCTTCCGGGCTGAGGCTGACGGCTTCGGCCAGTTGACGTGTCAGGGCGGCGTCAAGATAGCGGGCGGCTGCATCATGATCGGTGTGGGCACCCTCTGCGGGCTCGCCGATGATCTGATCCACGATCCCCTCTTTCAGGAGGTGCTGGGCAGTGAGTTGCAAACCCGCGGCGGCCTGCTCAGCCTGGGCCGAGTCTTTCCAAAGGATGGCCGCGCAACCTTCCGGGGTGATCACTGAGTAGGTTGCGTTTTCCAGCATCAACACCTGATCACCGACGGCAATGGCCAGGGCTCCGCCTGAGCCCCCCTCACCGATGATCGTCACTATGACCGGTACTTTCAACTTTGCCATTTCGCGCAAGTTGTACGCGATGGCTTCGGCCTGGCCGCGTTCTTCGGCGTCGATTCCTGGATAGGCTCCGGGAGTGTCTACAAAGGTGAATATCGGCCGGCCGAATTTGTCGGCGAGCTTCATGGCGCGCAGCGCCTTGCGGTAACCCTCAGGCTTGGGCATGCCAAAATTCCGATAGCCGCGTTGCTTGGTATCGCGACCTTTCTGCTGACCCACTATCACCACCGGCAACCCGTGGAACCGAGCGAACCCACATATGATCGCCGGGTCGTCGGCAAATCGCCGGTCCCCGTGAATCTCCACAAAGTCCTCGAAGAGACGTTCGACGAAATCCAGTGTGTAGGGCCGGTCCGGATGGCGCGCCAGTTTCACCCGTTCGAAGGCCGTGCGGGTATCAACGGGCGTCGCTGTGCGGCCATCAGTTTCGGCTTTCTCTTTATCTCGGGTTCGTTTTGCTCGGGCCATAGCTCTCCAACGGTTTTAATGGGCTTGGCTGAACTGCGCGGGTTTGTCGCTTTTCTCCACGGAACATCCTAGCTGCTTAAGATCTGAAACCAAAGTAGAGCTGTACTGAACCCGCAGGGCCGGGTTCGCGCGCACACGCACCCTAACCTCGGGCCCGAACACTTCGAGCAATACGTCGTCCAGACCGGGATACTTATGAAGCACTTCCAGGATGCCGTCAAAAAGCACATCGCTCTCGGGGGCCTCAGGCACGTGAATCACGACCGAGCTGGTTTTCTTCGCGCGGATCCCGTCCAGTCTTTGGACTTGATCCACAATCACCGAGGGGGGATTGTCCTCGGAGATTTCCAAACGGCCCATGACCAGCGCCGGTAGTTCAGCCTCGAGCAGGGCCGAGTGTTTGCGGTACGCTTCGGGCCATACCACGCATTTGGTTCCGCCGCAGTCATCCTCGAGCCGAAGCAACGCAAATCGATCTCCTTTCTTCGTCGCCCTTATTTGCAGATCACTGATGATCCCACCGATGCAAACACGGCTCCCCGTCGCGAGGCTCTGCAGGTCCGCAGACCTGACGGCGCTGACCTCTTTGAGCAATTCCACATAATCCTCGAGGGGGTGTCCGGTAATGAAAAATCCCAGGGCATTCTTTTCTGCCACCAGCAACTGAGTGCGCGTCCAGGGGGTTGCCGCCGGCGGCATTTCATGGAGGTCTGAAGTGTCGCAGGTATCGCCGCCGAAGAGAGCATTCTGTCCCTGTAACCGATCTTTGCGCGTCCTTTGAGCGCGAGCAAGAGCCGAGTCTATGGCGCCATGCAGTTGCGCTCGCCATTCGGTGGCCGGACGCGAGGGAGGCCGCAGAGAGTCAAAGGCTCCGGCGCTAACGAGGCTTTCCAGGGCCCGCTTGTTGAGGCTGCCCTGCTCAATCCGTTCGGCTAAATCAAAGGTCGAGCGGAAAGGTCCTGCCGCGCGAGCCGCGATGATGGCTTTCACCGTGGCATCGCCGAGTCCCTTAATTGCTGCCAGCCCATACCTAATCTCGCCTTTGAGAGGTGTAAATCCGGACATGCTCTCGTTGACGTCAGGCGGCAAGAGCATAATGCCATGGGCGCGCAGCTCCTTTGCGTACTTCAAAACCTTGGCCGCATCCTGCGCCTCGCTGGAGAGGACGGCGGCATAAAAATGCTCGGGAAAGTGCGCCTTCAAATAGGCAGTCTGGAAGGCCAGATAGGCGTAGGCAACGCTATGGCTGCGATTGAATCCATAGTCTGAGAATTGCGCCATCAAAGAAAATATTTTCTCGGCCTTCTCCTGCTTGATGCCCCGCTCCATGGCGCCCTTAACAAACTTCTCCTGATGCACATCCATCTCTTCGCGCTTCTTCTTACCCATGGCGCGACGCATCAGGTCTGCTTCGGCCAGCGTGTAACCGGCGAGCTTCTGCGCCAGCTGCATGATCTGCTCCTGGTAGACCATGATGCCGTAGGTGTTGCTGAGAATCTCCTTCATCTCCGGCACCAGGTAGCGAACGCTCTTTTTCCCGTGGTGTCGCTGGATGAAATCATCAACCATGCCGCCGTCCAGCGGGCCGGGCCGGTAAAGAGCATTTAAAGCCGCCAGATCCTCGATGTTCTTGGGCTTAAGCTTGCGACAGATTTCCTGCATTCCCGATGACTCAAACTGAAAGACCGCATCGGTCCGGCCTTCAGCGAAGACCGCCATGGCCTTTTCGTCGTTAAGCGCTATATCCGGCCAATTAATCTCAACTCCAAGCATCTGCTTAACGCTTAATAAGCAGTCGCTTATCACAGTTAAAGCGGTAAGCGCGAGGAAGTCCATCTTAAGCATGCCGGTTTTTTCAAGGTCCGACATGACAAATTGCGTGGTCAACTCCTCTTTGGACGAAACGGCCACAGGGATCAACTCCTGCAGTGGTTCAGGGGAGATGACGACGCCCGCCGCGTGAACGGAAGAGTGCCTCGCGCAGCCCTCCAGGCGGCGGGCAATCTCAATCAACTCCTTAACCTGCGGGTTGGTTTCAACTTCCTTTCTTAATTCCGGAACTTGTTCGAGGGCTTGGGAGATGCTCACGTTCCGGCCCCGTACCGGTGGCGGAATCAGTTTCGAGATTCGCTCAACGTCAGCGTAGGGCATATCCATTGCACGCCCGACGTCTTTGATTGCGGCTCTGGAGGCGAGCGTTCCAAAGGTGATGATTTGGCAAACAGAGTCGCGCCCGTAGAGGTCGGCGACATGGTTAATCACGGCCGCACGCCCCCGCACGCAAAAGTCTATGTCTATATCCGGCAAAGAGACTCTGCCCGGGTTAAGGAAACGCTCGAAGATAAGGTTGTACCTGATGGGATCAATATCGGTAATTCCCAGGCAATAGGCGACCAGACTGCCGGCAGCCGAGCCACGACCTGGTCCGACCGGTATCGCATGGTCACGAGCGTAGCGGACAAAGTCCCAAACGATTAGGAAGTAGCTGGGGAAGCCCATCTGCTTAATCATCTGAATCTCGGTAGCCAGGCGGGTCCGATAATCATCGAGACTGTGTTCAAGTTCCCCACGAACTGCCTGTCGATCCCAGACCGACTCACGGCGATGCTCGAACCCGTCCTGCACAACCTTTTCAAAGTATTCGTCGACTGAGAGATCAGAATGCACTTCGGGGATGGGAAACCTTGGCAGATAGTTGATGTCTTTCGGTAGTTCCAGGTCGCACATTTCCGCTATCTCGAGAGTGCGGTTCAGTGCGTGAGGCAACTCGCTCCCAAAAATAGCCCACATTTCTGCAGGCGAACGCACATAAAAGTTGGGCGTCTCAAAGCGGAGCCGGTTGGTTTCATTAACCGTCTTACCTGAGCCGATGCAGAGCAGCACGTCGTGAGCTTTGGCGTCTTCCTGGTAAAGATAGTGCGCATCATTGGTTGCCACCAGAGGGATGCCGGTTCGCTTTGCTATCTCTACCAGTCCCTTCTCAATCCGACGCTGGTTTTCCAGACCATGCTCCTGAATCTCGAGGTAATAATTCCCTTTACCGAAGATGTCCTGAAATTCAAGGGCTGCGGTCGCGGCATCGTCCAGACGATCCTGCGCCAGTAGTGCCGCAGGGACACCCGACAAGCAGGCGGAAAGACCAATCAAGCCGGCGCTGTGTTCGGCCAACAGCTCTTTGTCGATCTGAGGCTTATAGTAAAAGCCTTCCGTGTATGCCTTGGAAGTCAACCGCACCAGATTTCGATAGCCTTCTAAATTCTTTGCCAGTAGGATGAGGTGAAAACGCGCCTTTTCTCCTGGCAGGCCCGGCGTCCGGCTGTGACGGCTGCCTCGACTGATGTAGGTCTCGCAACCGATTATCGGTTTTACTCCCTGACTCTTCATAGCGTGGTAGAAGGAGATCGCTCCGAACATGTTGCCATGATCGGTCATGGCACACGCAGGCATTCCCAGTTCAGCAACTCGTTTGGCCAGGGGCTTGATTTGGATGGCCCCATCCAGCAGGCTGTAATCGGTGTGGAGATGTAAGTGGACGAATTTGTTGTCAGACATTATTGCCGGCTTCTACTTCGAAATAATCTGCAGGGTTCAGACTAATTGGGGACGCAATATATCACGCCACGATCAAGTTGTCCG
>DAIMCP010000042.1:0-43451 GCA_036726305.1 Pyrinomonadaceae bacterium | reverse complement strand
CGACGCCGACGCCGACGCCGTCGCCGACACCAACTCCAACGCCGACGCCAACGCCGACTCCAACACCGACGCCAACGCCGACGCCAACCCCGACACCGACGCCGCTGTGTACGGTAACTTGTCCGGCTAACATTGTGACGCAAAACGATCCGGGCCAGAACGGCGCCATCGTTAACTATCCGGCCCCGACTACTTCCGGGTCTTGCGATGTCGTTTCCTGCACGCCGGCCTCTGGAAGTTTCTTCCCGACTGGTACGACTACGGTGACCTGTGAGGAAGGCGGACGGCCTTCTTGCAGCTTTACTGTGGGAGTGAGGCCGCCCGCTTACTGGAGCTCTGCCGGTGCAACCGCCACGGCGGATGAAGATAGTCTCAACAAGGTGAGCTTTGACGATTTTGCCGCGCAACTGAAGGACGGGCTAACCGGCACCGCTACAGTGCGCTACAACATCACGGCCGTCCGAGGCGTCTCTAATTTCTGTCCCGCCACGCAATCGGTGGTCAATGTGCGTTTCCGTAACACCGACAATTCGGGTACGCATTCCCAGGTGAGGTTTGAGATTCATCGAACCCACATTCTCAATGGCGGCAACGACATCATCTACAGCTTCAACAGCAATGGGCTGGGGGCCGGAATGGCGTTTACGACTACCAGCTCTGCGCCGAGCATTGATTTTGATTTCAGCAACTACATTCACTGGATTGAAGGGACCATCTTCCGAGACCAGATAACGCAGTTTGCGGACCTGGGATCGATCGAGATCTACGAGAGCGCGGGGACACCTTGTCCGTAGTTTGCTCGGAACAGTAATCACGGGCGAGGTCACTTGCAGAAGTCTCCTCGCCCTTTTTATTGACCAGGCGTTCAGAGTACGCCTTCAGCCGGCTCTTCCCTGAACAAAAATGGCCGCCTAAAGGCGGTACCTATGCGCCTGTTAAGAGGGAAACTTTTTTAAGGACATTGGACGTCGAACCACGAGTTAGGTAGAATGCTCGCGCATCTTGCAAAGAAAAAGAGCACGCCAGCCGTGCTCTTCAAAGTTTGTGATTGCCATCAAGTTCATGTGGGCCGATAGCTCAGTCGGTAGAGCAACTGGCTTTTAACCAGTGGGTCGCAGGTTCGAGTCCTGCTCGGCTCAAAAACTTCACAATGACTACCTTTACACTCGTAATGAAATGATGCCTCATCATGGTCGCCTGGAAGTTCCGCCGTCGGGCAATGGTTGTAATGCTGGTGAACCATGACCGGCTTCCCAATCCAGCCCAGGCTTTTTGCAGATCTTCGCGCTATTCAGATCTAGGAACGCGCCGGCACCCTTTGTCCTTAGTTTGCTCTGACCACATAGCTTCGGGCGAGGTCAATCCTTTCAGGTGACCTCGCCCTTACGTTTTCAACCCAACAAAAAGGGCGAGAACAACTGGTGTGCTCGCCTCTCTTTGAGTACTTCTGCAAATTTGCCAGAAGCTACGGACAGGGTGTTCCGGCGCTTTCCCAGAACTGAAATGAACCGATATCGGAGAATTGCGCCGCGTCGCTGCGAAAGATTTTCACCTCAAGCCAGTAAATGTTGTTCGCGAAGTCGAAATCAACCCCACCCAAAGTGCCGGTGACTGTTAGAAACGCGTTGCCATTGCTGAAGGACGAGCTGATCGTGCTCGCAAAAGTCACCAATGTCGTGTTCCCACCAGTAGAGAGATTTGACGAATGGAGTTCCCACGAGTACTTGGCCGTCATGCCAGTGGAGTCACTATTTCGATAGCGCATTCTGACCATGGCAAAAGTCGCCGGACAAAAGGAAGTCGTGCCATCCGTCGCCGTGATGTTATAGCGAACAAGGATAGTCCCGGTTGCGCCCGGCAGGAAGGTAGTTGCAAAGTTCTTTTCCTGAGCAATGGCCAGACTATCTTCGTCTACCGTACCTGTCGCACCAGCACTCGTCCACGAGCGATCAACAGGTGCCACCAGCGGTGCGCTGGGGCCTGCCGCTTCAACTCGCCAAACGGCGTTGTTCTGGGGATCTGACACGGACTGGGCATTCGGAGAAACTATTTCTCGGGTCCGCGGAGTTGCCGCTTCAATCTGCCGCACAGAGTTGTTCCGGAAATCAGATTTTGACTGGGCCTGCACGGCCCTATTCATTGGGCCTAAACCGCCTAAGATCAAAGTGAACAGCAGAGCCATCACGCTGATCGCAAAGCGATGTTGTTTGAATGTCATGTACACTTTTCTTTTCCTCCTCAAAATATCTACTCCATTGGTTTGCTAAACTTAAAGAGCGCAAAAGAGTTCGCTTCTCTTTCTATTTTCAACGTTGCCATCAATTTTGAGGCAAGCTTGATAATCGTTATGCAAAACTCTTCTTAAAGAGTAGCTGAACTCGGTTTTGGACTTCTTGCTGTCGTACGGTTACGACGATCAACTAAGATGTGACCCGCACTCGTCGCCCGCTGCGCAAGATAACTGGGCTGAAACTAGCACTAATCAGCTGGAAACTCAAAGAATTTTGAACGGGCAGAAGATGGCGAGCTGCGCGCCGGGCGGCTGCCAGATCCCAACGCCTCAGGGCATGGGGGCCGTCATATCCAGGGAACGGGCCCTAAGCAGTTGCTGGAACGTCCTCAGCGCCTGGGCAACCCTCTGGGCGCAGTGCTTCTGCGAGTGTGAAGCGGCCTTCGTAGAGAGCCTTTCCAATAATCACACTATCAACTCCGCAGGCGCCTGCCGCTCGTAATTGTTTGAGGTCGGCAAGTGAGGCGACACCGCCGGAGGCAGTGACTTGCAGGCCAGACTCGCGCGCAATCATACAGGTCTGCTCGATATTGACGCCGTTCAGCATGCCATCGCGCGCGATGTCGGTATAGACGATGCGCTCGACGCCAAGTGCGGCGACGCGCTGGGCCAGTTCAAGGGCCGACAACTCGCCGTCAGTGTCCCAGCCGCGGGTCATGGCGCGACCATCGCGAGCATCGATGCCCACCGCTATCCGACTGGCGCCAAAGAGAGACAGCGCTTCCTGTAATATTTCCGGTGACTCGACGGCGAGCGTCCCCAGAATGACTCGCCGAACCCTCTGCTCAAGCAGCCGACGAATGTCGCCGAGGCTGCGCAAGCCACCGCCAACCTGCACCGGAATTTCTAATTGCGAGACTATGTTACTGATGACCTGGCGATTGCGCAGGTTGGGATCAGCAAAGGCGCCGTCCAGATCAACCAAATGCAGCCATTGGGCTCCGGCGGCCTGGTATTGAAGAGCCAGCGCCAACGGATCTTCATCATAGACCTTGGTGTCATCTTTACGTCCCTGGGTCAGGCGCACGCAACGACCGGCGCGCAAATCGATGGCAGGTATGATCAGCATAAGCCTTAATTTAATTCCCTCGCTCACTAAAGCCGCTCTGCTCCCACCCGATAAAAAACTCCAAAGTCTCCGCGTCTCCGAGTCCCCTTCTCCGCGTCTCCTCTCCCCGCGTCTCAGTAGCGCCACTTCATACGTTCACGATCTTCATCACCGACTCAAACAAGTGTCCGTTGGTCGCGATCGCATTGCCGCCATGAATCGTTCGTGCCCCCTTCCAGTCGGTGAAGGTGCCTCCTGCCTCTTCCAGGATCGGCAACAAAGGGGCGCAGTCCCAGACGTTCATCACCGCATCCAGCATGATATCTGCCCTGCCGGTAGCCACTAACACATGCCCGTAGGCATCTCCCCAGGTACGTCTTGAATGGGCCTGACGTTGCAGCGCTTCTGCTGCCGAGCCCAGACCATACTGCGCACAAACACCAAAATCCGTCGATAGGAGTAAAGCATGGTCCAGAGTCGAGGTTGTCGAAACCCGCGCTCGCTCCCCGTTCCAGAAACAGCCCAGGCCGCGCGCTGCATAGACGATCTCATTTAGGGCCGGCAGGTTCACCACTCCGAGCGCGGGCTCATCACTTATCTCCAATCCCACCAGCACCCCGTAAAGCGGTACGCCGTGTACGAACGAGTAGGTGCCGTCGATTGGATCAAGAATCCAGCGTCGCGCTGAACTTCCGGCCGTTTCACCCGCTTCTTCACCGAGGATTGCGTCGTCAGGAAAGGTTTCATTGATCCGCGAGCGGAGATAAAGCTCGGCCTCGCGATCCGCGACCGTCACGAAAGAGTTGTCGGCTTTTTTCTCGGCGACGAATGCGCCTTTAAAATAGGAGTTGGTGATGGCACCAGCCCCGCGCGAAATATCGATGGCGAAATCCAGTAACTGTTTAAGCTCGCTTTTGTCGGTTGTCATAGCAGGCGATTCTACCCGTAACCAGGATTCAAAGTTTTGTCGTTAATGGGCCGAAGTCCAAAAACACTACAATGAACCCCTGGAATCTGACTACTTTCTGCGTTCGCGAAGCACGGCGCCCACCTCTGCGAGGGTCAGTGCTCGCTCAACAAACAGCACGATCAGGTGGTACAGAAGGTCGGCGGATTCATTGGCGAGGGCAACGCCATCTTGGTTCTTGGCGGCGATGATTGTCTCAGCGGCCTCTTCGCCAATCTTCTTGAGGATCTTGTCCAGCCCTTCGTTGAACAGGTAAGTCGTATACGATCCCTCCGGCAATTCCCACTGGCGCGACTGGACCAGTGAATACAAATCACTGAGCACAGTTCCCAGGTCACTCGCGCCGCTTGTTCCAGCGCCGGGCAAGCGCCCGGTGGCAGCAATCCCATTGTGAAAGCAGGAGACGGCGCCCGTGTGACAAGCCGGCCCTTGGGGCGCTACCAGGACCGTCAGCGCATCGCCATCACAATCAAGCCGGACATCGATCACGGCTTGAGTGTGACCCGAAGTCTCGCCCTTATGCCAGAGCTGCAAACGAGATCGAGACCAAAACCAGGTTTCCCCGGTCTCGAGCGTCCTGGCGAGACTCTCGCGATTCATATAGGCGAGTGTCAGGACCTGCCGCGTGCTCGCGTCCTGTACGATAGCCGGAATAAGACCCCGTTCGTCAAACTTGAGGTCGTCGATTGCAATCATCATCTCACTACCACTCCTCGCCCGCGCAGGTAATGCTTCACCTCTTCGATCTTGTATTCGCCAAAGTGGAACAGCGAGGCGGCAAGGACCGCACTCGCGCCGCCGTCAACTAATGCTTCGTAAAAATGTTCCAGAAGTCCGGCTCCTCCCGAGGCGATGACTGGAATGCGGACTGCCGACGTTACCGCCCGCGTTAGTTCCAGATCATAGCCGAGGCGCGTGCCGTCGCGATCCATGCTGGTCAACAGAATCTCTCCGGCGCCCAGGCGCTCAGCTCTCTGGGCCCATTCTACTGCCTCCCAACCCACATTTTGCCGACCGCCATGTGTAAAGACGTCCCAGCCTGCGCTCTCAGTTGCAGGACGGCGCCGCGCGTCAATCGCCAACACGATACATTGACTGCCAAAGGTTTCGGCGCATTCGGCGATCAAGTCGGGCCGCTCAACTGCCGCCGTATTCAGGGACACCTTGTCTGCGCCGGCGCGCAGCACCGCAGTAATGTCGTTAACGGAATTAAGGCCGCCTCCCACAGTCAAGGGGATAAAGACTTCATCGGCTACGTGACGGACGAGATCGATGATGATGGCCCGTTTGTCGGATGACGCGGTGATATCGAGGAACGTCAATTCGTCCGCGCCTTCCCGATCATAGGCCCGGGCCTGCTCCACCGCATCGCCGGCGTCCACGAGCGAGACAAAACGGATTCCCTTGACCACACGACCGCGATCAACGTCGAGGCAGGGAATAATCCGTTTGGCTAACATCGATAACTCTTAGAAAGGCCCCTTTCGCGAGTCAACGACAAACCGAGGTTTGCGGGACAGCAGCGAAATTCGCTAATAGTCGCAGTCCCGCCGCCTGACTTTTCTCGGGATGAAACTGCACTCCGGCAATATTTTCCCGGGCTACTACCGAAGCATAATGCGCACCATAGTCCGTCTCGCCAATGACGACCCCTGCGTCTGCCGCCTCGCAAAAATAAGAGTGGACGAAATAGAAAAATGTTTGATCCGGTATTTCCGCGAGCAGTGGATGAAGCCGGCGTTGCCGCACCTGGTTCCAGCCAACTTGCGGTACGACCTGATCACTCGGAAAGCGACGCACGCGACCGCGCAACAAGCCCAGGCCGGCAGTCTGGCCAAACTCCTCTGAGAATTCAAAGAGCATCTGCATACCCACGCAGACCCCCAGCAGCGGCGTTCCCTGGGCCACGCGCTCGTGCACCAGCTCATCAAATCCGCGCGCGCACAGGGCTTTCATACAAGCGGCGAAAGCACCTACACCAGGCAACACGAGGGACCCTGCTTGTCGCAGCACCTGCATGTCGTTGCTGATAACTGCGTCCTGTCCGGTGGCGGCGAACGCCTTTTCGACAGAACGCAGATTGCCGACTCCATAATCAATGATCGCGATACGGCCCATGACTGCTAGAGCATCCCCTTAGTGCTCAACACTCCCAGGATCCGCGGGTCGCGCGCGACTGCCTGGCGCAGTGCGCGCGCGGTCGCTTTGAAGGTTGCTTCCAGAATGTGATGAGTATTGCGCCCGCGAAGCTGATCGATATGGAGATTGCACTGCAGGCTCTCGGCAAATGAGCGCCAAAAGTGCTCGGCCAGTTCCACCGAAAAGTTACCAATCAACTGGCGTTTGGTTCTTACTTCATAGACGAGATAAAAACGCCCGGAGAGATCGATTACCGCGCGGCAAAGCGCTTCGTCCATCGGCACCAGGGCCGAGCCATAGCGGCCAATACCTGCCTTATCACCGAGTGCCTGGCGAAATGCCTGGCCCAGCGACAGGGCGATGTCCTCCACTGAATGATGGTCGTCGATTTCCAGATCTCCCTGGCAGGCAACCTCGAGATCGAACAATCCGTGGCGCGAAAACAGATCGAGCATGTGATCGAGGAACGGAAGGCCGGTGCCGATTTGGGACTGGCCCTGGCCATCAAGGTTCAGGGAAATTCTGACGTTGGTTTCTTTCGTTCGCCGTTCTATGGTGGCGCGCCGCGCGATTTGTTTTGCCATAATCCACCGTTTGCAGAGCCTCCGAAAAGCAATCCTGCACGACCACTGACGTTCACTCCGTTGGCGCAAAGACTTCTTTCAGAGCCCGGACCAGGAGATCGTTTTCCTCCGGCGTGCCGACACTGACGCGAAAATAATCCTTAAGCATGGGATAGCCACTCACGTCACGGATGAGTATGTCTCGCTGCAGTAATTCGGCAAAGACCCGCCGGGGTTCGATCGCCGAGCGCACGATCATAAAGTTTGCTCGCGTCGATACCGGGAGCAGACCCTTGATGTCGGACAAGGCGCGCTGCAGCCGCTCACGCTCGCCGATTATCGATTGGACCAGGGGCAGCAGCGCCGCCTGATACATTTCCAGCGCCACTTCAGCCGCTGTCTGGGAAACGATGTTCAGATTGTAGGGCAGGACCGCCTTGGCCACCTCGCGGACCAGCTCAGGATCACCCAGCAGGTAACCCACTCGCAGTCCAGCCAGGGCCATCGCCTTCGAGAACGTCCGCAACACGACCAGATTGGCGTGCTGTCTGAGGAGTGGAACGGCCGTCTGACCGGAAAACTCAAAGTAGGCTTCATCAACGACTACCATGCCGGGCGCTGCCTCAAGCAGGGCTTCCAGGTCCTCAGCCTCCACGACGCATCCTGTCGGATTGTTGGGCGAACAAATGATGACTACAGCAGGCTGGGCCGAGCTGATCTTCGCCTGCATGGCCATCAGGTCGTAGGAAAACGTTGTCGCGAGGGGCACGCTGATAACGTCGCCACCGAGCACGGTAGTAATCTGCCGGTAGAGCGCGAAGGTAGGCTCGTTAATCAGGACCCGCTTGCCTGGCGCCACCGTGACCATCAAGAGCGCCTGGATTAACTCGTTCGAGCCGTTGCCGGCGATGATGCCTTGTGGTTTCCAGCCACTAAACGCCGCCAGACGTTCGTGAAGTTCGCTCGCAGAAAAATCCGGGTAACGTGACCAGGCACGATTCGTCAACCGCCTGAGGGTCTCCTGTTTGATCGCCGGCGGCGCATCCCAGGGGTTTTCGTTCTGGTTGAGTTTCACCCCCGCTCGATCCGGCGACAAGCTGTATGGCTGCAGCGCGCGAACCGATTCTTTGATGGAGTCAGTGATGTCCATGGATTTATTCACCAGGAAAAGACGCGTCCAACCTGATCAGTACCGAGCGCGCGTGAGCGTCCAGGCCTTCGGCTCCGGCCAGCGCTTCGATTAATGGCGCAACCTTACGCAGCTCGGCGCCCGAAAATTTCAAAATGCTGGTCCTTTTCATAAAATCGTAAACACCCAGTGCGGAGGAAAAGCGGGCCGTGCCTCCGGTGGGCAGCACATGATTCGGACCGGCCAGATAATCGCCGACCGCTTCGGGTGTTTGCTCTCCGAAAAAGATCGCACCAGCATGGCGTACCTGGGCTGCAATCCGATCCTCGTCGCGGGCCATGATCTCCAGGTGCTCGGGCGCCAGCTCATTGGCCAGTCTGCACGCCTCATCCAGGTCGGCAACGATGATGATCGCACCGTAAGCAGCCAGGGATTTGACTATCAAATCCATGCGCGCCAGCTGCTTAAGCTGTCGTTCAACTTCACCAGCGACGCTTGCTGCCAGGCGCTCGCTGGTGGTTAACAGGACTGCGGAAGCGTCCTCGCCATGTTCAGCCTGGGCCAGCAGATCACTGGCCACGAACGAGGCTTGTGCGGAGTCGTCAGCGATGATCACGACCTCACTGGGACCGGCAATCGAATCGATGCCGACCTGGCCGAAAACCTGTTTCTTGGCGGCAGCTACATACCTGTTTCCCGGCCCGGTAATCTTATCGACTCGAGGAATGGTCTCCGTACCAAAAGCCAATGCGGCAATCGCCTGCGCCCCACCCACCGCATAAACTTCCAGCACGCCCAGTTCGAGCAGCGCCGCGGCCACCGCCGGATTTTCCTGCAGCGCTCGCGGTGGAGTGGCAACAACGATACGATCCACGCCGGCAATTTGTGCCGGCACTATGTTCATCACCACAGACGAGGGATAGGCAGCAGTGCCACCGGGCACATACATACCGGCACACTCAAGCGGAGCCAGCCGTTGCCCCAGCCGAACTCCATCTGTCCGAACTTCCCACGAAGATTGTCTTTCGCACTCGTGAAATGCGCGGACCCGTTTGATGGCTTCGCGCAAGGCGGCGATGACCAGGGGAGCTGCGCTCGCAGCTGCTTGCCGCAGGGTCGCTTCACCGACGCGCAGCTGAGAGGCTTGCATCAGATGCCCATCGAACCGTTGGGCATACTCCACCAGCGCTGCGTCTCCGCGTTCGCGCACCCCCTGGATGATGACCGCCACCTCGCGCATCAAGTCCTCGTTCAGGGCAACGTTGCGATTGCGAATCGCCCGTAACCTCTGTGCAAGCTGTTTGCTCGCTCCACTGCGAAAAATTTCAATCACGATTATTCACCATCTGTAATCCCGGCCCTTACCAGAGCCGCAATTAACGCCGCTACCGCCGCGGCCTTCAATTGATAGCTGGCGCGATTAACAACCAGCCGAGCTGTAGACTCACCGATGACTTCAATTTCCTCGAGACCATTCTCTCGCAGCGTTGCGCCCGTTTCCACGAGATCGACGATGCAGTCGGCGAGCCCTAACACCGGAGCGAGCTCAACGGAGCCGGACAGCTCAATGATCTCAACCGGGCGCCCACCGGCCCCAAAATGCGCAGCAGTGATGCGCGGGTACTTGGTAGCCACCCTGAGCATTCCGAGATCGCGCAAAGACGCGCCGTGGCGTGCCGCGACTACGATACGGCAGCGCGCGATGTTGAGTGTCAGAGGCTGCAGCAGGTCTGTGCTGGACTCGAGCAAGACGTCGCGCCCCACAATCCCACAATCGGCAATTCCGTGCTCAACATACACGGGAACGTCTGTGGGCTTCACAAAAATAAAACGATAGCGACCAGATTCATCGTCCAGAGCCAGCCGCCGCGAAGCCAGGGCAGCGGCGGACACCTCGGCTCCTGCGCGCGCGAGCAAAGCAAGCGCTTCATTCTGCAGCCGGCCCTTGGCGACTGCGATGGTCAAATCTGCCACTGTTCCACCTCGTTGGAAGAGTAATCAGCTCGATGTATCCAGCAGGACTCGCGCACCCTCAGCACGTTGGTCCAGTACTGCTCGCAGGAACGCAACTGGATCGTCGCCGGCCTTAGCAGGCGGCCGATCAAGAGACGTCGCGGCTCTTTCGTAATCGCTGTTGCTGCCGCCGAGCATGTCGGTCAACGCATCCAGATCCATGACGAAACCGACTGCCGGCTCGTCCTTGCCAAAGCTGGCAGTCAAGCCGTCATAGCGGCCTCCGCTCCCCACGCGGACTCCGACGCCATTGACATAAATTTTGAAGGTCAGTCCCGTGTAATAGTCGAGGCGCGACACGTCGCCCAGATCGATCTCGAAATCCTTATCCAGCCCCAACGATTCAATTATTTCCCAGCGCGCTTCGAGCCGAGCCAGCGCTGCTACAGATTGCTGGTTGAAAATGACGCGACGCGCAGCTGTCAGTGTCTCGCGCTTACCCGACAGCTGTATAAGCTGGGAAAAGTCGCGCCGTTCTTCCGCCGTGGTGAAAGGTGTTAGAAAGTCCTCGAGGTCGGCTGCATTCCGCACCTCGATTAGTTGGCGCATTTCTTCGCGGCGGCCGGCGTCCAGGGCGAGACCTGCGGCGATACCGTTGAAAATGCCGACATCGTTCAGGGTGATGGCGTAACCACCGGCTGGCCGCAGAGATCGAAGTAACTCCACGGCGATGAGGAGCACTTCCAGATCGGCTAGCCTCGTGTTCGCGCCGATGAGTTCACATCCCATCTGGGTTGATTCCCGTCTCCATTCAGCGTGTGATTGCGGCTGCTGGCGAAAAACCGGCAGCGCATAGCACAATCGCAGAGGCCGGGCGCGCTCCGCGAGCAGCGTCGCGGCCGCCCGGGCAGCCGCCGAGGTGACATCCGGCCTGAGGGCGAGCAGGCGCCCATCGAGATCGGTGAAGCGAAAGGCCCGTTGCGCTTCGAACCGCCCCATACCGCGCTCGAAGAGCGAGTAATAGTCAACGGCCGGGGTGGTGATCTCTTCGTAAGACCAACCGTCAAAGATGGTCATGGCGGTCGCTTCGATGCGGCGCCGCAGCTGCGCTTCCCGGCCAAAGTAGTAGCGCATGCCGCCGGGTATTCTGGAGAGTGGCTCAGACATAAAGGATCACATTCAAGGGCGCATCTCTGATAATGGAAACAAAAACCCGCTGCCGGACCATCGAGTCACAGGCAGCGGGTTTGGAAATTCCGGTTGTTAGCTTTACTGACTAAGCTCGCCTCACAACCGACCACGCGCTGACACGATGCCATGATGGTAGGCATGATGGTGTACGCGATGATGATGTGTGCTGCTCAAAACCATTTCATTCCGGCTAACGAATAGTCTTATAACTGAGCGTCTTGCCGGGTGTCAAACGGTACCTGGCGGCAACAGCTTCCCTTCCCTGCATAACTTGAGACATATCACTCTATCCGTTCAGCACGACGATGGAGCTCAAACTCCACGTGGAGCGCCTGGACCGCGTCGCGCATCGCGTCCGAGCGCACCACCAAAGAGACATTGTATTCAGACGAGCCCTGCGCGATGGCAATGATGTTGATGCCTCGTTGGCCCAGCGCACTGAACGTGCGCCCGGCGATGCCCGGCATTCCCTGCATCCGGTCGCCCACCACGGCAATGATGGCAATTTCCGGATCGACCGTGATGTGCTCCACTTCCTTGTGAGCCAGATCAAACGCAAAGGCCCGTCGTAACTCGGCCAGGGTCCGCGCTTCGTCCATCGCATTGACGATAAAACAGATGTCATTCTCGGAGGACGACTGTGAGATCAGAAGCACGTTGGCTTGTGCCGTGGCGGCTGCTGTGAAGGTCCTGGCGGCCACGCCCAGCAGGCCGACGATGCCCCGCCCGCCGACGGTGATCAGACTTACATCGCTGATGGCGGTGATGGCTTTCACGCCGCGGGCCGTGGGATGGCCGAGAGTCGTAATCTGCGTGCCCGGTCGCTCCGGCGCAAAACTGTTCCGAATCCAAACCGGAATGCCCGCGTCTGAGACCGGACGCAGTGTTTTTGGATGCAGCACTTTGGCTCCAAAATAAGCCAGCTCCGCCGCCTCGTTGTATGAGATTTCACCCAGCGTCCTTGCCTCCGGCACGAGGCGCGGATCCGCGCTCAGGACGCCATCGACATCGGTCCAGATTATCACTTCGGCGGCGTCCAGGGCGGCGCCCAAAATGGTTGCGGAATAATCTGAGCCGCCCCGCCCGAGGGTGGTCAGGATTCCTTCCGGCGTAGCCCCCAGGAAACCGGTCACGACGGGAATGGCCCCGCCTTCGAGCATTGGCAGCAACCGTGCAGTGGTGCGCGCGCGCGTCTCGGGCATCAGCGGTTCCGCCCTGCCGAAGACGTCGTCCGTGACAATAAGTTCGGTGGAATCGAGCGCCACGCCAACCAGGCCCAGATCGCAGAGGGCGTCAGCGAGCAAGCGGGCAGTCAATCGCTCACCAGCGCTGGAAATTGAATCAAGCGCTCGCGGAGTCAATTCCCGCAACAGGGCAGTTCCCTGACAAAGTCCTGACACTTCCTGAATGATAGTCTCCGCTTCAGCAGCGAGTTTGGCACGGGCCTCCTGGTCTGTTATCAGCAGATCGATCGCCGCCCGGTGTTGTGCGCGCAGGCTCTCAGCCAGCTCACCTGCGATCTGAGTCTCGCCTCGAGCCGAAGCATGAGCCGCGGCGATAAGCCGGTTGGTTACGCCGCTCATGGCTGAGACGACCACCACCAGCGGGCCGGCAGCGGCTCCGCTCGCGACAATTTCTGCGGCCCGGCGGATGCACTCGCCGTCGCCGACCGATGTGCCGCCGAATTTCATGATCCGAATCTTTTCGTTCATCGACTCACTTTGCAGCAGGAAAGCAGGGTTTAGAACAAGGAGCGGATCCAGCCCCCGTCAATTTGCATTGAAGTCCCGGTGATATAAGCAGCGCGTTCTGAAACCAGGAAAGCTGCGAGGGCGGCGAACTCGCGCGGTTCACCCAGGCGGCCCATGGGAATCTCGCGCTCCCAGCGGGCAATGAATTCCGCCGGACTGATGCCTTCTTTTTCCGCCATCATCCCCGCGAGCTCTTCTACTCGCTCGGTGCGTGTATAGCCCGGCAAAATATTATTGACAGTGATCCCGTCGGCAGCGACCTCGTTGGCCAGCGATCGGGCAAAGCCGGTGACTCCCGCGCGCAGGCTGTTCGAAAGGATGAGGTTGTCGACTGGCTGCTTCACGGCAATGGAAGTGATGTTCAGGATGCGGCCCCAGCGGCGCTCCTTCATGTCCGGCAGCACGTGTCGCGTCAGCTCGATGGCGCTAAAGAGCGTCAGCCGCGTGGCTGTTTCCCATTGTTCCTGGGTGAGGTTCTCGAACTTGCCGGCTGGAGGTCCACCGGCATTGGTTACCAGAATATCAATGTGCCCGAAGTGCTCGCGACCAGCTGCGACAACCCGAGCGATGTCCTGGGCCTCCATCAGGTCGGCTGGGACGGCCAGCACCGCGGCGCCGGTTTGCAGCGCGATGGCCTCGCGGGCAGCGTGCAGGGCCGCCGCGTTGCGCGCGCAAAGAACGAGGGAAACTCCTTCGGCGCCAAGTTCTTCAGCCACGGCGCGACCAAGACCGCGGCTGGCGGCTGCCACGAGAGCGACTTTACCTTTTAATCCCAGATCCATAACGATAACCGGAAAACCGAAACCAGTCAGAAGCTTTGGCGCTCAGTAGGCGGCATCGGTTTGCAGCTTCAAGTTGGTCCTGCTGCGCGGTGCTCAGGTTTCCGTCTCCAGCTAGCGCCGCAGATAGTCATCGGTCTTATCGAGCCAGTCCTGTCGCGGCGGACTAAAGACATCAACGTCTAAGGTGTCCGCGAGAGCTTCTGCCTTATGCAACACAAAAGACGGAATGTGCAGGACTTCGCCCGCCAGCACATCGATTACCTGCGATTCGTCGGCGCCAATCCAAAACCGCAAACCGCCTTCGAGAATGTAAGTGATCTGCTCATTCTCGTGGGAATGTTGGGGCACGACTGCCCCCTGCTGCAGATAAACGTGAGTGAGCATCATGCGATCACCGGTTATCAAACGGCGAGCGAGCATGTCAGAGACCTGCTCTTTTGGCATGTCTTCCCAGCGATAAAAAGTTACTCCGCGTTGCTCCATTGTGGTCTCCAGTCTAAACTTCTGGGAAATCTATGTTCTCGAACCTCTCACTTTTGATCCGGCGGGACCGCGCTCGTATTGCCTTTAATAAAACGGTCAAACCAGTAAAGCTGCCAATTCAAACTCTCCACCAGATGTTTTGGTTCACCATTGCGCGTCAGGTTATGGTTCTCACGCGGGAAGAAGACGATTTCCGTCGTTACTCCAAAGTGCCTCAAGGCGCGAAACCACTGTTCCCCCTGCTCGAGAGGCACGCGAAAGTCATTTTCCGAATGCAGAATCAGCGTCGGCGTTGTGACGTTTTTCGCGTACTTCAGCGGTGAGCGGTCCCAAAACAGATCGAACTTCTCGAACAGGTCACCGCCGAAGTCCGCGCGGTGACCGTAGGCCCCGTCGCGTGTGCCCTCATCCGAGATAAAGTTGCTCACACTTCTGAGAGTGACTGCGGCCTTGAAGCGATTGGTATGGCCGATTATCCAGTTGGTCATGAAGCCTCCGTAACTGCCGCCGGTCACACCCATGCGCTCAGCATCTATCCACGGATACCTTTGCAGCGCCGCAGCAACACCATTCATGACGTCCTGATAATCCTTGCCGCCCCACTCTCCGGCGATCCCGCGTTCAAATTTTTGTCCATATCCGGTGGAGCCGCGCGGATTGGTAAACAAGACGGCATAACCTTTGGCCGCGTAAACCTGAAATTCGTGAGACCAGTCTACGCCGTACTGTCCCGCAGGCCCTCCATGCACACTCAGTATCAGTGGATACCGCGTCCCTTCCTGCCAACCAAGCGGCTTGACCAGGAAACCGTCAATGTCCCAGTCATCCGCGCTCTTGTAGCTGAAACGCTCTACTTCCGCGAATCTTATTTGTTTCCACAGTCCTTCGTTCAGGTTAGTGAGCTTGCGTTCTTTGCTGCCGTCAGCCCAAACATAAAGGTCGTCCAGATGTTGGAAATCGTTGGCGGTATAGACTATCGTGCGGTTGGGCCAGTTAAAATCGGCGTTGCGTACGGCTCGTGGGCCTTTTGTGATCTGTTGAATGAGATTTTTCTGCAGGTCTCCACGAAAAAGCTGGAACTCGCCGCGGACGCCCGCCGCAAAATAGATGGAGTTGCCGTCCGCCGCCCATTCCAGGTCCGAGGGAATCAAATCGAGTTCCTTCAAGACCAACACGGAAGACGAGCCGCCCGAGGCTGGGGCAAGAAATATCTTTGGATGGTCGCGTTCGTGCAACTCGCCGGTGAACGCAATCCGTTTTCCATCCGGCGACCAGCGTGGACTATTGTCTGCTTCGTCGTGATCGGAGATCTTTGTCAGCCCACCGCCCTCGGCCGCAATCACCCAGACGTCGCTGTTGCGATTCTCGTCATACTCTTTTCCCGTGCGATTGGAAACGAAGGCAATGCGTTTGCCGTCGGGCGACCACTGCGGGTCAGTGTCGTTCCAGTTGTCACCCTCCGTGATTTGTTTCGCATTACCTGAACCGGTTTCGACCACCCAGAGATGCGACCGTCGATCGTCGAACCAGCCTGTATCATTGAACTTATAAGAGGTGTTCCTGTAGTGGCGCACGTCGCTGCGATCCTTGCTTTCAGGGCGGCTGTCGCTCGGCCCAGTGCGGGTGACTACAACCATACGTGTGCCGTCGGGCGACCAGCGAAAAGTGCTGACGCCGTTCCTCAGGCTCGTAAGGCGTCTGGCCTCTCCACCGTCCATCGAGAGCAGATAAATCTGGTTTCTCGGTGGGTCTGAAGACGCGTTCGCAGGTGTTGCTCCCGATGGCGCTGGCGCTGCGGTGTCGGCAGCAGGTCTCGACGACAAGAAAGCGAGCCACTTGCCATCAGGGCTCCAACGTGGCGCGGTCGTCGACTGGGGACTGGTTGTAAATTGCCAGGGTGGTTGGTTCCCAGCGGTTGCTGCTATCCAAATGGAGCTGTGGCGGCGATTTTGCCCGCGATCGACTTTCGTTACTACGTAGGCCACCAATTTTCCGTCAGGCGAAAGGTTTGGATCGCTGACGAATTCAAAAGCATAGTAGTCTTCGGGGGTGATGCCGCGCGGCTGTTGCGCCAACGCAGCGCACGAGGCGAGACTGAAAATAAGTGCACACAGCACTGAACTGCGGACGAGACAGACCATTAATCGTTCCTTGAAGAATGTGGATCAGGCCTGAGGCCTGTAATGCGTCGGAAGCGGGCTGATTGTAAACCACCCGGTAACCCTCCGCAACGCTCTTTAAGTCTGGGCAAACGTCGCCTTGGCGGCCGCGAGCAGTCTCCGCTCCGCGAGTGTCATAACACCTGATGGAGTGCTGGCGTACTCAAACAGTGTCAATCTGAGGGGTTCCGCGGAGGTTTCTGGGGTGAACCCGTTTACTTCTGAGCCAGGTTATGTCGGAACCAATCATCAATGGACCAGGCCGGCAGGTCGCGCGGCACCTGGCTTTCAATCTTTTCCTGGGCCCGGCCAATCGCGGTATTGATCAATGGGTTCGACAGCGCGGTTGCTTCGTCGATTCCCAGGCGGCGATACATGTCCTGAATCGAACGAACGCAGCGCTGAGTCGAACTCTGAGAGTCTCTTGTTGTCAATCCGCCTGACTCTGAGTGCCTCTTCCAGGTTGGCCAGCGTTCCCTCGAAATGCGCGAGTAACAGCACCGTGCTGCCATTCCCCCTGGCTGCAGCGATCTCCCTGCAGATGCCTTCAAGTTTGCGTTCGGCGTTCCACCAACCTTGGTCGTCATTTTCTATGACTGGCATCGCGAGGCAAGGCCCTTTGCATTTGTTTAAGCGCTCAGCTTCGCTGCTCCCCGGACTATTTCGGCACGGTGATGAACATAATCTTCCACGGCTTCCCTGTTTTCGTATCGCGGCGCAGGAAGGTCACGGCGTTAAAGAGACCTGCGGCCCTGCCAGGGTTGCGGGCGACCAGGTCTGATGGCAGCCGGTACTGGTAAGAAACTGAAACCAAATCAGCGCCCAGGTGCCGCACCTCAAACCCCGACAGCTTCGTACCAAAAAACTCGCTCTTACCCTTGGCAAGCGTTTCCGCCGGTGTGCGCTTGAATTCCTCGTCGAATTCCGACGGGTTGCGGAATACAAGCGCTTCTCTGCTTCCTGTTGCAGAAGCTTCGACGATCGTCACCGGCCAGTCCAGACTCTGCTTTATCTTGTCCGCATCGAAACGCCCGAGACCATCCCAGAACTGCCTGACTACCTGCTCAATCTCCTCTGGTGCCTGATCAGGTCGAGTCCTCTTCGCATGTTGATCAAAAGTGGCCGGTGCCGGGTCTCGCGGCGCCGCCATCTCGTCGGTGGGCCGGTGGAACTTGCCGCCTGGATTTGGGATTACCGGGCGGCCCGCCGGATGGATGCATAAGCTGTCAGGAACCGCCTGGGCATCAAATCGATCCTGGGTGATGAGCATAAAAGTGATTCCGCGTTGCACGTCGTCATAGTAATAACCGACGTAGCCGCTGCCTTCACCGTCATCGTAACCATAGGCACGCACACGCGGACGCTTGTATTGTGCGCGGAACTTTGCCAACGAACTGTCGCTGGAGATTCCTTCGCGGGTGATGAATTTCGGATCATTGAATTCGATCTGCACAACGCGATCTTTCTTATAGAGCACGTGAAAAAATGTTTGTGGCTGTTCTGGATCCGATTGCTCCGGACCTATCCACGAATCTTTTATCAGGCCGGCGGGCCAGCGGGTTGTCCTGGCCGGCTTGCCCAGTGTTTTTCTGACTTGCGCGCGCGTTGCGCTCAGCGGCACGGAGGCCACCCTCCCACCCGGTACGACAGAGTTGTCCTGCGCAGCCAGGGAAAGCGACGACAAAAGAAAAACACTGCTGAGCAAAACCAGTGCGGGTCGTTTAGAGATATTCATGAGTCTTAAGCTGCTTAGCCAAATGGCTGGTCAATCGACTTGCTCTGGGCCGTGAAAAACTTCGGCCCGTTCTCAGTAATGTAGAGACAATCTTCGAGGCGAATGCCGAACTCACCATAGATGACAATCGTTGGTTCATCGCTGAAACACATGCCAGGCTGGATCGGGGTTTTGTTGCCACGCACAAAGTTGGTCCACTCATGACCATCGATGCCGATGCCGTGGCCGGTGCGGTGCGGCAGTCCCGGCACTTTGTAGTCGGGTCCGAAACCTGCGTCGGTCAGTACTTTGCGTGCCGCGGCATCGACCACTTCGCAGGGGGCGCCCACCCTGGCTGCGGCAAAGCCCGCATCCTGCGAGCGGCGTTCGAGATTCCAGATATCGCGCTGGCGTTTAGTTGGTTTGCCGAAAATGAAGGTGCGCGTGATGTCGGATTGATAGCCTTCAACGCTGCAGCCGCCATCCATCAATACCACGTCGCCTTCCTGCAATTTCTGCGGCGTGCTGCTGCCATGGGGAAAGGCGGTAAATTTGCCAAAACTGCAGAAAACGCCACCCTGCACTCCAAGGGCGCGAAAGGCAGCCGAGCAGTTCCCGGCAAACTCGTCCTGGGTCATACCATCACGCATGCTGTCATGAGTGGCCTTGTAGGCAATGATCGTGAGGTCGTTCGCCTTCTGCATCAGCGCCAGCTCTGCCGGTGATTTGAACATGCGACACCCCGCCGTGATCGGAGTGGCGCTGACAAATTGAAAGCCTGGTCCTTCCCGGCGAATGCCGTCAAAGAGAAAGAACCTGACTCGCTCTTCGATGCCGATGCGCCCCGTGCGCAGACCACGATCGCGGAAAATCTCGACCACGCGACGATAGGGACTTTCGTCCTCTTCCCAGGTGCGTACATCGGTACCGAACTTGATTAATTCGCGCGCCCGTTCTTCCTCAAACTTCGGACACACCCAGGCGATCTCGCCGTGCGCGGGGATAACCAGGGCAAACATGCGCTCGCTGGTTCCCCAACGCATCCCGGTAAAGTAGGACATGCTGGATCCAGGCTCGAGATAGATTGCGCCTATCTTTTGCTCAGCCATCAGGTGTTGGGCTTTGGCAATGCGCGCTTTCCGCTCGTCGGCCGAAATAGGCACGACGTCGTCAATCATTTTCTGGAGCTTCCGAATCGGACCCGGCGTTTCGCGTTGTGGCAAGGACTCGGCGCCGGCAGGAATTAGTTCGCCGCTCAGTAAGGACACAGCGGCCACGCCCAGGGACCAGCGCAGGAAATCTCTTCTATCTGTGCACATGATGTTTAGCTTGACGACGGTCAGGGATGACTGCGGCGTCATGCTACACGAGAGGCTTTGATGTAACAAGGAAAACCACTGTTGGGTGGGGCTCGCACAACCGGAAATAGGCGTAAAACGGCGAAGTGGCAAACAGCTCGCTGCCTGAATAGCAGAACCGTGGAGCCGCCTTCGGCTAGGACTTCCATAGCCAGGTTGCGCCCGCCAGTTCGGCCGACGTCAAGTCCTGAGGCCGCCAAACACCTCGGGAAAGGCCGGGGCAGTGCTTGTTTATTGGCCCCGCTTTGCCCTACTCTCGGCAGGTTCTGATCCAATAGTTCACGAGGGGAATTTATGAACCAGCGTTCATTTGGCCGCACCGGTTGGCAAGTCAGTGAGATAGGCTATGGCATGTGGGGTATAGGCAGTTGGGCCAACTCCGAGGATGAAGCGTCCCTGCGTTCTTTGCAAACGGCGGTGGATAGTGGCTGCAACTTCTTCGACACGGCCTACGCTTACGGTGAGGGGCGGAGTGAGAATCTGCTTGGCCAAATAGTACGAGCCAATTCCGATCAGAAGCTTTATACGGCGACCAAGATTCCACCTAAGAACCAGCAGTGGCCGGCGCGGGCAGAGTTCACGCTCGATGACTGTTATCCGCCGGAACATATTGAAGAATACACGCAGCGCAGTCTGGCTAATGCCGGCTTGGAGAGTTTCGACCTGATTCAATTTCATACCTGGTCAGATGCCTGGGTCGACGACGATTTGTGGGCTATGACTATGGAGTCGCTGGTTAGCCAGGGCCTGGTGAGCGCGGTCGGCATCAGTATCAACCGTTGGGAACCATGGAATGGTATCAAGGCCGTGCAGAGCGGGCTGATCGATGCCGTGCAGGTGATCTACAACATCTTCGATCAGAATCCCGAAGATGACCTGTTTCCGACGTGTCGCGAAAACAACGTGGCCGTTATTGCGCGCGTTCCGTTTGATGAAGGAAGCCTGACCGGCACGCTCACCAAGGACAGCAAATGGCCAGAAGGAGACTGGCGCAACAACTACTTTGTTCCTGAGAACTTGATTCCGACTCTTGAGCGCGTCGAAGCCTTAAAAACATTGTTGCGCGACTGGAATAGCTCTCATGCCGGCGAGCCGGAGGTTACCCTGCCAGCGCTGGCGCTGCGTTTTATTCTCAGCAATCCGGATGTCAGCACTATCATTCCGGGCATGCGCAAGCTCGCGCACGTCCACTCGAATATCGCCGCAAGCGCTGCCGGGCCCTTACCGGCAGAGTTGCTGGAGCAACTGCGCAAACACCGCTGGGTAAGAAAGCCGGCACCCTGGTCCGATTAGAACCAGCGTATTCATTCGTTTCGGTCTTTATCCAATCGTTGTCGGAAGAACTCTCGCCAACTTTCAGGCAAGGCTGCGACCGCAAGAGCCCGCTGCATTGTCTCGACATCGCTCCGGTCATGCGCATAAAGGCGAGTGATATCGGCAACAGTCACCTCGTTATGATCACGTTCAACTAACTCGACCTTATCTCCAGCGCCGACTTCCCCCTCACGCTGCACCGAAAAATAAAAGCCGGTCCGCCCGCTGGCCAGAAACCTCTTGATGATGTCCGTCCGACCGAACTTGATGCCAAGTTTATAACAAGGCATTCGCGGTTCGGTGACCATTACCTCAGCGGCTCCTATGCGGAAGCGATCGCCGATGTTGACGCTGGTTTCATGCAGGCCTTCAGTACTGAGGTTTTCACCAAACATGCCCCAGGGAAGGTCCATACTGGGCAACTGCTCACGCCAATAGCTGTAATGCTCCCCCGGATATGCATAGGCGGCCTTGGTTGGCCCACCATGAACGGTCAAATCCGCTTGCCGGTCGCCGTCAAAGTTCAGGGTCCGCAGCATTACTCGGCCCGCGACCGGCGTTTTGTAAATTGCAGTCGAGACCGGTTGCTCATCCCGCATTACGAGGCGAGGGCGGCCGACGTTTACTGAGATAATTTTCATGTGTCTTTACCCTAATGAGACGGTTTGTCGTCGCGCACTGCGTTCCTTTTTACACGCTGGGGGCGTTACGGGCCCACCACAGTGCTGGAGAATGCCTGCACAAAGAATCAAAGAACTTTCTGGCCCACGCGAAAGTAGTGCCGGCATAAATCCTTGACAAGATACTCCCTCATCGCTAGATTTCGCTCGCAACTCGGAACTAAGTGGAGTCATTGCTAATTTTCCCAGGGAATTGAAAATGAAAAAACTGGCTATTGTCGGGCTGTTCCTTTCACTCTTCCTGGCTGTCGGATGTCAGGGTCCTGCGGGCCCACCGGGCCCACCTGGACCAGCGGGAACTGGTGGTGGACCGCCGTACGTCTGGATTTGCACGCCAGCAAATTATCCCCTGACGGCAAGCACTACCAGGGCCGACTTGTATATATTCAATGGCGGCCCGACCACGGCCAACGTCGCGGTTAATATTTTGGACAAGAACGGGACCAACCTCGCCGGCGCCACTATTCCAGGATCAAGTCCGGCCGCCACCTATCCCGGTCAAACTGGAAACACTACTGTACCTGTCGCCGCCGCGCACACGTTGCTCGTCAATTGGCTTACGCCCCAGACCAGTCCCGAGGGCGGCGCTAACGTGTCGACCACTATCAGAGTAGTTTCCGACCAGCCTATAGCTGTCGGTTCTGACTTCCAATTCAGCGGTTTCCATGCGGCGCCGTGCAGCCTGCTGCCCAAGTGATTTTCAGGGGTATTCAAGAAGGGCTGAGGTCTCCCCTGGAGGTCAGATGAGCTGGCCCACTCTCAATCTCTGGCAAAAATTTTCAGTTAATCGGCCGCTCCAGGCAAACCTCACATTTGCATAACGCGCACCAAAAAGCCCCAGCGATCGGTAAGCTCTTCGATGATCTTGGTGGTGGGTTTACCGGCGCCGTGGCCGGCTTTGGTTTCGATCCGAATCAAGATCGGCGCGGAACCCGTCTGGGCGGCTTGCAGCGTGGCGGCAAACTTAAAACTATGTCCGGGCCAGACGCGGTCGTCGTGATCCGCGGTGGTGACCATGGTCGCCGGATAGGCATGGGGTTTGACGTTATGCAAAGGCGAATACGCGTACTGAATCTTGAAGTCCTCCGCGTTTTCCGATGAGCCGTAATCCGATACCCACGCCCAACCGATGGTGAACTTTTGAAAGCGAAGCATATCCATCACGCCCACTCCCGGTAATGCCGCTCCAAACAAATCCGGCCGTTGTGTCAGAACCGCACCGACCAACAGTCCGCCGTTACTGTCGCCGCCAATGGCCAGCTTGGGTGTTGAGGTGTACTTGTTCGCAATCAACCACTCTGCGGCGGCAATGAAATCGTCGAAGACATTCTGCTTCTTCGCTTTCATGCCGGCCTGGTGCCAGTCTTCGCCGTATTCGCCTCCACCGCGCAATCCGGCCTGCGCATAAACGCCGCCCAGCTCCATCCAAACCAGGTTACCGACGGAGAAAGCCGGTGTCAGGGAGATATCAAAACCTCCGTAGCCGTACAAATAGGTCGGGTTCCGGCCATCAAGCTTCAGACCCTTTTTGTACGTCAGGAACATCGGCACTCGTGTGCCGTCTTTGCTGTTATAGAAAATCTGCTTCGTTTCGTAGTCGGCCGGATTGAAATCAACCTTTGGCTGGCGAAAGATCGTGCTCTTGCCGGCGACCATGTCATAGCGGTAGACAGTAGTCGGCATCGTGAAACTGGTGAAGGAATAGAAGG
This sequence comes from Pyrinomonadaceae bacterium, assembly GCA_036726305.1. Lineage (GTDB taxonomy): Bacteria > Acidobacteriota > Blastocatellia > Pyrinomonadales > Pyrinomonadaceae > JAOAPY01. The sequence continues at coordinate 20,221 of DAIMCP010000042.1, read as the reverse complement.
TCTCTTTGTCCTTCGCCTTTCCGGCAAAGCCACTGGCCGTGCCCAGTGTCGGGAATTCAATCTCGCGCAAAAACTTGCCGGTCTTATCGAATAGCTTGACCTGCGTATGTGCGTCTTTCAAATAGTTGGCAACGAACATGTCGTTGATAAAGCTAACTCCCTGCAAAGTCTCGGCTGCTTCGGGCACCAGCTCTTTCCAGTTGGCGCGTTCAGGCTGGCGAATATCGATGGCAATGATCCGGCCCCGCGCCGCGGCCAAATCGGTCTGAAACCAGAAGATTGGTCCATCGTTGTCTATCAGGTTGTAAGCCGCGTCAAAGTCATCAAGCAACTTGACCACCGGCGCGTCCTTCTGTTTCAGGTCCTTGTAATAGACACGCGTCTTAACGTCCGTGCCCTCATTGACGTTGATGATCAGGTAGCGGCCATCGTCGGTTTCCGTGGCGCCGAGGAGCCACTCTTTCTGATCAGGACGCTCGTAAACCAGCAGGTCCGCAGACTGTGGAGTGCCCAGCCGGTGGTAAAAGACTTTCTGAAAGTAATTGGTGCCTTTCAGCGTGTCGTCTTTGGGTTCGTCATAGCGGCTGTAGTAAAAGCCTTGATTATCAGCCGACCAGGAGGCGCCTGAGAATTTGACCCACTTCAGGTCGTCGCTTAAATCCTTTCCGGTCTCGACATCGCGTACTTTCCACTCCTGCCAGTCAGAGCCGGAGGCTGACAGGCTATATGCCAGCAGCTTGCCGTCGTCACTGGGCGCCAGGCCTGATAACGCGACCGTGCCGTCAGCGGACAGGGTGTTGGGATCAAGCAGCAGTTTGGGCTCGTCGGTCAGTGAAGCGACGCTGTAATAGACGCTTTGGTTTTGCAGGCCGCTGTTCCGTGCATAAAAATAGCGGCTGCCCTCTTTAAATGGTGTCCCGTAGCGTTCGTAATTCCAAAGCCTGGTCAACCGCTCCCGGATCTTAGCGCGCGCCGGAATTTGGTTAAGGTAATCGAAGGTCAGCTTGTTCTCTGCCTCGACCCAGGCTTTGGTTTCCGCCGCATCGAGATCTTCCAGCCAGCGATACGGATCAGCAACTTTCACCCCGTGGTAATCGTCAACCTGCTCACTTTTGCGGGCTGCCGGATAAGTCATTGGTTTATTCATTTTTTGCTTCGGGGATTGATCCTGCGCGTGCGCAGGCAAGAATCCCGGCGCGCTCATGAAAATAAAGGCGAACAAATACACAGCCAAACGGAAGTTTCGAACATTTTTCGAGACGGGCATAGGACGCTCCTTACAAGAATTCTTCTGATAGAGGAAATTCGCACGAAGGTTGAGCAACACAGAGCAAGCAGTATACAAATTGTGCCGGACGTTCAGCAAACTAACCACGTGTTTGGTACCGTGCCGGCGAATTCTCAGCCCTACCACCGCTCAGCAGCGCCGCTCTGGGATGACTCGGTAATGCCAAAAAGAGGTTGAGTAGTTACACGCGGCGGTTAGCTGGGCAAACGTTTTGCCCTGCCCACTCAAAGACTATTTGCTTAAAGATCATTATCAAAGTTATTATTCGGGTTCGATTCTAGAGCGATTTACCAGACCCTTCCGGGGGTCGCAGCCGCGCTCACACGAGCCGGCTTAACGAGTTCCAAATCCGTTCGACAATTCAAACACGCCTGTGAGGATCAAATGAAACGCATCCTGCTAAGCTTACTAATCATCTCCTGCCTGCTGGCGTCATTGGCCTGCAAAAACACCGGCGGCAGCGACAAAGTTCGCATCGGCGTCTTCATGTCGCTGACCGGCTCCACGGCAAACTTCGGCATCTCTTCAACAAACGGTATCAAAATGGCCGCCGATGAAGTTAATGCGGCGGGCGGCATCAACGGTAAGCAAATTGAGATTCTGGTGCAGGACGACCGCTCGGATGCGTCTGAAGCGGCCACCATTGTCACTAAGTTCGTGACCCAGGATCAGGTACACGCAATCCTGGGGGAAGTGGCCAGCTCAAGGTCGATCGCGGCCGCGCCCATCGCGCAGAACGCCAAAATTCCGATGCTAACGCCGTCTTCGACCAACCCGGAGGTCACTCGTAAAGGCAACTTCATCTTTCGTAGCTGTTTTATCGATCCCGTGCAGGGCGCCGCCATCGCTCAATTCGCAGCGCGCACCCTGGGGGCGAAACGCGCCGCCATCATGGTCGATCGAAAGAACGATTACTCAACGGGACTGGAAAAAGTCATTAACGCCACCTTCACCAAGCTGGGGGGACAAATGGTGGGGACGCAGTCCTATCAGGAAGGTGATCAGGATTTCAATGCCCAACTGACTGATCTCAAGGGCAAGAACCCGGAAGTGATTTTTGTGCCTGGCTACTACAACGACGTCGGTCTGATTGCCAAGCAGGCTCGGGATAAGGGAATAACCGTTCCGCTCATCGGCGGCGACGGTTGGGATTCGGCCCAGCTCTATGCCATCGGGGGCGCGGCCTTGAATGGTTCTTACTTCACGAATCACTATTCGCCCTTTGATACCGATCCCAAGGTGCAAAAGTTCGTCAACGACTACAAAACGCGCTTTGGCGCCATTCCGGATGCCCTGGCCGCGACGGCTTATGACGCAGCCAAGATCATGTTTGACGCCATCAGGCGAGCGAACTCGCTGGACGGCACCGCCATTCGCGATGCGCTGGCGGCCACCAAAGAATTTCCCGGCGTCACGGGCAACGTCACTTTCAACGAGAATCGGGACGCTGTTAAGCCGATCATTATGATCGAAATTAAAGACGGCGGAACCTATGCTGTGCGCGAGCGCGTTAATGTGGAAGGCGCGGCCCTGGCCTCGGCGGCACCGGCAGCACCCACCGCGTCCGCTTCACCAACGGCGAAATAGAAGCCATTGACGTCTTTTAGATCTGCGGGCTCGGGTAATTTAATCTACCAGGGCCCGCAAGTGTGTCCGTAAGCGCTTTTAATCATTCGAACTCAGCGATCAAAGCAAGACAGGTTAAAGAGTTTTCAGGATCACTGACCAACATGAGTACTTTCCTGCAACAGCTCATCAACGGCGTGACGTTGGGCGCGATCTACTCTCTGATCGCTCTCGGTTACACAATGGTGTACGGCATCTTACGGCTGATCAATTTCGCGCACGGCGACGTTTACATGGTTGGGGCCTTCATGGGTTACTACGTGGCCAACGGCATCGGAGCCCGAGGTGCGCAAACACTGGGCCTGGGAGCAGAGAGCCTGGTGGCGCGTGGTCTCCTGGGAAGCGGCACGTTGCAGCCCTCGCTGGTCACGGCGCTCCTCGTCATGCTGCTGGCCATGGCGATCTGCGCCGTCATCGGCGTGATTATCGAGCGATTTGCCTATCGTCCGGTGCGTAAGTATTCGCGGCTGACCGCCTTGATTACGGCCATCGGCGTTTCGCTGTTGCTCGAAAATGGCGGTCAGGTAGTTTTTGGCGCCGACCCCAAGTTTTTTCCGGAGTTATTCAAGAAGCGGAACATCGAATTGTTTGGCGGGGCGAGCATTAACACTGCCGACATCGCAGTACTCCTCATCTCATTACTGTTAATGATTGCGTTGCAGATTATCGTGTATCGCACGAAGACGGGTCGAGCAATGCGTGCGGTGTCGTTCAATTTGAACTCTGCTAAGTTGATGGGCATCAACACCGATCGCATCATCGCGTTCACCTTTGCGCTCGGCTCGGCCCTGGCTGCGGCCGCCGGCGTGCTGGTGGCCATGCGCATCCCTCGCATCGATCCGTTAATGGGGATACTCGTCGGGTTGAAAGCATTTGTGGCCGCGGTGCTCGGTGGCATCGGCAACATACCAGGCGCTATGCTCGGGGGCCTGCTCATCGGCATCACTGAAACCATGGTGGTCGGTTACCTGTCTCCGACATATAAGGACGCGGTCGCCTTCGCTATTCTTATCCTGATACTGCTTTTCCGGCCGTCCGGACTGCTTGGCACGGTAGCCCAGGAAAAGGTCTAGGAAGCAGGGACGAAATACAGAGAGCGTGGAGCGAGGGAGTATGGGCGACGCTGTATTGAGCAAGATGAATCTCATGCTCCTGAATGCCGGGGCAGTTCTCGGCACCGGCGTCGAGCACCATCTCGTGTCGCTGTATCCGTCATCCGTTGTCCTTAATCCCCGGATTTAAGATTCTATGTCTCGCTATCTGCGAAATCTGCTGATCGCCCTGGCCGTCCTGGTCGTGCTTTACGGGTTGGATCTGGTTTTCCGTACCGGGCTGATAAGCCCGTACTTCGCGCGTATTGCCATGCTTTGCGGGATAGCCATCACTCTCGCTGTCTCGCTGAATCTGATTAACGGCTTTACTGGTCAATTCTCAATTGGTCACGCTGGTTTCATGGCCGTCGGGGCTTACTCCTCTGCTTATTTCTCGGTCAACTATGGCGCCCGTCTGGCTGAATCCATGGGTGGCGCAAGTCTCGGCTGGCTGGTTGGGTTACTGCTGGCAACTATCGTGGGGGCCGCCTGTGCCGGCTTTGCGGGACTGGTTGTGGGCGTACCCTCTCTGCGTTTGAAGGGTGACTATCTGGCCATCGTGACTCTGGGCTTCGGCCAGATCATCGTGGTTTTTCTTAACAATATTGAAGCCATTGGTGGCGCGCGCGGTTATTCCGGAATTCCGATCGTAAAAAGTTTCTTCTGGATTTTTCTGGTGGCGATTCTGACCATCGTGATTGTTTATAACATTGTGAATTCGGCGTTTGGTCGCGCGCTCATCTCAATTCGCGAAGATGAGCTGGCCGCTGAAGCCATGGGCGTGAATACGACTCGTTACAAGGTCATGGCCTTCGTGATCTCATCCGCAATGGCTGGAGCCGGCGGGGTCCTGCTGGCGCACTTTGACGGTTATCTAAATCCCAAGTCCTTCGAGTTCATCAAGTCATTTGAAATCCTGATCATGATTATCCTCGGCGGGCTCGGCTCGATTGTCGGGTCGATAATCGGGGCAATCGTGCTGACTATTCTCCCTGAAGCGCTGCGCGGATTTGCCGAATACCGCATGGTGATCTATTCCCTGTTGTTGATCATCCTGATGATCACGCGTCCCCAGGGCCTGCTGGGTGGAAACAACGCGCTCAAGGTTTGGCAGGCGCGCCGTCGCGCACGCGCCGCCGCCGCCAAAGCTCAGGCGCTTAAGGCCGCCGCCGGAAATGGTCCCGAAGAGCCGCTTGAACGTCCGGCGGGAAAGGAGGCCGCCCGATGATTACGACTCGCACCGAAACAGGCGGCAATGGCAACACCGCAATCCTGCAGACGGATAAATGCACCATCCGCTTCGGGGGTTTGTGTGCGGTCAATGAACTGGATGTAGTCGTGCGTGAGGGCGAGATTTTCGGACTGATTGGCCCCAACGGCGCCGGCAAGACCACCATCTTTAATTTGCTTACCGGGGTCTATGAGCCGACGTCCGGCGAGATCCACTTCAAGGGCGAGCGCATTGATGGACTGCGACCGTACGAGATCGCCGCTCGCGGTGTGTCCCGTACTTTTCAAAACATACGGCTCTTCCCCTCTATGAGCGTGCTCGATAATGTCATGACGGCCTGTCACATCCACGCCCGGCAAAACCTGCTTGACGCCGTGCTGCGTACTCCCCGTTTCACCAGCGATGAACGAGCACAGCGTGAGCACTGTCTGGAGCTGCTGGAAATTTTTGACCTGGTAAGCGTCAAGGACGAAGGCGGCACCAGTTTGCCCTACGGCAAACAGCGTCGCCTGGAAATAGTCCGAGCGCTGGCCACACGCCCCACGCTGTTGCTGCTGGATGAGCCGGCGGCGGGCATGAATCCCTCAGAACAGGAAGATCTGATGGGGCTGATTAAGCAGATCAGAGATCGTTTTGGCCTGACCATTCTGCTCGTCGAACACAATATGAAGGTCGTCATGGGTGTCTGCGAACGAATTCAGGTGGTGGATTACGGCAAATCGATCGCCCTGGGACTTCCCGAAGAAATTAAGAACGATCCGAAGGTTATTGAGGCGTATCTCGGGGATTAGGTCTTTGCCCTTGGTCCTATTGGTTAGTGCATAGCATGCTTATCTTAGAAAACGTTTCCGTGAATTATGGGGCCATCGAAGCGCTTTGCTCCATCTCGATGCATGTCGATCAGGGCGAAGTGGTGACGCTCATCGGCGCAAACGGCGCCGGCAAAACGACAACCCTGCGGACAATCACGGGACTACTCGAGCCGAGTCAGGGGCGCGTGCTGTTTGAAGGCGATGACATCAGCGGCAAGCCAACCCACAAGCTGGTGGCCCGCGGCATTTCGATGTCTCCTGAAGGGCGCGGCGTCTTTGCGAACCTTACCGTGCGCGAGAATTTGCAGATGGGAGCATATCTAAACAAGAACAAGCGTGAAGTCTCGGCAGATATGGAACGCGCTTTCCACCTGTTTCCGCGGTTAAAAGAACGAGAAGCACAGAAGGCGGGAACCCTTTCGGGCGGCGAGCAACAAATGCTGGCCATGGGCCGGGCCCTCATGTCGCGGCCGCGCTTACTGCTGCTGGATGAGCCATCGCTCGGTCTCGCGCCGCTGGTGGTGCACACAATTTTCCAGGCAATCGACGAGATTCGGAGCAAAGGCACGACGATCCTTCTGGTTGAGCAGAACGCCCATGCGGCGCTGGGCCATTCCGACCGCGCTTATGTTCTGGAGACCGGCAGAATCGTCATGGAAGGGCCTTCCAAACAACTCGCAAACGATCCCAGAATAAAGGAAGCCTATCTTGGCGAGTGATATGAACCGGCGAACAGTCCCGTGTTAAGCCCGAAAGCAACATCCCCGGACCGACCACTGACGCGCATTCTTCAAGCGGGCCTGATCCTGGGGCTCATTATTGTCCTGCTCGCAGCCTGCGCACCCAAACCATCCGGCACGGTAACGTCAGATCACAGCTTGATAAGAATCGGCTACTACGGAGACTTGTCCGGGCCGACTTTCAACTTTGGCGAGTCGGCCAAGAACGGCGTGCTGATGGCCGCCGAAGACATCAATCAGGCCGGTGGCATCGACGGCCGTCGCATTGACCTCATCATTGAAGATGACCAGGGCAGCGCGGAAAGGGCTGCCAATCGCGCCGGTAAGTTGATCGATCAGGATAAAGTAGTGGCCGTTATTGCCGGGGGAACTTCGGGCAACGCCCGCGCGGGCGCCCCCAAAGGGCAGGTCGCCAAAATTCCTTTGCTTGCGCCTTCGGCCACTGATCCGGCAGTCACAGCGATCGGTGACTATATATTTCGTGCCTGTTTCATTGATACCTTTCAGGGAGAAGTGATGGCGAAATTCGCTGTCCATACACTCAAGGCGAGGACGGCGGCAATCCTGCTTGACTTCAACTCCCCTTACAGCCGCGGCCTTAGTGATTTCTTTGAGTTAAGCTTTACGCGATTAGGCGGTCAGATTGTGAGCAAGCAGCTCTACACGGTCGGCGACGGGGACTACCGCGGCCAGTTGAGCTCGATTCGACTGGCAAACCCTGATGTCATCTATATTCCCGGCTACTATGGAAATGTGGCGCTGATTGCCAGGCAGGCGAGGCAGATTGGTATCACACAACCGCTGTTGGGTGGCGACGGGTGGGATGCCCCGGAGCTTTGGGATCTGGGTGGGGACGCATTGAACGGATCTTATATTTCCAATCATTATTCCGCCGAAGATCCCTCCCCGGCGATTCAGACTTTTGTGCGTGATTTCAAGCTGCGCCATGGAAATCTTTCTCCTGACGCACACGCGGCGCTCGCTTACGATGCCATGCGAGTGCTCGCTGATGCTATCCGACGGGCCGGCACCACCGATGGTCCAAAACTCCGCGAAGCTCTCGCGCAAACAAAAGACTTTCCGGGTGTCACCGGTATCATCACTATCAATGAAGAACGGAATGCGATAAAGCCTGCAGTCATTTTGAAACTCGAGGACCGCAAATACATCTACCAGGAAACAATCCAACCTGAGACCCCGGTTGCGCCGCGAGCGTCTCCTTCACCTTCGCGTCCATAAGACGGACGATTGAAATTAATCCGGCAATTCATCGCTGAGTGGATAAGGCTCCCTTAAGGTTCGAGTGAGTTTCGAGTCCATGAAAACGAAGTAGTCCGTCAAACGGACGACTGATAATAGCCCGGCAATTTATTGCTGGGATCACCGAGGGGCTGTTACCCAAGTCCGTGCAACGGACGGCTGAAGACAACTCACCGATTAATCAGCCGGGTATTATCAGTCGTCCGTTTCACGGACTTGCATCGGCCCATCGGTGACCCCAGCAATAAATTGCTGGACTATTGCCAATAGTCCGTTTCCCGGACTGGACCATTGCGGTCTACCACACCAAGCAATAAATTGCTGGGCTATTTTCAGTCGTCCGTTTCCCGGACTGGACCATTGCGGCACTACCACACTCAGCAATGAATTGCTGGGCTATTTCCATTCGTCCGTTTCCCGGACTGACCATTGCGGCACTACCACACCCAGCAATGAATTGCTGGGCCATTTCCATTCGTCCGTTTCCTGGACTCCTAAAGGCCTGCACCGCCAGCCCAACCTCTTGAGCCCGTCAGCAAACCCAAACGGCCAGCAGGCCACCAGCAAAGGGGCCGCTCTGGTTGCGTACGGATAACCCTTTCCGTATAATTCTCCGCTTGCTCGAAGCACGGAGGTAGTGTCCGGTGGGTTCGCGCCCACTTTTTCTTTTGGACGACAGTTATTTGCGGGATTTGCTCCCACGCCACGTGCCGCTTTGAAGCAACCGAGGTGGGCTATGGCTTCCAAGCCGATTCAAGAGCGAGTCCGGGCAATCGCCGAGCAAGCGGCCGGGGACAACGGACTGGAACTGGTTCACTGCGAAGTGGCCGGACCAGAAAACAAGCCGATTGTTCGCGTTTTCATTGATAAGCCAGGCGGTGTGACCCACGCAGATTGCGCCGCGGTCAGCCTGCATCTGGGTACGGTTCTCGACGTCGAGGATTTCATCCATTCGGCCTACACCCTGGAAGTTTCATCTCCGGGGCTGGAGCGAGGACTGTACAAGCGAGCCGATTTCGAACGCTTTGCGGGAAACATGGCCAGGCTGCGTACCAACGGCCCGGTCAATGGACAGCGAAATTTTCGTGGGCGGTTGCTGGGAGTTGACGGCCCACATCTACTGTTTGAAGACCGGACCAGCGGACACGTGAGTATTCCATTGGAAGCAGTAGTGAAGGCCAATTTGGAATATGACTACGACGCTGAGTTGCGCGATAAGAAGGTCAGCCAGTGAGCTGGCCTTGTTTGACAACCTGGACTTCTCTTCCGTACCTGGCCTGCCGGGACGGATACACGCAGGTTAACAGCCTGCTTTACAACTGAATAGGCTCATGACGACGCGCAGCATTGCAGCGTCGAGCCAACGAACGGAAATCTAATGAGTTCATCCATTGCACAGAACATTGAAGCCCTTTGCCAGGAACAGGGCATTGAGCGCGACCTCGTCATTGAAGCGATGAAAGAGGCCGTGCGCGCCGCTGCCAAAAAACAGTTCAAATCCGGCGAGGACATCCAGGTTGACTGGAACCCTGAAACCGGCATCGAGCTTTCGTCCTCCAAAGTGGTCGTCGAAGAAGTAACTAACGAGGCCACCGAGCTTTCAATCGAAGAAGCAAGAGAGCTGGCCGGCGACGAAGTCGAGCTTGGGGACGCCTTGCTGCTGCCCCTGCCAATGGAAGAACTGGGACGCATTGCCGCGCAAACCGCGAAACAGATCCTGTTTCAAAAGGTACGGGATGCCGTCCGCAACAATGTCTACGAGCAATACATCGATAAGACGGGCGACCTTGTCAATGGCTATGTGAAGCGTTTTGAACGCGGCAACATCATCGTCGATCTCGGCAACCTTGAAGCCATCCTGCCGCGCTCTCAGCAGTCGCGCGGCGAACAATGGAACCAGGGCGAGCGCATTCGCGTCGTCATCCACAATGTTTCCAAAGAATCCAAGGGGCCACAAATCGAAGTCTCCCGGACCTCGCCCGAATTGCTGTTGCGCCTGTTTGAGATGGAAGTCCCGGAGATTTATGACGGCACAGTCGTCATCAAGTCCTGTGTTCGCGAGCCGGGAGAGCGCGCCAAGATCGCCGTCACTTCAAACGAGCGTGACGTGGATCCGGTCGGCGCCTGCGTGGGTATGAAAGGTTCGCGTGTGCAGGCCATTATTCGCGAACTGCGTGGGGAAAAGATAGACATCATCGAATGGTCGGACGAGCCTTCGGTATTTGCCGCCAACGCGCTTTCGCCTGCCAAGGTCAATCAGGTTCGTATTACCGATATCGAGAACCGCCAGATGGAAGTAATCGTCAATGAGGACCAGCTTTCGCTGGCCATTGGCAAGCGTGGTCAGAACGTGCGACTGGCCACCAAGCTGGTGGGCTGGAATATTGATATTCGCAGCGAAGAAGAGATCAAGCGCGAAGTCACGGAGCAGATGGGCGCTCTGATCGCCTCGGGCGAGGCCGTGCCGCTTTCCGCCATTGAAGGGGTCACCGCACAGCAGGCCGATGCTTTGGCAGAACACAATATCAATGACATCGATACCCTCGCGAATACCTCAGTGGATGATCTGGTTGAGATTCTGGATCTGAGCCTGGATGAGGCCGAGGTAATTCTGGCGCAGGCAAAGGCTGTGATCGCCATTCGTGAAAAGAGCCAGCAGGCTGAAGAGGAAACAGCCGTCGAGCAAGGCTCGGAAGTTTTGACAGCTGAGACTGAACACATCCATGCCGTCTCGGTCGAAGCAGATGAAACCGCCGACGCAGGTGAGGTGCAGCCTTCGAATGAAATGACGGCGGCCGGATATGACGAAGCAGTCGAAAACGGTGTCCCTTTCGCAAACGACCACGAAGTGCTCGCCCAACACGCAGCCGAGCCGGTCACGTTGACGGAGATTGAGCCCATGGGTGAGGACGAGCTGGTGCTGGAGGGTGCGGGCAGAGATCTGCGGCCCGATACAATCACGCTGTCTCCCGATATCAGCTCAACCGAGGCCGCTGTTGCCGAAAATCTGGCTGAACTCGGCGCAGAACCGACCGACAGCAGCGCCGACGCAAGTGCTTCAGGAGCCGCGAGTGCTGAAGCAGAACCAGCTCCCGAGAGTGTTGCAGATGCCGCACGGGACGGGGGCGATGTCCAAGACGAGAAGCAAGATGCTTCCCCTGACGCGGCAAATTAGTTTGGGCGGACGTGCTGGATCGCTCAGCACGTATCGCTGCTCGCGCTCAACCCCTTCTATCGGGATGCACTTCTGATTGCACTCGAAAAAGTGGTTGAGAGCGAGATTGTTCTTAACCACTTTTCGCAAGAGTCAGGACGCCGGAAAGCGTCCCAGAAGGAGTGCATGACCGCTTCCAAAGTTCGCATTTACGACCTCGCTAAGGAACTCAAGCTCGACACCAAACGACTGATTGAAGAAATTCGTCGTGAGGGCGTGGATGTCAGTGTGCCTTCCAACTCTGTTTCCAAGGAACTGGCGGAGAAAATCCGCATTAAGTACTTCCCGAAGAAGGAAGCCGTCGCCAAGCGCACCATCAAGGTGGTTAAGCGAGCTGCCCTGCCCGTCGCTGAGGAAGAGGCTCCTGCTGCAGTGGCAGAGCCCGTCGAACCGCAGGCGGCCGAAGCCCAGCCGGTAAGCCACGAAGAAATTGCTCCGCCGGAAATCGAACCACCCGCTCCCGCAGCCAGGCCCGCCGCGCCGGCCGCCCGTATCAAGAAGTTGACACCGGCGGTCAGAGCCGAACAGCCGGTCGCACCGCCGAGTGAGATCGCTGAAGAGCCAGAGCCGCTCGTACACACCCCTACGGAGACAAATCACGTCCAGGAACCAGCGGCCACCGCGACTGCTCGCCAGGCGGAAGCAGCGCCCGCGCCGTTCGTGCCATCGCGCCAGGTACGCGTGATGCGCCCGACAGCTGCCGCACTTGATGCTGGCATACGCCCCGGTGAGCGAGTGCCGCCGCCACCCCCGACACCCGCGGCTACTCCAACTCCGCGCGAACGCGATGAACGGCGTCGCGAACGGACCGCGCAGGGTCGAACTGAATATCGCGGCACCCCGGGAGAGACTGCGACACCGCAGACGACCTACATTCCACCACCAGACAGTGGCCGGCGCCGTTCGCGTCGCGCAGTGCCACGTGGCGGTCGCAAGGGCAATGAGAAGGGCGGCCGTTTTGACAAAGGCGATTTCATTCCACCGCCGAAGGCGCTTTCCCTGGAAGATCGCATAGCCGGCCGGCTCGAAAGCCCCGGCGTCGCGGGCGAATTGAAACCAGTTCGGGTCATCGAAGGATCGACCGTGAAAGAGTTCGCCGAAAAGCTTGGTATCAAACCCAAGGACATCGTGACCCTGCTCCTGCAGCGCGGCGTCTTTGCGACCATCAATCAGCCCCTCAATGACGACGTCGCCATCGATCTGGCCAAACGCTTCGGCTATGAATTGACTTTCGTTAACTTCGAAGAAATGGTTGCCGAAGAGGAGTTCGAGGAACTGGTAGCTTCCGACGCTGACGACGTGGAACTGCCGCGAGCCCCTGTGGTAACAGTCATGGGCCACGTCGATCACGGCAAGACGTCTTTACTCGATGCGATCCGCGCCACCGATGTCGCCGGCGGCGAAGCGGGCGGCATTACACAGCACATCGGAGCTTACAGTGTCCAGGTCCCCAGTCCGGATAATGCCGGCGAGACTCGGCGCGTCGTTTTTCTGGACACGCCGGGCCACGAAGCCTTCACCCTGATGCGCGCCCGCGGGGCAAAAGCGACAGACGTAGTCGTGCTGGTAGTCGCCGCCGACGACGGGGTCATGCCGCAAACAATCGAAGCAATCGAACACTCGCGCGCTGCTAACGTTCCCATCGTGGTGGCCATCAATAAGATTGATAAACCTGACGCCAATCCGGAACGCGTAAAGCAGGAACTGGCCCGCCACGGGTTAAACCCGGTCGATTGGGGCGGTGAAACGGAAATGGTGCAGGTATCAGCCAAGAAGCGCGAGAACCTCGAGACGCTGCTGGAGACGATCCTGCTGACTTCCGACATCCTTGATCTCAAAGCCAGTCCTACACGCCTGGCTTCAGGGGTGGTGCTCGAAGCAAAACTCGATCGGGGCCGTGGTCCGGTAGCCACTGCGCTGGTCCAGCAGGGCACCTTGCGCGTTGGCGATCCTTTTATCGTTGGCCAGATCTTCGGCAAAGTGCGAGCAATGTTTGATGACCGCGGGGCTCCGGTAACAGCCGCGTTGCCGGCCACGCCCGTCGAAATCCTCGGACTGCAGGGGGTTCCACTTGCCGGTGATACTTTCCAGGTGGTCGCCGACATCGTCCGCGCCCAGCAAATTTCTCATCACCGGCAGGTAATCAACCGGCAGAGCACGCTGCTGCAAACCACGAAACGAGGTATCGAGGCCCTGGGCGAAAGCGAAGTCAAGGAGCTGCTGGTGGTCATCAAGGCCGACGTGCAGGGGTCGGTCGAGGTTTTGAAATCGACACTGCAAAAACTTTCCACTGATGCGGTGAAAGTTAAGGTGATTCGTTCCGGAGTGGGGGCAATTACCGAATCCGATGTCTTGCTGGCTTCGGCCACCCAGGCCGGCACCGCGTCCACCGCGGTTGTGATCATCGGCTTTAATGTGCGCCCTGAATCACGCGCCGGAGATCTGGCCAAGCAGGAAAGTGTTGACATTCGCCTGCACTCAATTATCTACAAGGTTGAGGAAGAGATTCGGGCCGCCATGATCGGCATGCTCGATAAGATTGAGAAGGAAAAGATTCTCGGCAAAGCCGACGTGCGCGAAGTCTTTCGCGTGCCCCGGGTCGGAGCCGTGGCCGGCTGCATGGTTGTCAACGGCCTCATCAGGCGTACCGCGCGTGCGCGCCTGATTCGTGACGGGGTAGTCACCTGGGAAGGCAACATTGCTTCTTTGCGACGGTTTAAGGAAGACGTTTCCGAAGTTCGCGATGGCTATGAGTGCGGTATCGGTCTCGAGAACTACAACGACATGAAGGTGGGCGATCAAATTGAAGCGTACATCGTCGAAAAGGTCGCGGCCACGGAACTGTAGAAAGGATGAAGGATGAGGGATGAGCCATGACAGGGAGACACGGTGAACACGGAGACGCGGAGCTGAGGAGTCCCCGCGTCAGCGTGTCTCCCTGTCTCCCCATCAGCTCCTAATCCTTCATCCTTAGTTTGGATGCGGCGGACGGAAAGAGTTGCGGACCTCCTGCGTGAGGAGATTATCCAGATTGTTGGTTATGAGCTGGAAGATCCACGCTTGACACCAGTAACGGTCACGGATGTGCGGCTGGCTGACAATCTGAAGAGTCTGCGGGTCTTTTTCACCATCGCCGGAACAGAAGAGGAATATAAGGCAGCACTCGCCGCGCTGGGCCATGCTACTCCCTACATTCGGAAACAATTGGGTCTCTCCCTCAACCTGCACCGCACTCCCGAAATCCACTTTGTACGCGACCGCGTCGAAGAAGAGGGTGAGCGTGTGGACCAGTTGCTGGCAAAGATTGAAGAGGAATGGAAAGACAGAAAGGATGAAGGATGAAGGATAAAGGATAAAGGTGTGCAGGCGCGAGTCGCTTTTCATCCTTCATCCTTCATCCTTTACCCTTGCTTTAAATGCTTAGTCAAGTTGTGGAATTAATCGAATCGAAGCGCAGCTTCGCCATCACCTCCCACATTCGCCCCGACGGCGATAGTTTGGGATCCAGTCTGGGCCTGTATTGGTTGTTGCTGGCATTGGACAAGGATGTCGAAGTCATCATGCGCGACCCGGTGCCGCATGCCTACCAGCAACTGCCGGCTGCGAACAAAGTGCGTGTCACTCCCGCCGTCGATCGCCATTACGATGCGATCTTCGTCATTGAATGTTCGGACATTACTCGCCCCGGGCTGATCGATCTGGAAAAACAGTACGTGGTCAATATCGATCATCATTCCACCACGGCGCTGTTTGGCAGCATCAACTGGATTGACTCGACCGCCTCAGCGGTTGGGGAAATGGTTTACAACCTGTGTAAGGCCACGGGTGTGCGGATCACCAAAGAAATTGCCGAGTGCGTCTACACGGCGCTGATCACCGATACCGGATCGTTTCATTATTCAAACACCACGGAGCGAACCTTCAAGGTGGCCTCGGAGCTGGTGCGCACCGGGGTGAAGCCCGCCAAGACGGCGGAGTCGGTGTTTGCCAGCTATCCCTGGAGCCGGATTCAACTGTTGGGTGACGTCCTTTCCACAGCCCGGCGCGACACTTCGGGAAAAGTCGCGTGCATGCGCCAGACACTGGATATGCAGAAGCGGTCTGCAGCTTCTGAAGAAGACACTGACGGATTTGTTAACTATCCGCTGACCGTGGCCGAAGTGGAGGCAGTGGCGCTCTTGAAAGAGTGCGCGCCGGAAGTTTACCGCACCAGTTTGCGGTCGAAGGGCGACGTAAACGTAGCCCGGGTGGCAGAGATGTTTGGCGGCGGGGGGCATCGCAACGCAGCGGGCTGCACGCTTACCGGCCCCTGGGAAGACGCCGAGCAGCGCATCGTTGACCTGCTGCGCGACGCAGTAGACCGCGCCAACGGCGCGCAGGATATTACGGAAGATTCGTTGAAGTAAGGGGCTTTGGTTTTTGGTCTTTGGTCTTTGGTCTTTGGTCTTTGGTCTTTGGTCTTTGGTGATTGTATTTATCGTTCCATCTTTTAACGAAACAATTTGGATTCGTCCTCGGCCGTAACTCTCAAAGACCAAAGACCAAAGACCAAAGACCAAAGACCAAAGACAAAAGACAAAAACCCAGGACTCCAACCCCTATCTCCCTTTCCTATGGCCAAAGAAAAGCAATACAAGTGGCGCCGCCAGGACTACCAGGAGAATACTCGTGGTCTGTTGATGGTCAATACCGGCAACGGCAAGGGTAAGACTACCTGCGCCCTTGGCTTGATGATGCGAGCGTCCGGCCAGGGTCTGCGCTGCTGCATGATTCAATTCATGAAGTCACGCAATGATCGCTATGGCGAACACGTGGCCGCCGAGAAGTTGGGCATCGAGGTCCACACAATGGGTGATGGCTTTACCTGGGACACGAAGAACCCGGAACAGGATCGCCAAACCGCTGGTCGAACCTGGGAGCTTTGTCTTGAGAAGCTGCGCAGCGGCGATTATGACCTGCTTGTATTTGACGAACTTGTTTACGTGTTGAGTTACAACCTGCTGGCGGTGACTGAGGTCGTCAAGGAGCTACAAGCAGCGCGCGCATCACAACCAGCCCTGCATATCGTGCTCACCGGCCGCGATGCTCCCGCTGAACTCATCGCCGCCGCCGACCTGGTCACGGAGATGGTGGAAGTCAAACATCCCTTCACTGCCGGCATTCGCGCCCAACGAGGCATAGAATTCTGAACCTCCGCCAGCTCCGCTCGTCCACCTAGTCTGGTACCGGCATACTTATGATTCTCGCAGGCATAGATATTACCCTCGGCACGCTGAGGGTACATCGCATGATCGCACAGGGTGACCGTCTGTTTTGAAACAATCCGAGATGATCGCGGCGGCGAATGACTAATGGCGTTGGCTGACAATTTGAACGTTTCCGGGATAGATATTTGGCGATGCGAGCGGTTTTGCTTCGCCTCGATCTACTATGTAGAGTTCAACGCCCGCCGGGTCTCTATACCCTCCATCAATGGTGATGATTCGCCGTTCCAATATCCCACATTTTCTTGTCAGATATCCTCTTGCTAAATCCGCTCGCGTTTGGCCCTCGTTTTTTGCGGCTCGTTTACCACCGTACCCAATAATAAATACTTGCGACTCGGCTGGGCGTTTAGCCAAGACCTGTGCAAAGAACTTCAGACGATTGTGTTGATCGCTTAACGATGTACCGGAGTAAGAAACGTCAGGCGCACGATAAGCGCTTTCCCCGCTTTCTATTCTACGTTGCCTATCAGCGGCTTCAGGACACCGCATGTGAGCTTCGCTTGAGGGTGGGAAATACTCAATCGATCTAACTTCCTTTTCATCAGGGTCCGTCGAGAGACTGATACCCTCTACATCACTATTGAAGTGTACAAAGTCAGACCGATCAACGTATTTCTTGAATTCTCTCAAATCGATCTTGAGGTTGTTAAGCATTGGCCTTGGCTGTGGAAAAACCGTAATACCGATAACGGTCGAGATCGGCACATTCCAGTCATACGGCCAACCCTTTGTGCAGATGGACTTTGAGTAGACCACATTGACGCGAGCGCCCTTTAGATCGTAGGTAATTCCACCGGCGTTGATTGGTGGGCCGATTATGCGTTCGACTTCCTCACGCGTGGAATGCAGCGGTCGAATGCCCCGCCATCCCTGGGCGTCGGTGGGAGTCATGAATCCCAATATTAGACCTAAGCAGGATATTATCTTTCGCCATTGCCTCATGTTCTTCAACTTTTCTCTCTTTGCAATAATAATCCAGAAGCAACACACGTAAAATGCAAGACAAAGAAGCCCCATCAATCGATAGTTAATTACCCCTGACAGTAATTTCGGTGCTTTGGCTACGATGAGATAGCCACCCAACACTAAGAGGACAAGTGGGCCCATGAACTTCAGGAAACCCTCATCTTGAGCTGGTCTAATCCAATAGATGACTACTGCCGCGACGATGCCTGAAATCAGCCAGACCTCATCCGCGTGGGGCAAGTGGAGTTCCTCAATAATCCAGGTGATGCCGACGAAGATGAAGGCAAACACTGCTACTTCTTTTTTCATCTGCTCAAACTCTGATGATTAGGTAAATCAATTCCTTTCAGCAAAAGCGGTACTTCGACGACCGATCTCCTCTTATCCCCAAACTGTACGGACAATTTACTGAATGCGGCATCGGGAAAAAGATTCGCAACCACGTAATAAGGCTCTCGAGTACAATCTGAAAGTTCATCAGCGCTAAAAGGAATTTCATTTTTGCTGATTAAGCGCCCAGCCGGACTCCTGACTGTCACATAGGACCGGAAGCTGGATTCACTGTATTGACAACTAGCCACGAATTGTAAGCCTGTTGTTCCATCCCGCTTCTCGTATGTAACGTGCTCCGCCCAGAACCGGTAGTACCCAGTGGAAGCGATGCCAACTGCTATCAGTATCAGAGCTATAACAAGCGACCAAGTCACGGCGTTTCTCATATCCTTCCTCACTTTCATCTACAATGCTCATTTGCAAAGCTCTTTGCGCAAAACGTCTCTGGGACCATTCCGGTCAAACTTCTTGTCAAAGCCCCTGTCTGGGTCGTCCTGTCTTAGCCCATACATCCCATACTACAACGCCCGTGAACTCCGCGTACCCGTCGCCGGAAACAATTGCCTGAGTTGACATCACCCACGAATAGCCCCACCCGCCACACATTTCCTCCACTATCTTGTCTTGTAGCCGGTCTGATCTGATGATATAAACCGCACATGGATGGTATTGGAACTTCACACATAGCCCATGCCGACCTGATGCTCTTCTCCGGCGCCATCGTGTTGATTATTGGCTTGAAATCTCGACATAGCGCGTTATCCTCTGTTTTTGCCCTTGTCAGTGCAGGAGTAGTCCTGGGCATATTTCTAGCTTTGCTCCTTGTGGATAATCTGAATGGACACGGAGTCATAGGGTTAGCTGCGGTGGCCATCCTTCTTTGTACACGCCTATGGAGATGGAAACCAGCAAAGTTAAGAAAAGCTGAGCCCGTTTAGATCATGCTCACCTCCTGGGCCAATGGTTTTGGGTGTAGCATGAAGGTTTGTAGCGGGAAGCTTAATACCGCTTTCAAGTGGCACCAGCACGTGAGGTGACACTCTGCTTCATACTCACTCACTTCTATGCTATCGTTAGCGCCTGCCGATCGTTATTGAGACACGCAAATGCCCTGGTTTAGCAAGAAAAACAAGCGGATTGAATCAGTTCCGCTCGAAGACCGCGTCGTAAAGACGGAGAACGTTTTCGTCAAGTGCGACGGCTGCGAAGAGCACCTTTTCCAGCGCGAACTGGAAGAAGCCCTACAGGTATGCCGCCACTGCGGCTATCACTTTCGCATCGGCGCGCGCGAGCGGCTTGCCATGCTTTTTGACGAAGGAAAGTTCGTCGAGCTTGATGCCGAAGTCATTTCCATCGACCCGCTGGAATTTGTTGACACCAAGCCTTACCCCAGCCGTTTGGAACAGGCTAAGGAGACGTCAGGGCTGCCGGAGGCTATCATCAACGCCCGCGGCAAGGTTGGTGAACATCCTATTTTTGCGGGCGCCATGGACATGTCGTTCATCGGCGGGTCAATGGGTTCAGCCGTGGGCGAAAAGGTCACGCGCTTGATCGAGCATGCGATTGCAGAGCATGCAGGCGTTGTTATTTTTGCGGCCTCGGGGGGCGCGCGCATGCAGGAAGGCACGTTATCGCTGATGCAGATGGCCAAGATCGCCGCCGCGCTGGCCCAGTTGGAAGAGAAGCGTCTGCCGTTTATTTCGATACTTACCGATCCCACCACCGGAGGTGTGACGGCCAGCTTCGCAATGCTGGGGGACATCATTATCGCCGAGCCGAAAGCCCTCATCGGGTTCGCCGGGCCGCGAGTGATTGAACAAACAATTCGCCAAAAACTTCCGAAGGACTTCCAGCGATCAGAGTTCCTGCTCGAACATGGTATGCTCGACGCGATCGTGGATCGCCGCGAACTGCGAGATTTCATCATCAAGACCTTGAACTTCATGATGAATCCGGAGATCCGCAGCGAGCTTGAGATGGAACGAACAAAGCGAGCAGCATCGTGAAAATAAACTTCCAAGTGCTCCGTACTTGCTCGTTTTTCCCAGGCTCACTGAACAAAATATAGAAGCGCAATGCAATTCGAAGAAGCGTTTCGTTACCTCTTAAGTCTGGGGCACGAAACGCTGGCCATGAAGCTGGGCCTGAAAACCACCGAACTGCTGCTTGCAGCTTTGGAGAATCCGCAGTCGTACTTCCCCGCAGTACAGATCGCCGGTACAAACGGTAAGGGCTCGACCGCGGTAGTGCTGGATTCCATTTGTCGCGCCGCGAGGATCAAGACCGGCTTATTCACTTCCCCGCATCTCGTCAGCCCCACCGAAAGAATAAAGATTGCCGGGCAAGATCTTTCGGAGCCTGTCTTTGCGGATTTGGCCACGACCGTTCGCGAG
>DAIMCP010000041.1:0-44505 GCA_036726305.1 Pyrinomonadaceae bacterium | reverse complement strand
ACGCCATCCGCAGATTCGCTTATCAGGAGGCAGTGGGTTTGGCGCGCCGGGGGCTCGAGTTGCTTGAAGCCCTGCCCGACACTGCGGAGCGCGCCGCACAGGAACTCTGCCTGCAACTCACTCTCGGAATGCCCCTGATTGCCACCGAAGGATACGCGGCTGCTGAGGTAGGCCGCACTTACCGGAGGGCCCGACAGTTGCTGCAGAGATTAGGCGACACACCCGACATTTCCGAAGTTCTCTGGGGCCTCTGGGCCTTTCATACCTTGCGGGCTGAGCTAAACACGGCTGGAGAGATCGCGGCCGAACTTCTCGGGCTGGCTGACCACTTACCGTATCCCGGGCTGGCGATGCGAGCTCATTTGATGATGGCTGTAACCCTCGCCCATCAGGGAAAGTTAGCTCTGGCTATTAACCACTCTGATAAAGCGCTGTCGCTGTACGATCCCGAACGGCATCGCGATGACGCTTTCTATTACTCTCAGAACCCGCGGGTTGGGACGCAGTGCCATGCGGCATGGACGCTCTGGTTACTTGGCAAACCCGCTCAAGCTTTGAGGCGGATGCAGGAAGCCCTGACGCTGGCGCGCGAGTTATCTGAACCTCATGGCCTGGCGCATTCCCTTTACTTTGCCGCGGTCCTTCATCAGTTTCTTCGTCAACCGCAGACGGCGCAGGAACTCGCCGAAGAGGCGCTGGCCATTTCCACAGAGCATGGGCTGGCAATGTACCAGGCGCATGCAAAGATCACGCGTGGTTGGGCCCAGAGCCAACAGGGACATCAGGAAAATGTGATTGAAGAAATGCGTGCCGGACTGGCAGCCCAGGAAGCAACGAGCACCGTTGTCATGCGTCCGCACTTTCTCGCCCAGTTGGCTGAGGCTCTGAGAAACACTGGTGAGATCAAAGAGGGGCTGGGTGTGTTGGAGGAGGCGCTCTCGTTAATCCATCGCAATGGTGAAACGTACTACCAGCCGGAGCTCTATCGGCTCAAAGGAGAATTGTTGTTGACGCCCGCGGCAGGCCGGAAAGTTTCGCCAACGGCCAGTCTTGGAGAAGGCGTCGTTAAGGTCGAACCGGTAGCGGTTGCCCAGGCCGAAAACTGTTTTGCTCAGGCCATTAAGATTGCCCAACAACAGCAAGCAAATTCTCTGGAGCTGCGCGCGGCCATCAGCCTGGCCCGTCTTTATCAGAAGCAGGCCAAACGGAAAGCAGCGCGGGATCTACTGGCACCGATATACAACCGGTTCACTGAGGGATTCGACACTGCTGACTTACGTGAAGCGAAAGCGCTGCTGGAGATGCTGTTGTAGCTGGATTGATTCGTGGCGACCAGCGCATAAACGTTTAGCCCATATCTGCCCGGTGGCAAGCGCAGTCCCGCGGCCTCTCAATCCAAATAATCCGGCGATAGCCTCTGCCATCGCTTCCGCAATTTGTTTCCGTTCCTTCATCGGCAGCCTCGTCTTCTCCACCGCTCCTGAACTTCAATCCTGCGGGGTTAATCTCTCTCATTTCGAGTAGATTTGTTATTTGAGGCAACGAAACAATTTCGAGTAGAATTTTTGGGAGGCAACGCAGCAATTCAAAATCCTTGACAGCATCGCCGCCACCTCATAAGCTGGCACCGCCTTATCAACCTGAGCACCCTGACCGATTGTTCTGGTTGTCCTGGTACTCATCACCTGGAGAAAATCAATGCGAACCTCCGGTTTGATCGCTGTCCTTATCGTTTTTTTGTTGGCCACTGCGATCGTTGGCATGCCCGTCTATGTGCGCGCCGAGTTTTTCTCCACCGCTCCGGCGCTTGATTCTCCGCCTGTCGCCAACGATGACAGTTATACGAGGCATGGAGGCGGAACCATTGGTCCTTTATTGGCAAACGATTCCGACCCTGATAATGATCCGTTGACTGCCCAGATCGTCACCTTTCCCTCCCATGGCAACCTCTCCGGTTTGGATGGAAACTCCTTCTACTACGGGCTCACCGACATAAGTTATGTAGGAACAGACAGCTTTACTTATAAAGCCTGTCAAACTGGAGGGTTCATATGCTCAAACGTGGCGACGGTAACCATCACCCTCGTCAATGGGGCGCCCGTCGGCGGCAACGATTCTTATCCAGTTCACGGCAGCGCGATCATTGGCCCCATGCTCGCTAACGATTCAGATCCCGATGGCGACCAGATTTCTTTCGTGTTACTGACGGGTGCCGCACACGGCACGGTTTATGGACTCCCGTATCCCCCCTACCCGTACGACGTCAAACAGTATGGGGCAGAAACTGGTTACACGGGAACGGACAGCTTCACTTATAAAGTATGCGATCCTTTCCAGCTATGCTCTGCGCCCGTAACGGTTACACTGAATATCACCAACAACCCTCCGGTTCCCGGGCCGGATGCTTACCTGGTCCGGGGCAGCACGATTATCGGTCCGATGTTCGTCAATGATTCTGATCCGGAAGGGGATGGGTTTAATGGTCCCGCGGTCGTGGTGGGCGCCTCGCACGGCACAGTATATGGTCTCCCATATCCCGATTATCCGTACGACTTCAAACAGTATGTGCCAAATACAGGCTACACCGGCACAGACAGTTTCCAATACCAGATCTGTGACTTCCTGGGGGCCTGCGGGACGACAACAGTAACCTTGTTTGTACTCGGAGATGGTGAGAACGATGGATCGGCCTCCTGCAACGCTGGGGTAGGCATGCCAATTAACGTCACCAACGGCAACATGTACGCGCAGCAAAGTGACTACTCCTTGCCCGGTATCGGAAGCGCGATAGACGTCGCACGCACGTACAACAGCAATTCGCAGCGCATCGGTCTTTTCGGCAGAGGTTGGTCTTCAGAATACGACGAATCGATCGGGGCTCACGATAACAATCTGGCTCGCTTTAACCAGTCTGACGGGCGTGCTATCTACCTGGCCAGGCCTCTTGGTTCGTCAGGCGCCTTTGCGCCGCTGGAAGGAGATTTCCACGGCTCGCTAGTTCAAAACGGTGGTACGGGTTTCACTCAAACTATGACCGACGGCAGCGTGCGTCAGTTCAATGCGACGGGCAAACTGATCTCGTTCGCCGACAGAGTAGGAAACCAAACGACGCTGGCATACAACCCTGGGGGCAAGCTGGCTTCGGTTACCGATCCGTTCGGCCGCCTGCTCTCGTTTACGACGAATGCCAACGGACAGGTGCTTTCGATCAGCGACACTCTGGGAACGATCGCCACCTACACCTACGGCGCGAGCAGCCAACTGCTCTCGGTGACTTACGCGGACAATTCGAAGTTTCAATTCAGCTATGATGCAAATCTTAGATTGACCTCCGTAACCGATGCGCTGGGAAACATCCTCGAAGCGCATACCTACGACGCCCAGGGCAGCGCACTCACCTCTGAAAAACAGGGCGGCGTCGAGCGCTACACGCTTAGCTACGTCAGCGCCACTGAAACCGACGTCACCGACGCACTTTCGCACGTCACGAAATACACGTTTGATAAAAGCAAAGGCAGGAACGTAGTTACGCGGGTTGAAGGACTCTGTAATTGCGGGACTGGGTCACAATCACAGACCTGGACCTATGACAATCAGTTGAACGTGATCTCGAAAACTGACGCGCGCAATCAGACAACCAGCTACACCTACGACGCTAGCGGCAACCGTTTGACGGAAACCGACCCCACCGGAACAGTCAGCTTCACCTATAATCAGTTTGCCGAGGTCTTGACGCGCACGGATCAGTTGAATGGCGTCACCACCAATACCTACGATGCGCAGGGGAACCTGTTAACCACCAAGGACGCGCTGAACAACACCACCTCGTTCACCTACGATCCGCGAGGCCAGCTTCTGACTATGACAAACGCGCTGGGCAAAGTAACCACGCTTACCTGGGACACCAGCGGCCGGCTGACGCAAGTGAAAGATGCGCTCAACAATACGACCAACTTTGCCTATGACGTCCGGGCGCGCCTGACCAGCACCACCAACGCGCTCACCTTCGTCACCAGCTATGCCTACGATCTCGCCGGACGAGTCAACAAGATTACCCGGCCAAATAATACCTTCATCACTTTCACCTACGATCTGGCCGGACGGCGCACGAAGGTCACGGATGCGCTCAATAACAGCACCACTTTCGCCTACGATGGCGCCTACCGCCTGACGGGCCAAACCGACGCATTGCTCAAGTCAGTCAGCTATACGTACGACTTGATGTCGAATCTCACCGCCGCCACGGATCAACTGGCGCACACCACCAACATCGAGTACGACGAATTCAACCGGCCGGTAAAGACGACGTATCCGCCTGCCGTGGCCGGCGGCACTCGCTTGCTGGAGACGGTGGAATACGATGCGGCGGGCAATGTCACTAAACGCACCGATACCGCCGGGCGGGTGACGACGTTCGCTTACGACAATGCCAACCGGCTGGTGACCGTAACTGATCCGGCGCTAAAGCTTACGCAGTATGAATACAACCCGCGTTCGAATGTCACGGCGGTGGTTGATGCGCTCGGCCAGCGCTACGAATTTGGCTACGACGCGCTCTCGCGCGTGACTGCTGCGACCCGCGCCGGCACGGTGATGTCCTTTGTTTACGATGCGGTGGGCAATCGCACCGGGCGCACCGACTACAACAACATGACCACGGGCTACACCTACGACGCGCTGAATCGGCTGACGAAGATCACTTACCCGGACGCCTCAACAGTGAACTACGGTTACGACAAATTGTCGCAACTGACCAGCGCTGCGAACCTCAATGGCACGGTCAGTCTCGTTTACAACAATCTGGGCCGCGCCACCAGCACCACGGACGTTTGGGGCCAGGTGCTCAACTACACCTACGACGCCAACGACCGGCGCACCAAGCTGAGCTTTGGCGCCACCACCAACGCCACGTATGCTTACGACGTGGTTAACCGGCTGACAAAGATCACGGACAGCGGGAATCTCGCGGTCACGTTTGCCTACGACGCGGACGGCAAGCTAACTTCCAAGACGCTGCCAAACGGCGTGGCTGCCAGCTACACTTACGACGGTCTGGATCGCCTGACGCGCTTGAAAGACGCCAAGGGAACCACAGTCATCGCCGACAACCAGTACGCCTACAACACGGCAGGCGACATTACGCAGAACATCGATCAGAGCGGCACGCACGCTTACGGCTACGATGCGATTGATCGTTTGACCTCGGCGACCTACACCGGTACGCCGAATGAGACCTACGCTTACGATGGCGTGGGCAATCGCACCAGCTCGCACAAGAGCGCCACTTACGGTTATCAGCCGAACAATCGTCTGGTCAGCACCAGCACGGCCAGCTACTTTTACAACAACAACGGCAACCTGATCTCGAAAACGGATGCGACCGGCACCAC
Source organism: Pyrinomonadaceae bacterium (assembly GCA_036726305.1). Lineage (GTDB taxonomy): Bacteria > Acidobacteriota > Blastocatellia > Pyrinomonadales > Pyrinomonadaceae > JAOAPY01. The sequence continues at coordinate 39,115 of DAIMCP010000041.1, read as the reverse complement.
GCAATATGTTTGGGATTTTGAGAACCGGCTAACGCAGGTAGTCACTCCCTCAGCCGGAAGTGTGACTTACAAATACGACGCTCTTGGCCGCCGCATTCAAAGAACCCCTTCGAGCGGCGTCTCCACCAACTTCGTCTATGACGGTCAGGACGTGGTCAAAGACATCAACAGCGACGGCAGCACGATCGAATACTTGAACGGCCCTGGCATTGACAACAAGATCCGGCAGAAGGGCTCGTCAACTTCGACCACGTATTACTTGACACAAGATCATCTTGGCAGCACGACTGCACTCACCGGCACAACCGGCAAGCTCGTCGAGCGAATCGCGTATGATGCTTACGGCAACAGCGCCGGCTCGACACGCACCCGCTACGGCTACACCGGCCGCGAGCGCGATTCCCTAACGAGTCTGCTCTACTACCGTGCCCGCTTCTACGACCCGCAGCTTGGCAGGTTCACCAGCGAAGACCCCATCGGATTCATGGGTGGGATGAACTGGTACGCTTATGTCGATAACTCACCCCTTGGTGCTCTCGATCCTTATGGACTAGCAAAGTGTCCCCAGGATTGTAAGAAGTTGCTGGAGCAAATAATTGGGAAAGCAAACGGCTTCTTCAACAACTTTCGACCTTATAAGGACAGCGGGTTCGTGGATAAAGGTGGAAAGCCTTGGTCCCATGGGGGAAAGAGTGGAATCACGGGGCCCGGGCAACATTACAATGGCTTAATTGACAGACAGCGTGGGCTAATCAAGGACATCTTGGACTATCTGGAAAACTGCATTGATAAAGGAGGACCTCCTCCTCCAGGTCTCGATAGGGCGATCGATGCAGCTAAGACGCATGTGCCCTGGCCAGTTAATATCCCCACAACAGAAGAATTGCGCCTGCAGGAGGAATCGCACCGACAAATGGAGCGATTCTGGAAGAAAATCCTTATCGGGGACTTTGCTGTAGGTGCCGTCCTGCTTCGACCGCCGCTGCCGGTGCTCCCAAGAGTCGTCCAGTGGCTTGTTCCGGCTTTTGCACCTTAGACTTCTTTAGGCAGGCAAATGAGCAGAGAATCTGAAAACCAACAGAGCATTTCGTTTCCTGAAAACCGTTCAGTGGGCACACTATACATTTTGGGTAACTGGGCTGCCATTTCTCGTGACTCGCTGGAAGCCCCAGCAGAAGCGCTCGATGCGCGTGGAGCTATAGGGGTAGTCAAGGGTGACTTGCTCAAGCTGCAGGTTAGTCCGAAAGCTTCCGAAGATCTATCCTTTCTCCGTGATCTCCGCGCCAATGATCTGACTTTGATGATCGATCTGAGTGAAACACCGGTAAGCGACGACCAGCTTAAACACCTAGAGAACCTCAAAAGACTCACGAGCCTCGATCTAAATCGCACGGCGATTAGTGACAGGGGCTTAGACTATCTCTTGTCTTTACCTGAATTACATCACCTGGAACTACGAGAAACGAAGGTTACAGATGCTGGAACTGCCTCGCTGGCAAGACTATCAAGCTTGCACTCTCTTGATCTTAGCTTCACTCACATCACAGATGCCGGGCTGATGAACTTGACCGGGCTGGCAGCTTTAACGACTCTTTCTCTGAACCACACCGCCATAACCGATCTGCGAATAGAACAGCTTTGCAGTCTGTCTTCACTGATTGCGCTTGAGCTTGAAGCGATAAGAATTCAAGATGACGGCATAACCAAGATCGGCTGTCTCAGGCGATTACGTACGCTGTCGATCAGCAACTCAGGGGTGACCGATCGTCACCTGAAATTCCTTGAGGATTTGCCAGAGCTGGAAGAACTGTACTTGGAGTACACAAGAATTACGGAGGCTGCCATAACGCAGCTTGGACAATCTCGTTCATTGAGAGAATTGCACGTGGAAGGCTGCCAGATTCCACACTCGGCTTGGGATGACCTAACGGGGGAACATACGGAGTTGTCTGTATACTTCTAAGTACCCGACCAACGGGCGCAAGCAAGAGTCCGAGACGAGGTCGGTGTGCATCGTTTAGCCACCCGGCACGAAGGTAACGGATGCGCTCAATAACAGCACCACTTTCGCCTACGACGGCGCCTACCGCCTGACGGGCCAAACCGACGCGCTGCTTAAGTCAGTCAGCTATACGTGTGACTTGATGTCGAATCTCACCGCCGCCACGGATCAACTGGTACACACCACCAACATCGAGTACGACGAGTTCAACCGGCCGGTAAAGGCGACGTATCCGCCTGCCGTGGCCGGCGGCACTCGCTTGCTGGAGACGGTGGAATACGATGCGGCCGGCAATGTCAGCAAACGCACCGATACCGCCGGGCGGGTGACGACGTTTGCCTACGACAATGCCAACCGGCTGGTCACCGTAACGGATCCGGCGCTAAAGCTTACGCAGTATGAACATCGACGGACTTTTCAATGGTGGACAAAGCGAATGGTATGCATATCAACATGGCATGCGAGGAGGGCCAGACCAGTCCGTACGTGCAGCTAGAGATGCCGCTGATAACTTCATAACGGGTCATCAGCAACAGGCTAGAAGACTGGCTCCAAAAGGATGTCAGGGCGGTTCAAAGAGCATCGGCGGCGACGCACTGTACGAGTTTGGACAGGCTTTACATACGATTTCAATACGCTCTAATAGGCTATCTCATCGATTTCATCGTGAATCGTTACCGGAAGACGTAGAACGTTTTGAGATCACGGGAGTGGGCCGCCACGGAAACAAAATCACACGAATGGAGACCCGAAGAAAGCGATGGACATGGCGAAGGCGACGTGGAACAAACTAAATGAATTTGCCAGGGAGAAGGGATTGTGCTGCAAAGCGCAAGATCCAGATTGGGCTACGGTCGCTGCGTTTATTAACGTCGGGTACGATTTATCGACCAACGACGGGTGGTATAACAATGTTCGGCATGAAATCAGCAATGAGCAGCTTCGCCTTAAGATCGGCATTCTGGGCGTTCCATGGCGGAGTCCTAACGAGAGGAGTCGGCCTTGAGCTGGCAGAACACGATAGCTTGCGGTTTGCAGGAACTAGTAAGGGGACTGGCGGTTGAGAATTTATGAAGAGCGTAAAATATTTCTTTCTTTATGCTGGCCTCTCCCTCGCTATTAAGGGCGTAGTCTTGTTTACGCTTGGGAGGTGGGACGCTTTTCTAGACAAGTATCTCTTTTTGTATTACCCCACAATATGGATAGTTGAACGGCACGGCAATTTTACCGGAGAGTCCAACTTGATCGAACCAGTCCTGATTGGCGTTCCTCTGGGTGTTTTCCTCTACAGCATCATACTTGCATCGATTCTCACCGTCCGAAAGGCCAAAAGAAACACGTAACGGGATTGACGTGCTTGCCTTTCTAGACTTGGTACCTGAATGCATTTTCTCGAGGACGAGTTCGCCATTACCTGTTGCTGGTAATCCAGTGTCGGGCGAGAAGTTTACGGAAGCGTCGGGCGGCGGCCTTTGGGATTCCCGTGCCCATTCAATCGACGAAATCGATCCGGCAGCTTTAACGACAAGATTCGAATACTCGGAGTGTCACGAAGGTAGGCAAGAGCATATGAAGATGAATGTGGAACCACATTGACGTCGAAATTGTGGCCTTCTTTATACTGTTCGAATTGCATTACTGGCTGGATGTAATTCCATGAGCCACAGTCGATGTGACGATAAGGTACTTAGCAAGGAACAACCACCTGACGGAAGGTTCGTAGCGATCGCTTGGGCGCGTTCTTGTGCGACAACACAGGACTAGTTCCTGCCCGAATTCCGAGCGGCCAATCCCAGGGCGAGCTGGATTCCCAGGCTGAATCAGCGCGTCAAATGCATGAATTCTGGAAAAAAGTAGCATTCGGTGGCTATTTGGTGAGTGGGGTATTGACCGGCGGCGCGGTATTGGCGGCTCCGCAGCAGGATCGTTGCTTGTTCCGGCGTTTGCGCCTTAAATGACCGTAACTCAGTGAACGGAACTTGAGATTAATATGAACGAAGGACTAAGCAAATTGATAAGTGCAGCTGCCTCAGGTGATCTACAGACTGTGCGAAAGATTATCGCTAAGTGAGCCTGCTATTTAGTTGACAAGTTGTTGCGGCGCCGCAGAAGACTCAGAACTAAGGCCCAAGACAGTCGGTGAGTGTGGTTTCTGCGGTGATTGAAGACAGTCACAAAGAGTGATGTTTCGAAGCGGCATTTGAAGCGTGCCAGAGGTAGATCAAGATGACGTCCATTCGATACAGATACACCGTTATGAGCAGAGTTTGAGTACGGATAACGAGGGTTACGTGACATTTCCGCGTCGCGCAGCCAGAGCTCCTCTTTTAGTTAGGTTGATTGGAAGCACAATCGCCCGTGTGAATCCGCACGGTCGCTCGGGTCCATATGCTTTCCTGTATGTGTTGGGCTCGTACTCGCGTGGCACCGCAGAAAACTCGCCAAACAAGCCAATGCCTACAACGATAATCGTGGGACACTTGGCTGCTGCAAAGACCGAGCTGTCCGGGTGCACAATGGCTTAACTTTGATGTGACATGCCGCTTGCTGGAGGTTAGATCTGATGGTACAGATCTAATCGAATACTTTGACGCAGACACCAATGAACTGCGTCTCTACCTTCGAGACAGCCGGAAAGATCTGCAAATTGAACATCCCTACGGGAAAGTGAAGAGCTTCAAAGGTGCAGTACGTGAAAACCAGATAAGATTTAACCCTCGCGACGACGGAAGTTTGCTGGTAAACGGCGAAGTCTTCCCAATAACGCCAAAGTAACTTGATCCTGCGGCCACCTTCCATTTCCCGAAGAAGTCTGACCTCGGCGGCCTATACGGGAACGGCGAATGAAACTTATGCTTACGACGGGTTGGATAATCGCGCCAGAAATGCCGAGCCCGCCTGTCTCCCAACTCAGATAATTGTACCCTGGTTCTGGACCGTGATAACCTGCGCGCCGAAAGAGCGACGGCGAGCGTTCCCGCGCAGAGCCGCTCCGAACTTAAATGGATAATCGCTGACCTATTGACCAGAGGAGACGATCAATCATGCCTAACGCACCCAAGCGCAAACCGAGATCGAGAAATGACAGTGCCGAGGAGAGAGTCGAGAAAAAAGCCGAGAAGGTGGCTGAAATACGCGCCGAAAAAAAGGCCGAGCAAGAGGCAGAAGAACACGCTGCCCTGGTGGCCGCTTAGCTCCTCAAACTTCAGAACAAGGGCCACGAGCAAGCCCGGCGGCGTTGCGCCTGCCGCTCACCCTGAAACTCGAACTCGTTGGCACAGTTGGAATTTCATTGACACTCTACTGATACGGTTCTAGTCTTAGGGCCTCAAGGCGTAATGGCTACAAACTATCCGTCTTGTTCTGAGCCATTTCGGAACGGTCAAACGAGTTCAATCCCAGATGGCACTCAACCCTTTTTACACCCAGGAAGGAGGGAACTGCCCGTGGAATCAGAAGAGTACTTCACTACGACGCAAGGTGCGAGAGAAGTCGCCGCATTGCGGCATTCGTTGCTGATAGACGATCGGTTGCGGCTCGAGTTTCTTTCGAACCTCTCCAGGCTATTTCGTGAATACGAAGTCCCAGTTAGCAATCAGGTGCTGAGCACTCTGGTGATCGCGCTACCAAACGAGCTCACCGACGGTGGCGATGCCGATGAGGATAGCTGGCAGGCCGCGGCGAAAACATCCAAGAAGCGCAAGCCAGGAAAAAGCAAAGCAAAGAAAGCACCCAAGCCAGTTGCCGGGAAAGCAAAGAAGCCGGCGAGGCAATCACCGGCGCGGAAGCAGCCGAGACCAAAACCGCCTCGGCCAACGCATCCGCCCCGACCGCCACGACCTCCGCGACCACCACGGCCGCCACGGCCTCTGCGACCCCCGCGTCCACCTGACGAGAGGGCGTATTCGCGAAAAGGACCACGGCCACCCAGACCGCCGCGTCCGCCAAGGCCGCCGCGACCGCCGCGGCCACCCAGACCGCCAAGACCTCCGCGGCCGGGCCATCCACCACGGCCACCAAAAGCGAAGCGTCCCGCAAAATCCGGGCGAGCTTAGGAGGAGTTTTTTTGGCGTCAACTTTGCGTGCCAACTGACGGGCTGCCAATGCCTGAGATGCCGTTCTGTGTGGAAGAGATAAGGGGGATATTCTCGCTGCAACTCTTTGACGCGGCGACCTGTAAACGCATCGTTAAGTCGGTCAACGATCAGAATTCCTGGTCGCGGGCCACCATCGGTGAACAGTCAGAAGAAAGCTACCGATCAGCGGTCCGAAGTGAGTATCGTTCAGCGTTTGCATATACTCCGCCGCTTGGGTCAGGCCTCAGGAAAGAATTCGATCGCCAGATCCGAACGGTTATTCGTCCCCTGGTGCGAGAGGTATGGGGTCGTGACTTCAAGCGGCATGAGGGCATGCACCTGGTTCGCTATCTACCCGGGGGGTTCTACGTGTCGCACGTTGACGCCGCCCTGGACTTGACTGATCGGTATTTCACTGTGGTCTGCTATCTCAATGACAGTTTTAGCGGCGGGCAGACTAGTTTTCCCACGCTTGGGTTCGCGTTTACTCCCCAGATTGGAAAGGCCCTTATTTTTCCGGCCACCTATGTGCACCGTTCCGAACCAGTCTTAAAAGGACGAAAGTACGTTCTGGTGTCATGGTTGACGGCACCGGATCCAATTCGCTGGATCTAAACGTGGGTTAGCTGTCGACAATCTTTGAGCTGCGCACCTGGAAGTGAAGAATCGCCAACACATCGTCGTATCGGCTGAGAACAATCCATATCTTGGTTGGCAGTGTAAGCTGTTCCATTATTCCTGCGTAAGTCGACTGGAGCAGAACCCGCTCTTTGTTGTCCACGAGGGGGACAGAGGTTGGCGGCCTGAGTTCGCGGAAATAGTAAACTGCGGCGGCAAAGTCCGGGCCGCCCCCGCTTACCGCACTACCAAAGGGGGATATGACTACCCACCCAGAAACACTGCCGGGACGCTGCTTCAGGCCGCGACGCTCGGCTACAACCGCGACGACTTTATCGTGCTTTGCGACCCGGACATGATATTTGTGCGCAAGGCCGCTTTCCTGAAGCGACTGGCCGCGGAACACTATTCCTACCTCGATTACAGACCGGAGGTACGAGAGGCAGCGCAAAGACTCGGCATCAGCGAGGGGATGCTCAGGAAGAGAAGCCGCGAAATTTCCTGCGGTGTTCCGTACATAGTGCCGGTCGCTCAGGCGCGGGAACTTGCCGAAGCCTGGTTGGAAGCAATTGACTCTTTTACTCCTGCACCTCTTGAGATTAGTATGTATTCCTTTGGGCTCGCCGTTATTAAGCTGGGACTGAAACTGGTCCTGACCGGGCTGGTGGCGACCAACTATCGAAAACTCGATCCAGTAAAGTCAGCGGACATGATTCACTATTGCTACGGCGACGACGTCTGGAACAAGCGGCATTATTTCTCCAGCCGGTCGGCTGCGAAGGTATGGGATCCGCCCGCCAGGGCCCGTGCGGGAAGTGTTCTTGGAGAGATTGTCTCTCAAATCCGCGCAGCTCGAGACTTCTACTCGAAATACCAGACCGGGGCCCTTGCTTGACCGGTGCGTTTCGTGAGAATCCGCTGCCTTCCTCTTCCAGACATCGCCACTGCTGACGTCTCCAAATGACATTTCCCGCGGGAACAAAGTTTGGGCAATACGAGATAGTTTCGCTCCTCGGGGTTGGCGGAATGGGCGAAGTCTATCTGGCCCGGGACACGAAACTGCCGCGCCTCGTGGCGCTGAAATTGTTGTCCCGGGATGCAGCCCAAAATGATCGGGATGTGCGTCGCTTCATTCAGGAGGCCCGGACAGCCTCAGCTTTAAGGCATCCAAATATTGCTCACATCTATGACATTGGTGAATCCGAAGGCACCAACTTTATCGCCATGGAATATGTGGATGGTGTCACTTTACGCAAACAGAAGGGGATGAAGCTTTCTGAAGTGCTGAAGGTTTCTTACGACGTGGCCAGTGCATTGGCAGCGGCCCATGCCGTCGGCATTGTCCATCGTGATATTAAGCCCGAAAACATCATGTTGAGCAGTGAAGGCTACGTGAAGGTGCTCGACTTCGGCCTGGCTAAGCACGTCGGGCCGCATGCCGAGAGCGGGCCAGAGGCCGCCACCTCACCCTTAATGTTTACCGACCCGGGCAGCGTCGTAGGCACCGTAGTCTACATGTCGCCGGAGCAGGCGCGTGGGTTTGAGGTTGATGTACGCAGCGATTTGTGGAGCCTGGGCGCAGTCATTTACGAACTAATCACCGGACGGCCCCCATTTGAAGGCCACACCGCCAGCGACACTATTTCCCTGATTCTGAAAGTTGAGCCCCCGCCGCTCGCTCGTTATGCCCGCGATATTCCCGATTCACTTGAGTGGTTGGTTATGAAGGCGCTGGCCAAAGATCGAGAGGGAAGATATCAAACCGCGCGCGAACTGTTGTTTGATCTCGAGAGACTAAAGCATCAGCTGGCGGTGGGCCAGGAATTCGAGCGGACGATGTCAACTCAGGACAGGACTGCCAGCGATAATCGGGCCAGTGATTGGGGCGCGTCCGCGACCGACTCACAACTGACGCGGTCGATCAACCGACCCTCAAGTCTTGAGTACCTGGTCACGGAGATCCGAAGCCATAAGAAGGGCACCGTCATCGCGCTGAGTCTAATTGTGCCTGTCCTCCTGAGCGGCGCTTATTTCCTATGGCGATTCACGCGGACCCCCAAGCCGCCACCCGCGCCGACCCGGGCCCTGGCGCGATTAACTTTTGGACCTGGTTTGCAGACTGAACCGGCCTGGTCCCCAGACGGCCGCTTCATTGCTTACGCGTCCGATGAGGAGGGGAATTTTGATATCTGGGTACAACCAGTCGGGGGCGGAAATCCCATACAGGTAACGAGATCACCAGCACATGATTGGCAGCCGGACTGGTCGCCGGACGGTAATAGTCTGGTCTTCCGCTCCGAACGTGACGGCGGCGGCTTGTGGGTCGTGCCGGCCTTTGGGGGCCGCGAACGGAGGCTCTCTTCCTTTGGTTATCGGCCGCGTTGGTCCCCGGACGGCAAAAAAGTCCTCTGCCTGAGCCCGGGGGAACGAGTGAATGAATACCCTGATGTGTTTATCGTAGATTTGGACGGGACGTCATCGAAGGAGGTCTCTACTTCCGTAAGCACAAACCAATCAGACGCCAAGTTCGGCCTGGTCGGATGGCATCCAGACGGACGGCGAATCTCCTTTCTAACAGACGATGGAGGTTTTTGGACGACACCCATCTCTGGCGGCAAGCCTGTCCGAGCTGAGGTGTCCACCAGGGTGGCCGCCCAGCTGCGAGATATGGCGGTAACTCTGGGCAATTTTCGTTGGGCGCCGGCCAGTAATGCGTTGTTCTTTGAAGGCCAGTCCAACGGAGTCACCAACATCTGGAGGGTCGCTGTCGATCAGCAGAGCCTCGCCTGGATTGACGGACCTGTCCGCCTGACTACCGGTTCGGGCTCTGACGTTGACATCGCCCTTTCAAACGACGGCAAACGTTTGGCATTCGCTGCGACCGCTTCGAGTATTCGCATTTGGTCAGTTCCGTTTGATCCGCTGAGCGGCAAAACGAAGGGCACCGGGCAGGCAATCACACCGGCTGATCTTGATGCGTGGGCCCCCGCCGTTTCACCCGACGGTAAGGAAGTCGTCTTTAACGTACGCCGTCACGGCGCCGAACGCGAAGAACTCTGGGTCAAGTCCTTAAAAGATCAATCGACAAGAACCTTAGCTGTTGATGATTACTCGCGCTTCGGTTCACAGTGGAGTCCAGACGGGAAACTAATCGCTTACACGCGGTATCTGCCTCGCGGGCCTGAAGCGGAGAGAGCATATCCTATTGTCTCGATTCCGGCCGGCGGTGGTGAAGAACAGCTTCTGACCACACCTGGTCCATACCGGGATTACATTTCTGACTGGTCGCCCGACGGACGAGCGGTGTTGGCAAGCACAAACCGGCGCAGTAAGGATCGATACCAGGTAGGAGTCTTTGCTTTGTCCGATGCGCCGCACGCTGAGAATTCATTGCGTATCTTAGCGGCGGATGACAGTCGCGATCTCTTTGGCCCTCGCTTTTCACCGGACGGCCGCTGGATCTGCTACATGACTCAGCAGACAACAAATCCTGGGGTTTCCGTCCTGAACGTTCTGGCAACTTCAGGAGGCGCCTCTGCCCACGTGACCGACGAGCGGCTGTGGTCTGACAAACCGCGATGGTCGCCGGACGGGAAGACCATCTACTTCATCACGAATCACGGCTCGATGTTTCTTAACGTATGGGGAGTCCGTTTTGATCCTGCAAACGGAAAAGTCGTCGGAGAACCCTTTCGGGTCACGTCCTTTGAAAACCCGAGTCTGGCCCTACTGACCACCATTCGGCAGCTTCGGATAAGTTTTGATTCCGCGCACCTTTACTTACCACTTACGGAAGTCTCGGGGAGCGTTTGGATCCTCAGTGATGTCGATCGTTAGCCCCTCGCGGCGGGGGCGTTTGTGCGTTGAACGCAACCATCAACGCGTGACGATCTGCACATCAGCGGCGGCCAGGTTAAAAAAGACATTATTGAAGGCTTCTACCTTGACGCGCGCATTTCCCAACGGCGTGGTTGGAGGGACGATCACGTTTCTGGATCCGTTGTTGGGAACTTTCGCAGCCAGCACCACTGGATGGTCTTCATCGCCATTAAATACAAGCGAGATCCTGACGTGGCGACATCTTATGGGGGCCAGGTTGGAGTTTGCTACCTCCCAGCTAACCAAGTGCCGCGAACGTCTCCGCCAGGAAGCAGCTTGCGCAGGCTTGGTCACCACAAATGGACCATAACGCACCAGGGTGTTTAAGGGCCCCGTCGGAGTCAGGCGTCCCCGCACAATGCGGCTATCTATGACTTTGACCTGTGAGTAGTCGTATCCATACCGCCCCCGCTGGTCCCGGGCGGTAGCCCGAAAGACCATCGTCCTATTATTCTGTGGCAGGGATTCGGCAGTGTAGGTGCCGGCAGGCGGCTTGTTCAGCAGGTCGACAAATTGGGGAAAAGTTCGTGACAGTCGCTGACTCCATTCCCGAGAACGGAAAAGTGGGCGAATCTTACTTGCGTCGGCTGGGTCCCCGGGATTCGGTGGATCTGGATCGCCTAAATCAAACTCCTCCCAGTTGTAGACCAGGACATCGCCGTCAATATCGCTGCCGCTCTTGATAGCTAAAGTAAACGGCGTCCCTTTTGGAATTACATAATCGCCTGGACCAAAGACTGCTGGCCTCGCAAAGTTGCTGGTCGCCACTTTTCGTGAACAGGAATCGCCCATTTGCGGATTCGAGTTAGTGATGTATAGGTTGAGTTCACGCAAACTAATTGCGTGGAAGTAAGGGTCGCTTCGGTTCTGTACATTCTCGGCGCCGCAAATATGCGAGGCACTCGCGTAGCCCATGATCGTCGAACCACTACCGGGCTCGTACGCTGTGTCGGCATTTCTAAACTTGCATCCCGCGGTGGTGCCATTGAAAGAATGGCTGGCGCCAAACTCATGACCCAGCTCATGGGCCACGTAATCGACATCGAACGCATCGCCCTGAGGGTCCTTGCGACCCGTCAATCCAGTCGCCTTATACCAGTCGTCGCAGGCGCATGGCTCGCTGGCTACTCCGCCCCCATGCGCCAGAAATAGATGGCCGACATCGTAGTTGTTCCAGCCAATCACATCGTCAATGTTGGTCTGATTTGTTTCCAGCAGATCGTCCAAACTGGCGCTGGGGTCGTACGGATCGCCGGCAGCGCTGGGATATATGATGTTCGGCTCGTCGCCAATCAGTTCCAAACGCACTCCCAGCTCTCTTTCGTAGATGGTGTTGACCCGGTCGATAGTCCGATGGATTGCGATGATCGCCTGATCCAACGGATCGCCGCCCGGTCCACTGATACTCGTCTGATGGATGGCGTCCACATATTCATGGGCAGCGGCCACGGCTAACCTGTAAATGCGCAAATAGCTATCTCCTGCGGCCGGCACTGCATGGTGCAAGGTTTTCTTCGGGTAAGGGCGGGGCCGCGGCCGATTCGCTTTTGGCCGTGGCCTGTCGACGTAGCAGACGAACCCACTGGGGTCGCCGGGTAATTGCGCCTTCGCGTAGCTGATGTAAAGACGAGAATCCTGTTTGCTCGCCGGATCAACAAAAAACGTTCCTGAGGCGGAGATGACCATGCCTCTAAAACCTTCAGGTGTGACCTCGAACCTGCCGGTCGCGGTGCGGTCATCAATACCCGTTGCTGAATAAGACTTCAGCCAGGGATAACGTGTGGCAAGCTTCGGTTGGATTATCGGAGACTCTTCGATCCGAAAACGGCCGAAACCACCTGTCGGCAAAGGCAAAGTCAGTATGGTTGGAGTCTGAGCATCGGTGCTGAACTCTCTGCCTGCCTGTCTTAAAATTCCAGCCAGGTTCGCAGCATTCAGATTAACAGCTGTATATGTTTTAGGCTTCAAATTCAAGGTGTTAATTCCCACTACAGCGTCCGGAATCTTCGTCCAGACATTGTCGGCAGACTCTGCAGTGAGCGTCTGAGCGCGGGACGGCGGCCGGGGAGCGAGGAACAGAAATGCCAGGACAGCCATGGCGAAAAAGAGAATGAGAAGAGTGTGTTTTAGTGAAGACATGTCGGGTCGGATCCGCCGCGGTTGATCCTGCTCCTTTCTGGGCTTGAGAGTTTCGAGAGGGCGGCGCTGCCCCCTTATATAACCCTCGACTGACTCTGTCAAATTTTTACCGGAAGTGTGTTGTCAGCAGATTACAGGCGCGGTCCAATTAGCAGGTGAACTTTTTTCCCTGGAGGGCAAAGTCCACGCAAACTACGACTAGACCGCCCGAATTATTGCGATCCTCGACTGGTGGCGGGCGATCTGCCCGACTGAACATACTTCGCGACGTTGACATGGCCAAACAGAGTTGGCTGGGCTTCCAGGCGAAAACCATTTTCGCCAAGTAGTTTTGCGGCCTGGCTTTGCCCCGATACAAGTAGCAGCACTTCTTTGCGTTGGCCCAGGATGTCGAGAAAGCTGCGTTGCTTCAGCTGGTCGGTGATCCATTTGAAACGCAGCACGTCCACATTGTTCCGGCCATAATAGGCAAGGGCCAACGGAATCGAATTCACACCCTCTGCGATTACCAGCTGATCTCGACGGCTCAGTGTCTGGCTGTCGACGTAAAGCGACATTTCCCGGTGGCGGTCAGGCTTTCCCCGCAGCTCACCACGCGCCGTAAGCAGCGCCGCCGAGAACATGAACCCGATGAGCGCCGCACTGAGTGTAATCCTTAAAGCTCGTTGAGGGAGTCTTTGCGAACCAACGCTCATTAAGAGAGCGAGGGGCGGCCCCAGGATTAGCCAGTACCTCGTGATCGTGATGGCCCGGGTGCCCAGCAACTTGTCCATGAACACCACGCCGGCAATCGGAAAGAGAATCCAGCACAGAATCAGAGACAGTGAACCACGATCGGAGCGCATCGACACGGCACCATAAACCAGCAACGCGTAAGCCACGATCACGCTCAGCCACCCGAGCGGCAACTCCGGGACTGAAATCAGCCGGGCAATCCTGGTGAAGACCTCGGTCAGTATCAGACTACTGGTGAGGCTGCCATTGACCCAGGCGATGACTTCGGGTGAGTTGGCCTTTTGAGTGAGCGTGATGAAGATCCAGGGAAGGAATGCAGTCGCGATCGCAGCGTAAACGATCAGCCAGTGAGAAAGCTTGGTTCTTCCCAGTGACGACCCAAACCAGACGTAGGCAACCTGGGCCGCGAGGCAAAAGGCATATTCATAGTGCGTGTACAACCCGGCTGTAGAGATAGACGCATAGAAAAGATAGATCCAGGTTGCTTCAGGTCGCCTCTTAGCCAGAACCAGAAGGTAACTGGATGAGATTGCGAGCAACACCAGCAGCGGATACATGCGAGCCTGTTGCGAGAAGTAAATCTGATCGGGCGACAGGGCCAGCAACAGTGCGCTCAGAACACCCACTGACAATCCAAATAGTTCCGTTCCCAAATAGAACAACGTCAGCACGGCGAGGGCCCCAAAGACGACTGAGGGCAGCCGCAGCGCAAACTCGGAATGGCCAAACGATAAAATCCAGTAATGCATGAAGTAGAAATAAGCGGGTAGGTGCACATTTCGTTTGAGTACGGCGGTGACGGCTTTCAGTCCAAATCCGGACTCTGGCGCAAGCATCTTCTTGTATTCGTAGGTGGAAAGCGGCATAGGGGCAGGGGCAGCATTCACCTCATTGCTGAGATACACGTATTGATGACCTGTTGCGGCGGGAATCGTGTAGAGCTCTTCGCATTCCAGCGTTTGCGAGTCAAGTTTGTAGAGACGAACGAGGAAGCCAATCGCGAAGACCAGAACTGCCAACAAAACTACCTGTCTTTTGAGAATGATCGGCGTGCGTCGAATGCGTGAAATAGAATCCACCACGGCGACATACAGGATGGGTAAGGGGATTGTCAAGAAAAAGGGACTGCACCGGAACTAAAGTGTTGACGCCGTTGCGGCTCGGGGATAGACTGCGTGGCCACAAGACCATGAGATCTGAGCCGGTTAACGACCCGTAGTTAGCTCCATCCACCCGGTTTGGCCGGCGTGCTCCCATGAAAGGATCTCGGTTATTCCAAATAGGGCCAAGGAGTTTTCATGATTTTCTCCTCGCTGGGAAGGTTGTTCAACTCTCGTTTTCTGCTTTCATCAATCTTATTTATAGCGATCGCGTTGCTTACAGGCTGGGCAACGTTGACCGGGTACACAGCCAACCGATCGGAAATAGATCATCTGCCTGGAACGGGCTCGCCGGCTAACAAGAAGGAAGGTCCTGCCGCGCTGCATCTCGACAAGCGATATGGTCGACTACCGCTAAGTTTTGAAGCAAACAAGGGCCAGTTTGATTCGTCCGCAAAATTCGTTGCTCGTGGCCCGGGCTTAAACATTCTTCTTGGCTCCGATCAGGCCGTCCTCGCATTGCGACGAGGTCCGGATAGAAATGAGAATAGTGATCTCGAGTCGCCTGATACTGACACTCTTACAGGTGCGCAACGGCTGAGAGCGCTGGCGCTGCGCAATCAAGTTGAAGGACGAGATGGCTCAAAGGACCAGGCGGTAGTGACGATGCGGCTGGAAGGCGCGAAGCTCGGAGCGAAAGCTATCGAAGGGGTGGATGAGCTGGCTGGTAAAGCTAATTATTTCCTCGGCAACGATTCAACTAAGTGGCTTACTGACATCCAGACATATGAACGCGTCGCCTACCGCGGAGTCTATGAAGGGGTCGATCTTGTCTTCTACGGGACCCGCCAGCAGTTGGAATATGACCTGATAGTAGCGCCCAACGCCGATCCTTCGGTGATCCAGCTCAGGTTCGATGGGGTTCAGGGAATCAAATCGGATCGCAAAGGCGGCCTGACGTTAGCTACCCCTGCTGGAGAACTGACACAAGCGAAGCCGGTCATCTATCAGGATATTGACGGGCAACGAAAAACGATTAGCGGAAGCTATGTCATCAAGCCGGGTAACAAGATCGGATTTAAGGTTTCTTCTGAATACGACCGCGCCAGGCCACTCGTTATTGACCCGACCTTGAGCTATTTGTCATTTGTAAACGGCAGCGGCGAAGGTTTTGCCCTCACTGTCGATCCAACCGGCAACGCTTACCTAACCGGAGTTGTGTTTGATGCAAATTTGGGACCGACGCCGGGCGTGGTTCAAGCGACACTCAATGGAAACGCAGACTGCTTCATCACGAAGTTAGATCCGTCTGGGACTCGGGTTGCTTTCACCACATATCTGGGCGGAGCCGGTGCTGAATACGGAAACAGTATCGCCGTCGATACAGCTGGTAATGTCTACGTGGGCGGCTTTGCTGGACCAGGCTTTCCGACAACTGCCGGAGCTTACCAAACAATCTTTGCCGGAAACGGTGATGGGTTTGTAACTAAACTCAACCCTACCGGCAGCGCCTTAATTTACTCTACCTATTTTGGCGGTAACGGAACGGAAGAAGTCGATACTGTAATACCAGAAGCTGGGACTGGAAATCTTTTCATTTCCGGAATCGAGACATCGACAGATCTTAATACCACTCCAGGCGCGTTCCGCTCGGCTAACAAAGGAGGCTACGACGCTTTTGTTGCCAAGTTCAATTCCACCGGTTCCAGCACCTTATACCTGACCTATGCCGGCGGTAGCGGATTTGACTATCCGATATCAATGGCCGCTGATTCAGTTGGCAATGTTTATCTCGTAGGTCAGACTACGTCGCTTGATCTTCCCACTGTTAATCCGGTGCAGGCAACACTGGGAGGCGCCGCGCGGGGGCCTTTTAAGAGCAACAGTAGTGGATCTTCATATGCACTCAGCAATGGCGGCCTGCCGGTTACCTTTGTCTATTGTTCTGCGATTAACCCTACTACTCCGAGCATTATCTATTTGGGCACTGATGGCGGCGTTTTTAAGTCCACTGACAGCGGCGGCTCATGGAATCCCACAGCGCCACTGCCAGTTCCCAGGGTGCACCAACTCACGCTTGTGCCAGGCGCGCCCAACACCATCTATGCGGGAACTGAAGGTGGAGTCTATCGTTCGACCGACGGGGGTGCGACCTGGCTAGCTCGCAATAATGGATTGAATAGCCCTGGAGTCACGGCGGACGTCAGAGGAATAGCTATTCATCAATCAGCGCCGAACACCATCTACATAGCAGGGAATACGGGCGTCTATAAATCTACCGATGGCGGCGGCAGTTGGACCTCGATTAATTCCGGGCTCCCGACGAATGTTGTGAATGCCCTGACGAACGCAATCGTAGTCGATCCGACGGCAGCAAATACCTTGTATGTTGCAATCCCGGTGACACAGAGAGTCTTTAAGACAACGAATGGTGGAACCAGTTGGGCCGCCTCAGGCGCCGGCATTTTAAACTCTGCGGTTCGAGCTTTAGCAATAAATGCTCAGTCTCCCTCCATTCTCTACGCTGCCCAGGCTGGTGGGATTTCTAAAACCACTGATGGCGGAACATCGTGGGCCGCAGTCAATACCGGGCTGACTCTGACACTCAGTGATTCGACTGTCATTTCAAACGTGGGAATCAGTTTCGTCACTGTTGATCCAGTGACGCCAACAACCGTGTATGCGGGAGCCACGGTGGTCCTCCAGCCCAATGGAGCTTTTTCTACGGCCACAGTTTTTAAAAGCCTGGATTCCGGCGGCACCTGGACGGCGCAAAGCAACGGCTTCGGTGTCTTCGCCAGCATCGCAACAATTGCGATTGATCCGGGCAATCCCGCAACTGTCTATGCCTGTACTCTCGGCGACGCCGACTCATTTGTTTTGAAACTAAATGCGGCGGGTACGACAGAACTTTTTGGTACCTACTTTGGAGGGAACCGAGGGGATTCCGGAAACAGCATAGCGGTAGATGCGGCGCAAAATATATACACATCTGGCAATGCCGGCAGCGTAAATTTCCCAACTACGGGTGGAGCGTTTCAGACTGTTCTCAAAGGCAGTGGCGATGTGTTCGTCGCCAAGTTTAATGCGGGCGGGACGCTCGCATTCTCCACGCTGATCGGCGGGGTTGAGGTGGACAACAGCGGCGGCGGCATCGCAGTTGATTCTTCCAATAATGTCTTTGTCACTGGCTCGACTTTTGCTCCCGACTTTCCCACAACCCCGGGAGCTTTCCAACGAACAATCGGAAATCCAGGTACCCGTGCTGCGGATCTGTTTATTACGAAAGTGAACGCGGGCGGCAGCTCCCTGGATTTCTCCAGTTACCTCGGTGGCGGCGGGAACGATTTCGCCAACAACTTCCTCGGTCAGCGCCTGGGACTGGACGCCGCCGGCAACGCTTATGTAATCGGTGTAACCACCAGTTCTAACTTTCCGTATTTTGATTGGGCCAACTGCTGTGGCAATTCCGCGCACACTTTCGTAGCGAAAATTAGCAGCGCCGCTCCTTCTTACAGCATCACAGGCCGCATCACTAATGCCCAGAACGCCGGTATTGCCGGAGTCTTTGTCGAGGCTGTGGATGGTCAGGGCAACTTTGTTCGTGATAGCGCGACAGATGCACAGGGTTACTACTCATTGATCAGCCTGCCATCCAACGACTACACGGTGACTCCGCAAAGATATGCTGGTAACGGCACACATTATATTTACGCCCCGACCTCAAGAACTTTCTCGGCCTTGAGTTCCGATCAGACCGCCGATTTCACCGCGACTCAGACCTATGACATTCAGGGCCAGATTAGCCACGCAACACTGCCGGGGGTAGGAATCTTTGACGTCACAGTGACGCTCAGCGGAACCGCCGGCGCCACGACGGTTTCTGACGCGGCCGGCATTTTTGTCTTTCGCGATCTGGCGACCGGGAACTACACGGTTACTCCCAGCAAACCCGGCTTCTCGTTCAGCCCTGTCAACGCCTCTTTTACGAGCTTAAGCGCGGATCAGTTTGCGAGCTTTACGACTACCTCAGGGTCTTTCTTTACTATTACTGGCCGGGCTGCCGACGGGAGCAATGCTGCGATTAGTAACGCCACCATAGCGTTGCAGGTAAAACCGCAATTAGGATCACGATATGCTACGGTGCAAACGGATGCGAGTGGCAACTACTCGTTCCCCAATCTGCAGGCGGGCGGTAACTACACGCTGATGGCCACTAAGCCTCTGGTGAGTTTTGTGCCTTCCTTTCAGACCTTCAACAACCTGGGAAGCAATCAGACTCTGAACTTTACCGGTAGCGCGGCCACCGGCCTTATCGGCAAGATCGCATTTCTCAAAGAAGCAACCACGCAAACCGATCTGGCGACGATGAATGCGGATGGTAGCGGCGAGACGTCCCTTTTGAGCACGCTTCAATGCAGTAGTGATAGTGGACCCGCCTGGTCACCCGATGGCGCAAAAATCGCATTCTCACAATGTGGAAACACAAACCGTGAGGACCTTTTCGTTGTCAACGGCGACGGCACCGGCATTAGGGTGCTCACGGATCAACTCCAGGACGAGGTTTTTCCCAGCTGGTCTCCGGACGGTACCCGACTCACCTATACCCTCGCTGCGTGCAGCGGTACCGATGCACTGGTACCGGATGTGTTTGCCATAAGCGCCTCAGGCTCTCTCAGAACAAATCTGACCAACAGCAGTGTCGCAGACGGTATTTCAGATTGGTCGCCCAACGGCTCAACCATAGTTTTTCTCAGAACTCCCAGCGGGAATTGCAATAGCACTGATACCGATCTCTATATCGTGGACGCCGTAGGTGGAAACGAAAGGCGGCTGACAACGACTCCTGAGGAAGAGTCGTTCCCGGCGTATTCACCCGATGGCACCAAGATCGCATACACCCGTGGGTTTGAGAACCTCGTCACCAACACCTTTACTCAGGCAATCTTCGTGATGAATGCAGACGGCACCGGTCAGACGCAGATCACTCCTGACTTAATCGAGGCCAATCGACCGACCTGGTCACCGGACGGTAGCAAGCTGGCGTTTGAAGGATTTCTGTTCGGAGCCCCCGGCCCAGCTCAGATCTTTGCTGTGAATGCAGACGGGACGGGGCTGGTGCAGATCACAAGCGGCACAACTGTCGGCAGGCGCGTACCTGCCTGGCAACACTACAGTATCAGTGGTCGTGTGAGCGGCAACACGACCGGGGTCCCGATTACCATGACCCTGGCGGGAACTTTAACCAGAGTTACGCGCACAGACGCTGCCGGAAATTATGTTTTCGGCAACCTGTCGCCGGGCGGGAATTATTCGGTCACTCCGGTGAGCAATGCGTTTGGCTTCAGCCCTGCCAAGGCTGACGTCACCAATTTGAACGGTAACCAGATCGCCAACTTCGTGGTGCTCCCGGCAGTGATACCGGCGCCCACGCCACCCTTAACTGATGACTTTGGCGGAGCGCAACGCGACCCAACCAAATGGAACCTGGGCACTCAGACGCAGCCACTCGGCGCTTTTGATCCGCAAATTCCGGTGGTCCAGCAAAACGGCCAGTTGATAGTGACCCCGCGTTCACAGACCAGCGGTCTGCATTACAACGGCTATGTGTCCGTGAATTCATTTGATTTCAATAATTCAAAAGCGACGGTCGAAGTAGTCCAACCCGCCGCCAATGGAGCAGAAACAATTTTTGCCATCGGTAGCGATTTAGACAACTTCTCGCGCTTCGTGGTGCGTGCGGGTGCTACCGGTGCGAACCCGCAAAAAGGACGCCAGCCCAGAGATGCCGGCGTTCCGCAGTTAATCTTTCAGGTTAGGGTCGGCGGGCAACTGACTTCGCTGAGCATACCTTACGACCCGGTAGCGCACCGTTTTATGCGCTTCCGCCACGAGCCACCGACAAACTCAATCATCTTTGAGACCAGTCCCAACAACGTCGACTTCACCGTGCGGCACCAGGTGGTCCTGCAAAAGTCGGTCTCGGCGCTGACGGCCGAACTGAGCGCTGGCACTTCAACTGCAACCGATCCGGGGACTGCCGTCTTTGACAATTTCGGTCTGGTGACCAATACCTTCCAATTCTCGGTAACCGGTTATAACGTGAACGAAAGTGAGGGCAGGGCCGTGGTTACGGTGACCAGAAGCGGTGATCTTTCGGGCACTGCCAGTGTCGACTACTCCACGTTTGACGACACGGCCCGGCAGCGAAACAGATACATTCCCTCAGTTGGCACGCTCTCCTTTGCTGCCGGACAAGCCACCCGTACTTTTAGCGTACTCGTGGAAGACAATTCACTGGTTGAAGGCACCCAGGCAATTGAGTTGCGGCTGTTGGACTCAGCGGGGGCGGGTCTGAACAGTCCCGGTCGCGCCATCCTGACCGTTGAGGACAATGACAGTCCTCCAATCACTACAAATCCACTTGACAATGTTCAGTTCTTTGTCCGGCAAAACTACTTCGATTTCCTCAGCCGCGCTCCGGACCAGGGTGGCCTGGATTACTGGACAGGCCAGTTCACACAATGCGGTACGGATCAGGCCTGTATCAACCTCAAGCGAATAGACGTATCGAATGCTTTCTATTTCGAGTTGGAGTTTCAACAAACCGGAAGTTACGTTTATCGCCTGTACCGTGCTGCGTATGGTAATGACCAACCCTTCCCCAATCCTGATGCCAGCTTCCCCAATGAAAACAAAAAGCTGCTCAGCTACAACAGCTTTGTTACCGACAGGGCGCGTGTGGTTGGCGGACCTGGATTGGCCCAATCGCAGTTGGCCCTGGCCAATTCTATTATCAAGCGCCCGGAGTTTCTCGCCACTTATCCTCTCAGTCTTGATGGCCCGGGCTTTGTGGATGCTGTGCTCACAAAGATAAGAACCGACATTGGGGTTGATTTGGTTTCGCAACGTGCCGCGCTAGTTGCGCTCTTCAATTCGGGCGGTCGGGGGGCCGTTATCTACCGGCTAGCCGACGACAATGTGGCCACCAATCCCATCAACAACCGCCCGTTTATCGACGCGGAATACAACCGCGCTTTTGTGGCAACACAGTACTTTGGCTATCTGCGGCGCAATCCAGACCTCGGCGGATTTCTCTTCTGGTTGGGGCAGGTAAACAGCGGCCCCTTGCGTGACGTCGACAAGCAGCATGCAATGGTCTGTTCGTTTGTGACGTCCACCGAGTATCAAAATCGATTCAGTCTTGCAGTCACCCACAGTAATAACGAGTGCCCGCACTGACGCCCTGAAAACAGTTTCTTGACGGAGGCCTGACCAGACAGGCCTCCGTGCCTGAAGTTGCTCACTAGTCCCGAGGCCGCGGTTAATGGGCCCTCATAGTTATTTCCTGAACTCCGTGAATAGGGAGATAAATCCGCTCATGAGCTACCGTCCAAATAAGCCGGGGATTTATTTGCAGGGGTCTTTCCTGTTCTCACTGGTCTTGCTCTGCAGTCTGACAGCCTCGGCGCAAGACACGGTGACGGGCGCTTTCGAAGGAATTGTCAGCGACAGCCAGACGGGTGCGCCGCTCAAAGGGGCGGCCGTGCAAATTATTAATGAGCAATCAGGATTAACTGCCAGCCTGTCGACAGACTATCGCGGTCGCTTTTTTCAGGGCTTGCTGCAACCCGGGACCTATCGCGTGCGCGTGGCGTTAGCCGGTTACCAGACGCGCGAGGTTCTGCAGCGCCTCAAGATTACCTATACAGGGGAAGTCGTGCCGGTACCAGTCTCGCTCGATCCCCTGCCGGCCGCAGTTACTCCCGGAGCGACGCCTACTCCTTTGCCCGCGCTCACCGTCGAAGATACTGACATTCGCAGCAGCATGAATCGCACCGACGGACGACGCGGCGGGTCCTTCAGCGACGACGAGTTGCAGGGGCTGCCCTTGGGCTCGGCAACTTTCACGCGCACCTTTGACGAACTGGCCATGCTGCTGCCGGGTGTCGCGCCTCCTCCACAGACACTGGGCAGCGTTGCCGGCCCCGGTGTCGGCGCCGGCGTTGGCTCGGCGGGGCAGTTCAGCGTGAATGGTCTGCGTTCGCGGGCCAATAACTTTACCGTGGACGGCTCCGACAACAACGACGAGGACATCGGTGTCAGGCGCCAGGGCTTTGTCGCTTTGGTGCCGCAGCCTATTGAGTCTGTGCAGGAGTACCAGGTCATCACAGCACTCGCGCCCGCACAGTTTGGGAGAAATATTGGGGCCCAGGTCAATGCAGTCTCGCGCTCAGGTGGAAACCAAACGCACGGGACACTCTATGGATTCTTTAACTCCAGCCAACTCAACGCGCGTAATTTTTTCGATAGCGCCAATGGCAACGCGATAGTGCCGCTAAGAACTGCGAGCGGGCAGCAGGTTTTGCTGGACGGGCGGCCGTTTTCCGTCACCAATCAAAGCAACGGCAAGGATTCATTTACCCTCGGTGAGGGTGGATTTGTTTTGGGCGGACCACTCGCGCCTGACCGCACGTTCTATTTCTTTTCCGGGGAAGGGCAGGCAATTAACGCCACCAGGCAGGAGAGCTTTGCCGTACCGACGATCGAGCAGCGCGGCGCTTTCGGCACCGGCGCGTCCGCGATCTTTCGCGACCCCCTGGGCCACCGCGATGCGGCCGGAAATCTAATCGATCAGGTATTTGCATATCCGACGACCTCTCGGGGCGATGCCATCTTCAGCTTTTATCCTTTTCCCAATGACCCCGGCGGAGTCTACGGGCCAAACACAGTCACACAGAACCTGCCTGCCAGTGCCCAGGGTCAGGTTTATTCAGGAAAATTCGACGGCAATTTTAAGATTCGCCAGAGAGTTCAGACGGTTACAGCCCGGTACAACTTCAGCGATGACTGGCGTGACATTCCTTCCGTGGGCGGCGCAATCTTCTCTTCAATCCGCTCGAACGTGAGGACGCAAAACTTTTCCTTCTTTCTGAACAGCAAAGTCAGCAGTCCGGCCTCAAGCAATTACGTCTTTAATCAGGTCCGCCTCTCGTACGGGCGGACGCGGCTGAATTTCGAAGAGTTGCGCGATCGCTCTTTCATGCGTCCCAGCGACAGTTTGCCCAACACTCCGTTCCTTTTGAATGCGCCGTTATTTCTGAATTCGACCTTGCCGCGCGCGATTACGAATATCGACTTTGGGCCGAACCTGGGACCGGTGTTCTATACGACGGATCCGACTGCGCCGCGCACCGAAGCGGCGCTTGGTGTGGTTGGGCAGATTAACATCGCCGGCTTCAGTCCCATCGGCGTCGACGTCCTCAATTTTCCCCAGCGCCGAGTGAACAATACTTATCAGGCGGCCGACACCTTAACTTATCGCCGTCGCCGCCACAGTTTCACGTTTGGCGTCGACACGCGTCGCACCGAGTTGAATAGTGAATTGCCGCGCAATGCGGGTCCCTTGATTACTTTCAATGGCGCTCCTGAAGTTACTCTGACACCCACGGGAACATTCGCCTACACCAACCGCTTTATCCGGCCCGAAACTTTCGCTGCGGCTTCCGCTGCGAGTGGTTTTTCCCAGACGCTGGCCACGGGCGGGGAGTCGGCGATTGGGCTGCGCTTTTATCAACTGGATTTTTTTGGCGGCGACGATTGGCGAGTCAATGACAAGTTGTCTCTGTCGCTTGGTCTGCGCTATGAGTACAACACCCCGCCAAAAGAGGTCAATAGTCGCATCGAAAGCACGTTCAACGATCCGGCCCTGAGCCTCGCCCCCGGTTTGCGCCAGTTCATCGGAGGTCGCACCAGGATCTTCGATCCGGATCGGAATAATTTTGCGCCTCGGTTGGGTCTCGCTTACTCCCCGGACTGGTTTGGTCGCGAGCGAACTTCTGTGATTCGCGCCGGCTATGGAATCTTTTACGACCAGATCCTTGGCGCGGTTGTCAGCCAGTCGCGCAATGTCTATCCCACTTTCCTGACTATCGATCTTGCCGGTGGATTTGCCAACCTTCGTTTCGTTCCCGGCAACAGCCGCTTCGGAGATTCCTGCCAGCTCGCCAATCGCTGTCCCTACGATTTGATTAATCCTCAGCTGGCAACGATTTTTGGTACTCGGCTGGTGCTGCCGGGCACGCTCAACACGTTGAATCCAGCCGTAACCTTTGCGCAGATTGCGGGGATTGTGAACCTCGTCGGCGGCGGCCCGGTACCGGCGTTAAGCGGCTTTGGTGTGACGCTTCCAGCGCGCCAGCTCGACATGCCAATGGCCCAGCACTACAGCGCAACCTGGGACCAGCAGTTGGGCCGCAACTTTGTCTTGTCGCTGAGCTATGTCGGCACGCAGGGCAGCAAGTTGTTGCGCTTCACCACGCCCAATCTGGGTCGCCACGCTCTGTTGACACCCCTGGCATTCAGCACTCTCCTGAGCGCGGAGCCGATGTTCTTTGGACTGGCACTCCCGCCCGGGGCGCGTATCAGTTCCTCAGGCAACATAACGGGTGGCCGCCCGCAAAGCACTGTGGGCGCCGTCACCCAATTTGAGACGACGGCCCGTTCGCGCTACAACGCATTGCAGGCGCAGGCTCGCGGTCGTTTGCATCAGGGACTGCAGTATCAGATCAGCTACACCTTCTCAAAAACCACCGATGATGTTTCCGATGTCTTTGATTTGGCGGGAGCTTCAGCCCTGCCGCAGAACAGCTTCACCCTGGCTGGCGAGAATGGACCAGCGAGCTTCGACGCACGGCACCGTCTTGCCTACAGTTTCATCTATGACTTTCGCGCTGTGGGCAAGCGTAATAGTTTTTCGCGCGGCGTGTTCGGTGGTTTTCAAGTCGCGGGGACCGGCCAGTTCCAAACGGGCCAACCATTCACAGTCAACAGTATTTTTGATGTGAATCTGGATGGGAATCTCACTGATCGCCTGAACAACACCAACGGTCTGGAAGTAACTGGAAATCGGGCCCAACCGCTGCGCCTCACCACCAGTAACACGTTCAGCATGTTGGCTCCGGTGGGGCAGGACGGGCGCATCGGGCGCAATACCTTTCGCGCGGGCAATATTCTTGAACTCGACCTTTCCGTGATCAAGTCAATTGCATTTACATCCACTCGGAAGGTCACCGTGCGCGCCGATTTTTTCAACTTCATCAATCGAGCCAACTACGGTATTCCCGTGCGATTGCTGGAGGCGCCGGGCTTTGGCCGAGCGACGAACACAGTCACTCCCGGCCACCGCATTCAGTTCGCTTTGAAGTATTCGTTCTAGGTGCCGGGTTTTTAAGTTCCAAAGAAAGGTCTTCATGAAACGGAATCCTTACAGTGCAACACTACTCGTCCGGCTCCTTACGCTCCTGCTGTTAATTGCTCTGGTTTCAAGTCTTGGTTACGCGGTCCTGTCGGCGCCCAGACCATTCACGCAATCGGTGAGGTCATTCCCCGTCACTAAGAGCACGTCCCAGGAGAAGCGGCCTTCTTCGATAACGGTGAACTGGACTATAGCTGCCAGCATGATTGCAGCTCGCGGCGAACACACGGCAACGCTGCTTTCGAACGGCAAAATCCTGGTTGCAGGTGGAAACGGCGACACCTCTCTAAGCAGCTGCGAGCTCTATGATCCGGCGGCCAATACCTGGAGCACAACGGGGTCCTTATCTACAGCCCGCGCGCAGCATACGGCGACGCTCCTGCTAAACGGAAAGGTCCTGATTGTAGGAGGATTTGCCAGCCTTTCTGGCCCCCTCGGCAGCACAGAACTCTATGACCCCGCTTCAGGTATCTGGAGTAATGCAGCTTCCTTAGCCACTGCTCGGTTCCAACACACCGCTACTTTGTTGGGTGATGGCAAGGTACTCGT
Organism: Pyrinomonadaceae bacterium; assembly: GCA_036726305.1. Classification (GTDB taxonomy): domain Bacteria; phylum Acidobacteriota; class Blastocatellia; order Pyrinomonadales; family Pyrinomonadaceae; genus JAOAPY01. The sequence continues at coordinate 12,760 of DAIMCP010000041.1, read as the reverse complement.
CACTGGCGGTGCCGGCAATGGTGGGATTCTCAATTCGGCGGAGATTTACGATCCGAGCGCAAACACCTGGACCACTGTTGCCAGTCTCGCCAGCGCACGTGAGCAACACCGCGCTACCTTGTTAGCAAGCGGCTTCGTGGTCGTATCCGGTGGAATTGGAAATGCCGGTAACTTCCTGGCTTCTGCCGAGCGATATAACCCTGGGAATAATACCTGGACCAGTGCCGGCTCTATGAGCACGTCTCGCATTGCGCATACGGCCACACTTTTACAAAGCGGCAAGGTATTGGTTGCCGGCACCGGTGGATTTACGACTCTAGCCACCGCTGACTTATATGATCCCGCGGCGAACACCTGGACCGCCACAGCCGCCATGAGTGCTACGCGCGAATCTCACTCAGCAACGCTGCTTACGAGTGGCAAAGTCCTCGTTGCCGGGGGATATGGAAGTGGTAGTGCCAGCGCTGAGTTATTTGATCCCGCCACCTCATCCTGGAGCGAAACTGCCGGCCTTAATGAAGACAGGGCTTCCCACTCAGCAACGCTTCTGGCGAACGGGAAGGTACTGATTGCGGGCGGCTACGGAAACACAGTCTTAGCAAGCGCTGAACTATACGATCCCTTAGCCGGTAGTAATGGCGGTCGGAAGATTGCTTTCGGCAGCTCACGAAATAATGGAAACCACGACATTTATGTCATGGACCTTGACGGTACTAACCAGGTCCGGTTGACAACTAGTCCAGCCTACGACGATCAGCCCAAGTGGTCACCCGACGGTACCAAGCTCGTGTTCATGAGCAAGCGCGACGGCAACTTCGAGATTTACACGATGAATGCCGATGGCACCACCCAAACCAGCCTCACAAATAACGCTCTCGCAGATGGGTTTCCAGCCTGGTCTCCCACGGGCGCAAAGATCGCCTTTGTCAGAGGAGATCTGGCAAATCCGACGACGTTTGAAATCTATGTGATGAATGCCGACGGCAGCAATCAAGTACGGCTCACGAACGACAGCTTAATTGATGGCGTACCTATGTGGTCACCCGATAGTACGAAGCTTGTCTTTATGAGCGGCGCAACTGGTTTGCTGGACTCAAATAGCTTCGAAATCTATACCATCAACGCCGATGGCAGTAATCGCACTCGTCTCACTACCAACACAGTGGTTGATGGCCAGCCTTCATATTCGCCTGACGGCTCCAGGATTCTATTCGGAAGCGGGGACATGATGAGTCCCACCGGCCTTGAAATTTATGTAATGAACGCCAACGGAAGTAATCGCACGCGGCTTACCAATAATGCTATGGCCGAGGGATTTCCCGCCTGGTCGCCGGATGGCTCGCAAATTGTTTATTGCTCCGGTGACGTTGGAGATGAATCTGTAGTTGAGTTGTTCACTATGAATGCTGATGGCAGCAATCCAATCAGACTGACAAACAACTCCGTACTTGACTGGTTTCCTGACTGGCAGCCCGGTAATACCTACAGTATTTCCGGACAGGTCAGGGACGTGAGCGGTAATCCGCTTTCGGGCATAAGCATAGCCCTGACTGGGACAGCAGTCCGAAATGCAACTACCGATGGCAGCGGGAACTACTCTTTTGGCAACCTTACCGCCGGCGGTAATCACGTCGTTACGCCCTCCAGCAGCACTTATACGTTTAGTCCCGCCAGTGTGACTTTCACGAACCTGAATGTGGATCGCATCGGAAATTTTGTCGGCTCGCTTAACCTCGTGACGATTTCAGGCAGAGTGACAGATGCAAACAATAATGCTGTGAACAACGTTAACGTTTCACTCACCAAAAACGGAACGGCCGCTGGTACAGTTCAGACCAACGCGCAGGGCGAGTTCAACTTCGCAAACCAGACAGCTGGTGCCAACTATGTGGTGACGCCAACGGGAAGTTTTAGCCCGTCAAGTCAAACGTTAAGTAATCTCACCGCGAACGCGACTGCGAATTTCAAAGCCGCGCTGAGCATTCCTCCTCAATGCAGCACCGTTAACTTTCTGGCAGCTGCAAACTATCCGGTTCAGGTTAGGCCCGCCAACTCAGTCCTGGGAGATTTTAATGGCGACGGTAAGCTGGACGTTGCAATTTCAAATATCGTGTCGAACAGCGTATCGATCTTCGTTAACGATGGTATGGGTGGATTCGGCCCGGGCAACAACATAAACCTGGGAACTTTACCCGCTGTGGGCCTGGCAATCGGCGACTTTAACAGTGACCAAAAACTCGACATTGTCGTGGCGCAGGACGGAGCGGTTCAAAATGTGGCCGTTCTATTTGGTGACGGGGCCGGCGCGTTTACTGTAACTGGATTCTCCACCGGTTCATATTCTTCGGATGTTGCCGTCGCAGATTTCAATCTGGATGGAAAGCAGGATCTTGCCGTCACTAATACACCCAGCGGCGCAAACCCTAACTCTGTTTCGATCTTACTGGGCGATGGCGCTGGTCATTTCGGAGCGCCTTCCAACTTCGCTGTTGGTTCCCAGCCCATTGCTGTGGTGACTCAAGACCTCAATGGCGATGGGAGGCTGGATTTGATAATCAGCAACTATGGCTCGAACAGCGTATCAGTCTTAATAGCTACGGGCGGCCTCTTTGGCTTACCAACTACTATTCCTATTGGCACGGCCGCGCTCTCTATCGCGGTGGCGGATCTCAGCGGCGATGGAAAACCCGACCTTGTGACAAGTGATGTAAACTCGGCCAACGTTAAGATGTTCCTCGGGACCGGCTCCGGGGGATTCGGCCCGGCAACAAACATCCCCGCAGGAACGACTGAGACTACAGCCTCTGTTGGAGTAGCGGATCTCAATGGCGATGGCAAGCTCGATGTGGCCGTCGCACACGTCTCAAATGGAGTATCTGTATTGCTGGGAGATGGCCGTGGGAGTTTTAGTCCATCAGGTAATTTTGTGGCCGGAGCCGGCCCCCGCGCTTTCTCGATAGGCGACCTCAATGGGGACGGTAATTCGGATTTCGCCGTCCCAAACTTCGACTCAAACAACCTCTCGATCCTCCTGAACAGCGGCCCAAGCTGTAATGCAACAAATTCACTTTCGATTTCAGGCAGTATTGCGAATGCCAGCAACACTGCCTTGACCGATACGACGGTTACTTTGTCTGGTCCCATCACACGTGTAACTACGACGGACGCAAGTGGCAACTATTCATTCGTGAATCTTGTGCCCGGAGGCAACTACACTGTCACGGTTCAAACTACCTACTTCATTATTTCTCCATCACGAGTGGATTTCTTCAACCTCAGCAGCAATCAAGTAGCCAACTTCATCGCTGCGCCGCTGGCCGTGCCCTTGCCGACGCCGCCATTTACTGATGACTTCAGCAGCCCTATTCGTGATGCGACGAAGTGGACCATCGGTGCGCAGACGGAACCGCCCACGGCATTCGATCCGCAAGTGACGACGGCCCAAGTGAATGGTCAACTCGTAATTACTCCGTTGTCGCAAGTGGTGGGCCTGCACTATGCCGGCTACGTTTCCGCAAACTCCTTTGACATGCGCAATGGCCGAGCCAGTGTCGAACTTGTCAGAGCCGCGACCGGGGGCGCTGACTCGATTTTCGCGATTGGCACAGATGTTGACAATTTCTATCGCTTCATGGTGCATACCACCGGCACGCCTACCAGCCTGGCGCCGCGGGCGCGTGGCCGCGATGGCGTTGAGCGGCCGCTTGATACGACGGTGGCGCAGTTGATCTTTCAGGTAAACGTCAACGGCATGTTGACCTCCCTGAGCATCAACTATGATCCGGTGCAGCACCGCTTCATGCGTTTCCGCCATGAACCACCCACTAACTCCATTGTGTTTGAAACCAGTCCCGACAATATCGCCTTCACCGTACAGCACACGGTGGTGCTGCTGAAGAGTGTCTCGGCACTGACGGCGGAACTCAGCGCGGGCACCACGAATCCGACCAATCCGGGTCCGGCAGTGTTCGATAACTTCAGCCTGGTCACCAGCACGTTCCAATTCAGTGCCGGTAGCTATGCCGTGAACGAAGGCGATGGTTCGATTATCGTCACCGTCACGCGGGCAGGCAGCCTGACGGATGCGGCCTCAGTTGATTTTTCAACCAGCGATGGCACCGCGCGGCAGAAGACCAGGTACACGAGCGCGGCGGGCACATTGGCATTCGCGGCCGGCATTGCCACCCGAACCTTTCGCGTGCTGCTGGTTGATAACCAGCTAACCGAGGGAGACCAGACGCTCAACCTGCTGTTGAGCAATCCGGTCGGCTCAGGCTTGAACAGTCCCGGAAGGGCCATCCTCACCATTAGTGATAACGACACCACGCTGGCGACAACAAACCAGCTTGACGACGCGCGTTATTTCGTGACCCAGCATTATTACGATTTCCTCAGCCGCGTGCCGGACCAGAGCGGGCTGGATTACTGGACCGGCCAGATTACGATGTGCGGCACGGACGTCAACTGCCTGCGCACGCAGCGCATCACCGTCAGCAATGCGTTCTTTTACGAGCAGGAATATCAACAGACCGGCTCTTACGTGGTGCGCGTGTATCGGGCTGCCTACGGTGACAATCAGCCCATCCCGAACAACGACGCCAATCCGGCGTTTCCCAACGAAAACAAGAAGCTGGTGAACTACAGCGCCTTCTCGCCTGACCGGGCGCGGGTACGTGGCGGGCCGTCGCTGGCCCAGACGCAGTTGGACCTGGCCAATGCCTTCGTGCTGCGCTCGGAGTTCTTAGCCAGATATCCCGGCAGTCTGAATGGGCCGGCATATGTTGACGCCCTGCTGGCGAACATCAATACGGACATTGGTATAGATCTCAGTTCCCAGCGTGCGGCCTTGCTGGATCTTTTCAATCAGGGTGGGCGAGGTGCAGTGCTCTATCGTTTGGCTGACGACAACGCGGGGAATCCGATCAACAACCGGGCCTTCATTGACGCCGAATACAACCGGGCCTTTGTGCTGACGCAGTATTTCGGCTATTTGCGGCGCAATCCCGACATTGGCGGTTTCATTTTTTGGCTGGGGCAGGTCAACAGCGCCCCCTTGCGGGCACTGGAGAAGCAGCGGGCGATGGTCTGTTCGTTTATTACCTCGCTCGAATATCAGCAGCGCTTCAGCCCGGTGGCCACCCACAACAACACCGAGTGCCAGTAGTAAAACATTGGCGCCGCCGGATGGTGGTCTGCTACGATCACTGCACTCTGGAGCCGTTTAGGAAATGCTTTGGTTCCACCTGACCAGCAGTCATGAGCTCTGAATCTTGTGTGGGCACGAAGGTAGTCCCTCTCTCTCGGATTTGAACCTTCCGTGCCGACTGATTCGGATGTCCATTGATTGTCGGTCTGAGGCGGCGCTGGGCAGCGATTGATCTGACTATGCTGAAAACCTACCATCACTCGCAGGCCAGGATATCGTGAATAGACCTGCGGCATACCGTCAACGACGACGCAGCAGGCTGGGGCTGGCAGCGACACTCGCAGTGTTGTCGTGCCTGACTCTGCTGGCCGTTTGGCCAGGCGGTATCACCAGTGCCGGCCGGCCCATTCTGGCGCCACTAGCGCGGCCGGAGCTGGTGTTGCAGACTGGCCACACGCTCCGAGTTAATTGTACGGTCTTTGGCCCGGACGGGCGTTGGCTGGCTTCGGGCGGCGCCGATAATTCAATCAAGATTTGGGACGTGAATAGCGGGCGCGAATTGCGTGCGCTCAATGGCCACACCGGCTGGGTTAAAGCCCTTGCGGTAAGCCGTGACGGGCGGCGACTGGCATCTGCGGGCAATGACCGCACGGTCCGCATCTGGGATGTAGTGACGGGAGAGTTGCTGCGGAACTTCTCGGGCCACGCAGCCGCAGTTGAATCGCTGGCCTTTAGTTATGACGGACGACTGTTGGCCTCGGGCGGCGCCGACAATCTAATCAAGCTCTGGGATGTTGCGGGCGGCGGGGAAGTGCAGGTCCTCAAAGGTCACAGTGGTGCGGTTACGGCCCTCGCCTTCAGTCGCGACGATTCATGGCTGGCTTCCGGCGCCACTGACCATCTGGTCAAGCTCTGGGATACGCATTCGTGGCGCGAAAAATTAAACCTGCATAGGCACAACGACCGCATTAACGCGCTTGCCTTCAGCACGGACAATAAGTTGCTGGCTTCGGGCAGCGCAGATGGGACTGTTTACACGTGGCGCGTTGGTTTTGACCGGGAACAATTTGCGGGCAACCGAATGAGTCGGGCGGCCCTTGCGGTTTCATTCAGCGGTAACGTTCTTAAAGCCGCTTTCGCTGATGGATCTATTGCGCAATGGGACGAGACCAACGGGAAGGAGAAGGGAACCACGCAACCCGTCGCTGACGCAGGTATAGACGTTCTGATGTCCGCCGCGTTTAATCCTGAGGCCAGTACGCTGGCCGTCACCTCCGGCAATCGCACGGTGTCATTGCTAAGCGCCGAGACTGGCAAAGTCATACGCACGCTCGAAAGCCGCTCCGCTGGTTTCTATGCCGTCGCCGCCAGTCCGGACGGCAAGTGGCTCGCTTCGGGGGCCAACGATCGCGCAGTGAGAGTATGGCAAACAGCGACGGGACGTGAACTCGCCCGGCTCGGGGATGCGACCGGATGGATAAGCAGTCTATCTTTCAGTCCCGACAGTCACTTGCTTGCTTCCGGCAGTATCAGCGGCGAGGTCAAAGTTTGGGACCTGCGCAGCGGACGCGAAGCCTACAAGTTGACGGCCAACCTGGGAAGCGTCAACACCGTTGCCTTCAGCAGGGATGAAAAATGGCTGGCGGCTGCAGGCGTTCAACGAACGATTCAGGTTTGGGATCTCGCATCGCGCAACTCGCGGTTGCTCACCGGTCATGAAGGCGAGGTCACCAGCATCAGTTTCAGTCCTGAAGAAGCCCTACTCGCTTCTGCCGGCACCGATAAGACCATCCGCCTTTGGGATCCAGCTACTGGCCGCAGCTTGAAAACGCTCGCCACTCTTCCTGATCAGGTCAACACAGTCGCCTTTAGTCCGGACGGGAAGGTCGTGGCTGCGGGTTGCGCAAACCATACGATTACGCTCTGGGAAATAGCGAGTGGACGCATGGTCAAAACACTTGCGGGACATGCGGGAGAAGTACTTTCAGTGGCCTTTAGTCCCGATGGGCACTCTCTGGTATCTGGGAGCAGCGACAACACGGCAGTGCTGTGGGACATCGAAAGCGGGCGGCAAATTCATACGCTCGTGCGCTCATCCGGCAATATTAACAGCGCCGCTTTCACCAGTGATGGCAGCTGGATAATTGCCGGAGACGATGACGGCAGCATCAGCCTGGCCAATGCGTTGAGCGGAGATTTGATGGTGACGCTGGTCTCAATGCGGGAGAGCAATGATTGGCTGGTGGTCACTCCCGAGGGCCTCTTTGACGGCTCCCCATCGTCGTGGGGCCTGCTACTCTGGCGTTTTGCGAAAAGCACATTCACGGTGTCGCCGGTGGAATCGTTTTTCAATGAGTTCTATTATCCGGGCCTGCTGGCAGAGATCCTGGCAGGCAAGAGTCCCAAACCCACTCGCGACATCACCCAAAAGGATCGCCGGCAACCTGAAATCAATCTTGACCTCGCTGCTGCTGACGCAACAACTGCTCCGTTGACGAAGCGCAACGTCACACTGCGGCTATCTGTTTCCGAAGCTGGACCGGACAGCGATCATTCGCAGGGCAGCGGCGCCCGGGATGTGCGGCTTTTCCGCAATGGACTGCTGGTAAAGGTTTGGAGCGGAGACGTGCTGGCCCGGCAGAGCGCGCAAACCCTCGAAGTAACCGTCCCGGTGGTTGCCGGCGATAACCAATTTACTGCTTACGCTTTTAATCGCGACAACGTGAAGAGCAGGGACGTCGGATTTTCGCTGCGCGGCGCCGACAGCCTCAAACGAAGCGGTACCGCATATGTCATTTCCATTGGTGTGGGCCGTTATCAGAATTCACAATATAACCTCAACTATTCCGTAGCCGATGCACTCGCTATTGGTGAACAGTGGCAGCAGCAGCAACAGTTATTGGGTATCTATAAACCCATCGAGGTCATCCCGCTCGTTAATGAGGAGGCGACCAAGGCAAATATTCTGCTGGCGTTACAGCGGCTGGCGGGCACGAATTCGGGGCCGTTGGCAGCCGGCGCTCCGGCCTCGCTGGCACGGATCAGGCCGGCCCAACCCGAAGACGCAGTGCTGCTCTATTTTTCCGGCCACGGCACTGCTCGTGGCGATCGCTTCTACTTAATTCCCCACGACCTTGGTTATGATGGTCAGCGTGCGGAACTGAACGCAGCCGGGCTGGAACAGATAGTCGCCCATAGCATTTCCGATCTCGAACTTGAGGACGCGCTGAAACCGCTGGACGCTGCACAACTCCTGCTCGTCATCGATGCCTGCAATTCAGGTCAGGCGCTCGAGGCTGAGGAAAAGCGTCGCGGGCCGATGAACACGCGCGGGCTGGCGCAACTCGCCTACGAAAAAGGTATGTACATCCTGACCGCCTCGCAAAGTTTCGAAGTAGCCTTCGAGTCCGCCGCGCTGAAACACAGTTACCTGGCTTACGCTTTAGTCGAAGAAGGCATAAACTCTGGCTTGGCTGACGGCGATCACGATGGACAGATTGTGCTCGATGAATGGTTTGACTATGCCACGGATCGTGTGCCGCGCATGGGCAAAGAGCAGCGCAGCGGCAGCAAAGAACTAATCGAAGTCGATCCCGATGAACGGCGCGTACAACGACCGATGGCCTTTTATGACGTTAAGGCAGGCGCCCCGCCCCTGGTAATTGCCCGGCTGGCGAAACAAATACGCAGCCACGGTAGTCACCCGTAAGAAATGTTTCTTTAGAATAATACGATCCCGCTAACTTATGGCCCGAACACCACGCGATTTTGGAAAGCACGAAACGGACGATTGGATGAGGGGCGATTCGATGTCTACCATTCGCGAGCCGGAAGGTTCTCTGGTGGGCACGCTGATCGATGGCCGGTATCTAATTAAACAAAAGCTCGGTCACGGCGGCTTTGGAGTTGTCTACCTGGCTCTGGACGAGAAAATGGTTTCGCGCCCCGTAGTGGTCAAGATTGTGCTGGAACAGGGCGTTGGTGACGAGTGGAGCATAAGAAAATTCAAACAGGAGATTGAAGCCCTCGCCCGGGTCGATCATCCGAGCATCGTCGGAATTTTTGACGCCGGAGAGATGCCCGACGGCAAGCCCTACCTCGTCATGCAATATGTCGAGGGAATTAGTCTGCGCGCAGCCATCAGGCCCGAGGGGATGGAGTTTGCGCGCGCCGCAAATATTATTCGCCAGGTTGGGCGCGCCCTGAGCGCAGCCCACCGCAAGGACATCTACCATCGAGACCTTAAACCAGAGAATGTCATGCTGCGCTCCACCAGCGATGGTGACGAGCAGGTCAAAGTGATCGACTTTGGTGTCGCGAAGGTAAGGAACTCAGTCACCTCCTTAAGTACGGGCAAGGAACGAGCGGTCGGCACCATCGCCTACATGTCGCCCGAACAATTAAGTGCTTGTACGTTGACCGCGGCCAGTGACGTCTACTCCTTCGGCGTGATGGCCTATGAGATGTTGACGGGTAGAAGACCGACCAATCCCGAGTCCATGTTCCAGTTGCTGGAGATGCAAAGGGCGGGCGTAAGGATCAAACCGATGGATTTGCGCCCAGGGCTACCGCAAGCAGCTCAGGATGCAATTCTGAAAGCATTGTCATTCGAGCCGGAGGCACGTCAACAAAAGGCGCGTGAGTTTGGCGACGAACTCAGTTGGGCCCTGGTCGAAGATCCGGATCGCACCAGACCCCAATCGGGTCTGTTCCTTGATTCGCAACAAAGTCCCGAGCGCCACAGCACGGCTCCCACGTTGTACGCCAACCAACAAACAATTCTTAGTGATCCCGTCCCTGGCCCGGAAATGGCCACAGGGGTCCCCGCGGCGCCCAGCAAGCGTCCTTACATATTCGCGGGTGCGACCGCATTGGCTTTCGTTTTATTACTGCTTATCTTTGGGGGCTTATGGTATTTGCTGGGAAGCCACTCCCCAGGTTCCGCGGTGACGACTAACCCTAACCCTGCTGTTGCTGCCGAGCCGCGGTTTGTGTACTGGCTTTCGGTGCAGAAGATGCAAAATCGCAAGCCCTTTGGCGAACCATTCAATTCAGATGGCAGCCAGATCTATGGCAACAACTGGCGCTTTACTTTCAATGTAGCCCCTTATCAATCCGGGGCCCTTTACCTCGTTAACGAAGGACCAGGACCGGAAGGGAAACTCCGCTTCAACGTGCTCTTTCCGACGCCGAAAAACGGCGCCGCGCAACTCGTCGCCAATCAAGCCATCCAAACCACACCCAATTATTTCGACGAATTCAAAGGAGTCGAGCGGCTCTGGATGGTCTTTTCCGAGCAAACGCTTCCGGATCTTGACGCTGTGTTTGCGGCTGCGGCCCGAACAAATGGCTTTATCGAGAATGACTCTGATGTCAGCACCCTGCGTGGGTATCTCAAATTATGGGAGCAAGCGCCGCCGGAAATTGTTGCCAATAAGGAACGCAAGCTGACCTTTGTAAGGGGGCCGGCAAAAACACTGGTGACGCTGGTTGAGTTGTCACACGAGGCCTACTAACTCTGATCTGAAAATCCTGGAGGTAAGAACAATGAAAACACGGGCAACGGGACCCTTACTACTGCTGTGCTGCTGTTCACTGCTATTGGCCGCCGGCAGTCTCTCCGTCACGATCGCTCAGGATGAAGAGAAGGGAATCAGGGCCGAAGAATTCATAGGCACGCGCCCGGTGATGAATCCTCCCCGGAGAAACACCCCCAGCAGCACGGGACGATACAAGACGACGATCAAAACCCACGCCGGCACGACGGCGGCAACTCCGCCGCCGGGGATGTCCTTTGCTCAGGTTGGCGTGACTACGTGGCGGTTTCGCAAATCGACCGCTCAGGATAAGACAAAAGAATTGATTGAAGTTGATGTTGAACAGGGGCCGGCCGAATACACGCTGGCGCGCGTACCGGATGGCACGCCCCTGGCGATAGGCCAGATAGTCAGGCTCAGTATCGAATCGCTCTCGCGCGATGGTTACATGTATGTGATCGATCGCGAGCAGTATGCGGATGGCTCACGCAGTGAACCACTCCTGATCTTTCCCACTCGCAAAGCCCCCGATGCAAATCGCGTTAGGGCCGGGCGGCTGGTTTCAATTCCCTCGGCGCTCGGCAAGGGTTTTCAAATCAAGCCCAAGCCCAGCGATAAGAAACAGGTGGCAGAAGTATTGACAATCCTGATCTCGGCCAATCCCCTGGTGGATTTGGCAAAGTTGGGTGCCAAGCCTTATCTCTCTTCGCAACAGGTTGCTGATTGGGAAAAGAAATGGGGGGCCGTGCCCACCAGGTTTGAACTGGACGGCGGCTCCGGCCAGGCAATGACCGAGCAGGAACAGGCCGCGGCTGCAAACTCGACAATGGAACTTACGCGGGATGATCCCGGGCCGCAAACCGTCTATCGCGTAGCAATCAAACCTGAGAATCCAGTGATGGTTTCGGTGCCGCTGAAGCTAAAAACGAATTAGCCAGGCCAGGCTGATGGTTCAGTCCAGATAAGCGCGCTTGAGCGGCAGGCTACAAGCCATCGCGTTGAGAGCTTACACAAGGGCTGAAAACCAGATGCAGGCGCTGCGCGCCGGTCGTCAAATGCATGTTCCGAAGCCCGTTGAAATGGCGGAAATCGTAACGGTTGTGGCCAGCCTGGTGGGTCGAAAGAACTATCTCACACAGCTTCTTGTTGATCTGCGCATTCTCCTGATCGCGAACTCACTAAACCAAGTATAAATGATGGCATTCTGTTTGCTTGGAGATGGACTGAGCGGGCAGATCTGTTTTGATTGGGTGCAGTGACGTAGCAAATGACAAACGTCAAATGACGAATGGAAAATGGTCCGTTCTCTATTCAGCCCCCATGGGTCTGCCGCTTGCTTCCCGGAATTGAACTGATCGGCTAAGCTCTTGGCGTTATATTTGAGCTGAGTCTGAAATGATATGAGGAGGATCGCATGCCGCCACTGCATCCCGCCCTGGTGCATTTTCCCATCGCATTAATCGCTTTCTCTTTCGCCGCTGATTTGTTGGGCCGACTTCTGCAAAAAGCATCGCTGTCCGCCGCCGGATTCTGGGCCTTAATTGCTGGCGCAATCGGTGGCCTGTTCGCAGCAGTGACCGGTTACTACGATTTCTCCCGCCTCGACCTTGGCGATACCTACAAGTACGTTGATTTTCACATGTATCTGGGATGGCTGCTGGTGGGTATTGTAGTCCTGCTGACTCTTTGGCGCTGGATCGGCTTTAGCCGGCGAAATCTGTTGCCTGGAGCGACGTATTTTGCAGCCGCCTTGCTGATGGTAGGACTGACAATGTTCCAGGGATGGTATGGTGGTGAGATGGTCTATTCGCAGGGCGCGGGTGTATCAGCGGCAGGTAAGGGAACAGAGCCCGCTGCCAACGGCAAACAGAAACTGGACAAGATAACTCCTTGAGGATTGGGACTTTGGTCTTAGGTCTTTAGTTTTCCTGTCTCAGGGTCGGGTGTCCCTGATGAAGACACCCAGTGTCATTATTAAGACCAAAGTCCCAAAGTCCAAAGTCCCAAGACCCAAGACCTATTTTTACAACTTGCCTCTCCACTTCTTCAACGCGGCATCCTGGCGGCATTTGGCCAG
>DAIMCP010000040.1:0-45599 GCA_036726305.1 Pyrinomonadaceae bacterium | reverse complement strand
GCGGGCCCAATGAAGATACTGGTTCTGAGTAGCTGTTATCCCCGACGCAGCCAACCCCATAACGGCATCTTCATTCATCGCCAGATTCGCGCCCTGGCTGACCTGGGCGCGGAGTGCCACGTTCTGCAGCCGGTAGATTGGTCGCCGCCGGCACCGCTTCATATGTTGGATCGGAGTTGGCAGTATGGTCACGTGGAACGAAAAGATATGCTGGCGGAGGTCGAAGGCATCCCGGTGCATCACCCGGCGGTTTATCACCCCAGGCCCAGCCGATTTTTTCCGGGCGACTATTGGGAGCGGGTTGGTCGCAGTGTCAGCGGCTATATCAAAAGCCGATCCCATCTGCAATCAGCTGATCTTATTTACGCCCACTTTCTCTGCCACGAAGGCTACGCCGGCCTGATCGCGGCCCGGCGGCTCGGTATCCCGCTGGTGGCGATTGCACGCGGTGATGACGTCCATGGCTGGCCCGCCCGCTGGCCCGATCGCAAGCCCAAGCTGGCCTCAGTTTTAAGAGAGGCTGACGGGTTACTGGCGTGTAGTCATGGCCTTGCTCGCGATGCGCAGCGGTGGGCTACTGAAGGCCTCGCGCGGCCCATTGAGGTTGTCTATAACGGCATCGATACGGATCGCTTCTCGCCTGCAGAGAGCGCTGAACAAAAGCGCGACGCGCGACACAGTTTTGGAATGCCCGAAGATAAACGGCTACTGCTGGCAGTGGCCACGCCGCTGCCGGCAAAGGGCTGGCTCGATCTGCTGGATGCCTTTGCCGGGATCAAAGCGCGCGTAGCTGACTGGGATCTAGTGATGGTCGGTTCGGCACATGCTGATCAATTGGATCTTGTGCAGCAAGCAAATGCCAGAGGATTGGGCTCAAGTGTTCACTGGCTGGGGTGCCTTCCGCCTGAACGGATGCCTGACCTTTATCGCGCAGTTGACGCTTTCGTTTCCGCGAGCCACAACGAAGGTCTATCGAATTCGATGATGGAAGCGATGGCCGCGGGGTTGCCGGTGGTCGTTACCGATGTCGGCGGACACGCAGAGATTGTGCATGATGGGGTCAACGGCCGTCTCGTCCCGTCCCGAGAGCTTGGTAAGTTGGCGACCGCATTGGAAGAACTTCTTGCCGATCGCGAAAAGTCTGCCGCGCTGGGACAAGCTGCTCGCCGGCGGGCGTTGCAAATCGGAAATCCTCACACGAACGCTGCTCGGCTCTTGAGTTACTTTGAAGAGCTTCGGCGCGACTCAAAAAGGTCGAGAAGCCAGGCGGACCAGATCAGGGTGTGTGCTGAATCCTCGGCATGCTGAATCGCGCCCCTGGAGCTGGTCTGATTGAGAAGGAGCCCGCGGAATCTATATCTAAGCAGTCCTATCGCTTCCGGTTCATTAACGAATTGCGGGCTTTCCCTCTCGATTTCGGTCCCCGGGCCTCAACCGCGACTGAGTCCAAAATATGTGCGGAATATTTGGCGTTCTGAGACCTGATCGACAAACAGGATTGGAGGAGGTTGCGACCTGTCTTTCGCTGCTTTCTCACCGCGGGCCTGACGGCAAAGGAGTGTGGCAGCGCCCTGGAAATGGGTCTCCGTTTGTCGCGCTGGCCCATCGCCGGCTGGCGATCATCGACCTTACTGACGCCGGTGCGCAGCCGATGTGCAGTAACGCCGGCTCGCTCTGGATTACGCACAACGGCGAAATCTACAACTACCTCGAGTTGATGCAGGAGCTGAAAGCCAAGGGCCACCAATTCCACTCGCACAGCGACACGGAAGTCATCCTCAAAGCATATGAAGAGTGGGGCCCAGACTGTGTTGGACATTTCAACGGCATGTTTGCATTTGCGATTTGGGATGAGCGAAAGCAGGAGTTGTTTGCGGCGCGCGATCGGTTTGGCGAGAAGCCTTTTCACTATGCCTGGGACTCAAGCCAGGGGTTCTTTGCTTTCGCGTCCGAGATTAAGTCGCTGCTGGCCCTGCCTGAAGTTGCTTGTGCTCTGGACGACCGGGCGTTGTACCGCTTCCTGGCGTTTCAGGAACTTGCCGGGGCAGAGCAAACGCTCTGGCAATCCATCAAGCGCCTGCCGCACGCGCATATGCTCCGGCTGTCATGGCGCGGCGATGGGTTTGATCTCACAGTTCGTCGCTATTGGGACGTTGATCTTGAACGCACTGAACAGATGACTTTAAAGGACGCGGCCGAGCGCTTCCGCGAACTCTTTGCCGATAGTGTGCGCTTACGGCTGCGTGCGGACGTGCCCGTTGGCTCCAGCCTGTCGGGGGGACTCGATTCATCGGCGGTCGTTTGTCAGGTGCACGCGCTCGGTGCGGCAGGAGGCCAGCAGACCTTCTCTGCGAGGATGGAAGACTCCGCCCTTGACGAAGGCAAACATATCGCGACGGTGCTCCGCAGAACCGGCATCAAGGGGCATGATGTCTGGCCGTCGGCAGCCGAACTGGAAGAACTCTTCCCCCTTCTTTGTTATCACCTCGAGGAGCCGTTTCTTTCAACCAGCCAGTTTGCACAGCATCTGGTCATGCGGCTGGCGGCAAAAAACGGCGTGACGGTGTTGTTGGATGGCCAGGGTGCCGATGAGATATTGGCCGGATACCAGCCATACTATTTAACTCGCTATGGAGACCTGGCCGACCACCGGCAGTTATTCAAGTTGTGGCAGGAATGGCGCGGGTTTCGGCAGCGTCACAATCGCGTGTTTCCGCTCACCGCTAAAGCGCTCGCTGCGCGGATCGCTCCGGGTGTCTACCGCTGGGCGAAGCGCAGCGGTAACAACGGTTCGTCGTTACCTCAGTTTTGGCCCGAGATGCGTGTGTGGTGGAATGACGAGTGGCTGGCAGAATTTGCTGATGAAGCGCCGCCGTCATTGCCTGTGTCGCGTCGCGATCAACTGACGCGCAAGCTGTACGCCGACACGATGGGCGGCGAATTGCAGGAACTGCTTCGCTATGGTGACAGAAATTCGATGGCCTGGTCGCGCGAGGTGCGCCAACCGTTTCTGGATCACCGGTTGGCGGAATTCCTGTTTACGTTGCCGCCGGAATACAAACACCGCCAGGGCGAAACCAAGGTTGTCATGCGCCGAGCGATGAAAGGGCTGTTGCCGGAGCCAATCCTGAACCGTCACGATAAGCTTGGCTATCAAGCTCCGATGGCAGCATGGCTCAGTGGTTCGCTTGAAACATGGGCTGCTGAACGCCTGCAACAAACGGTCGAATCCCTGGATGGCCGGGCGAGGGCCGGAGCCGCGGATCATTTTTTGAAACTCGCTCGGCCGCTCAAAGAATCCGACGCGTGGGCGGTCTTTTCATTGCTGACGATTGGAGAAACAAGCAAACAAATGCAGTCCGTGGCGGCTGCGGCGGTTGCGGGCTAACCGACGATGGCTCGCCTTTATTACATCGTGCAGTCGGAGATACTCACCGGCGGTGTCATCGAAGCGCAGGTGATTGCCAGCCTGCGCGCTCACAGCGAGGTCGCAGGGCAGCCGGAAACCAAATTGATTTTTCTCGAGTCGGCCCGCGTGGCGGTCAGCAAAAAGGCGCGCGCGACGCTCAAGGCCTTTCGAGCGATGTGGCCCGCAGGCCAGATGCAAATCGTGCCTTTTGTTGGCCGGGGCGGTGACGAGGCTCCCGGCAAGTTCCTGGCGATGTATCTGGCTCGTGAACGCCTGGCGAAATCGGAGGTGGTGTTCCACTGTCGCGGGCCGGCGGCAACCCTCAGTGCGGCTGTGGCTCGCCGCGCGCTGGGCAAGGGCCGGATCATCTTTGATGTGCGCGGCGCTGGTTCGTACGAGGTGATTCACCGGGCCGGATTTGCCGGGAAAGATAATTTGCCTGAGCCTGTCGCATACTCCTACAACCTGACACTTGATCAGGAACGGCGAGCGGTAGCCGTAGCCGATTTTCTTTTCGCCGTTTCGCCAGGCTTGAAGGACTATGCCGTCGACATATTGCAGGCCAGCGAAAGTCAAATCCATGTGGTGCCCAGTTGCGTGGCGGGTCTCAGCTTCGACTCTGAAGCGAGGACCACCGTCAGACGAAGCTGGGGCGTGAAGGAAGCGCCGGTCTTCATCTACTCTGGCCGCATCGGGAGGGAACGAGCGCCTGGGCATTTACTGCGTTTGTTTCGCTCGATCCTTGATTTCAATCCTGAATCCAGGCTGGTTGTATTTAGTTACCTAAATGAACTGAACAGTCTGGGAGAACTACTGGCCAACGCCAAAGTGCCCCCAGCAAGCGTTCGGGTCGAGTCGCATTCGCGTGACGAAGTGATGCATCTGTTGGGTGCCGGTGATGCGGGCGTGTTGTTTCTCGAAGATGCTTTGCGTTTCCAGGATATCGCGGCCCCGATCAAGATTGCCGAGTATCTCTCCGCCGGGTTGCCGCTCGTAATTAACAGCGCGGTCGGCAGAATTCCCGACCTGGTGCGGGCCAGAGGATTGGGCTGGATTGTCGATCAGGAGCTTGATGACGCGACCCTGCGGTCCGTTGCGCAACGGATCCTGAGCGACTTGCAAGAGAAAAGAGGTCCCTTGCGGCAACTCGCGCTGGATACCTGTTCTGAAGTTTTCTTTTGGCGAAATTACGTCCCTGCGATCAGGCAGGCATATGGTTTCGAGAGCGATGCGCGGGCCAATCGTTTATGTGCCGACACCGAGGTGGCTTGAGCAAGATGGCCGGAAGACCGTTGACTGTGCTCATCTTCGCCCACGAATGTGCGCCGTACAATCGGCCGGAGTCGACCATTGGCGCTCAGCGTCCCGCCCAGTTTGCCAGGCACTTGCCGCATTTCGGCTGGCGGGCAATTGTGATTTGCTGCGATGCTCAGCAACGGCGTACGGCCGCCCGCCCGGACTTGCCCGGTGTGGCCGCTGGCGCCCGCAGGGCGCTGGCGGAGGCTGATCTAGATCACTCAGTCATCATACCGACGCCTTCGCTGCACTCGGACGGCCAGATTGATCGTTCATGGTGGGCGATGCGATCCGATCGCCAGCATGACAATCGTTTGCGACGGCTGGCACGCCAGCCGCTGACGGCGGCCAAGTTCTTTACGGGCGATTATTCGCAGAGTTGGCAACCTTGTGCGCGAGCGGCGGCCCGGGCGATTGCTCAGGATGTCAAAATAGATCTCTGCATCGGCGAACATTCGCCGGATGCGGGTCTGTTTCTGGCGCGCTGGTTTTCCGAAAAATACGATGTTCCATGGTTGGCCGATTTCAGAGACCCGATTCTGCAACCGATCGAACGGTCTGCTCGACCTATGTACAAGCTGGTCGCGCGCCGGCTGTTAAAGACAGCAACTTGTACCATTCAGGTCAACCGGGCTATGGCGGCGGCGGATCAACGTCTCCTGGGCAGGCTGGCTCACTCGATTCCGAACGGTTTTGATCCGGACGAATTCGCTGGGCCCCGTGCATCTCAACACAACGATAAGCTGACCATCGCTTATGCCGGCAATTTCACCGATTCGCAACGGATGGAAACATTTCTGGAGGGGCTCGCACTGCTGAGCCAGGAGTTAAGCGGGGACGAGCGGAGCCGCTTGCTCTTTTGCTACCGCGGCGGAATGCATCAGAAAGTCGCTGCGTGGTCAGCAAAGCTCAAGGTCGCCGATATCGTTGAAGCGTCGGGGCACGTGGAAAGAGGCGAGGCGCTGGCGCTGATGAAGCGGGCCGATCTGCTCTTGTTGTTGTCAGTCGTCGATCCGGCGAATGATGAAGAGTATTTTCGCCAGGGCTTCTATCCAGGAAAGACGTTTGAATACTTCGGGGCGCGCCGTCCCATCATCTGCGTACCGGGCGATGGAGCGCTGCTTGATGAGTTGATTCGTGAGACGCAAACAGGAGTCATCCTGCGGGCGCCGCGTGACGTCGCAGATTATCTTCGCTCAATGTTCGCGGAGTGGAAACAGGCAAACGCCTTACCCTACCAGCCAAGTGAAGAGAAAGTAGCCCAGTATACGCGACGGCATTTGACAGGGAAGCTGGCGGCAATACTGGACGAGGTGATCGGCAGATCACCCGAGTCCGTCTAGCGCGACTGACATGGAAATGCGACAGGCGTTCAATTTGGTGAAACAAATGGGACCGCGTTGGGCTGCTTACCAGTCCGCCTATGCGCTGCAACAACGAACCGGCTGGCTCGAACGACGTCTGCCGTTGGCTGAGTGGTCTGCTTACAGGTTGACGGAGCTGGCCCCGAATCATTCGGCCGAGCATTTGAGGGAGGTTCTCCGGGACGCGGCCGAGCATCTTTTCTTTGTTCATCCGGGGCAACGAAAGGATTACCGCGCGCGGCTGTGGCAGCTAACGGCAGAGAGCGACCACCGAGAGATTGTCAGTGAAGTGGAGGCCGTGCGCCGAGGGGAATTCCGATTCTTCTCTCATCAATGGTGCGCGGTCGGGTGGCCGCCGGCGTGGCAGATTCATCCTGAGACGCAGGAAGAATGGCCCGCCACGCATTGGAGTCAATTGTCCGATCTGGGACGCTCTGATGTGAAGTGGTTGTGGGAGCTGGGACGGTTCGGAATCGTCTATGCCATCGTTCGCGCTTACTGGCGAACCGGCGAACCACAACACGCAGAGACGTTCTGGCAGTTAATTGAAAGCTTCAGGGAAGCGAATCCGCCCAACTGTGGCGTTCACTGGATGTGCGGCCAGGAGTGTTCCTTCAGAGTGCTGGCCTGGTGCTTTGCGCTGTTTGGCCTGCTGGATGCTCCGGCGACGACGCCCCAACGCGTGGCCCGGCTGATCGAAATGCTGGTGGCGCATGGCGAGCGTATCGAAGGCAATATCGGTTTTGCGATATCGCAAAAGAATAATCACGCCATCAACGAAGCGTTGGCTTTGTGGACACTGGGAATTTGCTTCCCGATGTTGCGCGCGGCGTCCCGGTTCGAGGCCCGCGGGCGCGCCATCTTAGAGCGGGCATCCCGGCAGCAGATTTACAATGATGGCGCCTACATTCAGCACTCGCTTAATTATCATCGCCTGATCCTGCAGAGCTACGCCTGGGCGATCCGTCTGGGCGAAGTCTGCGGGCGGCCCCTCTCCACTCATGTGCAGGATCGATACCGGCGCGCCGCGCAGTTTCTTTATCAGTTGACCGATAACGATAGCGGGCGCGCCCCGAATTACGGAT
This sequence comes from Pyrinomonadaceae bacterium, assembly GCA_036726305.1. GTDB lineage: Bacteria > Acidobacteriota > Blastocatellia > Pyrinomonadales > Pyrinomonadaceae > JAOAPY01. The sequence continues at coordinate 38,445 of DAIMCP010000040.1, read as the reverse complement.
CGAACGATGGAGCAATTTTGTTTCGGCTGGATTCCTGCGCGTTTGAGGACCAGCGGCCGACGCTGGCGCTCGCCACGTGGCTATCCGAGAAACGCCGGCTCTATGCAGCCAGCGCCCAGGATGAAACGCTGTTGTGGCTTTGTGGTGAGGAACCGTTTGCAGCAAAGGTCGATCCGCCGGCTCGCAAAGATCTGTCCGCCTCAGAAGGAGGCTACTTCACGCTGCGAGCCGAAAAGACATGGGGCATGATTCGGTGCGCAGAGTATCGCGACAGACCGGCGCAGGCAGACATGCTCCACGTTGATCTGTGGTGGAGAGGCGCAAACCTTTTGGCTGACCCCGGCACTTACTCGTACAACAGCCCGGCGCCCTGGAAAAACGGATTGTCCGGCACCGGGGCTCACAACACGGTTCAGGTTGATGGCCGGGATCAAATGACGCGAGGGCCGCGGTTCACCTGGTTTCACTGGAATCGTGGTCGAGTCATTCGCCGGGGCGCAGACGAAACTGGAGACATCAAACTGTTCGAAGGCGAGCAGAATGGTTACGAGCGCGATTTGGGCGTCGTTCATCGTCGCGCCCTGATGTTGGTTGACGGGCGACTCTGGATCGTCGTGGACGATTTGCTCGGCGCAGGCTCGCATCGACTTTCATCTCGTTGGCTCTTTCCGCACGCGCAGATTCTGTCGCGTTCCGGCCAGTCGTTTAGCTTGCGCTCGGTAGTTGGAGACTTCACCGTCTCGTTTTTCAACTTTCCTTTGGGCGGACAGCAGGCCGGGATGACGCTCGAAGTGGAGGAAGGGGCTGGCGGCTCAACTGCCGGTTGGTTTTCATCAAGTTACTTTAAGAAAGAGCCGGCGCCCGGCATCTCGGCGGCCAGCCAGTGCCAACTGCCGGCGCGCATCGTGACTCTGATTTCGCTCGACGGGGGGACGATCAACGAGTCTTTGGGTGCAACCACGTTCACGGCCCAACTCGGAACCCGTCAATTCGAGACTCACTGGCAGGCTTTTCCGTATCCCCGAGAAGACTCGCTCGTACGGTCGATGGCTTTTATTTAGAATGAAGATTCTCTACGTGCAACAACATTTTGCCACCGGCCGGGGGGAGGCTGGTGTGCGCGGCTATAATCTCGTCAGAACGTTAGCCGAACGCGGACACGAGGTGACGGTTGTTTGCGGCCATAACTGGCGCGATCAGTCGCTGCAAACCGAGGGCAGGCGCTGGGTGATCGAAAGAGAAGTGGACGGTTTCCGCGTCGTGCAAATTGGCGTTTTCTACTCGAACCATCAGAGCTTTATCAATCGACTTTGGTCGTTTTTTCTTTTTGGATTCCTGGCCTGCTGGCAAGTGATGCGGCGCCGCGCGGATTTGATTTTTGCTTCATCAACTCCGCTCACAGTGAGTATCCCGGCATTGTTCGGACGAGTATTCAAGGGAACACCATATGTTTTTGAAGTGCGCGATCTATGGCCGGATTTTCCGATCGCTATCGGCGTCATCCGCAATCCGCTGCTGAAGCGAATCCTTTACGCATGGGAGTGGGTTGCCTACAAGTGCGCCTGGAGACTGGTCGCCCTCTCGCCCGGCATCAAAGATGCTATCGTTCGACGCGCCAACATTGATCCGGCTCGCATTGTAATGGTTCCCAATGGCAGCGACACGGAGAATCTTCGTCCACTCGAACGCATGTCGCGCACTCACTTGCCGATTGCCGAGAACCTATTAGCGCTCGGTTATGCGGGAACTCACGGGCTCGCCAACGGGTTGGACGCCGTGCTGGATGCGGCGGCGGTATTGAAGCGTCGTGGAGTGAAAGGGATTGTTTTCGTGCTCATCGGCGACGGCCGCGAGAAGAAGCGGTTGATGCAGCGCGCCGCAGTCGAAGGGCTCGATCAGGTTTGCTTTGTCGGGCTCTTCAACAAATTGGAGTACAACCACGTGCTGGCCGAACTCGATGTGGGTCTGCAAATTCTCAGAAACCTGCCGGCTTTCTATTATGGAACTTCGCCCAATAAGTTCTTCGATTATCTTGCCGTGGGCAAACCAGTGCTGGTCAACTATCCCGGCTGGATGAGCGATCTGGTCAGCCAATATGGTTGCGGGGTCGCCGTGCCTGCCGATAACCCCGAAGCGTTTGCGGATACTGTCGAAAAACTGTATGCCGAGCGCCACCGATTCAGCGAGATGGGCCGAGCCGGGCGAGCGCTGGCGGAATCTCAATTCAGCCAGCGCAAGATCCTGATTGAGTTATCGGAATTCATTGAAGAAGGCCGCGTCAAGAAGGAGTCACAGGCCGCGTTTGGCGAATCGCAAGCCGCCGCCCCGAACTGAAGATGCGTAAGCAGAGGCGTGAGTGACGGAAGGTTACGGCAAACGGCTATCGTTGTCCTTCATCGTGACAGTTTCGCTTATCCTGTTAGTTGCAGGGCATCTCTTTGTGCTGCAACGGAGCACGAATCCGTCTGTCTCCTACCTCGCGGCGCGCGGCGATTCGGTGGCGTATGTGCAAATGATCGAAGGTCATTGGCGTACAATGCGCGTGCCGTTTCGCTACCGTGTGTTCGTGCCGCTGCTGGCTCGGATTCTGCCACTGTCTCCGCTTGATGGTTTGCGCGCGATCGCTTACGCCAGCCTCTTTTCCTGTTGTGTGATTATCCTGCTGACGTGCCGCGCACTGGATTTGCGCAGGCCGGCCGCACTCGTGGGGCTGGGCGCCGTCTTCACTTCCTCATTGCAGCTTAATCAGTTCAACAACCCATTCATTATCGACGCGTTCGTTTTGCTGATGCTGTGCGGCATGACTTATGCCCTGGTGCGCGAATCATTTTGGATCTTTCTGGCCTGCGCCGTCCTGGGTGTTTTATCCAAAGAGACGACCATTCTGCTGGTGCCGGCGTGGTTTTTGGCGCGCGACCGGCGGCGTGGCCTGGCGGTTCTGGTGGCGGCGCTGTTGGCCTTTCTAATGCCGCGCTACCTGATCTCCGGCGCAGCCCCGGCGATGTCTGCGTCATTATTTAAGGCAATCGAGGCGAGCACGTTCTTGCTGGAGCCAGGCAAATACGTGATCGAAGTCGTGGCGGCCTGGGGATTTCTTTGGCCGCTGCTTGGCCTGGGAGCATTGTTGTGGCCGCGCGAGCAAAGCATTCACTTGTACACAGTGTTCGCATTGCTACTGTCGGTTTCGCTCTTCACTTCGCTGATAGCGGCCGACACGAGTCGCATGTTCGGGCCTTTGTCATTGTTGGTGGCCTGCGCGAGCGCGCAAGTTGCGAGCACGCTCTGGGAGCGCGGGGCGGGGCGTTGGGTTTACGGACTAATCGGTTTGTCGCTGCTCCAGGCCATGTTTTCGCTGGCGCCGCGCTTTTTTTTCAGTTCGCATCCAGACGTTTTCAATAGTAATAAGCTGCGTTTCCTGGTCTTCCTGTTGGGTGGGTTATATGCGGTGGGCGTGGCCTGGCGGTTACGCGACAGGGCCGCCATGACGGGCTGTGAAAATCTGTTCGCATGGTGGCGGAGATTAGGCCCTGGCACGACGTCAAGCGAACGAGCGTGAAGCAAATCGATGAAGTCTGTGGCAACCGCAACGCCGGCGAGCGGGTATGCGCTAAAGCGCGCGTTTGATATTTGCGTAGCGGTTGTCGGACTCGTAGTGTTGTCGCCGGTTCTGCTTGGCGCGGCAATTATTATTCGGCTCCGTTCGCGCGGCTCGGTGCTCTTCAGGCAGGAACGAATCGGACAAGACGGAATGCCGTTCAGTATCTTCAAGTTTCGTACTATGGCCGTGGGGGCCGATCGGGACCGGGGCAGCGTGTCGCTTCGGCACGATCCGCGGTTGTTTCCGGGTGGGCACACGCTGCGCCGGTTCAAAATCGACGAACTACCGCAACTGTTCAATGTGCTGAACGGGACGATGTCCATTGTCGGCCCGCGGCCAACCGTGCGATCGGATTTTTTGCGAATGAACGAGGCGCAACGAAAGCGCTTTGCAGCCAAGCCGGGAATGACGGGCTTGGCCCAAATAAATGGAAACACTTCGCTGATGTGGCCAGCGCGAATCGAACACGATCTTGTGTACGTCGCCCAGCCCAGTCTCGGGCTGGATGTGAAGATCGTTCTGCGGACTTTATGGCTGGCGCTGACGGGAAAAGCCGAAACGCATCCGCAGGGAGACTCTGAATGGCCGGAATAGCAGCTCCGCGAGTCGTCTGTGTGGGGGCGAATCTGGAAAGCGAGATTGTCCTCAAAGGGTTAATCGCGATCCAGACCAATATCGCAGGTCTGGTCACCGTCCCGCCACACAAATCGTCGGCAATTTCCGACTACGTTGATCTTCATGAGTTGTGCCGAGCTGCCGGGATCGGGGTGATTGACACAGAGAACATCAACGCTCCGGCGACTCTGGATCAGATCAGAAGACTTGAGCCCGATTTCCTGTTCACATTGGGCTGGAGTCAACTCTTCAAGGATGAACTGCTTTCGCTTCCGGCTCACTATGTGATTGGAAGTCATCCGTCGCCACTCCCAAAAGGGCGTGGACGAGCACCGATCCCCTGGACCATCCTTCTGGGAGAGCAGCGCACCGCGGTGACCTTTTTTCGCATGGAGATCGGTGTTGACTCGGGACCGATCCTCCAGCAGCGATGGTTTGACATTCCCCCGCGTTGTCAGGCGATGGATTTGTATCGCCTTGCGGCAGAAAACCTGCGGGATGGGTTTATCGAACTGTATCGCGAATTGGAAGCCGGGACAGCAAAGGAGACGCCGCAGGACCATTCGCAGGCCAGCTATCGCGCAAAACGAACGCCGGCAGATGGTCACATTGATTTTTGCGAGCCGGCGAAAAATATCGACGCACTCATTCGCGCCGTCTCTCACCCCTATCCCGGCGCCTATGCTTACTTTGGTGACTGGAAGGTCCACATCTGGAAATCAAGTTTGGAAAACGTTCCTCCTTACCAGGGGACTAAGGGTCAAATCCTGGCCAGGCGCGATGCTTGTTTGCTTATCCAGGCAGGTGATCGGCCTTTGTGGATTGGCGATCTGACCATCGAAGGGAATTCGCCCGACCTCAGGGAGTTTTCTATTGGCAGCAAGTTTGGTTATGACGTTGAAGATGAAATCCACCGTCTGGTCCGGGAATTGAAAAGTCTGAGAGGTATGTCGGAAACATGATTGGAAAGAACGTTCTAGTGGTCGCTGCGCATCCGGACGATGAGGTTCTGGGAGTCGGCGGGACGATCCCGCTGATTCGCGCCCGAGGCGGTCGAGTCACGGTCGTCATCGTCACTGACGGGAGTAGCGCGCAATATCCCGGCGAGGATGATATCGGACACCAGAAGGATCAGAGTCTGCAGGCCGCACACCGGATTTTGGGTACTGATGCAGTAGTCCGTTGGGACTTTCCGGACATGCGCCTGGACACGATCGAACACATTGAGTTGAATCGCGCGTTCGAGACCCTGATAGGCGAGCAGCAGTTCGATACCGTCTTTGTACATCATGCCGGGGACATCAATCTCGATCATCAGTTGATTCATCGTTCGCTGCTGGTTGCCACCAGGCCCATGCCGGGACAGCCGGTGGCGAGTCTTCTGAGTTATCACGTGAATTCCGCGACTGATTGGGGCGCACGTACGGGAACAAATGTTTTTGTCCCCAACGTCTTTATCGATATCGGTTCAACGATCAAAATGAAGTTGGAAGCGCTCAAGTGTTATGCGGTGGAGCTTCGTGATTATCCTCATCCGCGGAGTTTAGCAGCGGTCGAGAATCGGGCCAGGGTTTTCGGCAGCGAAGTAGGGTTTCACTACGCGGAAGCATTTCAATTGCTGTTGCATCGCGGGCAGATCTAGTGCGCCATTGACTACGTGAACCTCTGGAGCACGACAAGAGGTTGTCACCAGCATCTCTCCCTTTGAATACTGGACGAAATCTGACCGCAGAAATGAATGGCGTGTCATACCCGCCGATACGTATCCTGGCCGTGGCCGATGTCTGGCAGGGAAGCGATGCCTATGCCTACGTAAGAGCGTTCAGACGAATGGGACAGTCGGTGACTGTAGTGCCGGCAGAAAACTATGTTCCCGGCGCCTGGAGGCGCACATCCTTGCGCGGGCTCCGGCGCTTGCTCGAGCCATTGCTCGTACGGGAATACACCGAGGCGCTGATCGAAGAAGCCACGCGCCTGCGCCCGCATCTGTTTTTCGTGTTCAAGGGGCGGTACGTTACGGCGGAGGCGATCGCAGGCATCCGTAAAACCGGAGCGGTGGCTATCAATTTTTACCCGGACGTCAGCTTCCTGGCACACGGTCGCCATATACCGAAAGCGTTGCCCCAATACGACTGGGTCTTCACCACCAAGAGTTTTGGGCTGACTGATATGGAGCGACTACTTGCGGTGCGCCACGCTTCGGTTTTGCCACCGAGCTATGACCCTGAAACTCACGCGCCGGTGGAACTGGATGACGTCGACCATGCACGATATGACTGTGACGTGTCTTTCATCGGGACCTGGTCACCGAAGAAACAGCGGTTGCTGGAACACGTGCAGCGCGAGCTGCCTGAGATTCGCCTTCGCATTTGGGGGTCACAGTGGGAAAAGGCCCGGGGCTCGCTTGGTTCGCGTATTGAGGGACGACACGTGCTCGGCATTGAATATGCCAAATCCTTGATCAGCTCGAAAATCAATTTGGCCATTTTGAGCGAGGTGCGCACGGGGGCCTCCGCCGGCGACCAAATTACTGCGCGGACGTTTCAAATCCCAGCCACCGGCGCGTTCATGCTACACGAGCGCACAGATGAATTCGGGGACTATTTTCGCGAAGGGATCGAATGTGCATGCTTTGAGACGCCCGAAGATCTGACAACAGCGATAGCCTATTTTCTGGAGCACCCCAGGCAGCGGCAAGAGATCGCGCAGGCGGGTTACCGCCGCTGTCTTCAATCCGGCTATGCGGTTGATGATCGCGCCGGTGTCGTTTTAACGAAGCTCGCCGAGATTCGCGCAGCCGGAGTGCAGCCGGCGGGACAGGAGAATTGACCGAACGTCGGGTTTTTTTGATTATCGATCAACCGCCATGGCGCAAACGGAATTTTCGTCGAAAGATAGACCTTTGCTCGGCACGTCGCCCTTTGGCATCGCCGCCTGCGTTGCGGCCGAGTGCAAAACGTTATTACCCCTGAGACACGCCCTCAGGTGGAAAGAATAAGTACCTATGGGCCAGCCCTGCCGGCCCGACGGCGAACCGGAAACCAATTGATATGTGTGGCATTGCCGGAATCGTCAGCTGGAAAGACGCGGCGGCTGAGCAGCGGCTCGAGCGTATGACGGCTGCACTGGCTCATCGTGGGCCCGATGACTCGGGCTCGGTAGCGGCGGGCGGCGTCTACCTTGGTCATCGACGCTTGACGATCATCGATCTCAGCTCCGACGGCCACCAACCAATGGCTAATGAGGACGGATCCGTCTGGATCACCTACAACGGCGAAGTCTATGACACCGCCGCGCTTCGAGACCGGCTGGAGTCGCGCGGTCATCGCTTTCATTCACGGACGGACACAGAAGTCATCGTGCATCTTTATGAAGAGGAGGGAACAGCGCTGTGGCCACATCTCAACGGGATGTTCGCCTTCGCCATTCACGACCGTCGCCGCCGCCGACTGTTACTTGCCCGCGACCGTCTCGGCATCAAGCCGTTGTTCTACACATTCAAGGACGACGAGATGCTCTTTGCCTCCGAACTCAAAGCGATCTTCGCCGGACTTGGCTGCCGGCCTTCGCTGCGAGCCGATGTCCTGGGCCAGTATATTCTCGAAGGTTACGCCTCGGCGCCGGACACGGTTTTTGAAGGGATTTGGTTGTTGCCGCCGGGCCACTATTTGGACGTGTCGCTTGCTGAACTCGCAGAGGGCCGGATGCCTGAGCCAGTCGAGTACTGGGATGCGGAGTTTACCGGCGACGACCGGCGCTCAGCGGAAGAGATCGAGGCTAATCTCGAAATGGTTTTGGCCGAAGCGGTGCGCGTGCGGATGGTGGCTGATGTTCCGCTGGGCGCGTTCCTCTCCGGCGGTATCGATTCGAGTTCCATTGTGGCGCTGATGGCGCGGACCAGCGTTGAGCCCGTGCGCACTTTCACCATTGACCTGCCGGGCACCTCCCAGAGCGAACATGAGAAAGCGCTGGCGGTGGCGCAGAAATATCAAACCGAACACGTCGTCACCGACTGCACCCACCACGGCGCCGATGACTACTGGGCATGTATGCAGCACTTCGATGCTCCGTTCAATTGCGCCTCCCTGTTGAATGCCTCGTTGGTGAGTCGGGCCGCGCGCCGGCATGTCACCGTGGCCCTGTCCGGCGATGGTGGCGACGAACTATTCGGCGGCTACGCCCGTTATCAGGAGATCGCGCAACCGCGACAAGAGTTCGTCGGGCAGGGTTTGCTCCAAACGCTTGCAGAACGTTTGCCACACGACCTGCGGGGACGGGCCCGGCTGATCGAGCCAGGCAAAGATGATTTCTCGCGGTTCTTCACCAAACGCCATCCTGTCTCAGTAGAGACTGCCGAACTGCTTGTTGGTGTAGCGCTCGAGTCGTGGGTGGAGCGCATGCGCGCTATTCATGACCGCTACCCCACGGATCCGATCACGCGCGCGCTTTACTTCGATATGAAAACATATTTGCCCGATCAAATTTTGGCCAAGGTTGATAGCGCCAGCATGGCCGTATCGCTCGAAGTGCGCGTACCGCTGCTCGATTACCGCGTCGTTGAATTGGCGGGACGAATCCCGGCGGCGCTGAAGATCCACGAAGGCACAGGCAAGTGGATTCTTAAACAAGTAGCACGACGTCTGCTGCCTGGCGGGCTGATCGAGCAACCCAAGGTCGGGTTTGATCCGCCGCTGGCTTCCTGGGTGTTCACGGCCGAGATGGAGCAAAGACTGGGTGAGCTGTCTCGTCCGGATGCCTGTTTCCGCTTACTACTTGACGGCGGGTTGGTCGATCGCTGGATCACGAACGTGAATTCGAAGTCGAACTGGTGGGTGCCCCAGCGCGCGGCCCTATGGAGCATCTATCAACTCGAACGGTGGCTGCGAATGGAGAGCACTCAGGTGGCTGGATAGACTTCTATGTGCGGTATCTTCTCTCTAATTCGCTGCAGCGACAGTGAAACTTCGACGGCTGCTTTGGCAGCGGCCACCAGGGTTGTGCAGCACCGTGGCTCAGACGATGCCGGATATCTGCTCTGGCAGCGCCATCGCCGCGCGTTGGTTTATGCCGGAGTCGACACCTCCGCCTTGTCGCGGATGACACATCGATTATCAGACCTTCCCGGCACAGCCCGCTGGCAGGTCGCCTTCGGCCACCAGCGACTATCCATCATTGATCTTTCCCCGGCCGGCCACCAACCGATGATCCATGCTGATACCGGGTTAGCCATTGCCTATAACGGCGAAATTTATAACTACATGGCCCTGCGCTCCGAGTTGCATCAGCTGGGGCACGAGTTCGTTTCAGAGTCGGATACCGAGGTGTTGCTGGCCGCATGGGCGGAGTGGGGGCCGTCATGCCTGCACCGTTTGAATGGCATGTTCGCCTTCGTCTTGCTTGATCCGCGAGACGGCACGGTGCATGCCGTGCGCGATCGGTTCGGCATCAAACCTCTTTATTGGGCGCGCGTTGGTGGCGACATCGCGTTCGCGTCCGAAATCAAACAGATTCGTTCGCTGCCGAATTTCCGACCACAACTCAACCTGAGCACCGCCAGCGATTACCTGACCCTGGGTTTGCTGGATCATACGCGCCACACCTTCGATCAGGGGATCGAGCAGCTGCTCGGCGGCGAGCGGGCGGAAATTCACCTTGACGCTGAGTCACCGCGCATGACGGTTACGCGCTGGTATGAATTGCAACCGGAACCATGGTCAGGATCGCGCGCCGCAGCCATCGCGCGATTTCGCGAGTTGCTGACCGACAGCGTACGACTTCAGTTGCACGCCGATGTCCCAGTCGGGTCCTGTCTCTCCGGTGGTTTGGATTCATCGTCCATCGTGTGCCTGGCGCACCAGGGGTTGGCGGGCCGGAATAGTCAGACCAGGCAAGTGACCGTCACGGCTTGTTTTGATGAGGCGCAATACGATGAATGGTTCTATGCGCGGCAGGTGATCCAACAGACTCAGGCAACGGCCGTGCGCGTTTGGCCGACCATCGCGAACTTACAATCGGATTTTGACCGCTTGCTCTGGCACATGGACGAGCCGTTTGGTTCGACCAGCATGTTCAGCCAATGGTGCGTCTTTGGCGCTGCCGCAGATGCCGGGCTGACCGTCATGCTGAACGGGCAAGGCGCCGACGAACAATTGGCTGGTTATGCGGGCCGCACGCCCGTCGCCCTATTCACCGGTTTGCTCCGGCGTGCCGCGCTCGTCTCAGTTGCCGCTGAAGTCATTGGTTGGCGGCGTCGAACGGGCCGCTTGCCGGCGGCAGAAGTCTTGCTGGCTTTGCGGAATCTGGTCCCCGGTCTTGAGCGTGTGCTGCCCGGGCGCTTACACCTCACTCCCGATAAACCCAACTGGCTTCGTCTGCAGGCGCCGTCACACGTAGACGCGGCCCCGCCGCAGGATCTCAACGACAGTCTCCGGCAGCAGACGATGTCGATCTCATTGCCGGCGCTGCTGCGCTACGAAGACCGGAGTTCAATGGCCTGGTCGATTGAATCGCGGGTACCGTATCTCGATCATCGACTGGCCGAGTTTCTGGCCGGCCTGCCTGAGCATTTGAAATTGCGCCAGGCCGTAACGAAAGTCGTACAGCGCGAAGCAATGCAGGGTGTCGTTCCGGACGCAATACGCCTCCGGCGCGACAAAATGGGATATGCGACACCAGAGGAAACCTGGCTTTGCCAAACCGACCCTCGATGGTTTCGCAGCAGTGTGCTGGCCGCGGTGGATGCGGCGCCGGGGTTGTTTGATCGGGACAGAGTAGGAAAACTCGTGGATGATGTGATCGCCCAACGGCAACCGTCTCCCAGGACCGCCTGGCGTATTCTTTGTCTGGGCCGTTGGCTCATCAATCAGAATGGGGATCGCTCGCAAACCTACGCAGATACGAACCGGCCGCGGGCCGGAGCGACCGCTTCTAATGGTCGCCCGCGTCCGGCATCTTGCCGGCCGCTTAAGGTGTTGGTGGTGACACCTCTCTATCCGACACCAGCTGACCCGCAGGCGGGCATCTTCATTCATAAACAGATCGCGCATCTTACGCGTGAGGGAATTGATTGCCGCGTAATGACTTTTCATCCATCGCCGCCGCCGTTCCCGCTCTGGCTGCGACGACGATCGTGGATGCAGTATTACTGGCGCCGCCGTGGCCGGCATGGTTCGACTGACGGTATTCCCGTCGCTGAAGTGTTTTATCCACGACGTTGGATGGATGGTGAAGATGTCGTGCCGGCCATTGGAGAAGCGTTGGCCAAATACGTCGAGCAGCGGCCGGAATATCGCGACGTGGATGTCATCTACGCCCATTGGCTATGGACCGGGGGGGCGGTGGCGCTCACCTTGCGAGCACGGTTTGGTTGGCCGGTGGTGGCCATTGCGCGCGGTAGCGAGATGCATGAGTGGCAGGCCCGGCATCCGCTCTGCCGCGAATATGTCAGCCGGGTCGTGAGCCAGGCTGATGCCGTGCTGACTAACTGCGAAGACTTACGCGATCGCGCCGACCTGATTGTGCGAGGCGCTAAGCCAAACATAAAGGTTGTCTATAACGGATGCGATGCGACACAGTTTCGGCCCGCTATTGATCGGAGCAAATTGCGAAGCGAGTTGGGCCTGTGCGAAAGCTCGTCCATTCTTGTGTTCTGCGGCAGCATCGAAAAACGGAAAGGGATCGAGGAGTTGGCCGTAGCCTGGAGCGAGTTTGCGCCGACACACCCGGACTGGGAACTCGTCATCATCGGTCGTCCGATTGACAAACTGCTGGTAAAGAAACTCCATCAGAATGGACATGACCGAGTGCGGATGATCGGGGCTGTGTCTCACGAAGTCGTATTACGCTATTTACAGGCCGCCGATGCTTATGTTCAGCCGAGCCGCTTGGAGGGGTTGGCTAATGCGACGATGGAAGCCATGGCCGTCGGCCTACCGGTGATTACAACGGATACCTGTGGCCAGCGAGAACTGATTCAAAACGGGGAAAACGGCTGGTTAGTGCCGGTGGCTGATGCTGGAGCGCTCGCGCGGGCGATGGCCTCGCTGGCCAGCGACCAAAAACGAGCTCACCAATTGGGCGTCGCAGCAAGACAGACTATCGAAACTCGTTTCAATCCGCGCACGGAAGCGGCCAGGTTGGCGAATATCCTGACGCGGGTGGCGTTTCCGCCACAAAACGGTGCAGGGGCCAGCACGGCGAGAGATTATGTCCTGAAGGTGAACGCGGAAGTCGTGCCGGTCATGGACTGAGCCGCAGGTCAGGTATGCGAACTTCAGAGATTCTTTCACAGTGGACGCCGAGGATCGTCCTTCAGCAAGCCAGGATGCGATCACTGTGAGCATGGCTACCGATTTAAAGAACCGCCTGCGCGTGGCCGTCATCCTTAGCCACCCAATCCCCACCTTTGCCCCCTGGCATAGAGAACTCGCGACGTTCAAGAATATTGACCTGCGCGTCTTCTTTTGCTGCGACTGGGGATTAAACGGCTACGCCGATCCGCAGTTTCATACCAACGTTGAGTGGGACGTTCCACTCTTAGGCGGGTACGCTCATGAGTTTCTGGCGATCGCGCGCCGGCCCAAACGGTTACGTTTCCGGGAAGTTGATAACCCAAACGTTGCAGAAGCGCTCGACCGGTTCGATCCGGATGTAGTGCAAACATTCGGGTACGCCCACCGAACCAACTGGAGAGCGGCCCAGTGGGCACACAAAAAACGCAGACCGCTGCTGCTCTTTACCGATTCCAATGCGAGTGAAAAGCGTCCGCTGTTGAGACGGGCCGCAAAGCAAGTCTTTGTCCGGAAGTTTTATCAGAGAGTAGACGGGGCGCTCTTCATCAGCGAGAACAACCTCGCCTACCACCTGCGGTACGGGTTACCACGTGAGCGCCTTTTTCGTGGGGTGATGCCCACTGATCGCGACCGACTGCTTAACGCAGTAGCCGATCGAGTAGAAGTCAGGCAGGCAGTTCGCGACAGACTGGGAATTCCGGCAAACGCCTTCGTAGTTATTCTGTGCGGCAAGTACGTTCCGCATAAGATGCCGGTCGACCTCGTGGCCGCGGCGTGGGCTGCGAACCGCGCGGGCATTCCTGTCTGGTCGTTGCTGGTAGGTGAGGGGCCCGAGCGAGCCGCCATCGAGGAATTCTGTCGGAAAGAGAGGGTCACTAATGCGGTGCTAACCGGATTCGTAAATCAAACGAAAGTTGCCGACTATTATGTTGCGTCAGACGTAATCGCTCAAACCTCCTCCGTGGAGAATTACGGTCTCGCTCTTAGTGAGGGTATTTGCTTTGGTCTCCCGGTGATTGTGAGCGACCGGGTAGGGTGTATCGGCCCAAATGATGTGGCCCAGCCGCGGAACGCGATTGTTTACCCTTGCGGCAACCGAGCGAGATTAGAAAAGGCGATCAAAGACATCTATGAGGACCGGGATCGCTTTCTGAGAATGTCTGAGGCTTCTACTCAGATATCAATGACCCAGGATGTGGCGGCAGCGGCAAAATCGCTGGCGACCGCAGCGTTTGAACTGCAGAGACTCGGGGTTCGTTAAAACCGGACTTTGCGGCGACGGTCCGGAAGTCTAAACGACATGTTGAGAAAGCTTAGCAGCTACGTTTACGGCCTGGGCATTCTGGTGGCCATTGTGGGAGGGCTACTACAGTCCATCGAGCTGATGGCTGCAGGGACGCTCGCGGTGGCAGTGGGATATGGGCTGAGAGACTATTTCAGCGCTCGCCTCGAAAGCATTACTCCCATGACCATCAATGCCCTGATTTTTGGAGTCTGGATTGGGCTGGGGCACCTCATAGCCTGTTTTGTAGTAGGCACTGCTTACGAAAGCACTTTTTACTCGTACTCCGCAGTGAATTTCCTCTTAGAGGCGCAGTATCTGGCCAGCTTGACCGTCATCGTTCCTTTGATCAGCTATCGGTGGTTTTCCAGGCTCCATTCCGTGCCTCGTCGCTTCCTCCCCCGGTTCCCGGGAGTCGCAGTTGAAGTCTCAGACAAGACCCTTACGATGATCATCATGGCAATGTTTGCCTTCGATTGGACCACCAAGCTCATTAGTATTTCGGTGGAGTCTCTGGGCACGATCGGCGGCTTCCTGGGGTTGTCATCGGAGATCGCTATCTTTCTTTTAGCCTGGCATTGGCTCGGCCCATCTCCAACCCTGCCGAAGTGGACGCGTTGGGTTCTCTTTTTTGGAATTACGTTTGATGTGGTGCATTCGGTCCTGTTTAGTTATATGCGCGGCCAGGTGGCATATCCGCTTTTTGCATTCTTTCTTGCGTTTCTCTTGCGCAAAGCGCTTACCAGGCGGGTTGTTGCAATCGCCTGCGTGGTCATTGTCGTTTTCGCCGTGATCTACAAGAGTAATGGCGAGACCAGAGGCCAGCGCATTTTCGGATTGGAGCGCATAGAAATCCTTTTGGGGGAATTTCGGCTGGACGATTCTGGTAGCAAGCCCGGCGGCGACGACAAAGCGGGCGAGTCGGCATTGATGGTGCTGATCGCGAGAGGTTGCAATTTCGGTCAATTAAGTCAGATAGCGCGTATCGCCGATGAGGAAGGGTACTACTATGGAACAACACTCGAATACTTGAGTTACGCATTCATTCCGCGCTTAATCTGGCCGGAAAAGCCTTTGATCACGCCTGGCCAATGGTTCGCGGAGAAGATCGGTCACGGGTCTCGCCTGAGCGACACGAGCTTTAGCAACTCCATCAATATGTCGGTTGCCGGAGAATTCTATCTGAACTTTGGCTGGCTGGGAGCGATCGGCGGTCTCCTACTGTTGTCCCTCCTTTACTCACTCATCTGGGAAGCAACAGACTTCTACGGGAAACGCAATAACCCGACAGGGCATGCGCTGGGGATTTCCATTTTGGTTCAGGCAAACGGTGGCTCTTCGGCGGGCGCGCTCTTGCAGCTAACTTTCTTCTACGTCGCAATGCTGGGGATCAGCATGATGTTGACGGCGTTTCTCCAGCCAAATCGATCGGCTCGGAGATCGCACCCGCGACGAGTGGCCCGTTCGAGCATTAGCAGTGGTTGAACAGAATGACGGCTCTCATTCAGCAGGTTTTCCAGCAGAGGTCAGCGAATGCAAAAGGGTAGTTGAGAATGCTCTTGCTCGTCACAGTTATTTCAGGCGCAGGTTATGGAGGCATTCAGACCGTCAACCAGCTCTTCCTAAACGCTGCCCGTCGCGCATTTGTGCCGGGCGTCATCGTCTCGCGCCACGACCCGCCGGACGCGGCATGGCTGCAGGACTGGCCGGGTTCATCATGCGCGGCGAGCAGTGTGCCGAAGCTGTTGGCGGGTGCTTTGCGGCGTTACCGTCATGCGTGCGGCTCAGTGATTTTGGCAACACACGTCGGACTAGCGCCGCTGGCCCGTTGCCTGAAGGCGTTATCGGGCGGGCGTTTCTATATGTTTCTTCACGGTGTCGAGGCCTGGGGGCCCTTGCCGCGTCCCACATGTTGGGGTCTGCAGGCGTGCGATTCGCTGGTCGCTAATTCGCAGTTTACTCTCGACAAGTTCCGCGAGAGCCATCCGCAATTTGCGGAGACCAGGAGTGAAGTATGTTACCTTCCGGCACGTCTGCTGCCGGCGGATGATGCGCCGCGTGAACGCAGATTGCGCGTCCTGACCGTCGGGCGATTGTGGGGACGCGGGATGCGAAAAGGGCAGAGAGAAATTATCCGCATTTGGCCGCGCATCTTTCAATCTTTCCCTGAGGCAGAATACTGGATTATTGGCGGCGGCGAAGGCCAAAAGGAATTGTTAGAGTTGGCGCAGCAATACAACGTTGCGGATTCGGTAAAGTTCACTGGCGCGATTTCCGACGCGGACCTTTCCGAACTTTATCGCACCTCCGCCGTCTATGCCATGCCGAGCTGGGGCGAGGGCTTCGGTCTTGTCTTTGCCGAGGCAATGGCCCACGGGTTGCCCTGCATTGCCAGTCGATCAGATGCCGGCCGCGAGGTGGTTGTGAACGGCACTACCGGTCTGCATGTTGACCCGGAAAACGCGGAAGACATTTGTGAGGCGCTGCTGAAATTGCTTCGCGATGACGATTTGCGTGCGCAGATGGGTGCGGCGGGCCAGGTCCGGGCACAGGAAGTGTTTTCGTTAGCAAGTTTTGAACAACGCGCCGTTCGCCTCATCAGCGGGCTGTCTTGAGAATCTACAATGCCGGAAATACAAATCGGTGATTACCGCCGCAGGCTCTACGGCAACTATGTTTCGGCGTTCAAGGGCCACCGGGCCACGGATGCGGAGTTGCCTGGCTTCAGACGCCAGTTCCACATCTACGACCATTTGCTCGGCCCCGTTTTGCTGGGCCAGGCGCCAGAATGCGCCTTGGAAATCGGCTGCGGGCCGGGCAGTTTCCTGTACTGGGCGCGAGAGCGCGGTTGGCCGGCGACAACCGGTGTCGATTTATCGGCGGAGCAGATAGCCGTCGCCCGCGAGTTGGGCTTGAGCGCGGAAAACATCTCTTTTCAGCAGCATCTGGCGGGCAAAGCATCCGCCTACGACCTGATCGTGGCGCTGGATTTAATCGAACACTTGACGCGCGACGAAGTGCTGCAATTTCTTGATATGTGCGCGCAGGCCCTGCGGCCGGGTGGGAAATTATTTCTCACCACGCCCAACGGCGCAGGACTGCGTCCGGGTCCAGTGGCGTACGGCGATTTGACGCACGAAACCATTTTCACGCCGCAGACTATTCGCACTGTCCTGCGGTTGACCGGCTATCACGACATTCAGATACGCGAGATTCGCCCCCTGCCGACATCGTTCTTTTCACGAGTGCGTGGGCTTTTGTGGCGCGTGATGCGCGGTTTCGCACAACTACTTGATATGGTCGAAAAAGGCGCCACCAGCTGTGAGGGCATCTATTCCCGTGTGATGGCCGTCGAGGCGCGCAAGGCAGAGGAAAAAATGCAGGAGCAGGAGGCAGGCGCTGGAAATAGCAGAACAGACTGATCTGAAGGCTCGCGTACAGGAATTTTGGAACCAGGAATCCTGCGGCGAGCGCTACGGAGTGGGTGAGGGTCGCGAATTTTACGACGCGCACGCGCGCGAGCGCTACAACCTGGAACCGTGGATAAGACCTTTTGCGCGGTTCGATGAGGGCGCGGGACTGCGCGTCCTGGAAGTCGGCGTCGGCATGGGAGCGGATTATCTGGAATGGCTCAAAGCGGGCGCCGACGCTTACGGTATCGACTGCACTCCGCGCGCCGTCGCACATACTGAGAGACGTTGCGGGCTAAACGGCTTCACTCCGAAGGTCTCAGTCGCCGACGCCGAGACCTTGCCGTTCTCCGATGATTCTTTTGATTTGGTTTACAGTTGGGGTGTCGTGCATCACTCGCCGGACACGGCGGCATGCTTTCGGGAAATCGCCCGTGTCTTGCGGCCTGGCGGCCGGGCGCGCGTGGCGATTTATCATTTGCATTCATGGGGTGTGGGACTGATTTGGGCGCGTAACGGTTTACTGCGGGGCAAGCCACTGGGCCCGCGTCGGATTGTGGCTGACTACATGGAATCGCCCGGCACTAAGCTCTACACTGTGCGCGAAGCGGAGTCAAAATTGTGCGCGCCGTTTTCCCGGATTCTTGAAATACGGACGCAGCTGGGCCTCGGCGATTTGTTAACCATGAAACCATCCGCCAGGTACAGCGATCGGTTCTCGCAATTTGTTTTCAAAGTCTACCCGCGCTGGCTCATCCGACGTCTTGGGCATCGCTTCGGCGGCTATTTGCTCATTGAGTGTGCGAAGTGACGCCAACAACGATTTGGATTCATGCGCTCGGGGCCCGAGTCGGCGGAGGCGTCACTTATTTGCGGAACGTGTTGCCGCAACTGGCGTCGCTGTTGGCAGAACGCGATGTGCGCGTCGTGCTGCTCCTGCCGACTCCGGTTGAAGGATTGCTCTTTCCGAATTTGTGTGAGGTACGGGTTTTGCCGCTCGCCTCCCGAAATGCCCTGACGCGGTTTCTCTTTGACCAAATCGTGCTGCCCTTTTGGTTGTGGCGCGAAAAGGCCGACGCGCTTTTTTGTTCCGCGAGTTTTGCGCCGCTCTTCAAGACAACCCGCACCATCGTTCTGCTTCGTAATGCGATCTATTTCGATCATAATCTGATGCGCCGCGAGATGCTGGCGCGGCGGTGTTCGTGGCGTTTGCAAAGCCTGCTCATCGCTGCGGGCGCGTACACCTGCGCGGCCGTGATGTATCCCAGCCAAACCATGCGCGATTTGGTCGAAGCGGCATTCCCGGCGCTCGAACTGCGCGGGTTCGTCAATCCTTACGGCGTGGCTGAGGCTTTCGCTGATGGCGGGAAATCAGAAAACAGCAAGCCGCAGTCGCCAACCGGCAAACGGCAATTTCTTTACGTGATGACCTACACGCTGCAAAAAAACCTGCACTTTTTGCTGCGGGCGCTGATACAGGCCAAAGAAGAAGCCCTGCCGGTGCAGTTGATTGTGACTTCGCAACTGGATGATCGTCCACCGGCGTGTTGGAAGGACGATTGGAAACTGATACGCGAACACAAGCTGATCGAATCTGGTTATCTGGTCCCCGTCGGATCGCAGTATGGTGCAGATCTAATCAAACTCTATCAAGAGGTTGACGCTTGTGTGTTCGCTTCGTTTTGCGAGTCTTTTGGTCATCCGTTGGTCGAAGCGCTGGCGCTGGGCAAACCCCTGGTCTGTGCCGATTGGCCCTACGCGCGCGAGCTTTGCGGGGACAATGCGCTTTACTTTCATCCCGATAAGCCGGAGGAGTTGGTAGCAATCTGGCGCACCTGGCCAACCGCAACTGATCGTGTGCGGCCGGTGAACCATGATGAACTGTTAACGCGCTTTTCCTGGCGCGAACATACCAGGCGCCTGCTGGCGTACTTGTTGAACGTAGAGATTTCTGCCGTCAGCAATCCTTAATCATATGTGTGGCATAGCAGGCATCTTCGGTAATTTCCCATTGGCCCGTATCTACGCGATGACCAGATTGGTCATGCACCGCGGGCCGGATGACGAGGGCTTCTGGGCGGATGAAAAGAATGGCGTAGCGCTGGGCCACCGTCGTTTGTCCATCATTGACTTGAGCGCCGACGGGCGCCAGCCTTTGGCGAACGATGACGGCACACTGCAAATAACCTTCAACGGTGAGATCTATAACTACCGTGAACTGCGAGCGGAGCTCGAAGCACGCGGCTATCGTTTTCGGACCCAAACCGACACGGAAACGATTTTGCACCTTTACGACGCCGAGGGCGACGACTGCGTCAAACGCTTGCACGGCATCTTTGCCTTTGCCCTGTGGGACGCGCGCCGTCAAAGAATGCTCGTGGCGCGCGACCATTTGGGGATCAAGCCCTTGTATTACAGCGAACTTCCCGGCGGTGTCGTGTTTGGCTCGGAACTCAAGTCGCTGCTTGTCCATCCCGAAATTTCGCGCGAGTTGGATCATAAGGCGATACACCAGTACCTCAGTTTCATCTGGTCTGCTGCGCCGCACACGATGTTGCGGAGCGTTAAAAAGCTGGAACCAGGCTTTCGTTTGATTCTGGAAAAAGGGCGCATCGTCAGGAAAGAATGCTTTTACGATCTGCCTTACGATGGCACGCGTTTGTCGGGCACACGTGCCGAACATCTGGAACAACTCCACGCGCTCCTGGCGCGAGCGGTTGAAAGGCAACTGGTCAGCGATGTTCCGGTGGGCGCGTTCTTATCCGGTGGGCTGGATTCGACGAGCGTCGTGGCGATGATGAAGCGGGCCGGCGTACAGCGCCCGCGCTGTTACACGATGAACTTCGGCGAAGACGCGCCAGCCGATGAAAACCCGCACGATCTGGAGTTTGCGCGTATCGCCGCAACGCACCTGGGCGCCGATCTGCACGAGGTTCACGTCGAGCCCGATGTGGTTTCGTTCATCGAAAAGATGGTGTACGTCCTGGACGAACCGCAAGCCGATCCTGCCTGCATCAACGTCTCGCTGATCGCCGAGCAGGCGCGCGCCGATGGCTTTAAGGTTTTGCTTTCGGGCGCAGGCGGCGATGACATTTTCACCGGGTATAGAAGGCATCTGGCGTTGCGTCTGGAAAAATACTGGAGCTGGCTGCCGCAACCGGCACGTAACGTTTTGGCCTATGGAGTCAAAGACCTGGGCGTTGCGGGCAAGTTTACCCGGCGCCTCCACAAGTATTTCACTAACGCGCCCATGTCCGCCGAAGACCGGCTGCTTTCTTACTTTGTCTGGAACACGGAAGAGGTGCGCCGTTCACTCTACACACCGGAGCTGGCGCAGTCTTTGGCTGATTACGACACGCTCGAACCGTTGCGGGAGACTCTGTCGCGCATTCCCGATGAACATGACCCGCTCAACCGCATGCTTTATCTGGAAGCCAAACACTTTTTGCCCGATCATAACCTGAACTACACCGACAAGATGAGTATGCTGCATGGCATCGAAACACGCGTGCCCTTCCTGGATTTGGACCTGGTGAGGTTCGCGGTTCATCTGGCACCGAACGAAAAACTGGTCGGACGGACGCTCAAAGCCGCATTCAAAGACGCGATGCGCGGCGACTTGCCGTCCGTCATCATTGACCGCCCCAAGACCGGCTTCGGCGCGCCTTTGCGGCGTTGGATACGCCATGACCTGCGCGAAATGGTGCGCGATGTGCTGTCGGAGACATCGTTGCGGGAACGCGGACTATTCGACCCCGCGGCCGTGAGCAGGTTGATTGAGCGCAACGAAAATCAGGAGGTTGACGCGTCATACCTGATTTTTTCGTTGATGTGTATTGAAATGTGGCTGCGAAATTTTGTGGATGAGAAACAAGAGTTGGCCGCGCAGACGGCACAGAAATGTTTTGCGGGAGCAAATGGTATTGCCGAAACAGGATTTGATTTGAGTACGCGACCGGGAGGTTCATGAAACAGGTACTGCAACCAATCGACTCCGGCGCAACCAGGGTCGCAGAAATCCCCGCGCCTATCTGTGGCCCGCGCGAGGTCCTGATCGCGAACGAGACGTCGTTAATTTCGGCGGGCACCGAAAAGATGATTGTGGATCTGGCCCGCAAGTCGCTCCTGGGCAAGGCTCGCGAGCGTCCCGATCATGTTCGTCGCGTTCTGCAAAAGGTCAGGCAGGAAGGCGTCCTTGAAACCATTCAACAAGTCCGGGCGAAACTTGCCGATCCATTGTCGCTCGGGTACTCCTCAGCAGGGACAGTCATAGAAGCGGGGCGAGAAGTGCGGCAGTTTCAGCCGGGCGACCGCGTTGCTTCGAACGGAGCCCACGCGGGGGTGGTTGCCGTGCCGCACAACCTGGTGGCGCGGATCCCTGCGGGAGTGCCGTTTTCCGAGGCCTGCTATGGCGTTGTCGGAGCAATCGCCCTGCAGGGTGTGCGCCTGGCGAAGGTCGGCGTGGGCGACCGCGTCGCCGTTATTGGACTCGGGTTGATCGGCCAGATCGCCGTGATGTTACTGCGTGCCTCTGGCTGTATCGTAATTGGCACCGATCCGGACGAAGCCAGGCGCCAACTCGCGATCAACTCCGGCGCCGAAGCGGGCAGACGCGAAGAGTTTGTCGCGACCTTGCTGGCAAGAACTGGCGGACATGGTGTTGACGCAGTCCTGATCGCCGCGTCGACTTCCAGCGACGAACCAATAGAGTTGGCGGCAACCGTAGCCAGAAAAAAAGGCCGCGTC
The DNA here is from genome assembly GCA_036726305.1 of Pyrinomonadaceae bacterium. Lineage (GTDB taxonomy): Bacteria > Acidobacteriota > Blastocatellia > Pyrinomonadales > Pyrinomonadaceae > JAOAPY01. The sequence goes on along the minus strand of DAIMCP010000040.1, from coordinate 16,503 downwards.
ATTGCAGTCGGCGCGGTCGGACTGAACGTTCCGCGGAGCGAGTTCTACCCAAAGGAACTGGAGCTGATCGTGTCGTGTTCTTATGGGCCGGGGCGTTACGATGCGAGCTATGAAGAACAGGGGTTGGACTATCCCTACGCCTACGTCCGCTGGACCGAGCAGCGAAACATAGAAGCGGTGCTTGAACAGATAGCCGAAAAGCGGCTCGACGTCGCGCGTCTTACTACGCACACCTTTGAGGTCAACGACGCGGAAAAGGCGTATCAGCTGATCGAAACCGGCAGCGAGCCCTTCCTTGGGATTGTGCTTAAGTACGCCGGGGCGAGTGATGAGAGAACGTTGGCCCGGAGCGTGACGATTAGGAGCGAGCGGGTAGCGCGGCCTTTGGGCGAAGGCGAGATCGGCGTCGGCTTGATCGGCGCAGGTAATTTTGCTTCCTTGGTTCTGCTGCCGGCTTTGAAGCGAATCTCCGGCCTGAGGCCGCGCGCGATTTGCTCCGCAGGCGGAGTAAGTGCGGTGGTGCGCGGCGAGCGTCACGGGTTCGAAGTTGCCTGCACGGATGTGGCCGACGTCCTGGGGGACGAACTCGTTAATACAGTTTTTGTGGCCACGCGGCATGACCTTCATTGCGAACAGACGCTGGCAGCATTGCATAGAGGCAAGCACGTTTTCGTAGAAAAGCCGCTGGCGATTGAAGCCGAACAACTCAGTGCATTCGCGGCAGGCTTGGCCGGCCTGGACGACAACTCATTATTATGGACCGTAGGTTTCAACCGCCGCTTCTCAACGGCAGCTCAACTCGTAGGCGAATTCTTCGCACCTGTGCAAGCGCCGGCGACCCTTACCTACAGATTCAACGCGGGACCAATGGCTGCGGACCATTGGACCCAGGATCTGGCGACGGGCGGCGGACGACTGGTCGGTGAAGCCTGCCATGCACTTGATCTCGCATGTTTTCTATTAGGCAGCCAGATCACACGAATCTTTGCAGAGTCGGTCGAGCCGGGTGGGGCGGCGGGCGCCGGCGACGACCAGACAATCATCGTCGCGCGCTTTGACAACGGTTCCACCGCCTCGATCGGATACTTTGCCGGCGGCGACAAGGCCTTCCCCAAAGAGCGGATTGAAGTCTTTGGCGGCGGCAGAGTTGCAGTCATCGATGATTTCAAGACAGTCACCCTTTGCCGAGAGGGCCGGACAAAAACTCACAAAATTTCCAGCCGCGACAAAGGACACCAAGCTGAATTGGCGGCGTTTGTCGCTGCGGTACGACGAGGCGGCCCGCCCCCGATTCCTTACAGCTCGCTACTCAATGTATCGTGGGCGGCGCTGGCCGTGATGGAGTCACTGAGGACCGGGCAAGGTGTGCCGGTGGAGATTTTCTGATGTCGGTTTTTGTGAGGATAGGGCAGGCCATGAATCTCACGAGGGAGGGGTGGCCGCCAGTTGCCCTCGACAGATGAGCAAACTGCCACCTGCGTTTCTCACTTACGGCTGGTGCCGCGTCTCCTACGTCATTGTAAATTCGCTGGCGAGCCGAGGGGTCGCGGTGCATGTAGGTGATGCTTCGCGCCTGGCGATGTGTCGGTACTCCCGCTACCAGACTTCATTCACGCGTTATCGCAGCCCTTATCGCGACCCTCAGGGCTTTGTCGCGGATCTGGTGCAGGCGATGGCCCAAACAAAGGCCAAAGTTCTCATACCGGGACACGAAGACGTCCTCGCCCTTGCGCAATTAAGAAGCCGATTTCCCGCGGACGTTCTGATACCGATCAGTTCCGCTGAGGTTATAGCTCAGACGATTAATAAATGGCAGACAGTGTCGCTGGCGCGGGCCGCCGGCGTGCCGGTGCCTGAAACCATCAAGCCTGAAATTCATGCAGAACTGGTCGAGTGCGCTTTGGGACTAAAGTACCCGGCGATTGTCAAAACCCAACTTGGCAACAGCGGCAAAGGCGTCTTTGTGGTTGGCAATCCGCAGGAGTGTATCGAGCGGTTCGACTGGCTCGTGAAGACCTACGATCTGGGCGTTGCGCACTGGCCGATCATACAAGCCTTGGCACCGGGAAACGGTTACGGAGTCTGTCTGCTATATAACCGTGGCGAGTTTCGCGCCGCATTTTGCGAGCGATACCTGCGCTGCAAAGATGGTCAGTTTGGGACCAGCGTCTTCCGCGAGAGCGTTCACGTACCGGAACTCGAAGCCCACGCGCGAGCCTTAATGGATTCACTCAACTGGCACGGCGTGGCGCACCTGGATTTTCACTATGATGAAGCCAGCGGTCAGATTTCGCTGATCGAAATAAACCCACGCTTCTGGGGAGCACTCGACCTCGCCGTCCGCGCGGGCGTGGACTTTCCCTGGCTCCTATACCGGATGGCGATCGACGGCGATGTCGAACCGGTGACCTCTTACAAACTGGGAGTCAGGTCCCGTTGGATCACTGGCGAGATGCTGCATCTCTTTAACCTCGTGCGGCGCGGACGTTTCGGGAAAACGGTGAAGACTGTCGCTGAGATCCTGGCCACGCGCCCAGACGGCTACGATGATTTTAGGATAGCGGACCCGGTGCCCTTGTTATTTGAAATGCTCTATTACGGCAGCGGCTTTCTCAGCAGCGGCAGCACTAACCCGATTGAAGAAGGAATGATCGGATGACGACGATCAAACGGTTGCGGCGATTGTTTATCTATACTCCGCCGGACCCGGTTCACTTCTGGCGCCCGCGCGCTGCTGATCCCGGGTGGCTCTCCGTCATGTGGGCCAGTCCCGCTTACAACGAGCTAGCTCATGTTGACCAGTGGAAGGTCATCGAGCGAAATCTGCCGGCGCACCGCGGCGCCGTGCTTGATCTCGGATGCGGAACGGGGAGATTAAGCGCGCGGCTGGCCGGACTCTTCGAAAGCTATGTGGGAGTCGATCTCGACACCATGGTCACGGAAGCCGGTCACCGCAACCCGGATCTCACCGCCGCATTCGTGGCAGCCAGCGTTCAGGCTTACGATTATCCGGTTGAGAGCTTCGACCTCGTGCTCTCCATGGCTTGCCTGGCGAGCGCCTGTCGCGCCGAGGAGTTGCCCGAGATCGCCAGACGTATGGTCGCAGCCCTGCGGTCCGGTGGCCGAATCATCCTGATTGATCCTTTCCATAGGCTTCCGGCCCTCACAAGAACGTGCCGGCTTAGTGCCGGACAGGTAGTCGAATTGTTCACTGATTTAAGCATGTCCGTCGAGGAGTGGAGCGGCTTGCATTTCGTGCCGGGGCGACTCCTGTTGGCGCGCTCCCGGTTTTCGGGCTTCCCTCGGTTCACCAGGTTTGGTTACCGGATCGGGGAGGCCCTGGGGAGATTAGCTCCACGCCTTTTATCCGACTATAGCGTCATCGTCCTAAAAAAATAGTGCATATTCGAATCAATATTCCCAGTTGGGGTTGGAGGGAGTTAGCACGCGGGGGCGCCGTAATTGCCTCAGGCGGCCGCAGCCATCATTTCCGCAGGCGACTACAGCTCGAGCTGCAGCGGGAAGCGCCCGGTTGGATTCCTCAGCTGGTATCGTCAGCTCGCTACGCAATCTTGCTGGCAGCGCGCAGGTTCGCCCTGGAAGGGCGGCGAGTTGCCGTGCCCGGATATGTCTGCCCCGCTGTACTGACAGGACTGCAGGCCGCGCGCGTGGAGCCGGTGGCCATCGACTGTCTGCCCGCTTCGATCCGCTTCGACGTGGAAGCGCTGGCCCAGGCAATTGCCGCCCAGGGTATCGCGGCAGTCCTGGCCCCCAATACCTACGGATTCGATCAGGATTTTTCGCGGCTTTCAAATCTGGGCGTGCCGGTGATCGAAGATGCCGCATACCAGTCCGGCTCAACTGCAGCGGAAGGCTCTCGCCTCTGCGGCACGCGTGGTGACGCAGGCGTTTGGAGTTTCAACTTTAAGGCATTGACGTCGGTGGGCGGGGGGGTCCTGTTTTGGCCAAACGAAGCCTCGATGCAAAGCTGTGACGGCGCCTCAGGCAGGATCAGAGAAACAATGCGCTTCTTAAACTATGCAGCACGCTCTGTTGGTCGCCATCATATCCCGACCTTCTGGCCTGGCGCCCAGGCCCCTCGGCCGGGTGGGGATAGTAGCGTGCGCAGTGCATTGTCGGAGCTGCACGAAGCACCTATGTCGGAGCTTCAGGCGGCAGTGGCGTTGACGCAATGGGAGTCTCGTGAACGACTGGCCGCACTGCAGACGCGCAACTCGTCTTATCTTGCCGGCGCCATCGCCCGTTGTGCTGCGCTAACTACGCTCTCCTGCCTTAATGGTCAGACTGCAGTTCATCTTTTCCCGGTCCTCGTGCGGGTTGAGTCAGGAGATGCCGGTGTTTCGAGCGGCGCAGTGCAGCGGGCTCGGGCTCATCTCCATTCCCGCGGTATTCAAACGGAACCTCCTTATCCGATGGCTTGGAAGTCAACGACCTTCTTTCCAAACTGCCATGAGTTGGTTACGCGGATGTTCCTGGTTCCGTGTAATGCGAGCCTGGGCGAGGAAGAAATGAAGAAAATCTGTGCTGCACTCGAAGAAGCTTCAGAGATCATCACACGGGAATTCAGGATAGAAGCGATGGCATAAATGGTGAAATCATGTCTGCTTCGACTAAAACAATGAGCCGCATTTATTTGTCGCCCCCTCACATGAGCGGAAAAGAGCTGACCCTGGTTAAGGATGCGTTCGAATCCAACTGGATTGCGCCGCTTGGGCCTCATGTCGATGCCTTTGAAGAGGAGATGGCCCAGTATTTGGGGGTCGGGCATGCTGCCGCGCTCTCTTCCGGAACCGCGGCTTTGCACCTGGCGCTGCGCCTGATTGGAGTGGAGGCCGGCGCTGAGGTGATTTGTTCCTCGCTTACCTTTAGCGCCAGCGCCAATCCAATCCTTTATGAAAAAGCGCGTCCGGTTTTCATCGACGCCGAGAGATCAAGTTGGAACATTGACCCCGAGCTGTTGAGATGCGAGCTCAGAGATGCTGCGAAGCGTGGCACTTTGCCGCGCGCGGCAATCATTGTGGATCTCTACGGGCAAAGTGCTGATTATAATCGCCTCGTCGAGACTTGTGCGGAATACGACGTCCCAATCATTGAGGATGCCGCCGAAGCTTTGGGAGCCACCTACCAGGGCCGCCAGGTTGGCGGGTTCGGTAGGTTGGGAGTCTTGTCATTCAATGGAAATAAGATCATTACCACTTCCGGTGGGGGGATGCTGGTTTCCGATGATCGGTCTCTGATTGAGCAGGCTCGATTTCTGGCCACGCAGGCGCGAGATCCGGCTCCCCACTATGAACATTCATCTGTTGGTTATAACTATCGCATGAGTAATGTGCTCGCGGCCATCGGCAGAGCACAGCTCAGAGTACTCCCGGAACGAATTGACGCGCGCCGCCGGATATTTTCGCTCTATCGAGAAGGTCTCGGAGAGCTTCCGGGTCTGACGTTTATGCCTGAGGCCACCTACGGGCGGGCGACGCGTTGGCTGACCTGTGTCACTATCGATCAGAGAGACTTTGGCGCCTCACGCGATGACATCCGCCTGGCGCTCGCCGCCGCGAACATCGAGGCTCGTCCCGTCTGGAAACCATTGCACCTGCAGCCGATCTTTTCCCAATACAGAACCTGCGGCGGGTCAGTAGCAGAAGATATCTTTGCACACGGGCTTTGTTTACCCAGCGGGTCAAGCCTGACTGATGCCGATCTTGACCGCATCGTAGAGATTGTGCGCAGTATGTCGGTCCACAACTGATTTGTGACTGAAAATCTCCGCCTCGTGCAATTACGTAACGTCCTCAAAACTCCCTTGGTCCTCAATCGTTAGCCATGCTGAGAAAGGTTCCACCTCATGAGAAGAAGACTGATGAAACTACGTTCCCGACTTGTAAACAGAAGGACACAGTTTGTTCTTGATTTTTTCGTGCTGGTGCTGGCGTTTCTGCTGGCCTACTTGCTGCGGTTCGATTTCGAGATTCCGCCACGTCAAATCTATCAGCTGATGATCCAGCTGCCCTACGTCGTCTTAATACAACTCTGTGCCCTGATCTGGGCCGGTGGGTATGGGTTTGTTTGGCGATACATTGGCATGATGGAGCTAAAGACGTTCATCAAAGCGGCGGGGCTGTCAGTGGTGCCGCCGGTCATGATCCGGGCAGCCCTGCCGCAACAATTCCATGAGTGGCAAGTTCCTTTCTCAATAATCATCTTCGATACCCTTCTGGCCTTCAGTGGAGTCCTGGGATTAAGAGTACTCCGGAGGGCCCACTATGAACGTTTCGAGAAACGGCGGCGAACTGAGAGTGGAAAGAGCAAGGCGCAGAAATCGGTGTTGTTAGTGGGCGCCGGCCAGGCCGGTCAGCTAACCGCTAAGGAGATAATAAATCGAGGGGATACCGGGCTGACGATCAAAGGGTTTGTCGATGACGACCCGGCCAAGCAGCGAACAGTCATTCAGGGTGTCAAGGTCGTTGGTAAAACCGAAGACCTCCCCAGGCTAGTCAACGGGCTGAAGATTGACCAAATCGTGATCAGCATGGCCCAGGCTCCCCGCCGGGATCTGCGGAGGATACTGGAAATCTGCGAAAAGATCCCGATAAAGGTGCAGATAATCCCCGGCCTTTATGAAATTCTGCAGGGTGATGTAGAAGTCAGTCGCATTCGGGACGTACGGATCGAAGATTTGCTTGGTCGAGAGCCGGTAAACCTGGATGAAGAGAGCCTGCAACTCTTTCTCGAAGGCAAAACCGTGATGGTGACCGGGGCCGGAGGTTCCATTGGATCGGAATTGGCACGACAGGTGTTGAGATTCCAACCCCTGAGCCTGCTCCTGGTTGAGCGGGCAGAGAACGCTCTCTTCAATATTGACCGCGAACTGCGTGCGCATTACCCAGCGCAAAAGATCGTATCCCTGATCGCCGACATTGGCGATGAAACAAGAGTACGTGCGATTTTCGAAACGCACCATCCGCAGGTGGTACTGCACGCCGCCGCGCATAAGCATGTTCCCTTGATGGAGTTCAACTCGCAGGAAGCTCTGAAGAACAATGTTTTTGCCACACGCTTGCTTGGGGAAGTGGCCGGCGAGTTTGCTACGGAAGTATTCGTTCTGATTTCGACCGACAAAGCGGTGTGCCCAACCTCGGTGATGGGCGCGACGAAACGGCTGGCTGAATTACTTATTCAGGATCTGAATTGCCGGATGAGGACCAGGTACGTGGCCGTGCGCTTTGGCAATGTGATTGGATCCGCCGGTTCCGTGATTCCTATCTTTCGCGAGCAGATAATGAACGGCGGCCCGGTTACAGTGACAGACCGGCGCATGACGCGTTACTTCATGACCCTGGCCGAGGCGTCGCAACTCGTCCTTCAGGTTGGCGCCATGGGAAAGTCTGGCAATGGCGGCGAAGTATTTGTCTTGCAGATGGGTGAACCGATTCGAATTGTCGAGCTGGCGGAAACGCTCATCAATCTGTCTGGCCTCAAACCGCATGAGGATATCAAGATTGTAGAGACGGGAATCCGGCCGGGCGAGAAGCTCAAGGAAGAGCTGCTGATGACGGAAGAAAACGTCAGTGAAACCGCTCATCCCAAAATTTTCATCAACAAGATCGCGGAACATTCGGCGGACGATCTTCGGGTGGCGCTTGAGCGGTTGGAAATTTTCTCGAGGAACGGACACGAAAGGGAACTGCGGCTGTTTCTCAATGAATTTTTGCCTAACGCAAATTTGGATCTAACTCCTCAGGTATCCGGAATAGACGACAATCACGCAACGAGAAAAGAGAAGGCATTATCCGCGGCCGCTGGCGACAGTACGGTCTTGTGAGGCTAACCCGGGAGGAATAAGGCGCGACTTGACCGCGCCACCTGCGCGCGTATGCCGGAAGCATTGGATAATGCCCGCGACCCAGGAGCATGGATTCATGGTATATATGCAAAACTCGGTCGGGGAAGAACACTCGGAGGAAAATAATGAGCACACTTTGGTCCAGGCTAAGACCTAAACACCCGCTGCAGAACTCTTTCAGTTTCTGGCGCACAGGCATCCTGGCGTGCGCGCTGTTTTCGGTGTCACTTCCAGCTCAAGGCCAGGATCTGGCCTGGCCGCAGTTCCGCGGCCCGGAGTCAAATCCCGTGGGCACGCATGCGCGGCTGGCCGAGCGTTGGTCGATGACCGAGAATGTTGAGTGGTCACAAGAGATACCCGGGCGCGGGTGGTCTTCGCCAATCGTGACCGGCGGGAAGGTCTACGTGACCACAGTAACCACGGAGGGAAAGTCGAAGCCACCGCAGGTTGGCACAGAATACAGCAACGAGTACGTAGCCGAGTTAATGAAACAAGGTCTGCCGATGGACCAGGTGATCAAGCGGGTGACGGAACGCGACATCGAGCTACCGAACGAGGTGACACTGCACTACTTCATCTATTGCCTGAACCTGAAAGGCGGCAAGGTGGCATGGAAGAGGGAATTCTACACTGGCCATCCACCCGGTGGACGTCACCGCAAAAACAGCTTTGTTTCAGAGAGTCCGGTGACTGACGGAAGGTTCGTTTACGTCTATGTCGCGAGTCTGGGGCTTTGGGCGTTTGACCTGAAGGGGAAACCTGTCTGGCATACCCCGCTGGAAGCGAATCCGATCTATCTCGACTTCGGAACAGGCAGTTCACCGGCACTTGCTGGAGACCTGCTGGTCATCCTGTGCGATAACGAGAAACAGCAATACATCGCCGGCTTCGACAAACAAACAGGGAAGCAGGTCTGGCGCACGAATCGAGACATTGGCGGCAAAGGACAGCCGGTAACGCGTTCCGGGTGGGCCACCCCCTTTGTCTGGCAGCACGCGCTGCGCACAGAGATCGTGGCGGTTGGACCAGGAGAGGTTGTTAGTTACGACCTGGCAGGCAAGGAATTGTGGCGTATGTCGGGAATGGCAGCGACGCCTATTCCAACGCCCTTTGCCTATGACGGATTGCTCTATATTGATGGCGGTCGAGGACGTCCATTGTTTGCGATTCGCTCCGGCGCTGCGGGCGACATTTCACTCCAGAAAGATCAGGCCTCGAACGAGTATGTTGTTTGGTCGCAAGCGCGCGGAGGGACCTATCTGCCGTCGCCTGTGGCATATCAGGGTGCCGTCTACACCCTGACTGAGACCGGAATCCTGAACCGCTATGACGCCAAGACGGGCAAGCAGAGTTACAAGACGCGTATTGACCCGCAGGCAACGGCTTTTACGACTTCGCCCTGGGCCTACAACGGCAAGTTGTTCTGCCTGAGCGAGGAAGGTCAAACGTTCGTGATCGGAGCGGGCGAGGAGTTCCGCTTATTACACGTAAACGAACTGGACGACATGGCGCTGGCCTCGCCGGCGCTGGTGGGCGATCGCCTGTTGATAAGAACCGAACGACGGCTATTTTCGATCCGCCGAAAAATTTAGCTGGGTTACGTGTAGAGTCTCTCGACTTCATTTATGATCTCTTATGCGGTATGAAGCGATCTCACGTTCTCGCTCCAGAGGAGCGAAGTGTTTTTGTCCTGCATCCTTCAGGGTGACCGCATTTGCGTTCGCTCCGGCGGAGCGAGATGTTTATAGCAACCAGCGCACACACACAAGTCTCGCTTCGGCGGAGCGAAACCGGGCGGCGGAACGGTAGCCCAGTGCGAGCAAAGCGATTGCGCTCCTCCGGAGCTTTGGAGTAAGAACGGAACAGCCAGGCCATAAACATCTCGCCCCGCCGGGGCGAAACCAACGTAGAGGATTTTTTCTGAATTTCTCTGGGGTCAAAGTGGGTAACCTTCGAGTCGCCCGACCCGATTCCATGTACTCGTTGTTGGCCTGTTGTTGGGTTAGCGCGGCCGGCGCCATGGCAGGCCCCACAGTCCGTGCGCTGAGAGGATGGCGGAGAAGAGCCCGATCACGCCGATCGCGATCAGCGTCCAGACGAAGAAAAAGTGTCCGCTGGTACCTCCGAGCCTGCTGGTGACGCCGACACCGTTCCCCTTCATGTGGATGACGGGGACAGCCACGGAAAGGAGCGACCCGAGGAGCATGATGATGTACCCAGATCGCCGTTCGGCGAGCACCAGAATTCCGTACAGCCAGACGACGGAAATGAGCACGCCGCCCACCAGGTTTGAAAGACCTCCCGGCTCAAACCCGCGCACGATGTCGTCTGCCAAGTGAAACGTAAAAAAAAGGACCAGGAGCAGCGACGAGATGGTCAACATAACGCTGTGTTTCATTTGATATTCTCCCGGAACGCGGTCAACCAGCCGCAAGAAAGGATCCAGCTTCGAGCCTCACCCGCATGCCGGCATGACGAGATATTTGATGGTCGCATCCGCAGGCTTTACGTGCGGCTCGATGAAGATGTTCCAGATTCGCACTCTGCTCTGGACGTCTTTTTGGCAGTCCGCAAAGCAGGCGAATAATAATAGCCCAGCAGTTTTACTGCTGGGGAGAGGAGCGAGAGGATTTGTAGTCCGTGAAGCGGACGGCTGAACCTTAAGGAACCGCTTGCGGTAGCAAGCGGCTCACGTGTTCCACAGACCACTTCCACACAAAAAAACAGACTCATCGGCAGGCGAGGATTGAAGCCTTATCCCGCTCGCTACCGCTCGCAGTTCTGTGGCCATCCTCACCGTCCGCTTCACGGACTACGTCTCTCTTCCGACCAAATCCCAGCGATAAATCGCTGGGTTATTTTCTATTCGTCCACTAAGCGCAGACTCAGAGAAACTGATTCTGCGATTTCTGCTGCCGAGCAACTGCGTCTATGGGTGACGTGACCCAAAGGAGTGTTCTGGCTCCGGAGGAGCCAGATGTCTATTGTACCGAGAGCTTTTTCTATGGCTCGGCGCGCCGGAGGAGCGCAAGGTTTTTGGTTGGATCCCCAACCCAAATGTTTTGCTTCTAACGTAGCTTGGTGCTGGTGCTATAAACATCTCGCTCCGCTGGAGCGAAAAACGAATTCACGCGTTGCATTGGTAAGTTGAACTGAACTGCCGCACTGGGTAAATTGAATTCACTTTTGAATTCAAATAACAATTGAGGAGAATGGTTATGAAAAAGATCCCCCTGTTTATTTTGGTGGCTGCGGCGTCAACGCTTTTCGCGGCCTGCGGAGCCCCGCCTGCCAACACCGGAGCAGGTAATGCAAACACAAATACGAATACCACCAAACCGGTAGCGGCCGCCCCGACCGTCGCGGCGTTGATGGCCCGCGAGAGACAGGCCAATGAGGCTTACGCCAAGGGCGATTCCAGGTTTTTCGAGGGAATGCTGAGCGACAAGTTCGTCATTCTGGGCGGCGGCCAGCGCATGGACAAGACGGCCACCGTCAAGATGATCGCCGGCGTCAAGTGCGACATCAAGTCAATGGATCTGACCGAGCCCGCGCTCTCGATGATCGACGCGGACACATATGCCCTCATCTATAAAGCCACCTGGGACGGCACCTGCAACGGCCCCGACGGCAAGTCGATGAAGGTGCCGAGCCCGGTCCGTTCGGCGAGCCTCTGGATCCGCAGCGGCGACACATGGCAGGCGGCCTTCCACGGCGAGAATTTAATCATCGACCCAAAGAATCCGCCGAAGGCAGCAGCCGCAGCTCCACCGGAAATGCCCAGTAAGGTTGAGCAAAAGAAGGATGACAAGACTGCTGCTAATGCAAATACGGCTTCTAACACCCCTGCTCCGGCCCAGGCCACAGGAATTGCTAACACCGCCGCTCTGGTAAAGGTCGAACTTTCCGTCTGGGAAGCCTGGAAGGCACACGACGCCCAGAAACTTAACGAACTCACGGCCAAAGATATTTCATTTGTCAATATATTTGGCAGCTACTTCGCTACCAAGGCCGATACAATGAAGGACTGGACCGGTACCGGATGCAATGTCAAGAGCGTCAGCGTGAAAAACGGTACGGGAACGATGCTGTCGCCGACGGTCGGCATCCTGACATTCGAGGGTAGTGCCGACGGCACCTGCTACGGCCAGAAGGTTGGAACTGTTTGGGGCACGTCAGTCTATGTAAAGGACGGCGATGCCTGGAAGTGGGCCTTTGGCATGAACTCGCCTGCTATGTGAGCTTGATTGCTGCCAAGAGTTCTGAAGGCCGGAGTCTATTCGCTCCGGCCCTTTTTGAGCGAACATTCGCTGGCCGCATGTCGCGTCCTCCAGGTCTATTAGTACGATGTTGAAGTGGCGCACAACCACTTCAGCGAGAGGCGACAGTTCGCTCAACACTTCGGCGACTTGCGCTTCTTGCCGATCGCGCTGCGTGCTGCGAATTTCTTGATCTGGTCCGGCGCGAAGGGAATCTTGCAGTCCCCGACCAGGTCAACGGCGACCTTGCCGATGCCTTTGGCCGTATCGACCGCGAGCTTATGGAGCGGTTTGACGTAGCAGCCGACGGCGACGACGAAGCCGTTCATCACAACCTTGACGCGATTGGGCTGCTGGTGAATCGTCTTCGCTACACGCTGCAGGAGCGACTTGATCTCGGCCAGGTCGAGTTCCGCGTCCTCCCTGATGGCGACCATGCTGCTGTAGGTTTGCCAGCCGGCCGAGGCAATGGCCTCGTTTTTGGAATCCATCCACTTCAAAGCCATCTCGCGACCATGCGGGCCCGAGGACGCCACCCACGGCACCGAATATTCGGCGACCCAGACGGAGGTCGCGTTTTCGACCCACTTTTGCAAGTCCTTTTTGGTCATCTTCGCGTCGTCCGCGATTAGACCGGCGAGATACATCACGTCGGCAATGCCGGTGTCGTAGAGATCCAGAGCGAGCTGATAATCCATCTTGACGCGTTTCTGGATCTTCTTCATGTCCTCGATCTTGACACCGAGGCACGGTTCCTGGGCGCCGTGGTTCAGCCACGTTTTCTTCGTTCTCTCGGTGCCGAGCTGCTTGAGTTCGGCGACGATCTCTTTGGCGGTCATTTATTTTCTCCGTCAGTTGATAAAGAATGGGGCAAACAATACCAGATACAGAGCCAAAAAAAGAAGAAATGTGTCTGCGGAAACATGCCTCGCGACTTCCTTTCGGTCCTGGAGGGACCAATTGTTTATAGATCGGGAACTTATCTCGCTCCGCCGGAGCGAAGGACTTTCTTTGGTGGACTTCTTCTATAAAGATCTCGTCCCAACGGGACTGAAGGCGGGCGTAACCGGCCCTCTCACTCTGGAAAGGGGGCAGCAGCGTGAATCAAAAAGCACAGGAGAGAATTGTTCCGCGCGGAATCACTTAGGACTTCGCTTTCTTCGAAGGTTTGGACTTACCGGAACTGTTCAGGGCGACCGCCTGGCGAACGAGCGCTTTGAAGGCGGACTCGTCAACTTCTTCTCCTTCGCGTAAGTCGATTGCGCGGCGTGTGTTTCCCTCGAGACTCGAGTTAAAGAGACGTTGCGTATCCTTCAGAGACGCGCCCCTGGCGAAGGTAAGCTTGACGACATTCTTGTAGGATTCGCCGGTGCAGATGATGCCGTCGTGCGACCAAACCGGGGTGCCGGGATTGGTTGGTTTGACCCACTTCCACTCCTCGACGACGTCCGGGTCTGCTTCTTTGATGAGCCGGCGCATTCTGGCGAGGGCTTCCCCGCGCCAGTCTCCGAGTTCAGCAATCCTTTTCGAGATGAGCTTCGCTGCCGATTGATCCTGCCCTGTGCTCGACTTTTTCATGTTCTCACCCCGGAAGCCTTACCGCCGCGTAATCGAAAGCCTCTCTCATTGGATCGGACAGCGCAGAGTTTTGACGAAGGATCCTCAGATCTAAGGAACTGGGCCACCAGTCCCGGTTCGATCGGCGGGTACTGGTGGTGTACTTGATTGCTCCGCCGGTGAATGGGCTGCGGCTTGATTCGTTTATGTCCAACACCGGATCATCCGGTGACGGGACGCGCTCTGTGTTATTTGCCATGTTTCACTTTCCTTCCTTTCAGTGGGTGGATTTCGTAGCGACCCAGTTTTGTGCCAGATGAAATCAGCGAGTCCACCTGCCGTTTGGCGTTCGCACTGGTCCGGGGTGGAAAAACTTCTCGGGCGTCATCACGCCGTCTTTCTTAAACACCATGCCGTTCTTCATCACAAACTGTACGCTGCGCAGCGCGTCAATGTCGGTGAGCGGATCGCCTGAGACTGCGATCAGATCGGCGAAGAATCCGGGTTTAATCGGCCCGCGCTCTTTGATGATGTCGGCTGCTTTGTAACCATTGATCGTAATCGCGTGCAGGACATCCCGCGCGGGAATGTTCGCGGCCTTCCACGTGTCGAGGAAAGCAATGGTCATCTCGCCGCGGGTTAGCCACTCACCGGTTTTGTCGTCCTTCATTCGCTCGTTCCAGTAATCAAAGTCGGTCGAGAATGTCAGCGGCACTTTCTTTTCCCAGGCGTCGCGCAGTTTCGCAACTGTCACTTTGAAGGCGGCCTCGCTACCGCGGTATTTGGTGAAAGGCGTGTCGGTGCCCGCCAGGAAGATTCCCTTCTCAGCCATTTGCCGATGATGTTCAGGTGTCAGCGCATTGCCGTGTGCGATGATGTAGATGCCTGCGTCGATCGCTCGCTGCGCGCCGTCGGGTGTCTGCACGTGTCCTTCAACTTTGCAGTCGCCTTTCGCGGCTTCGCTGATCGCCAGGCGGATGTCATCCACTGAGTAGCCCCACGGCTTGCAGTCAATACAGAGCTTGATCGTCCGGGCCCCAAACAACATGTTCTGGCGGATTGCCTTGACGATCTCTGCCGGACTGTCCGCATCGATGTACTCAGGAAAGACGATATTGTGTTCCTTGTACATCTCCGGCGTGGGCCAGAGTTGTCCGCCGGTGCTGCCAATGATCGGTCCCGAAGGAATCACGGTCGGTCCGGGCAGCCAGCCTTGCTCGAGTGCCTGTCGCAAAGCGGTGTCGGCGTACATGGCGTTGTTGCCCACGTCGCGAATCACCGTGAAGCCAGAGTTCAGAAGTTGAATTCCGTTGGAGGCAGCTTCGATCGCGCGCAGTGGTGAAGACTCCATGACGTAGGTGAGGTAGTAGTAATTATTTTCCGGTTGCTCTTTGTAGGTCAGCGCCATGTGAGTATGGGCATCGACGAGACCAGGCAGCACGGTGAGTTTCGCTAGATCGATGATCGTCGCCCCGGCGGGTATCGCGAGGTCGGGGCCGACCGCTTTGATCTTCTCGCCCTCGACCAGGATTACCTGGTTGCCGGCTGCGGTCCCCGTTTCCGGATCAATGAGCCGACCGGCTTTGATCGCTGTGATCTTAGTGGTCTGCGACTGCGCGGTAATCGTTCCGGCGAGAACAAGCGCCAGGAGGAAACCGGACGTACGGGAAAGTTTGTTCATGATCATCTCCTTCAACTGAGGGTAGACGTGCGCAATTCAGGTCTGGCCCGAGGCGCATTGTATAGGTGATTGTGTGAGGGTGCCAGAGCTTGAAACGAGAGCCCTCAACGCGCGACAACCGATGTTCGCGATCGCCGCGCCTTTCGTCATCGACGGCACGGCGCAGACGTAGAGCACGACGCCAGCTACCGGAGCGCGTGTTTCGAAGATCACCCTGCCAAGATAGTCAGTGACATAGCCGACTTTCATTCCCGCCTCGACATAGGTCACGCGTTTGACCAGCGGATAAAAGATTCCGGTTTGCTCGCTCGCGACCGTTCCACGTGATCTTACCAAACGAGATGAACCAAGACTTACCGGGCCGGCGGCCAGAAACGTCATGCTTCGTCCCGCTTCGTCGAACGTAGGAAGAGCGTTATCCTTGGCCAACCATATCGGATGCGTTAACGCCGCTTGTCTGTGGATTTGAGGGGAGCGACAACTACCACGCCAAGATTGAAATGAAGTCCCATCCCTGATTAACCACGGGAGAAATTGTCATAGCTGTCTTGAAACGAGTGATTTCTGTTCTTAGCCTGCGCGAGTTGACCAGAATTGCTTTTGACGGAATCGGTGCAGACGCTTTCTGGCCTTAATAAGTTCGCGGGAGGACTCTCGCAGCTTGCGGAAGGAGCTCTTCGCCTGAGTTAAGAGGAGGGTTACCATGAGATTACATCGCTCGATTATCCGGCTCGTCATCACTGTCGTCGTTTTGATGGGCCTTGCGCTTGCCGGACAGTCCCAGGTTTCGCCCGCTCGGGACCGAGGACTGCGTATCTATCGTCTCTACCCAAACGAATTCAAAGATGAGTTAGTGATCTACGGACGATTTGGATCGCGGCCCGGGGAGGTCTTGATGAACGACAAGCCGCTGAAGCTCGATCAAAGCTGGGACGAAACGATGCTAGTGTGTGCGCTGCCGCGTTTCGGAGCCCAGGCTGCCGGAAATGTGACGGTACAAGTTGGCGCACTAAAGAGCAACGCGGTGCAACTCACTGAATGGCGAGAAGAATTCGGTATGGTGCGCAGAGTTTCATTGTTGGACTGGACCGGATGGATGGGAGGTACGCTTGGGTTATACGTCAATCAAGGCGCCCGAATCA
>DAIMCP010000039.1:38043-45949 GCA_036726305.1 Pyrinomonadaceae bacterium | reverse complement strand
TGGCCAGCCCCTCGCGCAGCACCGTCTGCACGCGGGCCGGGCCAGCCGACACCATCGATGATATTCAGCAGAATGCGGTTATCGGCGCAAGCCTTTGCGAATTCCGGGCCAAACAGTGGCCCTCCCGCCCATCTCTCCCGTAACTTTGACGCAGGCTTGGTGTTGCGCTTCCAGTATTCAGTCCCCCATATTCGGAGATCGAAGTCCACCAACCTTTCCAGAAACGCTTCACGCTCAGGCCGCCAGTTTCCGACGAAGGCAACATCGTGGCCATCGGCGGCTCCCGCAGCATCTTTCGCAACTGGCCTGTGCAAATCGGTGTCGGCCGCAAGTGGAAGATAATAAGTGCGCAGAGCGCCTAAGCGTCTAAACGCATCCACCCATCCGGAAGAAACTGTTAACACTCGATCAAACATCGGCAGGCATTGGATTCGATCCGGCACCAGGTTGTGCGGTGTATCGGGAAACAGGCAATAGATGAGTATGTTGGGAAATTGCGCTCTCAACTGTCCAAGCGTTCCCGCCCGCACGCCTTCTGTGGCGATGACCAATACCAGTTCCGGTCGTACGGTCTCGGCCAAATGCAACAGCTCCAGGTTGGCCTTACGGAGCCATGGTTCGACATTAACGAAGGAGCTAAAGAGTTTCCCGAATCTCAGGCCCAGGGCTACACGTTCCAAAGCTTTGTTGGGCTCCCAGAAATGAACTGCCCATTCAAGCTTCTGAAACGCACGTGCATACGAGCCTTCCAGATTTGACGGCGCTCTGGTCCCAATAATCAGTACTGTTTCGGGCATGCTAACGAGTTTGGAACTCGCGAAATCGTCTCAAGTTCTGGGCGAAGCATGTACTTCATCTGCTTCTTCCAAGCTCTCAACGCCTATCGTTGCCAGGTCGTAATTAAGTGAATGCAGCAGCTCGCAGCACTGTCGATGCATTTCCTTTCCATGGGTTGCAAGAAAGATCTGCGGACGCGCTTCGGCTAGCATCGATGTCGCACCCTTCAGCGCATGCAACTCGCCTCCTTCAATATCGATTTTCAAACAAGTTGGTAAAGGAATTTGTCTCCCCGCGAATAGGTCATCTAACTTAACGGTTTTCACTTGCAACTTACCGGTTATTGCCAGGTGACCCATTGCGCTTCCAGGAGTGCTGTCAAAAGACGCGACACCGCTAAAATCAGAGACCGCAGCTTCGATGATGTTTACATTTTCGATCTGGTTAAGTCGTAGGTGTTCCTTCAAGTAGACTAAGTTTTTCGGCAGCGGCTCAAATGCGTAAACAGCCCCTTGTGGTCCGACCAGAACTGATGCCAGCAAGGAATAAAAGCCGGCGTTAGCTCCAATATCGAAAACAATGTCTCCATCTGCGATGGTCCGTTCGAAAAGAAGTTGCTTGTCGTACTCATAACTTCCTAACCAGCATCCGTGCGTATGCGACCCTGCAATCCAGCGCTTGCCCTTGAGTCTGCCTTGGAGGACTGGCATTGGCGTTCCGTCCGGAATAAGCCGCAGGGGCCAACGCAGGAGCTTGCCCAGATGGTTCTTATTTGAAAGTGCCGAGAAGTTCATAACCTTGCCGACGACCAGGGACGCTGAGGTCAGGCCCTAATTTGCTTTAAAGCGGATTGGATTCCTTCAACGCAATGCTCGTAATCCCAGTGCTCGATCATGGATCGCGACTTCCTGCCCATTCGCTGTCGCAGTTTAGGGTCGAGGAGCAGGGTCCGAAGATGAGACCCCAGCCGACTGATATTTCCCGAGGGGTAGGTAAATCCGTTCTCGCCATTCCTCAGGAGATCGGCCGCGGCGCCAATCTCTTCCGAGGCAATAATTGGCAGAGCTGAGCACATTACTTCGTTGACGATGAGACCCCATGGTTCATTGGCCGAGGGGAAAACAAATATATCCGCTACTGCGTAGAATTTTGGTAGCTCCGACTGGTTGCGAAAACCAAAGAAGTGAACGTCAGGAATCTGGCGCTCAAGCACATATTGCTTCAACATAGATTCTTGCTCACCGGCCCCAACAAACAGCAGCGCTGCGGCCACGCCGTCAATTCGATTTTGCTCGTACGCCTTAAGCAAATCCAAAGGTCTCTTGCGCGGTATGAGCTTAGAGGCAAAAAGTACTAGAGGCTTATCCAACGGCAAAGCGAGTTCAGTTTTGACTTCGTCAATTCTGTTACTGAATTGACCCGCCGCCTGCTGGAAGAACTCGTTATCAACCGTATAAGGAACACGAAACAGCTTTTCGCTTGTTACTCCGTGAGCACGATAAAATTGTTCGTTGAGGGAACCGATGGGCAGGCATGCGGAGCAAACGTGCCGGTATAAGAACATCATCAGTGGCTTCCGCATTACCTGCTTCAGCGCTGAACGATTCAACGCTAGGTGCGTTTCACAGCGCATCAGAACAGGAATTCTCAACAGTTTGGCGGCAACCATGGCGAGTAGATAGGTCACATGGTTATGACCATTAACGACTAAAGCATCGTAATGATTGTCCCGTAATTCCTTAACGATAGCTGGGTTAATCAAACTTGAAAAACCATTGACTGCGTCGCGATGCCGCAGGTTTCTCAAGAACTTGTAATTGTATCCTTCGAGAAGTGGCCTGTCCCACTTGAGCAGTTTTCCGAATCCAGCGTCAACATACTCGTCTGCACCCTGTCTGCTGCAGAAGTAGACCGTGAGGTCGATGTCCGGCTCCTTCGCAATGCGTCGGTACAAGGGAGCGAAATACTGGATTGGATGAGTGTTGAGAATAGCCAGGCGATACATACGGAATTCACCTCCGGGAGCTATTCATTGCCCTGAAGAATTGCGTACAAGCACGCCCCAATATCTGGCCGTCTGGCGGCGGTGGTTGAATATCTTAGCTTGTAGTAGAAGTTTGTAGCGGCCACGAGGGGATGGACTACCCGCTGCAATCCGAAGTTACATAGCTTCGGATAGCGCCGAAGCTCGAAAGGTTGATCACTTGTCCAATACTTGACTAAACGCAACCCAGATTGCCGACACAGGTAAGCGAGGCTTGCGGGGCTCAGGTAATGAAGATGTTCAAAGCTAGTGTAGAGACTACTCCAGGCAGATCGAGCCAAAGAATATGCCGCGAAGTTTGGAGTCATCAGGAATATTCTACCCTCCGGCTTGAGCGCTCTGCGCAGCTGGACAATAAGCTTGGGAAGATCTTCCACATGTTCAATGACATCCACTAAGGTGATAAGGTCGAAAGATGAGGGGGGAAACATCGCTGCGTCCAGGGTTGTACATCTCAAATCAAGTCCATAGCGTTCACGGCCAAAACCAATTGGATACTCGGCTGTGTCTATTCCGACTAATTCTGCCGGATCTGATGCCCTTAGCGCGCAGAGCAGTGTTCCCGACGCGCATCCAACATCCAGAACGCATTTGCCTTGGAGCTCAAAATTCTCCAATACTTCTTTTTGACCGGGGATTGTGCCGTTCTGAAGATCTCGATCACGGGCCAGGCAATAATCCTCAACGAACCCCTTTTTACCACCAGTAAAGTAGCCCTCCCGGTAGTATCTCTCGAGTTGATAGGATGATGGCCTTGGATCGATGTAAGCCAAGCCACACACTGCGCAATCTCTGATCACGAGGCCGTCGGCGCGTGTTGCAACCTCCGTCGATTCGCTGGAAAAACAGAATGCGCACCGTCCGCTATGCTCTAGATCACCCGAGTCCCAGACCTCACCCTTGTCAACCAGCGATCTATCAAAGCCGAGGTTTTGCAGAGCAGAGCCGGTTTCCTTGTCTGTTAGCAGAGCCATCCTCGAATCCTTGAGCCCTGAACTCACGGTTGGGCCCCTTGTGGCTGTCGTTCAATGTCTACCAAGTGGCGGCCCATCAACCACGCAACCAAACCGTGTTGTCGCCGGTAATAAACAGCCATGGTAAACATCACCAGAGCATAAATCGCGCCTCCGAGAAGGATGTAAGCCGTCAGATTGGCCCAGTTTGAAGCAAATAATCTGAGGCCATCGGAGATCATGAACCAAATGATGGCGCCCATCACCGCCGCGGCCGACAGCGGCGGGGCAATCGCTTCGAGGAAGGCACCCAGCCTCAGCCCCATTAACCGGTTGGTCCAAAGATGGGGCAGCAGGAAAATTATCGGACTGGCAATGACATAGGACCAGGCCACCCCAGTCAGTCCCCAGCGAACACCGATACTGAAAGCAACGGTCATGGCGATGAGCGAAATGAGGGCACAGATCAGACTCATGCGCGTATTGCCAAGCGCCCAGGCCGCGGCCCCCCAAATGGCAATTGCCTCAAAGAAACCGATGACAATCAGAATTTCCAAAAGGGGCACCGACGCAGCCCAGCGCTCGCTATAGATCGTGGGAATGAATATTTTGGTAGTGGCGCCCAGTCCGAAGATCAAGGGAAAGGTGCCGAAGGCGACCGTGCGAGCCATGCGCAGGTAGGCGCGGCGAAATCGCACCAGATCACCCTGCACGGACGAGAGCGCGGGAAACATTACCCGGCCCACCAGGCCACAGATGGTCATGCCAGGCAACAGAACCAGGTTGTAGGCGATTGCGTAGAACCCCAGCGCCGTAGCGCCGAGCACTCCGCCGATGATCGCTTTATCAATGTTCCGCATGCCGTGATTAATCAGGAAATAACCAAGCGCCCCGGAACTAAAGGAAAACAACTCGCGGAATCTTTTGCGGCTGAAGGCAAAACCGGGAAGCCAGCGCGCGGCTATCGTGCGCCCGCTTGAAGAAACAACTGAGGCCACAATGTTTTGCGCCACCAGCGCCCAAACGCCGATGCCCCACAGCGCTAACGTGATTGCCGTGATCCCTGAGAGAAATGTTGTCAACCACTCGACCAGCGCAATTTGCCTAAACGCCAGCTTGCGTTGCAAGAGCGAGTGAGAAGCCCACCCAAAGCCGTTGATGGGCAAAGTGATCATCATCACCACCAGCAGAAGGCTGAGACGGGGTTCATGGAAGATGGCCGAGATTAACGGCGCTAAGGCTACTCCTAACAATCCCAGAATCAGACCCCCACCGACGTTGATCCAAAAAGCCGTGTCCAGGTGCTCCTTCTCGAGCTCCGCGCGCTGGACGAGCGCGGCCGAAAGCCCCATGTCCTGAAAGTAAGAAATGAAGGTGACTGACAAAAGAGTCAGGGCGATTAAGCCGAAGTCGGCCGGGAGCAAGCGCCGGGCCAGAATGGCCGTCACCACGAGGGTGGTGGCGCGCTGGGCCACCTGGGCTACTGCCAGCCAGGAAACTGCGTGGGTTACTTTTTTACCTAGAGACATTTGTTAAGAATTTCGGATTGCGGATTGCGGATTTCTGGACGAAGGGCAATAGGCAAAGAGCTATGGGCTAAGAGCAAAGAGCGAAGTGGAAAACGCCGGGTTTTCAACTGCGAATTGCAAATTGCGAATTTCAGCCCTTGTACTGAAGCTGCAATTCTTCTTCAATCTTCAATTCGCAATCCGCCATTCGCAATTCCCAATCCGCAATCCCCAATCCGCAATTTGAAGGCTTCAATTCGCAATCCGCAATCCGCAATCCGCAATTTTCAGGCCGGTGGCCTCCATGATCTCGTTGATCCGGGTTTCCCAGCTCCAGTTGGCGGATAGTGTTTGGCGTCGCTCGAGAGCGCGTTGGAGAAGACAATCACGCTTCTCCCAGAGACCTTCACAGATATCGAAAAGATTTCCGTTGGCTGGGTCGATCTCGATCACCGCATCCTCGCCAAAGATTTTCGCAAAGCCAGGCTCCAGCGGTGCGCGCCCCAAAATCACATTACCGCTGGCCGCGGCTTCGAACCAACGACAGGTAATGGGACTGTGCCGCCGCGCCAGACCCGGACTGGTCACTTCTACCGGCCAGCAAAAGTTGAAGATACTGTGACGCAAGTGCCAGGCGTATTGAGCATAGTGATCGCGTGCGTCGAGATCGGGTTGTACTGCGGCAGTGGTCGTGTAGTCGTAGTACTTACCATTTCTTCCGCACAGTTCCTTCATCACGTTGTGGACGGGCTCGAACCGCCGCCCATAGGAGCAAAAATCGATTATGCGCTTCTCGTTCGCTGCCGGCCGGAATCTATCCAGCTTAACGGCATGTCGCACAACCCGCCACTCGCGCTGGGTTTCGTCTTCCAGCCAGGGCCTGGCGCCATGGAAAGCTGTGGATACAAAGTCCCAATTTGTCGAACGTAAGACTCGGCGAATTGCGGGTAATTGCGCATCGTAGGTATCGAAGAAGTAAAGAATCTTGAGGCCCACTTTCTTATCCCAGCCCTTGAACAGGTCTAAGGTGAAGTTTTCCGGGCCCATCAGAACGACCCAGAGAACATCGGCCTCCAATTTATAATCCTCTTTCGGCACCCACCTTCTGGCCTCGCTGTATCTTGTCCCGTGGGCCAGCCGTCCCCCGATAAATGCCGGGAATGAGCGGGTCGGGGCCATAATTCGCTCGGCTCCGGTCAGGCGCACGATCTCGTCTTCAAAATCGCGGAGCATCCCGTACTGCAGCCCTCGCAGTGCTGGATTAATCACAACTACGTGTCGGGGTTGGTCCTGGCCCATTGAAGTTCAGAGTACCGACTTCAGTCGGGTTTTTTGCCCGGACGTTAAGAGCCCGCCTGAAGGCGGTACTCTATGCGTCTGGCTGCCTGCTCGGCTTGCCTTGTGCCGCGACCTTTCGATAAAGCTCAATCACCTTTGGTTTGATCTTGATAAGGTCGAGGCGCTGGTCAACCAAATCGCTATTCAACTCAACCGCACGATCGACAAGTGCATCATCAGTCAAAGCCCGACGTAGTGCACCCGCAATCGATTCTGGATCGGTAGCGGACACAAGCAGACCGTTCACGCCATCTTCAATCCATTCTGCAGTGGAGACTGTGTCGGACTGAATCGGAAACGCTCCCAGCACCATCGCTTCCAGCATGGCATTGGGTGTGCCGTCGCTGCTGCTGATGCCGATGGCGATGCGTGCCCGGCCCATCAAATCAAGGATTTCCTCGTGCGTGCAAGGATGCCTTACTTCGGTAACGTGTAAACCTTCGATTTGGGAAACGCGGCTCAGGGCTTGGCGAATTTCGTCACTGACGGAAAAGACCCTTAACTCGAACCCGTCCAGCAGATCACCGCAGAACTCGAGCGCCTGTAACGCCGCTAACGAATTGGCGCCGCGGATTGTCTGGTGACCCTTGAGCGCTATCACTCTGCGTGACGAGACCCTGCCAGGCTGGCGAAAGAGCCGCATAGCTTGCAGGTCATAGCCACCGGCCGTAGTAAAGACGCCGAGGTCCTCACCTTTGAATCCAAATTGCCGCGCCAGCGGCACGTCGCGCCGGCAGTCGGCAATGAAGTAATCACACTCTGAGAGGAAGGCCCGAATGCGCGGCTCATGATCAGGCCGTTTACCGAAAAGAAAAAGATCATTCCCCCAACATGAGTAAATGCAGGGAGGAAAAGGCTCGCCGCCCATCATTTGCCTGGCTTCGAGAGCTACATAACCGGCGCTTTGCATTTCCAGCACGTGGATAAGATCAGGCTTTAACCTTCTGATAGTTCGCGCCAGCCGGGCAGCTTGAGTTGCGCGTCTGGGTGCGGTTAATTGGGCGACCTGCCTGATGCGCGCAATGCCGCGGGGAAAAGGCCAGTAGACACCCTTCTGCTGAACTCCGGAGCTGCTGCCATTCCAGTGCTGGCGATAGAAAGTGTGGAGCGTGATGTTCCGATAATCGTGATGGGGGATCCCGACTTCAGCGGGAAACAAGTGCAGGTCCCAGCCTTCATCGGCAATCTGACTTAGCCAGCGCGCCGTGTGCACGCTTTCACCAATAGCTACAAAGAGAATGCGCAAAGAATTTCGGATTTGAGCGAGCAAAGAGCGAAGAGCTAAG
>DAIMCP010000039.1:34873-37943 GCA_036726305.1 Pyrinomonadaceae bacterium | reverse complement strand
AAGAGCTAACAAACTAAGAGCAGGGGGCGAAGTGGAAAGCGCCAGGCTTTGCCTCTGGCACTTAGCTCTTTGCGCTTTGCGCTTTGCGCTTTCCCCTTGCCCCTTGCGCTTTCACCTTGCGCTTTGCCCCTTGCGCTTTGCCCTCAGGCTGAGGCGGCGCGGCTTGTCTCTTCCGGTTCGGGATCGGTCTTGTAGTAGTTCTGGCTGTAGTAACGCTGATAGTAATAATAATCGTCCGTGTGCAGGTTGATGTTGTTCAGGACTACGCCAAAGATCTTCGCGCCCACATCCTGCAGCAACTGTCGCGACCGGCGCACCACGTGGCGCGAGCTCTTGCCTCCGTGAACTACCAGCAAAACGCCATCAACCAGGGTCGAAATCAGCACGCCGTCAGTGAACGAAGCAACCGGCGGCGAGTCAATAACCACATGAGTGTAATATCCCTGCAGAGCGGCCACCAGTCGGCGCATTTGCTCGGAGCCCAGCAGTTCCGCAGGATTTGGAGGTATGGGACCCGAAGTCAAAATGTCTAGTCCGCTGGTCGGATCGTGACTTACCACCGAGATCATTTCAGCTTCAGTCATTTCACTCGAGAGGATTGAGCTCAAGCCCGCCTGCGCATCCAACCCAAAGATCGAACGCAACCGCGGCCGGCGCATGTCGGCGTCCACAATCACGACGCTCGCCCCGGTTTGGGCCAGGCTGAGGGCGGTGTTTACAGCGGTTGTGGTCTTTCCCTCACCAGGTAAACTCGAAGTAATTAGTAAAGCCTTGGGCGCGCGCCCAGCAGTTGAGAGAAGTACGGACGTGCGCAAGTGGCGATAGGATTCAGCTAGTGGCGACCGCCCGTCAACATTCATCAAGAGTTCCGGATTTGTCGAAGCGGTCCCCGGTCCGTTGGTCTTCTGCAACGCAGCAATACCAGCGGCAATCGCTTTCCGGCGGGCCGCCGGCGCGATCGCCGGTATGACCGCGAGCGCCGGCAGATGTAGTACCCGTTCGACCTCTTCGGTTGAATGAATGGTGTCGTCAAGATATTCGAGGAACAGAGCAAAACCCACCCCGAGACCCAGCGACAGCAGAAAAGCCATCATCACGGCGCGCATGCGGTTTGGAGACACTGGACCCTCCGGAGCAATCGCGTGATCCACAACTGAGATGTTGTTGGCATCGCTGGCCCCGGTGACCTCGTTCTCTTTCGAGCGCTGGAGCAAGTTGGTCAGGAGGCCTTTGTTGGTCTCAATACCCTGCTGGATGATGTGATAGTTAATTGCCGCTTCGTTTTGCGTGAGAGTTTCGGCGCGCTGTTGGTTGAATTGCTTGCGCAGGAACTGCTCTTTGGCCAGGGCCTGCCGATAGCGCGTCTCGAGATTGGTGAGGAGCGTTGAACTCTTGTGTGACCGACCTTCCTTCAATTGACTCTCGAGCTCAACAATTTGCTGGTTGATTTCCTTTACCTCGGGAGCTTCCTCGGTAGCGTCGACCAGCAACTGGGCGCGCTTCTGTTTCAGCTCGTTCAGCCTGGCTTCAGCTTCCGACGCTTGTTTTGGATCGCCTTCGGCCAGAGCGCCGGCCGCCCCAGGAGCCTGGGCCGCATGAAAGGCCGACTCGGCCGTGCTGCGTTCGTTTTCCGCCTCCAGCAACTGGCTGTTTAACCCGGCGAGACGCTCGACGACTGTATTCTGCTTTTCATCAAGCGAGAGAATCTGATGGCTCTTGGCATAGTTGACCAGCTTTTCTTCGTCCTCACGAATATGGGCTTGCAACTCTGCTACTCGCTTTTGCAAAAAGTCGCCCGTGCTGGCATTCGTGGCAGTCTTCTTCTGAAAGTTTTGCTCTCGGAAGTTGTCCGCAATCGCATTGATGACCTTGGCGGCAACTACCGGATCAGTGTGTTGAAAGCTGAGTTCAATGAGGCGTGTTTCCTTATTAAAGCCACCCCGGCTTTCCTTGACGGGATCAACCCTCAGACCGCCTCTGATCGCGCCGACAAATGGAGCAAGCCGCTTTGCTTCCTGCAAATCCTCAATATCACTGGTCACCGGAAGAGTGCTTGAAAGGACCAATTCATCTTTCGGCTGCGGCAGGCCCGTTTCCTTCTCTTTTTCCTTTAGCCCGAACATGCTCAGCACTGTTTGCCAGGTCGAGCGCGTCTGACCCTGTCCTTTGAGAAAGTCTGGATTGTGTTCCAGATCCAGGGACTTCACCACGCGTCTGAGCAGCCCTGAGCTGGTCAGGATCTGCAGTTGCGTATTGAAGTAGACGGGATCGTTTGGTGTGCCGATAAAGTAAGGAGTCTTCCCCAGCAGGGCCGAGTTGTTTTCCAGGTCGACCTGGACCCTGGCCTGGGCCATATAAATGTCAGGCTTGCCGGCCATGTAGACAACCGCCAGGGTCGTTACCAGGACCACTACACTAATTACCAACCAGAGGCGCTTACGGATGGCCCGCCAATAGTCGAGCAAATGGATCTCGTTCTCAGCGTTGGGATCAACCCCATAGTTATAACTATGCGGCGTTGTCTGAGTCTCGACTGTTCGATCTATAGCGCCAACCCGGGGCTCGCGCGTAGCAATTGACTGTTTCATCTTGTTACCTGCAAAGTGCAAAGAGCCAAGGGCAAAGAGCCCAGGGCTAGGGGCTTAAGGTCCTGGAGAAATTTGTGATTTTGCGACTTAGGATGTCGCGGTCCCTTAGAACTTCGTCAATCTCCGCCGAACTTACCAAGCCGAGTTCCTCAAAAACCATTAGCATGGAAGCGTCTTCGAATAAGGACCGCCGAGCAATGTTAAGAAACTGCATGAATTCGCGTGCATGTGTGCTGCCTGAACCTTCGGCAATGTTGTTCGTTAGTGAGAGCCCAGCGGCTCTAAGCTGTTCTGCATAACGATAGAGTCGTCGCCTGTCCAACTCATGTGCCAGCCGGTGCAATTTCACCGCTAGTGCTCTCGCGAGCTGCCAGATTTCAAAATCCTCAAATCGAAAATGAGGCCTTGTTGTTAACCTATCCTTACTCGTCGCTCCTGGCACTTAACGCTGCCTTTCATTAGGTACCCTTCGCTTTGCGCTT
>DAIMCP010000039.1:15671-34773 GCA_036726305.1 Pyrinomonadaceae bacterium | reverse complement strand
CGCAATTCCGTTAAGGAATAACTCTGATCGGGAGTTGGCCCACGCTGGGGGCGATAGTGCCCATCAGGCTGCGAATCAGGCTCTTGGCCCCGGAAGTGGGGACGTCGACAATATCGTTCGGCAGTAACGCTATGTCTTCAGCTCGTTTCTTCTCAATGGCTCCGAGGTCGACAAAAATTTCCTTCTTGGTTGTGCTGCCACGTTCCTGCCGCACTACGCGGATTTTGTCCTTCTTGCTGTCCTTCCCCAGACCGCCAGCCATGGCGATGGCCCGGCTGAGGGTGATTGGCTCTTTCAATGGTATCGATCGCGGAGCCAAAACGTCACCAACCACATAGACCTGATCGGCCTCTGGCAGCGTTACGATGTCGCCGTTCTCAAGGTAAGGATTTGCCCCCTCAACGCCCAGCATCGTGTCGCTCAGCCTGTAACTGACAAACCCTGTCGCCAGCTCCTCCTTGCCCGCGTCCGCTTCTTCACATTGATAAGCCGTCGGCGAATGGACGATGTTAATCGTCTGGCCTGCATTCTGCGCCGGGCCTTTAGCATAAGTAAGCAGTTCAAGTAGCCGGATCCGACGCTGCAGTTGAAAGCGACCCTGCTCGCCAACGAACCCAATGATCGCTACCTGCGAACCCTTGAAGTCCTTGATGAAGACATCCACCTGTGGATTCCGATAAAACTTCAGATAGCGGCTCGCTATCTCTTTGGCCAGTTCGCTTTCCGACAAGCAGGCGGCCCGGATTGGCGTATCGATCAAAGGCATGCGGATTGTGCCATTGCCTTCCACCCTGACGGACTCGCGCGAGAGGTTGGGTCGATTAAGGATGCGAATATCGAGCACATCTCCGGGCCCTATCTTATAGTGCTCATCACCCGGCGTAGCCATAGAACCGCTTGGCGAGGGAGGTTGTCCTTTGCGGGCCAGCTCGGCAGAAGTAACTGTGCCGTTATTCACCTGCGCCTTTTCGGCCGGAGACTGCGCAACGGCCAACTGACAAGCGAGCAGCATGGTTAAACTTAAAACGCACAGCACAAAAGAGCGTATTCGCATCCGGGAGAGGGGGTTTGGCTTATTCCACATAATTGCAACTCCTGCTAACTGCTTGATTAAGTGCGGGGAGCTCATTTTCCCGATATACCCAGTCGGCGAGACAACAATGCCTCTCGCATATGATTGGGATGGGCCAGATTCAGAACGGTATTACTCAACAACACCAACAACTCCTCATGTTCCCGATGGAAGGCGCCGGATAGAGGTTTGTCGCCGGTCTTCACGACAATGCCATCCCTGACCCATTGCCAGAACTGCGTTTGCGTGGTCCAGAATTCGCGACGATCGCGACAAACCACCAGGGCGGTCTTGCGCTTCCTCTTTTTCTTCTTGTCCTTGTCTTTCTTGATTTCTTTCTTGACGGTCATAACTTAGTGAACACACCTATAGCGTTGCATGGCATTTCCTTTCTGCTGCCGGGCGCTGCCGGAGGAAAAGAAGCCACACATAGTACCCCGAAGGGAAGCCTCATATGCAAGGCGGCATTAGGTTTTCAATGCTGATGGCGAGGGCTTTGCCGTCCACTTATGGCAACGGGGCACTCGCGCTCTAAAGATCACAGCAACAATCGCGATATCAGTTCGGCTCGGCGCTTTACTCCAAACTTTATGAAAATGTGGCGCAAGTGGAACTTGACCGTCTGTTCACCCACACCCAGCCGGTTTCCAATTTCGGCATTGGTCAGGCCTTCAACGCAACAAAGTGCCACCTGCGCTTCCCTGCGGCTTAGCATGTTGTTGGCGACGACCCTTCTGATTGCTCTCTCAAAAAACTGGTTTCCTTCCCTCAAACGAACTTCGCGCGGATACATTTCAACACCCATTGCCTGACGGCGAGCCAGGATGTCCTCAGGGCTACGCACGCAGAAGTGCTTGGCAGAGCCGCCATTTGCTCCGCCATTGTTTAGCCGCTCAATGCTCAGTTTTGTCAGCAAGCCTTCGAGGCCCCGGCGCACAGTGCCGGTGCTGCGTATATTTGTCAGTTGCATCAATTGTCGGGTATTGAAGACGCCGGAAGCGGCGCCCAGGTGCGAGGTCTCTGCCAGCATTGAGATATAGATTCTATGCTCCAGAGGTGTATGGCTAAGCGCAACCAGCGCCATGGCGCCGCCAGCGGCGGAAAGTTCACCGGGCTCGCCTAAAGGGTAGGTTTCTGGCTCTACCTCACTCTTGCTTAACGTCTTATGGGAAAACATCTATTGTTCGCTGTGATTAAGGCGAGAAATGAACGCCATTATTGTGGTAAACGCCGAGTGCAGCTCTGAAAGATCCTTTGGACCGGATCGCAAATCTCAAAGGCAAAAAAGCGTACTGAAGCTGTATGACTCTCTTCCTCTAGCCGGGGGATAAGATTAGCTTTGACTTACTTGCGGTATTGGGACATCTGTGACTGAGCAGAGACGGCACCATCAACTCGCCACAAACTCAACTATCAATACCAATTAAGTGGTGAAGCCTAATTCGTCTCGCAAGTCCTGTCAAGCGAATTAATAGGCAAAGAGAGAAGTAATAAGGGTTGTGAGCAAGGCCCGGAGGGGCGAAGGGCAAAGGGCCAAGGGCTAAGATCCTTCATCGATGGGCGAATTGACTTTGCCCTTCGCCATTTGTTCTTCGCCTTTGCTCCTTGCCGTTTGCCCTTCGCCTTTGGTCTTTGCCCTTTGCCCTTTGCCCTTTGCTCTTTGCTCCTTGCCTCTATCCCATTGCGTCTACCATCTCACACCAGAGATGACCAATCGTGATGTGCGCTTCCTGAACCCTGGAGGTCCGGTCAGAAGCGATAACTACGGCCAAATCGCACAGCATGGCCAGGCGACCACCATCCCGGCCACCCAGCGCAATGGTTCGGCAACCGATTTCTTTCGCGGTTTCAACGGCCCGAATGACATTGGGAGAACCGCCGCTGGTGCTAATGGCAAGCAGCAGGTCACCTTTAACTGCCAGCGAGCGAAGCTGGCGCGCGAATACTTCTTCGTAGCCAAAATCGTTACTGATAGCTGTCAGGGCTGATGTGTCGGTGGTGAGGGCGATGGCCGGCCAGGCGCGTCGTTGCAGTTCATAGCGTCCGACCAGTTCAGCGGCGATATGCTGCGCGTCGGCCGCGCTGCCGCCATTACCGCAGATGAGGATCTTGTTACCAGCTTGCAGTGTCCGGCAAAGCAGGTTCCCAGCTGCCAAAATCGATTCGAGTTTCGTATCCAGGATTGTCTTCAGGCACTCCAAATGTTCGCCCAGTGAACGAGCCAACAACCCTCGTGTAACTGTCGAACTCTCGGATTTCCGCGAATTGGTGTCCACGTTTCAGCTCACTTTGCCAAATTAAAAACAAACCACGCACGAGGGCAGGGGTCAAGCCTGGCTCACCCCTGGGCGTCAACTTAATTGAGCTGGAAATTATCATACATTCTCCTCTGTCGGAAACTAATGAGCGGCGGCCAACCAGAGACTGCTCAGCGGAAGCAGTCAGAACACTTTGTTCACCACGATCTTAGTTGGTGATTTACTTTCCCGGGTTTACGGTTCACGATTTCCGGTTTACCATGCACCGCTCACGCCTATGACTATCAACAACCCTACGCCGATGCTGAAACAGTATCAGGAATTGAAACAGCAGCATCCTGGAACCTTGCTGTTTTTTCGCCTCGGAGACTTCTATGAACTCTTCTTTGAGGACGCGGTGACGGGTGCGCGCGAGTTGCAGATCACACTGACGGCCCGGCACAAAGAACGCGGCGATCCTGTGCCCATGTGTGGTGTGCCCCACCATTCCGCTGCCAGCTACATCGCACGCCTCGTGCGCAAGGGCTACCGGGTGGCAATTTGCGAACAAACGGAAGAAGCATCAAAGACCAAAAAACTGGTTAGGCGCGAAGTTGTCCGCGTCGTTACCCCGGGAACGCCTATCGATCCACAGTTGCTTGAGCCCCGCGAATCGGTCTTTTTGGCGGCCGTCTGCGCTACTGGAGACGTAGTCGGCGCATCCTTTCTGGATATCTCTACCGGCGAGTTTCGTGCGACTCAGGCGACTGGCCGTGAAGCCTGGAACCGTATTCGCGCCGATCTGGAATCCTACGCGCCACGTGAACTCTTATTTCCAGCTTCGCTGGCGCCCCTCATGAAATCGGGCCTGAACGATAAACCTCAAACCGAAACGTTACCGCTAACACCAGGCAAAGACTCCGGAAATGCTGAGTCCCTCATGGTTAATAAGTTCGAATCGGCTTCCGTTTCCCATAATCCGCGATTGTTTGAAGCCGTTCTTACTGCGATTGATGATTGGTTGTGGCAGGCGGAGGATTGCGCTGCCGTCTTGCGCGAACAGTTCGGTGTGCGCGTCCTGGATGGGTATGGAATAGCCAGTAAAAGCGAGGCCATTCGTGCGGCCGGAGCCTGTTTGCGTTACGCGCACGAAACACAACGGGCCGCTGCCGCGCATGTCACCGACCTGATCTACTTTGAGCCTCAGGACCACCTGGTGCTCGACAGCATCACCGTTCGCAATCTGGAACTGGTTGAGTCGTTGGGAGGAACCAGTGGCCGCTCGTTGCTGGAGTTGATTGACGAAACTGTCACGGGGATGGGCGCACGCTTGCTGCGCTCCTGGCTGCTACGTCCTTCCATCAAACGCGCTGAAGTCGAAGCCCGTCTGGCAGCGGTCTCCGATATTTACTCAGAGCAAATGAAGCGCGATCGTTTGCGCACCCTGCTGAAGGAAGTCAGCGATCTGGAACGGTTGACCGGCCGCATCAATCTTGGCTCAGCCACGCCTCGCGATCTGAACGCCGTTGCTCGATCTCTTGCCCAGGTGCCTGCGATTCGCGAAATCCTGGCGACGACAACTTCCTCCCTGTTACAGGTCTTATACGACAGCACAGATGAGCTTGCAGACGTCCGCGAGTTAATTGCCAATGCAATCGCCGATGAGCCGCCTGCCAAATTGAGCGACGGCGACACCATTCGCGCAGGCTATGCCACCGAACTGGATGAGTTGCGCTCCATCAGCCGCAATGCCAAACAGACCATCGCCAGCCTGGAAGCTTCCGAACGGGCGCGCTCCGGCATCAGCAACCTCCGCATTCGCTACAACAATGTCTTCGGCTATTACATTGAAGTTTCGCGGGCCAACTCCGCGCGCGTGCCGGCCGATTATGAAAGGCGGCAGACACTGGCCAACGCCGAACGGTTTACCACCCCGGAATTGAAGGACTGGGAAAAGAAAGTGCTCGGCGCCGACGAGCGCATCGTGCAGATCGAAACAGAGCTTTTTAACGAACTGTGTCGCGAGGTCGCCAGTCACACCAAACGTTTGCAAGCAACGGCGCGCGCTTTAGCCGCCATTGATGCCCTCGCGGCATTGGCCGAGGCTGCTGTTCGCCGGCGCTTTGTCCGGCCAACCATGCACGACGGTGATGAAATCGAAATCATTCAGGGCCGCCACCCGGTCATTGAAATCTTTAACGATGAGCCTTTCGTTCCGAACAGTATTTATTTAAATAATTCAACCGACCGCTTGCTGATCATCACTGGACCGAACATGGGCGGCAAGAGCACAGTGCTCCGTCAGACTGCGATCATAGCCATACTGGCCCAGATGGGTGGTTTCGTGCCCGCGGAGAGGGCGCGCCTGCCATTGCTCGACCGCGTTTGGACCCGGGTCGGGGCGTCCGATGATTTAACGCGAGGACGTTCGACCTTCATGGTTGAAATGACCGAGACCGCCGCGATTCTGCACAGTGTTACGCCGCATTCACTTGTGTTGTTGGATGAGATCGGTCGCGGCACGGCAACGTTCGATGGTCTGTCGATCGCCTGGGCAGTGGCTGAGTACCTGCATGATTCGCCCGAGCATACGGCCAAGACTCTGTTCGCCACTCATTATCACGAGTTGACCGAATTGGCTGAGCGTCTGCCCGGCGCTCAGAACTACCAAATCACAGCTACCGAGCGCGAGGGCGAAGTTGTTTTTCTGCACCGGCTTGAGCGCGGTCGTGCTTCAAAGTCCTACGGCATAGAGGTGGCGCGGCTGGCCGGATTGCCACCCGCGGTGCTGGCGAATGCACGCGAAGTGCTGGCCCGGCTGGAGCGGTATGAGCTGGAAGTATTTGCCGATGACGAACAATTTGGCTCTGCCGCTCTGGAAAAGGCCGCAGCGCTTGCCGGACGTCGCAAGGCTGCAGCGCAGGCATCGTTGTTCGACCTCGTTAATCAGCGCGTCGTGGATGAACTCCGCGATCTGGATCTCGCCCATCTCTCGCCCGAGGAAGCGAAGGCCTTATTGCACAAACTGCGCGAACGGATTCTATGAAAAAGCCCGAAGTACCTTCCCTGAGAGTCATTGGTAAAGTCTTCATAAACATCTGCTGAACTTTCATGAAAGATGTTTAGTATAGTGGGAACTCCTATTCTCTCCTGGCAGGTTCCGACCGCGGCGTATCGCTAACCCTGAAAAACCCTCCCGTGCCGTCGTTCGTGCGCATCATGCGCATCATTTCCTGGAAATTAAAAGGCCTGGCCCCACGCCGGCCGAAAACTGAAAGCTGGTTGCCGCTCTCATCAACGGCCCGATCCCGATCCAGAGGCTTGGAGATCGCCAGTGCCGCTCCCTTTGTTTTGTAGGTCGCAATCAGAACTGGTCGTGGGCGAGGACTGAAGCCGGCGTACTCAGGCATGGTTTCCGGCGACGTCAGTTGCAGAACTCGCAGACCATTATGACCATCGGCGACGTAAGCAAACAGGCTGGCGTTGGTCATGGCGATCTTTACCTGCTGCGCGTCGTTTAGCTTTCCATCCGCGTCGAACGATTGATCAAGACGTGGCTGCTCAGGCAGCTGCACATCGACAATCGCAATTCCCTGCTTTCCATTGGCGACGTACGCATAGGTGCGGGCCACATACACATCGCGGGCGCCGAATAACGAAACTAGTGCTCCCGTAACAACCAAAGCGCTCTCCGCTGACGTTACATCGATTGTCTTCAGTCCCTCATCGTCAACTACGAAGGCATAGCGAAATTGGATCGCAATCGCTTTTGGATGTTTCAACTCGGGTTCCCCAATCTGCCGAACGACCTTTGGATTCAGAGGATCGTCGATGCTGATAATCACCAGGCCATGCTCGGTAGTCACGTAAGCATGGGTCCCGGCAATCAAAATGTTGTTGGCACCGTTCAGGATACCGCCGGGGTTAAAAGCGCCATCCGGATATTTCCCTGTGTCGAGTGCGCGGCTGAGATAATTGTTCAGTGGGTCGCCGTCCAGCAGCGTCGCCGCATTCACCAGAATCAAGCCTTCGAACCTGTCTACCAGGTACAGATAGGCATACAGCGGATGGATCGGCTGCTCTTCGTTTACCAGCTGCTTACGCTCTGTCCCAGTCAACCTGGCAGCGGCTGCCGGATCGATCATCGTACCGTCCATTTTCAGACGCCAGCGTGCCGGATCAAGGGCCAGGGTAGAGGGAGCGGCTACCGCGGTAGCGTATTTAGATCTGACGTAGAACTTCTGACCATAGCGCGAGACCGGAGCGGTAGTGATTCGTTCCGAAAAGCCCTTCTGATCGATCTGCGCAACGTCGTAAACTCGCAGGCCCCCTTCGCCCGCGGCCACATAGGCATACTCGCCGCGCAATTGCACCTGCAGCACGCGCGGGTTTCCCTTGTGTTCATAGGCTTCTTTCAGTTCCCGGCCGGCGCGCAGAAACTTTTCATAATTGTCCGGATAGACGATCTTCTGGAGGGTGCTGCCAAAAACTGCCTGTGGATCGGAACGTTCCGTTGCCACCACCGCTTCGAGGGCCTCACCGGTCGCCACATAAACGTAGCGCCCCATAAAATTCACGAAGTTCGTGCCTTGCAATAAGACCTGGCCCAGCCAGGCGTTGTTGTCATTCTTCTCCGAAACATGGCAATCGCTACAGGTCTTTGTCTCCCGGGCCCGGACGGTATGCGGCACGTGCGTATTGAAGGTCTGGCCCGAGAAGCCTTCGGCAGAGATTGTCTGCTGCTGTGAATAGATCCATTCGCGGTTTTGATTTTGCGAGCTGACCAGCACCGCCGAAGACGAGCGCACCGGTGCAATCCGATTGCCGGTGACCGTCCCGTCTCGACCGAGCATGAAAATGTCGTCGCGCAGAACCTGGAAATTGTACTCCGTGAAATTACGTGAATCGCCTCCTTCATTGTGGCGATTCGGCATTTTGCGATTGGCCTTCATCTGCAGGTGGCAGCCAAAACAACTCGTCACCCAGGCTGAGTGGCAGGCAAAGCAGGTCATGTTGTCGTCGCGATGCGCCAGCTCGTTGTCCGCGGCCGGCAGCTCTCCCCAGGTCGCATTGTCTTTACGCATCGTCTTGGCATAACGAGATTTCTCGCTGTAGTCGCGCGTGCCCGGCGTGATCGTGTCGATGGTCTGCGGAACGCGCCACCAACGGCCGGAAACCACGAGCGAGTTCTGGATCAAATCGCCGTTCTTCAGGGCGACATCCTTACCATGCTCATCTTTCTTTGTGCGATCACGTGTGATGCGTTGAAAGACAGGGACCTTTGCTCCGGCTTCGTCGCGAACGGTAAAGCCACGCGTCAAATTTCGGCCCACTACCGGCGCCTTGCCAGCTGCGGGCGCTGCGACTGGCGCCGCCGGACCGGATGTCAGCAGGTTAGCGCGCTGTCGAACCGAACCATGGCAGTCGATGCAATTGATCTCAATTGCGGCGCGCGGCTCGTTGTACAAATTTCCATTGCCATGTGAATCCTGACGGAAATGGCAGTCGACACAGTGCATGCCTTTCTCGGCATGAATGTCGTTGAGGTGGACTGCTTTTCCGAATTTGTCAGCATCGTCGGCAGAGACGATCTTGTCGTCAGCATCGAGCAGGTTACCCTGGCGATCGCGTTTAAAGACCTTGCGAAACAACCAGCCGTGTCCGTGAGAATCGCCGAACTGAATATTCTTAAGTGTGCGGTTAAATTCCGCGGTGCCGCTCCGCTCCAGAAATTCCGGGTCGGACCAAAGCCCGCGCAGGCTCGCACCCTCAGGATTCCTGTTTAGTTTTTCCTGTTCTTCGTCTTGCGAAGGATTGTGCTGTTGCGCCGGATACAGCTTGTCACCGTCGCTCTCGTTGTCCCACCAGGTCATCCCGAGATAGGTCGCCACCATATTCGTTCCCGGATGCATGTGACAGACCATGCATTGTGAAGTAGGGATTTGACTTGTGAACTGGTGCTTTAATGGGTGGCCCGATTCGTCTTTGGGAATATTGGGATCCGCCGTCTGTGATCGTCCCGCATTGCCCGCTTGCGCGTAAAAGGCCGAGTGAGATGGGTCGCGATCATTTGCGTAGATCACATGACAGGCAGTGCAACCTGAAGAGCGAAAGTCGCCCGGATGATCGTTGGTACCCAGGAAATTGAGTGTCGGATCCAGCAGCCGCGTCTTCTGCAGGCCGAGATACACGGGATCGGTGCGATTGTTGCTGCCAAAGCCGCGCGGACTGAGGCCTTTGTCGGGCTTGCCTGGGTCTTCGTCTTTGTCAGGCAATCCAACTTCCAGGCGCCGCCTGCCCCCGCGTTCAAATACCCGCAGGACATTACCTGGTTGTGAGATTTCCCAACGAGGGATCGGATCCAAAAATTCAAGTAAACCCTTCGTGCGCTTTTCTTCGGCGCCGGGTTCAGGTGATTGAATCAAGCGCTGCGGCGCGCCCGAGGAACTATAGCTTTCCCCAAAGCGCGCATCCTTGAGGGGAAAGCCGCCATTATTGTAGAGCGCGGCGCCCCAGAGCATGGCTCCGTGCGTCATCATGCTGCGGGCGACGGCCTTTTGTTCGACTGCATGGCAGGCACTGCTGCCACAGGTTTTCTCTGCGACTCTGTTGTCGCCCGGATTGATGAAACGAACGTACTCCCAGCTTTCGCGCGCCAGCAGAGTGTTGCTGCGTTCCGGATTCGCTCCGGTGGATCTTCCGGCGCGCCGCCACTGCTCCGGGTAACGCGGCTGCACATGGGCGGCACGTTTGATCTGTTCAATCTCGCGCGGATCATCGCTTGTTTTCCGGGCGGCAGGATTGCCGCCGTGACAAGCGGTGCAGCTCAGGCCCACTGCATCTTTGCCGTTTTTAAGTTGTTCAAGCGTTTCGGTGGCGCCATATTTGTGCATGGGTTCGACCAGTCCATGACATGAGACACAACCTTCGAGTCTGGCGGCAGGGGCCTCGATTTGCGTTTGCCGCAGACGCCTGAGAACTGCGACTGGCCGGGCGTAGGGCAGAATACCGGAACTGTTAATGTTTAACGCCGGAGCGCGCGAACTGGTCACCGCTGGTGCAACCCAGAGAGCTATTATGGTGACCAGAGCGCTGACTAACCAAACTAATGAATGCGCCGGAAGACCCTTCCTCCAATGGCGCAAAGGCGCAAAAGGCCGCCAGGAGACCGGCGCCACTCCCTCGCCCAGCCCTTTGCTCTTTTTCGTCTTTGCGGAAAACTGCTTTCTCATGACCTAGAACACCAGCTTCAACTGCGCGAACAATGAATACAAAGGCTTGCTGGGGTTAATTACCTCGGGCCCACAAAAGTCGCCGACGTTCGGCGGACAATTGCGCGCTCGATCGGTGAAGATGTCTCGAAAGCCGCGGCCCGTCTGCAAAGTCGAAGCGCCCATGGTGAGCGTCACATTGTTGATAAGGAAAGGACGATAGGCAACACCGATGCTGTAGTCCCACCCGATGTCATGCCGAATATCATTTTGCAGCAGAATGTACTCAAGCGACTCGGTACGGTGGAAACGCAAATAGTTTAAATTGAAGACTGCCTTTAATCGCTGCGTGACTTCAATATCAACCCCGGCGTTGTAGATAAAGATTCCAGGATTAACAAAGTTGGCCTGACCCTGCGTCTTGCTGCTGCGCAGGCTTGGTAACAGACTGTTGGGCTGGACCAGACCAACACCGGTCTGGGTCAGACGAATGCCGTTACGGTTCCAAAAAGAGAATTGCCCTCCGGCAAAGTTTGGATCGTCAAGAATTGCGTCAAACCCGGTACCCCTGGCATCGGTCGGATTCCCGTCACCCTGGGCCCAGAAAAAAGATCCCTTGAACCGTAGATAGTCTTTATCCAGTGAACCTTCAAACGCGGCGAGGTTTGCATCGATGCGCACTCCGCGTCCGGCAATCGGGTTGCGATCATCTCGACCGAGAGCATGAAAGTAGGAATGCGTCAGATTTAACCGTCCCAGGTGTCCGTCACCGCTAACGCCAAAATAGCCGACTTTGATCGAGTGCGGTCGCACATCGCCAAGCAACGCCGGCCTCACCAAAAAGCCGTTGCGGTCATATTTCAAGCCGGCGCGGTCGTCGTTGAAATGCAAGCTGCCCTGAATCGTGTAGCCTTTGTGAATAAAGTCCTGCCTAAAGAGGTTGGCAATATAGACATTTTGATGCCGGGTATCGAAGCGATTCAGACCACTATTCGTGTCCTTTTCGAGCATTGAAAAGTACACTGCATTGTATTGGTAACGATTATTGCGAAAGGAGCCGAAGAGTCGCGCTCCGAGGTTGTTATCAGAAAAGATGAGACCCCGAAAATCAGAAACAAAAGGCTGGATTCCAGCTCGCACTGAAACAAAATCAAAGTTCGCGCTGAGGTCTGCCAGCTTCACCTCAGCGAAGGCTTCCTCCAGCGACACATGCGTGTCGGTACGGTTGGTCCCTCGGCGGACGTCGATATTGACTATGCCGTTTTCACGCGCGTTGAGATAATTGGGAATGCTGAAGGTGGGCGAGATTTTGATGGCCCAATCGCGTGGTCGAAACGCCGTATCACCATGAAATAGCTCGAAACTCAGCTGCAGGGTTTCATTCAGCGCCAGCTGTTCCGGCTGTCCCAGAAACTCGGCGCTGCCGGGATCATCCGCGTTCACCCCCGAGGCAGTCGGCGACCGTCGCAGTTCGATGGTGGAGGTATTCACCGCGGAAAAAACAAAAAAGGTTTCGTTGCCCTTGATGGGATAGTCACCCTTCAGAATGTTTTGGTTGTAGGGATCCCACCAGCGGCCCTTTTTGAAGGGTATGTCACGGCCACGGGCTCCCCGATCACCATACCGATCATATTCCGGAAATCCGATTCGCCAGCGATCGCGAACCTCGCGACGATCAGGCAACGTCTGCGGCGCCGAAGAGATACTGGGTTTGCCCGCCTCGCCGAGCGGCCGGTCCTCATTTAAGCCACCGGGAGTCTCGGCCTGTTTCGCTTCTGCTGTGATATCGACGATTGTGGCTTTGCCCGGGTCGAGCATCACATTCTCAAGTATTTCGCCGCGAGCCAGAGAGAATTCTCCGTATTGAATACTCGGATCGAACCTGGCCACGTATGGCGCGCCGACCGCAAGGCGATATGCACCCGCCGGTAGGCGCAATGAATAACTGCCGTCCGGACGGCTGCGAACCTGCCAGCTGCGACTGTCCGTCTGGTTGACAACCACTATCAGAACGCCGGACAGCGCTGTACCCGCTGCATTGCGGACGACCCCACGAAGCTGGCCGCGACTTTGCGCAGCCGAAGGCGCGGCGCCGACGCTGAGGATTAGCGTGAGCGCGGCCACGCGCGATGGAAAGAACATGAGCTTTCGCAGTTCCATGACGGTGTCGACTATGTGGTCTTGCTTTCTCAAGACCCGGGACTGTCAATTACATGACCAGGAATGGTCGGGCGAGCGCGTTTAGGTCTCTCGGAAAGTAGTTTAGGCGGCCGGCGGAGTCAAGAACTTTTGGTTGCGCCTGGAAATGCCTTCCTGATCCAGGGTGCGAGCACAAAATAAGTTGACCACAACGCAGATAGTGATAAATTTAGGCGCGTTCGAGTCACACCCTTCTTATCAGCAGCGGATTTCTTCATGAGCAGCATACGGAACAGGGCGCTAACGTGGGTGCTGGTACTTTTAGTAGCAACGGTTATCGCGCTGCTCAGCGCTCTGGGCTCGCATGATTCACGCGCACAAAGTCTGCAGCCAGTGCTGTTCAGCCATGCGGAATCGACCCGGGCTATTGCGGTTGACTCACTGGCAGGTACGCGAGAGCCTTTCTCTGCCTTGACTCCCGTTTCGTTCAGCGAGGACAGGGCTACACGCGTGATGATTTTTGCCGGCAATCTGCGCTTGCTGGAGGGTGAAACTTTTTCGGCGGTCACTGCCGACGCCGAAAACGAAGCACACGACATCATTCCCCTGGCGGTTGAGTCTGTCGCACCAGTTCCCGAACAAAATTGGACTACTGCCGTTACGCTAAAACTAAATGAACAGCTGACCGACTCCGGTGATGTGTTGGTAAGAATTTACTATCACGGCGCTGCGAGCAATCGCGTACGAATCGCTGTGGGACACACCGGTGGTGGACCACCCGATGATTTTGGCGCCGCACCTACTCCCGGACCGTTTGGTATTGTCGCTTCAGGATCGGGCACTACCGCCGGCACGCTTACAACTGAAGAGGTCAGGACGATAATCGCGCAGGCGGTCTCG
The DNA here is from genome assembly GCA_036726305.1 of Pyrinomonadaceae bacterium. GTDB lineage: Bacteria > Acidobacteriota > Blastocatellia > Pyrinomonadales > Pyrinomonadaceae > JAOAPY01. Next base: position 21,214 of record DAIMCP010000039.1, on the reverse strand, counting down.
GCTGCGGCGTCCATCAATAAAGCCATCACCGTGGCGGTCACCGATCGCGAGGGAAATGTGCTCGGCGTTTTCGCAATGAATGGTGCCCCTGCAACCATGCAAATCCGAGGTGGTGGCCCGATACAGACTCCGGATCCAATGACCGGGCTTGTCCCGATTGGGTTGGAGGGGACGAGACTCCCGGCGAAGCTGGGAGCTATCTCCAAAGCCGGCACGGCTGCGCTCTTCAGCACTTCCGGCAACGCGTTCAATACCCGCACGGCAGGATTTATCATCCAGCAGCATTTTCCGCCGCGGGTGAATTTTCAACCGGGCGGGCCGTTGTATGGCGTGCAGTATTCTTCCCTGCCCTGCTCCGACATCAAGATTCCGGGTCTGCCGCTCGGCCTCAGCGGCGATCCGGGAAGCATGCCAATCTACAAGAATGGAGCGGCACAGGGTGGCGTCGGTATCGAAGGCGACGGCATCTACGGAATCGATCCGGATCCGGCGGATTTCGATTTGCCGTTTGAGGAGGTCATTGCCCTCTCCGCCGTACGCGGTTTTTCAGCCCCGGCATTGATTCGCGCGGACAACATTTTAGTGGATGGCATCCGGCTGACGTTTGCGAACGCCGTGGCGGTGCTCACGCCGCCAACCATCGCATTCGGAAGTCTACCGGGAACTGTCGATCCATTGTTTCCCATTCTAAGTGCCCAGCCATCAGCTTTCTCTGCTGTGACTGTCGGCGGAATCAGCGGTGAAGCCGACTTGCGGTTTTTTCCCTTCATTTCCAGTCCTGCTGGGGGCGCCAATTCGCTTACTGCAGCAGACGTCAATCTGATCATTTCACATGCGGCCCAACAGGCAAACATCACTCGCGCTGCCATTCGCCAGCCGCTGGGCAGCAACGCGCGTGTGTCGATTGCCGTAGTCGACACTGAGGGCCGTGTGCTGGGACTCTTCCGGCAACAGGATGCGCCTGTGTTTGGCTTTGATGTGTCGGTGCAAAAGGCGAGGACTGCCGCCTTCTACTCCGGCGCAAATGCGGCCGCGTCATTGCGCGCCGCCGGTTTCGGAGGTTATGTAGATCGTGCTGTTGCCGATGGATTGTTATTGAACGGCTCGACTGCCTTCACAGATCGCGCCGCTGGATTTCTGCACCGGCCGTTCTTGCCCGACGGCATAAACAATACGGCAGCCGGACCCTTTAGTACCGAGATTGGGCAGTGGAGTGTTTTCAATGTCGGCTTACAACTCGATCTGATCAAGACCAATTTACAGGCCGCGCTTGGCGGCGCGAATGTTCGCTGTACCTCGATACCGAGTCTCCCCAACGGAATCCAAATTTTTGCGGGCAGCGTACCGCTTTACAAGAACGGGATCCTGGCAGGGGGTATCGGCATCAGCGGCGACGGTATAGACCAGGATGACATCATCTCGGCGGCGGGCGGTAACGGTTACTCTCCGGCGCCTGCGATTCGTTCCGACCAGATTTTCGTCCGTGGCGTTCGTTTGCCGTTTCTGAAGTTCCCCCGCAGTCCGAATCTCTGACCATTGGGCAGAAATGCATTTGCTGCCGGCAGCTAACAGGACTCTAAATAATTCATGACCGAAGCCATCATCAGGTCAATCATCGGAACAGCCTTGGTCCTCCTCGTCGCCTGCCCCGCAGTGAGGCAGGGCCAAACTGTAACTCCGGCGGGCGCCACAGGTGTCATCCGGTTGCGGGTCAGGGTAGCCACGGCAGATGAGAGCAAAGCGAAAGGGCTCTCCAGGAAGCGCTTTTTTCTCATCCGCGGATCGCTGGCCGATAACAAGGAACTGCTGCAGTCTCTGGAACAGCGCCCACTCCTTTCACGGGATTGCTTTTACCGCAGCATCGGCGCTAGTGAGGCATTAATCGCCTGGCTGAACCATAGCGATTGCGAATCGATTTATTGTCGCGAAGTGAACCAGGAAGACAGCGCGACTGTTCCGGAATTTCAGCACGCCATTGCCACGGGAGAGAAGGAGTTTGGCAGCCGCGAGCTTGCACGCAAGTGGCTGTCAACTAACCTGCCAGAGAACCTCGCCAGCGGTTTTTACAAACAGCAGCAGGCAAGTCTCAAGACACTCCTCGACCAGGCGGAGCGGCAATCTGGCGCGAAAGTAGCCTCTGTAATGACTGACCGAAACGGCACTGCGTATTTCACGGAGATTGAAACGGGCGTGTACGTCATTTCAAACATCCTCCCGATCGAGGTCACTGACTCGTCCGAACTTTGGCGCTGCGAGGTGAAAGTCGCGCCGGGCGATCTGGCGACCGCCACCAGGGAAAAGCCTTACCTGATCTCTGATCCCCGCAATAAGGATCCGAAGGATAAGAGAAACATCAAGTGCGTCAGCCTGGAAAGGCCGTTACCTGTCTGCTCGCGACCATAATTTGAATTTTAGGTTCGCCAGCTTCGTCTGGCTGGCGAGTCGCGCAGCGAAAAATTATTGATGGCTAAATTGCAAAAGTTCTTCCGGATTTCTTCGCAGCCGGCTTCCGATAAACCGCGCGCTGGCCACTCGTCTGGCCACTCTCGCCGGCAAACGAGATTAAGCACAGTGATGTGCCTGCTATGTATTTGTGCTGGAGTATCAGGCGCCGCGCCACAACGAAAACCGCGACCAGTACAGCCCGCAACCGCGACCAGAATCGACTACTCAAGATTCCTGCACGCAACGAAACAGCACCAGGAAGCCTGCAACACTTGCCACCAGGCCCCATCTTCGAACTGGAAAACAGCGCGCGCTTTTCCCGACATCTCCGACTATCCCGATCATATTGCCTGCGTCCGATGTCATCGTGGGCAGTTCTTCAAGGGCGCGCAGCCGCCAATCTGCGCCAACTGTCACACCCGAGTGTCCCCACGCGACGGAGTTCGTTTTGCCTTTCGTAACCCCGCAAGGGCACGGCAATTCACTGTCGAGTTCCCGCATGACAAGCACCAGGATGTGATCGCCGCGTGGCGCACAAGTCCAACGGTTATTGCGCGCAACCAGGTGGTTCGCCGGACCTTTGCACATGCACTTCAGACGCGCACGGACTACAACAATTGCACTATCTGTCACGCACCTAACCGGGAACCTTCCAGTCCGCCACTGGCTGGCTGGACGGACCAGTATGTGCCGGGCCTTGACACATTCAGAACCGCCCCCGCGACCCACGCGGAGTGCTTCAACTGTCATTGGAAGGGCCCGCAACCAGCAAAAGAAAACTGTGGTGGCTGTCACAAGGCCGCCACGCCCTATGTCCCCGAGACAACTCCCAAACGCATCTCAATGAAGTTTCGGCATGAGGGTGGTGGGCCCAAGCAGATTCATCTCGCAGAGTGCACGACTTGTCATATCAATATTACGAAGGCCGCTTCTATCAGGGGTCTCAAACCCGACGTGCCCATCACCGGCTGTACTGAGTGTCACAACAAGTCCGGTTTGAGAGAAGACCTGAACAAGGAACTGGCGGCCATCGATAAGGACAAAGACTTCGTCTGCAGCTACTGTCACCTATCGGACGTCGGTAAGCGCAACCCCCCATCGGGCCATTACCTGGTTGCCGAACGAACACCACTGCAGCCAAAGGACCTCAAGTGAGATGTAGGGAGCACAAAAGCAGGGTCCTTTTGATGTTTGCGTTTTCACTGTGCGCGCAAGCGTGGTTTCTTTTTGTCCACCCGGCGGAAGCAGGGGTTGACCTGGTTCGCACGTCAGCGGCACGGCCTTTGGCGCACCGCCGCTCGCGCGAGGTTGAGAAGACTGCGAGGGCCCGAGTAGGCAATGCAGATCTGGCCCCGGCGCAAGGGCCGGAGCTGGACTATTCCACTTTCAAACACAGCAGCGAGCGCCACACTTCACTGGCCTGCTCTGCCTGCCACCAGCGTGCTGTCGACAATTCAGCCGTCCCTTCATTTCCCGGCCACCCCTCCTGCATAAGCTGTCATAGTAATCAATTTTTCAGTTCTTCAAGCCCGAGCCCGCTGTGTACAGTTTGCCATTCTGACGTCAACACGTCCCGGGCCCCGCGGAAAACTTTTCCCACAAACTTTAAAGAACGCTTCAACGTTCGCTTCGATCACGCGCAGCACATGGCCTCAGCGGTGCAGCCAAAAAACGGTTGTAATGCCTGTCACAGTGGGGGAAGCAATCGCGGAGTTGCCTTGTCGATTCCCACCGGGATCAATGCTCACGCGCAATGCTACGTTTGCCATACTCCAGGGAGTAAAAGTGCCGCGGGAAAAGAACTGGCATCCTGTGGGGTTTGCCACCAGGACAAGCCCTTCGTCCGCACTTCGACAAATGCTGGCGCCTTTCGGTTTTCGTTCAGCCACGCCAAACATGGCCCGAGCCAGCGTCTGGAGTGCCTTGCATGTCACTCTCTAAGCGCAGGTGCGGCACAGGGAAAACAGGTCAGCTCACCCCGGAGCGCAGAACACTTTGCGATTGCAGGCCCGCAGAGCTGCGCTAGTTGTCATAACGGCAAGCGCGCCTTTGGCGGCGATCTGGCATTCAGAGATTGCCGGCGCTGTCATACAGGCAAGAGCTTTCGTTCGTAGCCAGTCTCGCGAATTTCTTCAGCGAACATCTAAGTGCTGCGCAACTGAAGCAGCGGTCGCAATGCAAAATAATTGACAACCCGATCAAGCCTCTCCTAAGATTCTTTAGGGCTTGGCAGCAATGATTATGCGAAAGCTCATTTGAACTTCGCCGGCACTTCTTCTCCCCAACTTTCGGACAAACACTCTCGCTGCGCACGAAGACGACATCATGAAGCTAATTATCAGCTTGCTCGCATGCGTTGCCTGCCTGGTTGTGATTTATGGAAAAGGTTCAGGAGCCGTCGAGCCGACGCGGCCGGCTGTCGAAGAAAGCAAGACACAGCCCAAGGACGTGGTACTGGATAAGGACAGCCAGTCCGATAAATACGGTGAGGTGCCTTTCAGTCATGAGAACCACGCCACGAAGAAATATGATCCAGCCGGCACTGTAGTTCTTACCTGCACCGAATGCCATCATACCGACCAACCACCAACAGCGCTGAAGCTTCCGCTGAAGACTTCCGAACGTAACGTGGCTCTCACCTCCGAGTTGCTGCTGACTGCAGATGCCAAAGCGGTAAAGACTTGCCGCACCTGTCACGTCCAGGCAGGTGATGATAGCGTGACTCTCCCGATCGTTACCTATCCTGATAAGCCTGCGCCTACCAAGTTGACCAACGAAGTTGCTTACCACAACAACTGTAATATCTGCCACGACAAAGCCCTCGTGGCACGTCCCACGTTAAAGGGTAAGGTGGCCGGGTCAAACGATTGTTTTCCCTGCCATAAGCCGGTGACTTAAAATGTCCCTGGCCCCGCACGCTTCCTCCCTGGGACCGCACGCTTCCAGCGTGCCTCAACACACAAAATAATTCCCCTTCAAGAGTTTAAATCTCCCTGGGACCGCACGCTTCCAGCGTGCCTCAACACACCGAAACTATTTCCCCGTTCAGGATTCAATTCGCCTCGGGTCAGCACGCTTCCAGCGTGCCTCAACACACC
>DAIMCP010000039.1:0-15571 GCA_036726305.1 Pyrinomonadaceae bacterium | reverse complement strand
AGCGTGCCTCAACACACCGAAACTATTTCCCTGTTCAGGATTCAATTCGCCTCGGGTCAGCACGCTGGAAGCGTGCCTCAACACACCGAAACTATTTCCCTGTTCAGGATTCAATTCGCCTCGGGTCAGCACGCTTCCAGCGTGCCTCAACACACCGAAACTATTTCCCTGTTCAGGATTCAATTCGCCTCGGGTCAGCACGCTGGAAGCGTGCGGTCCCAGGTGCCGCTTGCTGTTGATGTGTTGCACATGACAAGAGGTGCAGTTGGGTTTGTCGGCGGGAATTATTTCGTGACGGCTTCCCGCCTCGAGCCGCCCATTGTGACAGGCAGCGCAGGTTTGACGTGGGGTTTCGCGATCGATTGGATTGAATGACTTATGGCAACTTGAGCACGTCAGGCGTCCCTCGGCATCCGCAGGCAAATCACGTACAGCACGAACGCGTTGGACGTGTATCAAGTGAAATTGTTTGCTGCGCCACTGCTGATCCGTCTCCGTGGGCAGCCTTGCAACTGAAATCGCTTTCGCGCTCCATGCCTGTTCATCCAGTCCCTTCCAAATCCATTTTTCATTCGCAGTAGGATAACCCAACGTCCCGGCGTGTGGCGTGCTGACGGTCTTTCCTTTGTAGGTGTTCCTGTTGTCATTGTTGTGGCATTGAGTGCAGGTTGGCAGAGCGGCCTCGGCTGGTTTGAACAAGGAACCGCGGTGCTCTGTATGGCATGCGGTACAGCCAATGCCGGCATTCTGGTGCGCGGGAGTTACCGTTGCTACAAACGCCGAAGCGTTGTGACAAGCCGCGCAGTTGGCTTCCATTCCTCCTTTCAAGGTATGACAAGTGGTGCAGGCATTATCATTCGCCCTTAAAGCAATGGCCGGGAAAATGGTCAACTGGTTCTGCGCGTGCGCCCACGATAAAGGTGCGGGCGCATAGGCGCTGGCAAACCACAATGCTCCCGCGCCAGATCCCAGTCCGACCACGATTGCTGCCCAGAGCATGATCGAAGCGGGCCAGCCCCGGGCCAGATCGCTGGTAGGTGTCCAGTTGAACTGAGACTTACCGGTGCGCCTTTTTGCGCGCGGAAACAGAGGCGCGGGCCGCACCATTTTCCCCGCCTCGCGAATGCGCTTATCCCAGAAGATATCCAGGGCCTTGGTTCCAGAAAGCGGAGCGGCTCGCACTCCCGGTTTCTTTCTGGTTCCGGAAAGCACATCATCGAGCTCTCCGAGATCCTTGGTGCTCAATGCCGGATTGCTGGCATCACTCTTGTGGACGACTCGTCCAATCTGCAAGGTGACCTTGATAACCAGCGCTTGATCGCTGAAATCTATTTCGAGGAGAAATGGTCCGGCTACGAGGACGTCGCCGGCCCCCAGGGCCTGGTTCTCGGCAATCGGCCGGCCGTTGAGCTTCACCGGATTCCTGGGACGAAGGTTGAAGATGTAATAAGCATCCTCAATCTGTTTGATACCGGCCTGCACGCGTGAGACTGAGGGATGGTTCAACAGCAGTTCGCATTCGCTCAGGCGGCCCAGAAGCAAGCCTTCGGTAATGATGGTCACCGGATCCTGGAGTAAATCTTCGCGAACGATAATGAATTTGTTTCGCTGCGCCATAGTTTACAAAGCAAGTTCGCCCTTGCGGTTGTGGGCGCTCATTGCAGATCGCACCACTGCCGCTACTGAGCTACCGCACTAAAAAGAACACGACCTGCGCGATATGAACGAGCATCAGAGCAAGCATGAACGAGCTGGAGACCACGTGAGGCCAGATCCAACCGCGCATTAGTTTATGCACCACAATAAGGGCCTCAACCCGGCTGAGAGTTGCAGCCGCCTCTACTGCCTCGATTAGGGTGGAGCGTTCGCTGTCTGTCGCCGTGCGGGTAGTTTGTTCTTTGAATTCGCTGCGCGCTTCAGCCAGCAACCGCTTCAACTCTTCCTGGCGTAACAACTGCCGCAAAATAAACTTCTTACTGAGGAAACGCTTGCTTACTCGTAACTCGATCTCTTCGCGCAGCCAGCCTTCGCTCCTATTGGTGAGGGTAGCAAGCTCTTCCTTGAGCTCGTCGCGCCTACCGGTTAGATCTTCAATGAGGAGCGGTTCGCCCTCGATGCTGGTCAGAAGGCGGGGACCCGCCACGTACGAAACGATGCCAAAAAGGCCTGAAAGGATAACTAGCACAAACGCCAGGTAAAGCAACGTGGTCAGCAGGCCGCCGGTGTGCGGGCCAGCATGCATGAACAGTGATACAGCCCCCACCGTTCCGATGTAGACATGTGCCAGCAGCCAGTAGCGCAAGGCCCCGGCACGGTGGCGATAAATCTGCTTGCGGACCGGGTAGGTCATTACAGCGATGACTCCGGCCAGACCAAACAGACCCGTGAGCCAACGCATGGTCAACCAGGTGCCGCCCAGCCGCCCATTAAATCCATGATGTGATAATCCCCACTCAGCCGCTATCGCAAACACCGCTGTCATAAGTACTCCACCCAACCGCCAGGCGGTGGCCAACGGATCGCTCTGATGAATATTGCGACCAAGGTGCCGGTCTTCACGAAATGCGGTGCCCACGGTATTTCCGGCTTCCCGGAAGTACTCGATGGGATCGACTCGGAGTAATGCTCCCGTCGGACAGTTCTCTTCGCAAGAGTAGGCCTTTCGGCGCGTACCGGGCGGATTCAACGGAGTGTTCTCACACAGATTGCACTTGATTGCTACCATTTCATCGGATTCAGCGGCCACCGGTGGCAGCGGGGTGGTCAAGCTGAGCAAACCTTGCAGCTTGGAGGCAAAGCTCGAGCGCGCGGCCGGTTCCGGGTTCCGCGGCACCATCGAAATCGCGTCGTAGGGACACTGAGTCGGACAATCGAAACAACCGATGCAGGTGTCGATATTAATATCGACATAGCCGCTCTGATCGCGAAAGATTGACCCGGTGGGACACCCAGTCAGGCATTCAGGATCCTTGCAGTGCATGCAAACCTGCGGTGCGAGCACGTGCTGGGTACTTCTACTGCCGGCCTTAGCCGGCCGGATGATCTGAATTCCGCGCCGTACCAATCGTGACTGGCCATGAACCTTGTGGCAGGCGAGCGAGCAGTTGCCGCAGCGAATACACAGGTCCATGTCCATCACTAAAAGGTTCGCAGCATCCACAATCCCGGTCGAGATTTCCTCTTCGGTGGCCGCCAAAACACGATAATCGGGCATCTCTTCAATGGTCTGGGGCGGCCTGTCATCCGCGTCGGAAAATGTAGCGAAGGCCTCGATGATGCGCTCTCGCAAAGGGTCATTGCGCAAACCTGCAATGGGAATCTCAAAGACCTCGCTTCGAGCCATGACCGATGCGTTGTACTTCCAGACACCAGTCTCGCTGGCTCCCTCAAGTCCAAGGCAATTTCCAGCACCAAGAAAATCGACCCCGATACTCTCGCCGACGCCGACGCTTATTCCACTTTCCGCGGCGCTGAAGGGAATGCCACTGACGCGACGTATCCAGCCGCTCTTAATTAGAATAATCCGATCAATTGGTTGCCCCTCCTGACAAAGGACATGATGTTTACCGTAGACAACAAAATTTGCGAGCTCACCAAGGCGGGTTACCATTTCCCTGCTAACAGGTTCCGGCAATACTTGCGATAGATCTTCGAGTACACGGCCAAATCCATGAAGGCGGTACGTCTTGTCCAGGGACTGTCCGAACTTTGGCAGTTTTCGCAGCAGTCGCAGAGCCGGTCGATCTATTTCCAACACTGTAGCCTTGCTTTCTGCGGGAACGGTGATCGTTGCGTTGCGTTCAACGCCGGCCAGCACCGACATCTCGCCAAAGCAGCTCCCCGCTTGCAGTTCGCTTATCTTAATTTGCGCGCCGCCCTTGTCCCTGACCCAAACCTCCAGCGTCCCGTCCACCGCGATATAAAAAGTGTTTCCACCCCATTCTCCCTGGCGCATTATTTCTTCGCCTGCGTCGTACTGCACCAGTCGCATGTAAGGTCCGACTTTTTTGCCACCGGCGTAATCACGACCCTGCAGGATGACTTCAAGATCTTTGTCATATTTGGGTTTTCCGTTTACCTCTTCGAAGAGCTCGGAAGTGAGATCAAGCTTCCTGACTGCGTCGGTGAGCGTGTCCTGCTTCGTGATTACCCGCGGCATGCGGGTCTTATACTACTTGGCGTGTGAAAGATAAATAAGTAAGTTCGCCGTAGCCCGTAGACATAAGGTTAACAGGCCAAAGCTCCTCCGCATTGTTCGCTGAACCGGGGACGCTGTCCGCCACTCGCATGTCGGATCCAGGGGCCTTGCTGAGGAGAGGTCGCGCTATTTTCCCATCGCTACAAAGGCGTTCGTGCTACAGTAGTCCTGCTGATACTTAATGAAATCGGAGCGACAGACCTGCCGCAGATGCCATCGGATTCACTTTACGCTCTCTCCCTCGAACAACAGATCGGACAACTCTTCTACATTGGGATCCAGGGTACGGAGCTCGACGCGCAGTCGCGCGCCCTGCTGGCTGAGATCAATCCCGGCGGCGTGATTATCTTTGGACGCAACGTCGCGGCACCCGGGCAACTGCGGCGGCTACTCGACGAAATCAGGGCGCTGCTTCCGGTCCCGCCACTGCTGGGCATCGATCAGGAAGGCGGGTTGGTTGATAGGCTGCGCCGCATCATTACGCCCATGCCTGCCGCGCGTGTGATTCGGGAACACGGCGATCTGGCAGCCGCGCGTGCCCTCGGGAGCATCACCGGTGAAGTCCTTCGCATACTCGGGTTCAATATGAACTTTGCCCCGGTGATGGAGATCATGACCGACGAGCGCGATCTCTTGTCCAATGGGCTTTACTCGCGCTCGTTTGGACGCTCGCCGGGTGAGGTGCTTGGCTATACCACGGTCTATCTGCGCGGCTTGCAAGGCGCCGGCTGCATCGGCTGCTTGAAGCATTTCCCCGGAATCGGCGCCGGTGAAGTAGACTCGCACGAATCTATGCCGCTCGTGCATCTTACCCACGAGGATTTGATGGCCAAGGATCTGGCGCCCTACATTGAATTGTTTCAGCGCCGCGACGACCGCGTGCGTTGCGTGATGGTGAGCCATGGCGGATTTCCAAACATCGATATTCTGAAACAGGTCAAGGGCGGAGCGATTGAGCCCGCTTCGCTCAGTTACGACATCGTGACCAAACTCCTGCGACAGGAACTTGGCTATAAGCATCTGGTGATGACCGACGATTTGGAAATGGGCGCGATTGCCCGTCATTGCGAAATTGAGGAAGCGGTGGTGCGGGCTTTCCTGGCAGGCGAAGACATGCTGGCTATCTGCGCGACCCCGGAACTAATTCGCCGCGGTTACGACGCGCTGCTGCGGGCAATGCATGCAGGCATGATTCCGAGGGAGCGACTGCAGGCTTCGCTCAGACGCATCGCAGCATTCAAGCAGCTGGCACAACCGCCCTTGCCACTTAATCTCGAGCGGGTGAGGCGGCTTTCTGATCAGATCAGCGAACTTAATCACACGCTCAACTATGTCTACGGAGGATCAGCCTAAATGTCATCCAGCAGACTGCGCACCACCAGTCGAATGTTGAGCTTCCTGACCCTGGCAACTGTCCTGCTGATGTCACTACTGGCGCCAGGCTGCCGCGAAAAAAACACGGCTTTCGTGATCGCGCTGAGTGACAACATTCGCACCATCGATCCGATCGGCGCGCCTTCAGTAGAGGCTGCCAGCGAACGAGTGCGCTCGTTGATGTTCAATTCCCTGGTCAAAAAGGACGAGAAATTTGACTATGTAGGCGAACTGGCCGCAAACATCCAACGCTCGGCGGACGGCTTGACGTACACCTTTACACTGCACGAGGGGGTCAAGTTCCACGATGGCCGCCCGCTGACTTCGTCGGATGCGAAATATACGGTGGATCTGATCCTGGAAAAGGAGTTTGCCAAGGCAGCCAGCTTTTTCGAAGGCTCAGGGGCCGACAAGAAACGCTATGTGAAGAGCGTTGAGGCCCCCGATCCCAGGACTCTCGTGATCACGCTGCAAAAGCCCTGGATAGGATTGCTGTCAAATCTCGTCGCCGTAGCGATAATTCCAAAAGACGGTTACGCCACCCAAAAGGACCATCCGGTTGGTAGCGGTCCTTTCAAGTTTGTGAGCTACGACAGTTCACAGCAGGTAGTGGATCTCGTTGCCAACGACGAGTACTGGGAAGGACCACCGCAGATCAAGTCGCTGCGTGTGCGCGTAATCAGCGATGCGAACGCTATGCAGGCAGAGTTATTATCGGGCCGCGTAGATATCGCGCCTTTGCCGACCAGCCTAACCCCGGATGCCATCAAAGCGCTTGGCGCCAATCCCAAGCTGCAGGTGCTCCAGTTCCCCGGCTCCAATCTCGTTCTGCTGACCTTTAACGCTTCCGAGGCACCGTTGAATAATGCACGGGTGCGGCAGGCGATCTGTTTTGCCATCGATCGCGAGGGAATGATCAGGGATCTGCTGTTAGGCCAGGGAAAGCTGGCGCACTCAATTTTGCCGGAGGAATCGTGGGCCTATACATCCGGCGAGAAGTATTCCTACGATCCCGAACGGGCCAAACGACTGCTCGACGATGCCGGATTTAAAGATCCGCAGATGCGTTTTAGCAAGCCGTTGATGTTCCGCATCTCGGGAAGTAGTACCCAGGCTCGCAACGTAGCAGGCATCATTCAAAGCTCACTTAAACAGATCGGCATTCAGGTGGCGATCGAGTCAGCTGAGACTAATACGCATTTTCAGGAGCTGCGCCGAGGCCACTTTCAAATAGCTTATGGTCAGTGGGTTGGCGGTAACCAGGACCCCATTTTTTACAAGGACCTGTTTGCGACTTCAGAGATTCCCACTGAGTCGCGCGCCTCAAAAAATCGCAGCCGCTACAGCAATCCTGCTTTAGACCCTTTGCTTGAGGAGGCGGTCAACACCTTTGACCGGCAAAAGACGCTGCCGCTTTACATAAAAATTCAGGAGATCGTCAGTCGTGATGCGCCGATCCTGCCCTTGTGGTACCAGGCAAACATGGTCATTGCCAAGCAGGGCGTGGGCAATATTCACGTGGATGCCAGTGGGGACTGGGGCTTCGTGAGGAACCTGACAGTGAAGTAGACCGGTCTGTGAAATTCGTTCGCTGATTGGCATGCCGCCTTCGCAGCGTCATGGATCTGCGGTCGCGCTTCCCTGTTTAAGTGTAAACGACTTCAGCAATTCCGCGTGGGTAATTGCACCCTCGCGAATCAAGCGCGGCTCAGTACCACTCACATCGAGAACGGTCGACGCTTCAACCTCACCCACGTCGCCATCATCAATAATCAAATCAATGCCTTTGGGAAAATAAGCCGCAACCTGCTCTGCCGTTCGCGCCGGCGGCTCCCCCGCGGGGTTGGCACTCGTCGCCGTCAATGCGCCGCCACAGGCACGAACCAGCTTGCGCACCGTCGCATCACTGGGAAGACGGATCCCAATCGTATTCGTCCCCGCGGTCAACGCTTCAGGGAGTTCCCTGACGGCCTGGCCCACCAGCGTCAGCGGTCCGGGCCAGTAGTTCAGCGCTGCCAACTCGAATAATGACGATCTAAAGGCAAGAAACCGGTCGACTGCTCCGGCATCGGAAATCAGCAACAGGATTGGTTTTGCTGCTTCCCTGCCCTTCAGGTTCCTCAGCGCCTGCAGTGCGGTTTGATTGGAAGGATCGACACCAAGTCCATAAAACGTGTCCGTGCGAAATGCAATCAAGCCGCCGCGACGAATAATCTCGGCTGCAAGACCCTGGGTCGTATCGCTAGCGGTCTGGATCATGAGCGCGAAGGGCGGCTGTAATCCCGGACGGTCACAGACGGTCAACTGTCGGATTTATCCGGCGGATCGCCGCCAACTGAAACATAACGACGACCGAGCCCGAGTTGGCGTAGCTTATGCTGCAATGACTGCCGATGCATGTCGAGGATTTCCGCTGCGCGGGTGACGTTGCCATTGGTGTGTTCAAGGCAGCGCGAAATGTAGCGTCTCTCGAACTCCCGTCGATCTTCACGAAAATCGGCAGTAAAAGGGACGTCGATACCGCCATTGCCCGTTTCCCCCTGACTCGGGGGATTACCAGGTACGACGGTAGTGATTTCGTCCGCCAGGTCGTGAGCACTTAGTTCCCCTCCCTCTGCCATTATCACGGCGCGTTCAATCGTGTTCTTCAACTCACGAACGTTACCTGGCCAGTCATAATCGACTAAGCGACGCAGGGCACTTTGGCCCAGGGCGCGGGCCGGCAAATCAAAGTGTTCGGCGGCAGCTTTGGCAAACTTTTCGGCGAGCATGGGAATGTCTTCACGACGCTCGCGCAGAGGGGGTATCTCGATGGTGACGACGCGCAACCTGTAGAAGAGATCGGCGCGAAAGTTTCCATTTGCGATTTCCTGTTCAAGCGGCCGGTGCGTGGCACTGATTATGCGCACGTCGACCGGAATTGACTCGTTGCCGCCCAGGCGCTCAATACGTCGCTCTTCCAAAGCCCGCAGCAGTTTGGCCTGCACATTTGAACTCATGTCGCCAATCTCGTCGAGGAACAGCGTGCCTCCGTCTGCCTGTTCGAATTTGCCCTCCCGACGAGCCGCGGCGCCGGTAAAAGCCCCCTTTTCGTGGCCAAATAACTCAGATTCAATCAACTCCGAAGGCAGGGCGGCGCAGTTCACTGCGACAAATGCGCCGTTGTGACGAGCACTGTTGCGCTCGTGAATTTCCCGCGCAACCAGTTCCTTGCCGGTGCCCGACTCGCCCCGCACGAGCACGGTGGCATCGGTTTCGGCGACCTTTTCGATCATGCTCCGCACGCGCTTCATGCCTTCGGAATTACCAATGAGAGCGCCACGCGCGGTCCGTTCAATCTCGATTCTCTTACGAAGTGAAAGGTTCTCGCGCCGGAGTTGCAGGGTTTCCGCAGCGTTCTTAACAACCAACCTGAGGTCGTCGAGTTCGAAAGGCTTCGAGAGGTAGTCATAGGCCCCAGCTTTGACAGCTTCGACTGCCATTCGCTCAGAGCCATGGGCGGTAATGATAATTACGAGGGGAGCGCTGCCGTTGGCACTGCGAATTTCGCGCAGGAACTCGAGGCCGCTGATGCCGGGAAGATTAACGTCCAGGAGCAGCAGATCAGGTTCCTGCTGCTTGATGAGAAGCCGGGCGGCCTCAGCCGAATCAGCCTCGGAAATGTTGTAGCCAAAAGTGCTCAGGGCCCGCCGCATGCCGTAGCGAGCGGCCTCTTCGTCGTCAACCAGGAGTAGTCGCACTGCGTCTTTTCTCACTCTGCCGCATAGTTTAGAACTTTCTACGCAGATTTCCCTAGCGCATTGCGTGCCACGAGGTGAAGGATGAAGGATGAAGGGTTGACGCGGCGACGCGGTGATACGGGGACGCGGGGATGCGGGGATAGCGGGGACACGGGGAGACGCGGGGATACGGGGACGCGGGGATACGGGACGCGGGGACGCGGGGACCCGGGGATACGGGGGATACGGGACGCGGGGAGGCGGGGATAGCGGGGATGCGGGGACGCGGGGACGGGGAGACGCGGAGACTGGGAGACGGATAAAGGCTGAGACGGAAACGGCAGCGAACGGGCCAGCGAACGGTGCAGACCCCCTTTCTCAGATCCCATCCTTTCTTCGCCGCATCCCCGTGTCTCCGCGTCCCCCTGTCACCGCGTCAGTTCTTCATCCTTCATCCTTCATCTCATGGCCCGTTTGGCAGACATCACCAAAATTATCGCGTCACCCGATGGTCCCAGGTTCAGCGTGCCGACCACGACCGGTTCGCCTTCGCGCATGCTGATATCGGTGGTCAGGCCGGTGTTTTCATAGTTGATGACCGGACTGGCGGGGCCACTCGAAGCCACGGCGCTATAAGTGACGATGGGAACCCGTGAACCGAAGTTAAACCCGTCCATGCGGATCATCTTGCGGCCCTGGGAATCGTCAAAAATTTTTAATGAGGCAATCCTGAAGTCATTAAAGCTCGGCGTGGTGTTGCTGGCCGCCGCCGCTGATGCCAGCAGCGGGCCTCCGATCCAGCGCAGGGTCAGGCGTCCGTCGCTTTTGACACGATTAATGAGCGTCGCGGTCAGGCGGTAGTTCTTGAATGGCAGTGATGCCCTTAGTTCCCTAATCACGGAATCAAGGACCGGCGGCAGCTTTTCATTACCGACGTCCTGATTGGTGCCTACGAGCAAATAAAGCTGCGTATCGAGGTTGACTTCGTCATCCTTCTTCACTGCTCCAGCAGGTTTATCGTCCTGGGCCAGCACCGGACGAAAATTGCCGGCAAAGCACAGCAGGGCCACAAAAATCAGGAGAGAGTAGCTTGAGCGAAGACATAAGCGTTGCATTTCATTCTCCTCGGTTGTTGGAAATTCCGGCGTCGCCAAAGTAATGGCGGCTCACCAAACTATCACCATTGCACGCCGACGCCTGGTCAAAGTTCCCCAGTTGAAATCCAACTTTGGTTAATGCAGAACATTCTGCTGGAAAGAACTATCGTTTAGGGGGTTGGCTAACCGACGGTTAGGGGCAATCGCAATTCAAAGCAAGCTCCCTGACCGTTGCCGGGCAAAAGGCGAGCGGCGCCCCCAGCCTCTTCCATGCGCTTGCGTACAATCGCCAATCCCAGTCCGGTTCCCCTTTGCTTGGTGGTAAAGAATGGCTCCCAGATTCGCTTTTCGATTTCCGTCGCCACTCCCGGTCCACCGTCACGAACAGTAATCACGGCCTGGCCGGAGCGCTTTTGCACTTCTATCTTAATGCGACCACCTTCGGGGGTCGCCTGCACTGCATTGAGCAGGAGGTTCGACAAAGCATCGCGTGCCGCTGCCGCTGAGACGCCGTTGAGTTCCTCGTCGGCTGAAACTGAGACGCCGACCTGAATCTGATGGGCCTCTGCCTCAGCCCGCAGCAGTTCGGTGACGGAGTTGACCAACTCTGAAATTCGACAAGGCAGATCCCCCGGACTTTCGTGGCGGGAGAAACTCAGGAGCTGAGTCACGCTTTGGCTGAGGCGATTGGTTTCACCAACAATGAGTTGCAGGTCGCGGGCGTAGTCTTTGTTCAGGCGTTCGTCTTCGCTCATCACCTGAGCAATGGACTTTATTGACGACAGGGGGTTTTTTATCTCATGGGCCACGGTTGCCGCCATCTGGCCCAGTGCGGCTAGCCGCTCCTGGTTGGCGAGTTGCCGTTCCAGGCGCACATTCTTTTCCACCAGGCGGCAATCCTCAATCGCCGTAGCCACCTGACTAGCAAGCACTCCGAGCACCGCGCGCGTGTCCGGGGTCAAGCTGCCGCCTGGCCCGTCCACCAGCAACAAACCTACGGTACGATCTTCCCGCAATAGCGGATAGGCAAGGCGGAACCCCTGCTTCGTCAAAGCCGGCGCGTCTTCGATGGGCGACCAGGCCCGTTCTTTTGAAAGCTGGATTATCTCGTCCAACCAGCGATCGGCCTCCCCTGCTCCCGCGCCGCGATCATCACCGTCGCCAGAGTCACCGCCTGTCGGGCCATCCGAAATCATGACCCGCACAGCGCGAAGGCCGAGGGCCTGAGCCGTTCGCTCCTCGACAAACCGCAGCAGTTCCGGAAGCTCCTGATACCTGCCCGCGTGGGCGCCGATACGGTTCACGATTTCGCGATAGAGAGTCGCCTGTCGCTCAAACAATTTGTGAAATCGCTGTTCGAGCCAGTTGCGCAAAGGTGCCGCCCCCAGCGTCAGCCCGAGAATCAATACCGCCTCTATGACTCCGCTGCGCACTCCAAAGGAGGCGTTGGCCCACTCGCCGAGCACTCGTATGCCATAAAGGTAAATAGTCAGGACCACCGCCGCAAACGTGGCCACCACCAGGCTCTCTCGAATGACCAGTTCCAGGTAGCGATAACGATAAATGTAGTAAGCCAGCAGGGCCGAGGGCAACAGCGAGCCGAGGTTGGCAATTGTTTGCAGGTATTGACCCGCCCTGGTTCCCTGGCCCACTCCCAGGGCGAGGGCCGCGATGATCACCAGGCCGACAGTCACGAAAGAAGCCGCGAGTGTAAGCATGATGCGCTGCTCGCTTTCGTGGGGAGTCTTGCGGGCAATCAGCACCTCGGTAAACGCAATTAGTCCGAGGACGTAGGCCACCCAGAAAGCGAAGTACAACACAAAAAAATGCAGCTTGACGAGCATTGGCTGGTAGCTGCCCGACCAAATCTTTGGCACCGCGATCACGAGGAAGACCGTAGGCAGGTACGAAATATAGATCCGCAGTTTTTCCCAGCGCGTGATCGGACGAGCGGAGGCATTGGCCCACAGGTGAACGTGAACGTGCAGCAGAAACGAATAGGCAAACGTAATACTGATAACGGCCACGGTGTCTGCCAGCCGCAGGGTCATGGTCCATTGGTTGTAGGTCAGGCCGAACAGTCGATGCAGAGTTATGACAAGGTTGCTGGTGTGCCAACCGCCGATGCTGAGGGCCAGCACAAACAGGCCGCGCTCCAGCGAGGTCAGCCGGCGCCGGTGCGAAATAAGCAGCGAGGCCATCCAAAGAGGCAAGACCGCGCCAATGCTGTAGCCAACCAGTTGGAGGACTTCGAGCGGGGTCATTCTTGGAAGAGGGTCATACGGTTAGGGTCTTTGGTCTTTGGGTCTTTGGTTTCCGTGTGCCAGGGATGAAACAATGCTCCAAGACCCGAGGGATCTAAGGCCAAAGACCAAAAGCCCAAGACCAAAGACCAAAGACCCAACCAATCAATTATTCGCGGTGCTTCTTCCATTGGCTATGAAGGTTATTTCAATCCGGCGATTCCGTGTGCGTCCGCTAGCGGTCGTATTCGGAGCGATGGGACTTGCCGGCCCCATTCCGTTAGCCTGGATTCGCGCAGCATCAATTCCAGCGGCCTGAAAACGGTCCGCCAGGGCCCGGGCACGTTCCTGTGTGAACTGCTGAAGCGTAACCTCATCACCTTTGCTGTCGCTGAAAGCCTCAATCTGAATTTGGTAGTCCGGATTGCTGGCCAGCAGAGCTGCCAGCGGTTCCAGTTTTGTAGCGGCTGCGGCCGTGAGGGTGTTGGCCCGCGAGCCGGACCAGATTGCGTCTGACAGGATCAGTTGAAAGCCACGAGCGGTTTCCTTAACGGTTCCGAACTGCCCCAGACTCTGTTTCAGAGCCGCTTCGGATGAGCGCCGCTCCTGCTCCTGCCGCTCTGCTGCACGGCGCGCTTCTTCTGCCTGCCGCTCGCCTTCCAGACGAGCCAGCTTCAGCCTGGCAGCATCGCCTTCAGCGCGAACAGCCGCCAATTCGTCTCGCAGTCGAGCAACTTCGACGCGCAGATCTCGTGTCTGATCGCCGGCTAGCGCCGCCTCACGCTCAGCCAGCTCCCGGGCGTGCGTCTCCTTGGCGAGATCCGCAGTCAGTTCCTCAACTCTCTGGTTGGCGCTGGCGCTGGAGCGTTCGGCAGTACGCAGGGCTTCATCGCGGCGCCGAATCTCTTCGCGCCGCAAACGCGCGGACCGGCGGGCGCCGGCCATCTCTTCGGCATGCACCCCAGTAGACGTCGCCTTACGGGCCAATACATCGACGTCCGTGCTTGATTGTTTCGTACGCCACGCCATTTCCGCGGCAGATAGATCGTCCTGTGCCTGCTTCAGTTCATCCGGGGCGTCCTGATCGGCTCCGGCAAATCGCGCAAGATTGACTGATTGTCGCGCCCCCAGGAGCGACACAGGTGTTTCCCGGTAATCCCGATCGGCAATCTCCGGAACTGCCGCAGTGCGAAAGTAGTCGCTGCTGTTGCCGATATACTTGACGTCAGTGGTTTCGATTTGCGCGTTACCCGGCTTGGTCGGAGGCAGGTTCTCTAAAACAACCATACGGCTGGGGACCTTCATTAGAAAATGCGGTTCCGCGGTAACGATCAAAGCAAAGCTCTGTAAAGGGGTTGTCACATCAATCTTGGAATCAATAAAACTGCTGCCGCTGCGCTTGATCTCGCCGAGATTATCCACCTGGCCTTCAGGAGAGATAGCCCACAGGACGTAGGTGGTGTAGACGCCACCAAGCTCGGAAGCCCGGGGCAGGTCTGCGATACTCAGTTCCACCCGCGTTCCGCGGCGGCCTGATCGTTTGACTTTCGCTTCGCCCTTAAGTCTCGGCAGCAAGGTAGTGCCACGAAACCTGACGTTGACGGATTCGTCGAGCGGATAGGCAACGGCCACGGTTTGACGCGGGACGTCATTTTGCGCCACCACCATGAGGCTCACGACGAGCACACCAATGATGCTGGTGGCGCTCAGAAAAATGCGGCGAAAAATCATATTAACCTCACTCCCATTGATGAAAAATGTTGACGGAGTCCGGGGGGAGTTTCCAGACGGCTACATCATTGATGCCGAGCTGTTGAGCATTGTTGCCGAAGCACCTGAGAGGGTCAAGCTAGCGACCGGCTATGTTTTTGTGGTGGCGGGCCTTGCGAAAGGCGGCAAACTGCACTACGAAAACTGCGATGGCACTCATCAAAAGAATATGCACCATGCCGCTCTTGTGAAGAAAGAGCGTCAGCACGCACCAAATCAGGAAGAGTATTCCCGAGACAAACCAGAGTTCCACGTATTTACCTTCCAGACAATGGAAATTACTTACTCCGGGAGAATCGCTGTGAAAGCGGGCCACATGAACTGCCTAAACCAAGGTCTTCCTCCGGGCAACTAGTCAAGCTTAGCTCAGGGACTTTCGTTTAGCTTGTAGCCCACGCCGCGAACGGTCAGAACATAGCGCGGCTCTTTGGGATCCGTTTCAAGCTTCTTCCGCAGGCGATTAATATGCGGATCGATGTTACGTTGATAACCTTCGTAGTCGGTACTCCAGACATGATCGAGGAGCGCGTTTCTGGACCAGGCGCGCCCCGGCTCCGTAGCCAGCAGCTCCAGGATTTGAAATTCAAGCGGAGTCAGTTCGATTAGCTTGCCGCTGCGCGTGACCTCATGGCGGCGCTTATCAATCACCAAGTCACCGACTTCGATCCGCTCGCCTTCGACTACCGGTTGAATCCTGGCCGAGCGCCGCAAGAGCGCCTCGACCCTGTATTCCAATTCGCGCGGACTGAATGGCTTGGCCAAATAATCGTCGGCGCCCGCTTCGAAGCCCGCAACTTTGTCGGAAAGCGCATCGTGAGCTGTCAAAAACAAGGCGGCAGTGTGAATCCCGCGATCTCTGACCCGCTTCAGCAGTTCGAGCCCCGACATACCTGGCATTGAAACGTCCAGAATCAGGCAATCGAACGAACCAGTCAAAGCGGGCTCCAAAGCAGCCTGGCCACTGTCCCGTTCGTGAACTTCAAAGCCCAGGCGGCGGAAGTACTCCGCCAGCAGCAGCCGCATGTCGGCATCATCATCGACAATTAAGAGTTTCTTGCCCGTGTATTTGTGGGTAGCTTGTTGTTCCAAAATGCATCCTGCCGGGGAGATGGTCTAAGAGCACGCGAATTATACCCTAACTTGAGCAAAGGCGATCAGCCAATGGTCCAT
>DAIMCP010000038.1:0-45978 GCA_036726305.1 Pyrinomonadaceae bacterium | reverse complement strand
AACGTGGTGAGTTAAGGCGACTTGCGGCCACGTAAAACAAACGGCTAAACAGCTCGGGCGAGCCCGAAAGGACCAGACCCGAAACGCTTCAGACCATTATGAAGTCCCGCGTTGTTTAGCGCGGGATTTTTTATTTTCGCTCGTCGGTTGCCAGTTGTTAGTAGTCAGTTGCATCTGTGGCAATTGACGACTGACCACTGACAACTGACAAGTAGCCACTGACGATTGCCAGTGTAATGAAAGACTTCAGAGAACTTCTCGATAGCGACACTATCCACGTCTTTGACGGTGCGATGGGAACGATGCTCTATTCGAAGGGTATCTACATCAATCGCTCCTATGACGAATTGAACCTCGTCGCGCCCGATCTCGTGCGCGACGTCCATATTGAATACGTTCGGGCCGGCGCCGACATCATCGAGACAAATACCTATAGCGCTACTGCGCACAAGCTGCAGCCCTACGGTCTGGAAGGGAGCCTGCGAGAGATCAACATCCGGGCAGCGCAAATCGCGCGCGAGGCTGCTGGCGATCGCGCCTTTGTGGCTGGCGCTGTTGGTCCACTCGGCCTGCGGATCGAACCGTATGGACCCACATCCTTCGACGAAGCCAAGCAGATGTTCAGCGCCCAGGTGTCAGCGCTGCTGGAAGGCGGCGTTGATCTGTTCGTGCTCGAGACGTTCGCAGACCTCTCCGAATTGCGTCAGGCAATCGGGGCCGTGCGGGAATTGTGTGACTTGCCCCTGGTGGCGCAGGTGACGATTCAGATCGACGGCAACACCGTGTTCGGAGCGACTCCCGAACAATTCACCAGCCAACTCGATGAATGGGGCGCCGACGTCATCGGCCTCAACTGCGGTGTTGGACCGGCAATCGTGCTTAACGCGATCGAAAAGATGCGCCCGGTGACGACGCGCAAACTCTCGGCGCAGCCGAATGCCGGCTTGCCCCGTGACGTGCAGGGGCGGCAGTTTTACATGTGCTCACCGGAGTACATGGCCGAATATTCGCGCCGCATCATCCAGGCGGGTGCGAGATTCGTGGGCGGTTGCTGCGGCACGACTCCGGCCCATATTAAGATGATTGCCGACGCCATTCGCCAGTTCAGCCCGCGCACGCAAAAAGTTGTGGTGGGCGGTGCAGTGAAAGTTGCGGTTCATGAGTTGAAACCGCCGGATGTGACGGTCGTCCCGGCCGAGCAGCGCTCCAATTGGGCCCGGAAAATAGCCAGAGGTGAATTTGTCACTACCGTTGAAGTCCTGCCACCGAAGGGTTGCGATCCGCAGAAAACCCTGGAATCCATCAAGCTCTTAAAAGTCGCCGGCGTCGATGGTGTCAACATTCCCGACGGTCCGCGCGCGCAAACGCGCATGGGGGCCATGGCTACTGCGATTCTGGTCGAACGCGAAATAGGAATTGAGACAGTGCTCCACTATTGTTGCCGGGACCGCAATCTGCTCGGGATGATGTCGGACCTTTTGGGCGCAGCCGCGCTCGGCCTGCGCAACCTGCTTTTGATTACCGGAGACCCCCCGAAGATGGGCCCCTACCCCGACGCGACTGCGGTATTCGACATTGACGCGATTGGCCTGACGAACATGGTCAACAAACTCAATCACGGCCTGGACCTCGGAAACAATCCAACCGGCAAGCCGACGGCTTTTTCCATCGGTGTGGGGGTCAATCCGGGCGCGGTCAATCTTGACGAAGAGCTCAAACGCTTTGAGTGGAAGATCGAGGCAGGCGCCGAGTACGCCATCACGCAACCGGTGTTTGACACCGAGCAGTTGCGCGCGTTTCTCAAGCGCATCGAACACTGCCGCATTCCCATCGTGGCCGGTATCTGGCCCCTCGTCTCGTTTCGCAATGCCGAATTTCTGCACAACGAAGTCCCCGGCGTGCGCGTAACTCCAGAGATCATGGAGCGCATGCGCGCCGCTTCGAACATCAGCAAAGAAGCTGGACGAGACGAGGGTTTGAAGATTGCACGCGAGTCGTTAGCGGAAGTGCGCGACGTTATTCAAGGCGTCCAGGTGTCCGCTCCGTTTGGAAACGTGAAGTATGCGCTCGAGGTATTTGAAGTACTGGAGGAATTTGGAGGCGGAGCCAAACCTGACTCAACCGCCTCCCAGGAATAAGGTTGGATCAGTTTGATTTCCGTTCTCTCGATTTTTGTATTTCCTCGCGACGATTCTTGATCGCGGTTGCATAGGAGGGGTCAAGCGCCAGGCACTTGGCGAATACTTTTTCCGCCTCATCGTCACGCCCCATCATCAGCAAGGTCGCCCCATGCTCGATATAGAGCCAGGGATCGTCCGACCTCAGTTCAATCGTTTTTTGGAAGTCGGCCAGGGCGCCCGGCAAGTCCCCGGCCTTATGTCGCACTTCGCCTCTGGTGTGATAACTCAGGTACTGGTACGGATTAACCCTGATTGACGAGTCGAGGTCCGCGAGAGCCGCATCCAATTGACCCTTCTCGCTACGAAGCCGCCCGCGATTGAGATATGCGGCGGCCACATTCGGCAGGTATTCCATTTCTTCCGCCGTCATTACGGATTCCTGACCGGGGCTCATCGTGACCATGACATCCGTCCGGGTGGTAACTTTGACCTGCTGATTATCGTTGTTATCTCTCGTGGGGGTCACCGGCCGCTCCACTCCTTTGATCATGGGTGAGGACATTTCCGGTTTGGCCGCTGCACTCGCCTTTATGCCACTGGCTTCCCTTTCGCTTTCACCCTTTTCAAATATCCCGATCACATAAGTTAAGTCAGCAAGTGCGCCGCTCTCATCGCCAGCCATCTCACGCGCGGCCGCTCTACCCAGATAGTGGACGATACGGTGCGGGTTCATCGAGATGGCAACGTCGTAATCGCCAATTGATCCCTTCGGGTCCTGCGCTATCAACTTGATCTGGCCCCGAGAGGAATAGACATAGTCCGAGCGATATCCCCGCGCGATCGCGTTGTCAAAGTCATTGAGCGCACCCTTGCTTTCACCGCGAATCATCCACAAGCGGCCCCGCTCAGCGTAGGCGTCTTTCATTTCCGGGTCTATCAATAGCGCCTTGTCGAGATCTGCCAATGCGGCATCGGCATCTCCCTTCATCAATCGCACACGGGCACGCAGAAAATATGCCGCCGCGAAATCGGGTTTGATGATCAGCGCTTTATCCAGCGAGGCCAGGGCCCCGTCCAAATCGTGATTGATGAGTTGCGCCTGACTTTTGTCGTAGTAGTCTTCACCCTTTTTCTGAGCGCTCGTGAGCGAACCAAAGGCTGCGAGGAGAACACAAGAGGTAATGATTGAGAAAGCTCGATTCATATGAGGCTCCTTGAGTCGCGAGTCATTACGGCCGAACCAGGAAACCCTGATTGTAAGGCTTACAGCAGTAGAGACACTCTAGCCCAACCAGGCGTGAGTTGTATAGAAATATTTGGTTAGTCAAGCACGTGAGTTAACGCCGCCGCGAGCCCCGAAAAACGAAACTGATAACCTGTCGCCTGCAACTGCGCCGGCTGGACTCGCTGACTAGCCAGGAGCAGTGCGTCGGCCATCTCACCAAAGGCCAAACGCACGCCGAACTCGGGAATTGGGAAAATCGTCGGACGTGATAATGCTTTGCCGAGCACCGAAGTGAACTCAGCATTGCGCACCGGATTAGGCGCAACGAAATTCACCGGTCCCCTGACGGTTTCTTCATTGAGGGCGAACGTGAGTCCGCCAATTACATCATCAAGCGCAATCCAGCTCATCCATTGCTGCCCGCTGCCGATGCGTCCGCCGACCCCCATGCGAAACGGCGGCAGCATTTTCTTGAGCGCGCCGCCTGCGGCACTTAGGATTATTCCAAAGCGCGCCAGCACCACACGAATTCCCTTCTGCCTGGCGGCCTCAGTCGCCTGCTCCCAGCCAACGCATACGCCTGCAAGGAAGTCATTGCCGGGGGCGCTGTCTTCAGTCAGGATCAAATCGCCACGATTCCCGTAGTAGCCAATCGCCGACGCGGAGATCAAAGTCTTCGGCGGCTGCTTCAGATTTGAGAGCGCTTCACTTAACACGGTCGTACCTTTGACCCTGCTCTCACGGATTCGCTGTTTCTTTTCGTCGCTCCAACGTCCTTCTGCAATGCTTTCGCCGGCCAGATGGACCACTGCGTCCATGCCTTCCAGACGGGCCAGCGCCAGGCTGCCTCGTTCCGGATACCATTCCACTTCGGATTGGGAATGGGGAGCGTGACGAACCAGCGCATAGACCTCATGACCATCACCACGCAACGAAGTAACCAGGGCCGAACCAACCAGCCCATGCGAGCCGCTGATAAGAATTTTCATAAGCTAAGGCCTTTGCGAACGATTCAGTTGAAGCAGCGCTTTAAGATAGCGAAGGCGGCGCAAATTCTCAATGGCACTGACACCGCAGGCGTCTGCCAAATGATGCCCACGGGCCGCTGATAAGACCAGACCTTCAGCAGATCTTCACGGTGCGACGAGATCGGTAAGGATCAATCTCGGGGTCTGTAAGAAAACTTGCGTGAGGGATCAGGACGCTGAAAACGTGCCTGCGCCGATGCGAGAAAAATTTTCTTGAGCTCTGGAAAGAAATGTGTAGAATGCGTCCACTGGAAACAGAACGGACATAACGAGCGACGGCCTTCACATTTAGCCTGGCTGCTGTCTCGCCGGCTCTGTTCTTGCGTTACCGTCTTTTGGTTACCACCAACGGCTCACATCACCACCAACGGGCTCTGCACCACCAAGTTTACTCGTTGTTTATTTAAGCGACGATTTACCGATTTCGGAGTTGAGCTTCGAAGGTTGGTCCGGTGCAGCACTTTACTCTTGAAGACCGAAGATGTTCCTTACCGCCTGGGAATCCGACTCTGGCCGCGTTGCTGCTGACGACAGTTTTTTGTGGTTTCGCCGCCTGGTGGCCAAACGGCTCTCGTTCCGATTCTGTGCTCAGACGCATTACCAACACTCCGGAGACGGGTATCAATCTCAGTCCTTCACTTAGCGGTAATGGGCGGCGCATCGCCTTTGAATCAACTGAGGATTTGTCGAGCCAGGGTGGTGCGAGTGGCTTCCACGCATTTCAGGCGGACCTAACTGACAATCCCGTGTTCGTGCGGCTGGCGCTCAGCCGCGCGGTTGCTCCTGCGATATCCCAGGACGGCACGCGCGTCGCTTTCGCTTCGACCAGCGATCCGTTAGGCAGGAATCCTGATGGCAACTCCGAAATATTTCTCTTCGACGGTGATTCCCTGCAGCAGATCACTGAAACAACGCCAACCGGTGACAGCTCCCGCGTCCAGGAGGGGAACTTTCAACCTTCGATGAGTGACGACGGCCGGTTTATCGCTTTTGCCTCGAACCGCAACCTTGCGAATCAGAACCCTGATGAAAATTTGGAAGCTTTCGTTTATGACAGAGCCTCTCAGACCTTCATGCAAACTACTAATACGAGTGGCACAATCGGAGTCAGTGACGTGAAACTCAGCGGCAACGCCTCCCAGCTTGCCTACATAAGCGATACGGGAATGCCTGGCGCACCCAAACGCGACCTCATCCTCCAGAATCGACAGGACGCAACTGTCCAGACGATTGCCGCGAACGTGAGTAGCCTTGCTCTGACATATGGGCGGGCCATCAGCGATGATGGCACGCGTGTAGTTTACTCGCGCCAGACAGCGGCGGACGCTACTCAGGTATTTCTTTTCGATTCACGAGCCAACAGCGCACGACAACTGACCCTGCTCGGGGCGCGCGCAACGGACGTGGCTTTGAACCCCACCATCAGCGGAGACGGCAAGCGAATCACTTTTGCCACGCGACGAAATCCGCTGGGGACAAACAGCGATGGCGGGGTTGAACTCTTCCTCTATGACATACCGACAGCAGATTTGACTCAGGTTACCAGAGCGCCGAACACCGCCACCGCTGAAGTGGTGTCATCGCTTAATGACGCCGGCAGTATGGTCGTGTTCAGTTTTCCTCGCGTGCTGTCCGGCCCGGTCTCGGAGAGTACTTTGAACAACGATTCCGAGATTTACAGCGCCGCTTTGGCGCCCCGGGCGAACTCCGGCACCTTGATCGTATTGAATGGGGCATCGCTGGGACACGAACTTGCTGCCGCGAACACAATTGCACCAGACAGCATAAGTATTGCCCAGGGCGGTGCGTTGGCCCTGGGTACAGAGCAGGCTCAGCCACTGAGCGACGGGTATTTTCCTATTTCAGTAAGCGGAACCACGGTCACTGTGAACGGTCGAGCCGCGCAGATTCTCTATGTCTCGCCTGGCGAGGTGGTGTTTCTAAATCCTCCGGAGACCGCTGTGGGACCAGCCACCGTCGTCATCACCAATGCGGAAGGCTTTTCCTCTGTGGGATCAATCCTCGTCGTGTCCGCGGCGCCAGGTGTCTTTACCGATGGCGGCAGTGGAACCGGCGAGGGAGTCATACTCAATGCTGACACCCTCGTGGCTGGGCCATTCGATCCGACGAACGGCAGGCTGCGGCTGATCGTCTTTGCGACTGGAGTAAGAGGAGCCGCTCAGGTCACGGCAACCATTGCCGGACAAGCAGTAACTGTTGAATCGGTGCAAAGATCCGCAGAACTTCCCGGACTGGATGAGGTCCATGTGCTTGTGCCGGCCAGCCTACGTGGCACAGGTATTGTCGACCCTGTGATTGAAGCTGACAACCAGGTCAGTAACCCTGTGGCCATCACCTTCACCGGCAGTTCTTTGCGGGACGTTCTGATTAATGAGGTACTCGCCGATCCGCCGGCTGGTCTCGCCGGCGATGCCAACCACGATGGCACACGTAACGCAGCGCAGGACGAATTCGTGGAACTTGTGAACACGACAACGCGCGATATTGATATCAGCGGTTTTGATCTGCTGACGCGCGGAACCGGAAACAATACCCTGCGCCATACATTCGCGAACGGCACCATACTCAGCGCCGGAACGGCTGCGGTGGTATTTGGCGGCGGCAATCCGCTGGCGACTGATCCCATATTTGGCGGAGCGGTCGTTTACAAGGCGTCAACTGGTGGATTGTCTCTGGGAAACACTGGTGCAGTGGTCACATTACGGGATCTCTCCGATCTTGAAGTTAGTACCTTTGCATATGGCGGCGCGACCGGATTGATGGGGGACAAGGGCCAGTCCCTGACGCGCTCACCAGATGTGACCGGCGCTTTCACCCTGCATCAAAGTGCACCCAACAGCGGCGTCAGGTTCTTTAGTCCCGGGACAAAACTCGATAGCACTCCATTTCCCGCGACGCCGGCAATCACCCTAATCCAATTGCTGCCGGCGAACGCCAGTGTCACGAGGGGCGGGCCACAACAATTTGCCGCCAGGTCATTCAACCAGGATGGACAGGAGGTGAAGGACGTAATTTTCAGCTGGAGGTCGAGTGACAATTCGGTTGCGACCGTAACGCAATCCGGGCTGGCTACAGGAAGCGGAGCCGGAATAGCTCAGATATTCGCCTCAGCCCGTGGCATCGATTCGGCGCCGGCCAACTTAACGGTCATGGAACCATCGCCGACTCCGTTGCCCTCGCCATCACCGAGCCCGTCACCTTCACCGAGTCCGTTACCGTCGCCATCACCGAGCCCGTCACCTAGTCCGACTCCGTTACCATCGCCATCGCCATCGCCATCGCCATCGCCGGGTCCCAGCGTCTCCCCCACACCCACGCCCCCCGTTGTCATCAGCGAGTTCCGGACGCGGGGACCAAATGGCGCTAACGACGAGTTCATCGAGCTCTACAACAACAGCGATGCGCCCATTGATGTCAGCGGCTGGAAAGTTCGCGGCTCCAATAATGCCGCGGTCGTCTCCACCCGTCTGACTATTGCCGGCGGCACTATCATCGCCGCACGTCGCCATTTCCTGGTTGCCAATAGCAGTGCCAACGGCTACAGCGGCAGTGTCACTGCTGATCAAACCTACACCAGCGGCATCACTAATGATGGCGGCATCGCCCTTACCTTGCCCAATGATTCCGTCGTTGACCAGCTCGGCTTAAGTACCGGCTCAGCTTTCAGCGAAGGCACCAACCTCGCGCCCCTCACCAGCGATGCCAACCAAAGTTATGAGCGCAAACCCGGCGGCCCCAGCGGCAGTACCCAGGACACTGGCAATAACTTCGATGACTTTCAACTGATCTCCAGTGACCCGCAGAACCTGAGTAGTGGTCCTACGCCGGGACCTTCGCCCAGCCCTTCGCCCAGCCCTTCGCCTTCCCCTTCACCGTCACCGACGCCCTTGCCTTCACCTTCACCGTCACCAACGCCGCTGCCATCGCCTTCACCGGTGCCGAGTCCCTCACCGACGCCGCTGCCCTCGCCTTCGCCGGTGCCGAGTCCCTCACCGACGCCATTGCCTTCGCCTTCGCCGGCGCCGAGTCCCTCACCGACGCCGTTTCCATCTCCGTCGCCTAGTCCAAGTGTGTCACCCACACCGACGCCGCCGGTTGTCATCAGCGAGTTCCGGACGCGGGGACCAAATGGCGCTAACGATGAGTT
Organism: Pyrinomonadaceae bacterium; assembly: GCA_036726305.1. GTDB lineage: Bacteria > Acidobacteriota > Blastocatellia > Pyrinomonadales > Pyrinomonadaceae > JAOAPY01. The sequence goes on along the minus strand of DAIMCP010000038.1, from coordinate 37,437 downwards.
CATCGAACTCTATAACAACAGCAACGTGGCCATAGAGGTCGGCGGGTGGAAGATTCGTGGCTCGAACAATGCAGGCAGCGTCACTACGCGGTTAACTATTAATAGCGGCACCACCATTGGTCCGCGCGGACACTTCCTGGCCATCAATAGCAGCGGCTATAGCGGTATCGTCTCCGGCGATCAAACTTACAGCAGCGGGATCACAAACGACGGCGGCATTGCCCTCACGCTGCCCAGCGACACCATCGTCGATCAGGTTGGTATGAGTAGCGGCTCGGTTTTTAAGGAAGGCATGCACCTCGCTCCCCTCCCCACCGATGCCAGCCAGAGTTATGAACGCAAACCAGGCGGCCCGAGCGGCAGCTCTCAGGACTCGAATGACAACTTCAACGACTTTCAATTGATCCCCAGCGATCCACAGAACCTGAGCAGCGTACCCACACCCGGCCCATCCCCCAGCCCATCGCCGCTGCCGTCGCCGAGTCCGTCACCTTCTCCGAGTCCGAGTCCGACTCCGACGCCGTCGCCGTCGCCGACTCCGTCACCTTCGCCATCACCCACTCCGTTACCGTCGCCATCACCGAGCCCGTCACCTTCGCCATCGCCGAGTCCGTCACCGTCGCCATCTCCAACTCCGTTGCCATCGCCATCTCCCACTCCGTTGCCATCGCCATCTCCCACTCCGTTGCCGTCGCCATCACCGAGCCCGTCACCGAGTTCGACTCCGTTACCATCGCCATCGCCATCGCCGAGTCCCAGCGTCTCCCCCACACCCACGCCCCCCGTTGTCATCAGCGAGTTCCGGACGCGGGGACCAAATGGCGCTAACGACGAGTTCATCGAGCTCTACAACAACAGCGATGCGCCCATTGATGTCAGCGGCTGGAAAGTTCGCGGCTCCAATAATGCCGCGGTCGTCTCCACCCGTCTGACTATTGCCGGCGGCACTATCATCGCCGCACGTCGCCATTTCCTGGTTGCCAATAGCAGTGCCAACGGCTACAGCGGCAGTGTCACTGCTGATCAAACCTACACCAGCGGCATCACTAATGATGGCGGCATCGCCCTTACCTTGCCCAATGATTCCGTCGTTGACCAGCTCGGCTTAAGTACCGGCTCAGCTTTCAGCGAAGGCACCAACCTCGCGCCCCTCACCAGCGATGCCAACCAAAGTTATGAGCGCAAACCCGGCGGCCCCAGCGGCAGTACCCAGGACACTGGCAATAACTTCGATGACTTTCAACTGATCTCCAGTGACCCGCAGAACCTGAGTAGTGGTCCTACGCCGGGACCTTCGCCCAGCCCTTCACCTTCACCTTCCCCCTCACCGACACCCTTGCCTTCACCTTCACCCTCACCGACACCTTCCCCCTCACCGACGCCGAGTCCGTCACCTTCTCCCGTCACGAAGCTTTCCATTAGTCAGATCTATGGTGGTGGCGGGAACGCGAGCGCGCCTTATCTCAATGACTTCATTGAGATTTATAATGCAGGAAGTACCACCGTGAACCTGTCGGGCTGGTCCGTCCAGTATGCCGGAGCCGCCAGCACCAACTGGTCGGTTACCAATCTAACGGCTGTGCCGCTACTGCCCGGTCATTACTATCTGATTCAGGAAGCCTCGGGCGGCGCAGTGGGAGTGAGCTTGCCCACAGCGGATGCCACCGGAACCATTAACATGGCAGCCTCCGCCGGCAAGGTTGCTTTGGTCCACAGCACTGCGGCGCTGACTGGCAGTGGCTGTCCGTTTGCTGTCACTGTAGTCGACTTTATCGGCTATGGCACCACAGCCGATTGTTTTGAGGGCCCAGGTCGTGCGCCCGCACCGAGCAACACCAATGCAGCTATCCGAGCTGGGGCTGGTTGCACCGATACGAATGTTAACGCGACGGACTTTTCTGTCGCAGCGCCTGGTCCGCGCAACACTGCTGCCCTGGCCCACTCGTGCCCGGGTACCATTGCCCCCCAGACAGCGATTGGCACACCAGCGCGATTTTCGCCAGGCGCCTGGGCGGAACTCATGACAACGCTGCTTGCGCGTCCTGATCTGGCGGACAGGCCTCCGCCTTGGTTCCTAAACTGAATTTTGTATAGAGGGCTAACCTAAGAAGGAGTTGAGTCGCCGCTTAACGAACGACGCCCAATAACGGACTAGAGGCGCTGGCGTAAAGTCTCCTGGGCATGCGGCCTGCCAGGTATGCCAACCTGCCGGCCTCGATGGCCAGCTTCATCGCCTGGGCCATTTTTGCCGAGTCCTGCGCTTCGGCAATCGCAGTATTCATCAGTACGGCATCGGCCCCCAACTCCATGGCAATCGCTGCATCGCTGGCCGTGCCCACGCCGGCATCGACAATTATCGTCGCCTCAGGTAACTGTTCTCGCATGATGCGCAGGTTGGCTGGATTTTGCACCCCCAGGCCCGATCCGATGGGCGCAGCTAACGGCATGACCGCAGTACAACCCGCATCCAGAAGCTTTTTAGCCATGATCAGATCGTCAGTGAAGTAAGGCAATACTACAAAGCCCTCCTGACAGAGAGTGCGGGCCGCTGCCAACGTCTGTTCATTGTCCGGAAACAGGGTCGTCTGGTCACCGATCACTTCCAGTTTGATTAAATCAGTTCGCAAAGCCTCGCGGGCCAGGCGCGCTGTACGCACTGCCTCTTCCGCTGTGTAGCACCCGGCGGTATTAGGCAAAATCTGCAGGGCCGGATCCAGATGATCCAGGAACGATTCCACGCTGCGATCCAGCGGCACGCGACGCACGGCGACGGTAACCATTTCTGCTCCCGCAGCCCGATGAGCTAATTTCATCTCCTCGTAACTGCGATACTTTCCCGTGCCGATGATGAGACGTGAATTGAATACGCGATCACCAATCTTGAAGGGATCGGTTCGAACTGTTGCTGGTGTAGACATAGTGTGCCCTGCTGTGTGCGCTCTGCTATTCGAGTTGTCTATCTGACCTCGTCTTGCACGCCAAACCTTCTCGCACCGGGTGAATTCGATCGGCCGACCCGGCGCCGCCGCCTACAAAGTGCACGATCTCCAACTTATCTCCGTCTCGCAAATTCACTGCTTCCCACTCGGCGCGCCGCACGACCTTCTGATTCAACTCGATGGCTACCCGGTCATGCGAAACCGATAAATCCACCAGGAGATCCTTGAGACTGTACTCCGAAGCCAACTCCCGAGTCTCACCATTGACTTGAATACGCACAGAGCCCCCACTCCAATCAGCCTGGATAGATTACTCGTCGCGTCTCATTTGAGAGATCTGCCGCCGTGGCTTTGATCACGATTGCGGCGCGGCCGCTTTTAAAATTGGGTATGCGCGTTGAGCAGGCGACACTCCCGCGGTTGTCGGTTTTCAGCGTAAGGATCACAGGCCGAAAAGTGGTGCCCAGTATCTTGACCGAAAGCGTCGCGGCAACCGGCCCCTCACCCTCATGTGTAACTCGAATAACGGTTATTCGAAGATCCACGGCATCGCCACCCCGATAGTCTTTTTCTCCCTCAAGCTTTATGCGCAACCCCGCCTCCATTCCAGAAACTCCCTGGGGCGCGCGGCGTCGAGAGTCGTAAACTGTATAGGCCGAGAGACTTTTAGGAACCGCCCGGGACGTTTCCACTGATGCCGGGTGTCCAACTCCGACCGGTTCGACCGGCCCTGCAAACGCTCCCTGCTCTGGCGGTGACGGCGGCTCGACCGTGGCGGCCGGCGGCGGCAACACTGCTTCTGGCGTTTGCTGGCGAGACGGCGCCCCCATTTTCTTCAAATCCTCAATGCGGCCGGCATTGATCGCGGCGCAGATCAGCCGATGTTGTCGCTGCAGTCGTTCAATGAGCACTGCTTCGTCAAATCCGGCTGCCAAAAGATCCCGATAAGACGATCGTTTGCTCGCGAGGATTGCACCACCAGCGTAAACAAGCGACAGAACGAGAGGCGTCTCCAGACCCTTGTCTTCGGTTTGCACATGATAGACGACACCATCATGTTCCACGTCTGTGTTGCAGCCTGTAATCATTTTGTGCGAATTCAGTTTATCAGACGGTTCGGTTCAGTGCTCCGGTGACGGCAGATCAACTTCTAAGGGAACGTTAACACACGCGTTTTTTAGGGGTCAAACCCGCGCCTGGAAATGAGTTTGATCGCACTTTAGTACTGCTTGACACCCCCTGCCAGTTGCTCTAGGATTCGCTTGTACAATGATTCTCAATCTTCATTTGTTAGTCATACCGCGCGGCGAGGATCTGTCCGGGGGCCAACGGAGGGAACGGGAGTAAGATGCAGTTTAACCTCGTCGATTATCTACCCATCCTGCTGGTGTTCGTGGTGGCGGCCGGCTTTGCCGTGACGAACGTTTTCATCTCGCAGTTCATCGGGCAAAGAAAAAAGACGCGCACCAAGATGATGCCGTATGAATGCGGTAAGGATCCGGTAGGCTCTGCGCACGAACGCTTTTCGGTAAAGTTTTACCTGATCGCGATGATCTTCATCCTGTTCGATATCGAAGTAATATTTCTGGTGCCCTGGGCGGTTGTTTTCAAGACGCTGGCAGGTCCCTCGTATGGCTTAAGGAACCTCGTCTACAGCGAGATGATGTTATTTATTGTCCTGCTTGCGGTCGGTTTGGTTTACGTGATCAAAAAAGGCGCGTTTGATTGGGGCGATCGCGCACGTCAGGAAGCAGAAGCGGAAGGACGAGCACTAGCCGCCGTCGAACGAAAGCAACAGGCCAGGATGCGTACCGCAGCTTAAGCACCGAGGAATTTCATGGGACTTGAGAATATTCTGGGCGAGGCTCTGCCCGAAGTATTAACCACACGCCTCGATTCGATCATCAACTGGGCGCGCAAGTCTTCCCTGTGGCCGGCGACCTTCGGACTCGCCTGCTGCGCGATTGAAATGATGAACGCTACTTCAGCGCGAAACGACCTGGCCCGGTTTGGCGCCGAGGTTTTTCGCGCCAGCCCGCGCCAGGCGGATGTGATGATTGTATCCGGCCGCGTCTCACGCAAGATGGCGCCTGTGCTGCGCCGCATTTACGACCAGATGCCTGAGCCCAAGTGGGTCATCTCAATGGGTGCGTGTGCGACGTCGGGTGGTGTATTTGATAATTACGCGATCGTCCAGGGCGTCGATAAGATAGTTCCGGTTGATGTCTATATCCCCGGTTGCCCTCCGCGGCCGGAAATGCTGATACATGCGGTAATGATGTTGCAGGACAAGGTGATGAAAGAGTCGGTACGCGATCGCAAGGACGTCCCGGAACAAGAAGCGCGTCAGGCTCTTGCTCCCGGAACTCTGCCGATTACGGATGGATCGACTGTTAATGTACCGGTAACACCAGAATCAAGACCGTATACCATTGCTTCGAAGCATGAACGGCGACGCTCTTCTTAAAAATCGCGAAACGGGTCCCTTGTTTAAATGACGTCCGGTCCAGTTAACGAACACATCTCGTCAGCGCAACCAGGCACAACGATCAAGGCGGGCCCAACGCTTTCGGAAGTGGTGACCGCGTTGCAGCGCGAGCATCCGCAATGGCTGGGCGAGGTAACCGAAGCCTTTGGGGAAACTACCGCGACTGTGCCGCGCGAATTCATCGTCGCAGTCTGTGCCGCACTCAAGTCTTCACCTGATTCACAGTTCGATTTCCTGGCAGATCTCTCCGGCGTCGATCGGGGCGTCGAAGAAGAGCCTCGTTTCGAAGTCAACTATCACCTGTTCTCGACCACGACGTTTCAACGCCTGAGGTTGAAAGTAGTGCTGGCTGAACAGGACGTACATGTACCGACGGTAACCGGTGTTTGGCGCACGGCAAATTGGCATGAGCGCGAGACATACGATTTGCTCGGCATCATTTTCGATGGACATCCGGACTTAAGGAGAATTCTGCTGCCCGAAGACTGGCAGGGACACGCGCTAAGGAAAGATTTCCCATTGCGCGGCTACGAACCGTATAGTCTGAAGTGAGTTTTCAGCTTTTTGCTTTGTTCTCAGGGCCTGACTCGGATTTAGGAAGTTGAGCACTCAAGAGAGCAAAGATCGAAGACGGCCTTAACCGCCTTAACCAATGAGCGCTTCCATCAATCTACCGCCGCAGCTCGAAGTGGTCGATCGTCCCCTCGATACCCAGATGACGATTTCGATGGGGCCGCAGCATCCCTCGACGCATGGAGTTTTGCGGGTCGAGCTGGTACTCGACGGTGAGATGGTGGTCAAGGCGACGCCGGACATCGGATATCTCCACACCGGCATGGAGAAGCTCTTTGAATACAAGAAGTATCAGCAGGGGATCGTGATCACGGATCGCATGGATTACCTGAATCCACTCGGAAACAACCTGGCTTACGTGATGGCTGCTGAGAAATTGCTGGCGCTGGAAATCCCGGAGCGGGCGCAAACAATTCGGGTGCTTTTTTGTGAGCTACAGCGTATCGCGTCACATCTGGTGTGGCTCGGCACTCACGCACTGGACATCGGAGCAATGACCGTCTTTTTTTATTGCTTCCGTGAACGCGAAAAGATTTTAAATCTAATTGAGGCGGCTTCGGGCGGGCGTCTGACGCCGTCTTATTTCCGCATCGGCGGCTTAATGATGGACCTGCCCGCGGGTTTCGAGTCACGGGTCAATCAATTTTTGGCTGGCTTTCCCAGTGCCCTGAAGGATTTTCAAAAGCTGCTGACGGGAAATCGGATTTTTCAAAAGCGCACCCAAAATGTGGGACGCATCTCCGGCGCGGACGCGATTGACTGGGGCTTGTCGGGACCTTGCCTGCGCGGCAGCGGCGTTGAGCTCGATGTTCGTCGCGCTAACCCTTATACCGGCTATGAAAAGTATGACTTCGAGATTCCAATCGAGCATGACGGTGATGTCTGGGCGCGCTACCTGGTGCGTCTCAGTGAAATGAAAGAGTCGCAGAAGATTGTGACCCAGGCATTGTCTCGCCTGCGTCCCGGACCAGTTAAAGCAGATGCGCCGAAAGTGGTATTGCCTGATCGTGAAGCGATGAAGCAGCATATGGATGCACTGATTCATCACTTCCTGATCGTTACCGAAGGCTTCGACGTGCCAGCTGGAGAGGTATACCACCCGATCGAGGCTTCAAAAGGCGAACTGGGTGTATACATAAAATCAAATGGGGGGCCGAAACCTGCCCGAGTGCACTTCCGTGGGCCCAGCTTTGTGAATCTTTCAGCGCTACCGGATCTGGCGCAGGGAGCGATGGTTGCGGACATTGTCGCGATCATTGGTTCGCTGGATATTGTATTGGGAGAAATTGATCGGTAGGGGATTTGGTCTTGGGTCTTTGGTCTTTGGTTTTTGGCTTTGAAGAGCGGCTAGGTAGTGTCGAATAGAAGCGTTCTGCCTAAAACCCAAGACCTAAATCGCAAATGAGCCAGCAACTGACAAAAATTCAACCGCTTTCGCAGCCGGTGCAAATGCCTGAGGCGCCTGCGACGTTCTCGCCTGAAGTGGAGGCTGAGATCGACGCTCACCTGGCCAAGTACCCGGTCCCGCGCTCGGCGATCCTGCCGTTGATGTTCATTGTGCAGCGCGAGCGTGGCTATCTCGATCCTGCGGGCGTCTTGTACTTGGCAAATAAGCTGGCCTTGCGCGTCACGGACATCTGGGAAGTGGCGACTTTTTATTCGATGATCCAGACCAGGCCGGTCGGTAAGTATCACATTCAGATTTGTAAGACGCTTTCGTGCAAGATTCTCGGCGAACCTGGAATTACTAATCACGTCTGTAAGAAACTGGGAATTAAGCCGGGCGAGACGACCGCCGATGGCCGCTTCACGGTTTCACTGGTCGAGTGCCTCGGCTCGTGCGGTACGGCCCCCATGTTTCAGATTAATTTTGATTATCACGAGAATCTGACGCCGGAAAAGGTCGACCGAATTCTCGAAGCGTTGCCGTGAAATGACAATCCGGAAGGCCCTGGCCTTCCGCCAGAGCGGGCGGAGAAGCCTGCCAACAAAATCAGTTTATGTTTATTGGCGCTATCGGATGTGAACCATTACAACTGGCGCGAGTGCATTTGGAGAACTCGCGAACGCTGGAAGTATACCGGCGTAACGGTGGATACGAGGCTCTGAAGAAAGTGCTCGATACGATGTCGCCTGACGATGTCATCAATGAGGTGAAGAAGTCGGCGTTGCGCGGGCGAGGCGGCGCAGGCTTTCCCACCGGATTGAAGTGGAGCTTTGTTCCCAAAGACTCGCCCAAAGCCAAGTACGTCGTTTGTAATGCCGATGAGTCCGAGCCGGGCACCTTCAAAGATCGCTACCTGATGGAACGCGATCCACACATGCTGATTGAAGGAATCTTAATTGCCGCCTATGCGCTCGGCGCAAAAATTAACTACATCTACACACGCGGCGAGTATCGTTATCTAATCGACATTATGGACGTCGCGCTGGCCGAGGCTCGCGCTGCCGGGTTGCTGGGAAAGAGGATTCTCGAAAGCGATTTTTCCTGCGAGATCTACACTCACACCGGCGCGGGCGCTTACATTTGCGGTGAGGAAACCGCCCTCCTCAGTTCGCTGGAAGGTATGCGTGGGCATCCACGCATGAAGCCTCCCTTCCCGGCCGTATCCGGCCTCTATGCCAGTCCGACCGTGGTCAATAACGTGGAGACGCTCACCGCTGTGCCTGACATCATCAAGATGGGTGGCGAGGCCTATCAAAAACTGGGTACGGAAAAGAGCGGCGGCACGAAACTGTGGTCAGTCTCCGGACATGTCAATCGTCCGGGTGTCTACGAACTGCCCATGGGATACGACGACATGGAAAAGTTCATCATGGAAGACTGCGGCGGTATTGCCAATGGCCGGCGGTTGAAGGCCGTGATTCCCGGTGGCTCGTCCGTCTACATCATGCGCGCCGAGAGCATCATCGGCAAAGACGTGCGCATGGATTACGAGGGACTCGTGGCCGGTGGCTCGAGCGTGGGTTCGGGCGGGTTCATAGTCATGGATGACACAGTCGATATTTTTGAATCGACCAGGAATCTGACAGAGTTTTACAAGCATGAGTCCTGCGGTTGGTGCACGCCCTGTCGCGAGGGCACTGACTGGCTGGTAAAGATTTTCAAGCGCATTGACAGCGGGGCGGGCCGGGCCGATGACCCACAGTTGATGCTGGATTTGTGCGACAACATCGAAGGAAAGTCGTTCTGTCCCCTCGGTGATGCGGCCTCGTGGCCTATTCAATCAGCTATCAAAAGGTTTCCGGAAGATTTTGCAAAGCGCCTCAACGCTGATTCGCGGCAAGAATAGCAATCAGATGGGGTTCTGCCTTAGCGAACTTTGCACCGTTGCGGGATAAGAATCCGGGGTGCCAAATCAGGTCCGCAAGGCCAGAGCCAGCTAAGAGATTAAGCGTATGGTTCTGGCAAAACGAAATAATGGTCGTTGCTAAATGTCAGCAGAAATAATCAAAGTCACAATCAATAACAAGGATGTCCAGGTCCCTAAAGGCGCGCGGCTGATCGAAGTCTGTCGCGACAATGGGTTTGATATCCCCTCGTTCTGCTACTACTCCGATCTGGCCCTGCAGGCGTCCTGCCGTATGTGTCTGGTGCGCATCGACAAGATGCCCAAACTGCAAACGTCCTGCACCATCGCCTGCACAGACGGCATGGTGGTGACCACGCAAAGCGAAGAGATTGAGAAGGCGCAGCGTGCCATGGTGGAGTTTCTTCTGGCCAACCATCCGCTCGATTGTCCGGTGTGCGACCGGGGCGGCGAATGCGAACTTCAGGAGATGGCTTTCGACTGGGGCGGGCTGGAAGAGAGATTCACGGAAAAGAAGAACTATCACGCGGAAAAATATCTTTCCCCAATGGTTGCCAACGATCCGCAGCGCTGCATTCTCTGCAAGCGCTGCACGCGCGTCTGTGACGAGTGGATGGGCGAAGATGCCATCGAGGCCGGTGGCCGCGGCGCGAACACCGTGATTGGGACCTACGGTGGCTGGCTGGATTGTTCCCAATGCGGCAACTGTATTGAAGTCTGTCCCACCGGAACTCTGTTGGACGGCACCTATCGACACCAGACGCGACCATGGGAACTGGCCCAGACGGTTTCCACCTGTACCTACTGTTCGGACGGCTGCCAGATGTCGCTCGGGTCGCGTGGCGGTGAACTGATGCGCATCGTGGCTCGTGACCGTTATGTGAATGGCTTAAACGGAGAATTCCTTTGCATCAAAGGTCGTTTTGGTCATCCCTTTGTAAACCATGAAGCACGCATTCGCACTCCCATGATTCGTTACCAAAAGGGTGGCAAATTGATACCCGCCACCTGGGATGAAGCCATGCGGCACGTGGCGAGGAAGCTTGATGCGATTGCCAACGAGCATGGACGAAACTCGGTTGGCATCATTGGCAGTCCCCGGCTGACCAATGAGGCACTCTACCTGCTGAAAAAGTTCGCCACGGAACTGGTCGGCACGGAGAATTACACGGTCAGTGATGCAACCAATTTCCAGCCGTTTTTCGCCAACCTGAGCGCGCCCCTGGCGACTCATCGCGATATCCGCCACGCGAGGACGATTATCCTCCTGGGCGGTGAGCCGGAAGAATTGCAGCCGCTCACCGGTAAACAGATTCGCCAGGCTGTGCGCAACGGCGGCGCCCGGCTGATCATTTTCAATCGTGTGCCGATTCGCCTGCGTGAGCAGGCCGCGCAATTCATCCATCTGCGGCCCGGTACGGAAGACGCCGCAGTCCTGGCGCTGACTTCCGGTGACAACGATGCCCTGGCAGCGCGCAAGATGGGTGTTGAGCCGGCGGAACTCGAAGCAGTTCGCGCCGCGATCAGCGCCAGCGAAGGCGATCTCATAATAATGTTCGGCGGCGAGTTAAGCGCTCCGGCCCAGGTGGCGCTCGCGCAACTTTCGCACTCTCTAAAATCTGTCAACCGCCGCGTCCTGTTTCATCCCCTGCCGCTTTATAACAACAGCATCGGCGCCCTCGACATGGGGTTGATGAATGGCTCGATGAGTGTCGCCGAAATGCTTGCGACGAGCGGTGGAGAAATCCGGGCCCTGTACGTCGCCGGCAGCCTTCTGCCGGAACAATTGCTCGGGCACGAAGAGTCGCTCGCCGGGCTTGATTTCCTGGTGGTCCAGGAATTATTCGAAACTGACACCACCAGCTTCGCCGACGTCGTCTTCCCCGCTGCTTCCTTTGCCGAGGTTGATGGGACGTTCACCAACAACGACGGTTTTGTGCAGCGGGTCCGGCAATCGATTCCGCCGGTGAATCAGTCAAGGGCCGATTGGATGATCACGGACCAGTTAGCCCGGGAGTTAGGAGTAGAGTTCGGCTTTGGCATGTCGGCCAGTGCCGTCTTTAATGAGATTGCCCAGCATGTCCCTGCTTATTCCGGGCTGCGCTACCCGGTGTTAAAGGACGAATCTCAGCCGGTACAAGTAAAACACGAGCTTGCAGCCCAGCGCGACCTTGCCAAAGACATGGCGACAGTTCGTCAAGCGGTCGAGCAAATGGACGAGTCGACAGCAAAGCTGTTTGGTACCCCGAGGGTCGGGCATGAGTTATTCAAGATTCGCACGCTGACCGACAAAGTGGCGCAGTTTCATCTGCTGGCAGCCGGCAATCCGCGCCCGGATTCGGTCAACGTTTCGCCCCTTTATCAGATTACCTTGAGTGAAGAATTGCGGCCCGCGGCCGCGGTGGCCGGAGACTAGGCGCGCTCCGAAATCTGAAATCGAACGATGGACTGGAACAATCCTCTAATTCATACGGTTGTGGTGCTTGTTGGGATCACGATTGCTTTTTTGGCGATCATGCTGCTCGTCGCTTTTACCGTACTGGCTGAGCGACGAGTGCTCGGATTCATCCAGGGACGGCTCGGCCCTAATCGGGTTGGTTACTTCGGCATCCTGCAACCGTTCGCTGATTTCATCAAGACAATGATGAAAGAGGATCTGGTCCCGGATCAAGCGACCAGATTCGTCTTTTGGATGGCGCCCACGGTGGCGGTGATTACTGCCATTATGGCAATCATCGTTTACCCGTTTGGGCCAGTTGTCTGGCTGCCTTTTATTGGCAACTTCCCCCTCGTCATCGCCCACTTTGATGTGGCGCTGCTTTATGTGCTGGGGGTGACGTCCGTGGGTGTCTACGGCATCGCGCTGGCGGGCTGGGCGTCAAATAACAAGTACAGCTTGATGGGCGGCCTGCGGTCATCGGCCCAGCTAATCTCTTATGAGCTGGCGTTGGGAATGGCCCTGATCGGCGTCATTATCATGAGTGGGACCCTGGATATCTACACCATAGTCGAACAGCAATCCGGGGCCTACGGCATGAACTGGAACATTTTTTACCAGCCCATTGGGTTCATCGTCTATCTGATTTCAGCAATTGCGGAGACCAATCGCGTTCCCTTTGATTTGCCCGAAGCTGAGACGGAACTCGTGGCCGGGTTCCATACCGAATACAGCTCAATCAAGTTCCTGCTTTTCTTTAATGCCGAATACATCAACATGATCACGGTTTCGATGCTGGCGTCATCGTTGTTCCTCGGCGGATGGAATGGCCCCGGAGTGTCGTTGTTCCCCTGGTTGGGAGTCTTTTATTTCGCCGGCAAGATTCTGTTCTTTATCTTTCTTTATATCTGGTTACGCGGCACGCTGCCAAGATTTCGCTTCGATCAGCTGATGAATTTTGGCTGGAAGTTTTTGATGCCAATGGCGTTGATAAATATCTTTCTAACGGCGACGGTGCAGGCGTTTGGAGCGGATTTGCTCAAGCTGATTGGGTCATGGTTTGGTTAGACGTTTTTTAGCCCGGAGTCCGGCTGCCGTGCGTCGTGCCAGGAAGCGATTCCCTGGAGTATGTCGGACGTAAACTTTGCGATGATCACTTCTCTTCTTTTCATCCTGTTCGCGGGCCTGGCCATTGGCTGTGCGCTGGCGGTGGTGGCGCAACGTCACCCGCTCTACAGCGCCATCTCGCTGATTGGCGTTTTCATCTCCCTTTCATGCTTATACCTGATGCTGTCGGCCCCTTTTATCGCCGCCGTTCAAGTGATCGTTTATGCCGGCGCAATCATGGTGTTGGTCGTTTTTGTGATCATGTTGCTGAACGTGGAAGCTGAAGAGCGTCGCCGGCCGCGGCTGGGCTATTTGGTGCCGGTCGCAGTCTTGTTTGCGGCCGTTCTGATGGGCGAGGTCGCATTTGTCCTGAAGTCTGTACCGGTGCCGGCGGGACAACCTCCCGGTCCCGCCGATGTGGGACTGACGGCTTCCATTGGCGTCGGCCTCTTTACGAAATACCTTCTGCCCTTCGAAATTACTTCCATCTTGTTATTAATGGCGTTGGTTGGGGCCATGACCCTCGCGCGACGGACTCCGATCCTGTCGGCAGCTGGGCGCCTGGTCACCGGATCAAAACTGCCTGCGCCGGCGGCAGCCGTCGAAGCTGAAACGCAACTGGCAGCGGAAGAGAGGAAATAGAGAATGGATGGTCCCCAGCTCTCGTGGTATCTGGCGCTCTCAGCCATTTTGTTTACGATTGGCGTGGTTGGCGTAATCATCAAGCGCAACGTGATCGCGATGTTCATGTGCATCGAGCTGATGCTCAACGCAGTTAATCTGACCTTCGTGGCCTTCTCGAGTTACTTTCGCGACGTCACGGGCCAACTATTTGTTTTCATCGTGATGACGGTGGCCGCAGCGGAGGCGGCAGTCGGTCTGGGAATCATCATCACGATCTTTCGCAATCGCGAGTCGCTCGATGTCGATGAGGCGAGTGTTCTGAAATTGTAGTTTTGGTTTCTGGTCCCGAGTCTTTGGCGTGCGTGATACCGCAAGGTTGACTTTTTAAACAGCCAGGACCACAACCAGACCTTTAACGAATTAATGTCCGAAACGAATCTTCTCAGCTTAATCATTTTTGCTCCGCTGACCGGGGCGGCCATCAATTGGTTTATGGGCCGCCGGGTGCGGAGTGAGAAGTTCATTGGCGCGGTAGCCTGCGGCGCGGTGGCTATCTCTACGATTGTTGCCTTCTATCTGGCCTTTAAACCCGACGGAGCGCTGCAGTCCGAAGCTCCTCTGCTCGATCACCTCTGGACCTGGATTCAGGTAGGAAAGTTTCGCGCCGATTTTGGTCTGGCCATGGACCGGCTCAGCGGCGTCTACTCCCTCTTCGTGACCTTTGTTGCGTTTCTGATTCATGTCTTCGCGGTCGGATACATGCGCGGCGACAAAGGTTTCTATCGCTTCTTTGCCTACCTCAACCTGTTTATGTTCTCCATGTTGACGCTGGTTCTGGCTGACAACTTCCTGTTGATGTTTGTTGGCTGGGAAGGCGTTGGTCTCTGTTCCTACCTGCTGATTGGCTATTACTTCGATAGAAACGAGGCCGGTGACGCGGCCAAGAAGGCCTTCATCACCAACCGGGTGGGCGACTGGGGTTTCGTGATGGGGATCATGCTCGTCTTCACCATGACCGGCTCAATCAGCTTTTTCGAGAAAAGCGCTTACGGCGTGACGAGTGCTTTGCAGACTATTAATGCGTTAACGCCCGATCCCTTTGCCTGGCACATGCTTTGGGCCGGCGGGATCACCACCATCGCCATCTTTCTTTTTATCGGCGCCACTGGTAAGAGCGCGCAGATTCCATTATTTGTCTGGCTGCCGGATGCGATGGCCGGACCGACACCTGTTTCTGCCCTGATCCACGCCGCGACCATGGTGACGGCGGGCGTTTACATGATCGTGCGTTGTAATGCCATCTTTTCGCACGCGCCCACCGCGATGTTCATCGTGGCCATTATCGGCGCGGCCACGGCGCTGTTCGCAGCCACCATCGGCCTGGCACAGAACGACATCAAGAAGGTGCTGGCGTATTCAACCATCTCGCAACTTGGTTACATGTTTCTGGCTTGTGGCCTTGGGGCGTTCGTAGCCGCCATCTTTCACGTGATCACCCATGCATTTTTCAAGGCCCTGCTGTTCCTGGGATCGGGTTCGGTGATTGACGGGATGCATCACGAGCAGGACATGCGCCGCATGGGCGGCCTGAAGAAGTATATGCCCATCACCTTTGCGACCATGCTGATGGGATGGTTGGCAATTTGCGGCATTCCGATTTGGGCCGGCTTTTTCTCCAAAGATGAAATTCTCTGGAAGACCTGGAGCGCGACGGCGCTTGGCGCGAATGCGGCTGCGTTGCCGAACGGGGCGGCCAAGGCGCTCTGGATCGTTGGGGCAATCACCGCACTATTGACCGCTGTCTACATGACCCGTTTGATGGTCATGACTTTCTGGGGCGCAGAGCGTTTTCGCGAAGCCGTCACTCACGATGATCAGTCGGGGCATCACGGTGAGGAACATCCCTACGCAGTACATGAGCCCCACGAATCCGGCTGGTTGATGACCGTGCCGCTCATTGTGCTGGCAGTGTTATCGACTATCGGTGGCTTCATCGGTGTGTCCTATGCGCTCGGATCTTTGGTCTCGAGTCATCCGACAAACTATTTGGAAAGGACACTGGAGCCCGTGCTGGCCTCGCCTGCCGGCGAGACCCCGACCGGCGAAGTTCGCTGGCTCTCGCCGCCCCCGGCTCCTCATGATGGAGAGCCCGCGGCGGCCATCATCGGCACCCGGCAAAGCAGCGCAGAGATCCATTCCGCGGAGGAAGTGCTGCATGAACGATTACTGGCGTTGACTTCGGTTCTAATCGCACTCGCGGGTGTGGGGTTGGGATTTGCAATCTACAGCAAGCGGCCGCTTCTGCAGATGCCCAGTCTTTTGAACAACAAGTATTACGTCGATGAAGTCTACGATGCGACTGTCGTTAATCCGATCAAGTCAGGCTCTCGCGAAGTGCTGTGGAAGTTCTTCGATCAGGAAGTGATTGATGGACTGCTTCATGCTTTGGGTCGCACAGTCACCGAGGTTGGGGGTCTGGTTCGTTACCTGCAAATCGGCTTTGTGCGAACTTACGCGGCCATCATCCTGTTTGGCGCCCTGGCTCTGATAGGGGTCTTTAGTTATTACGGGGTTCGCATTCTGCTCCGCTAAATTTATGTCGCAACACCTGCTCACGATTCTGATTCTTCTGCCCGCCGTTGGCGCGCTGGCGCTGGTCGGCTACAGCTTTGTGCCCGGGCGGCGCGAAGAAAATTACCGGTGGATTGCTTTCGTGTTTGCCCTGGCCACTTTTGTGGCCTCCCTCTTTTTGCTGCGCGGGAGCGGTGAGGCCGTCGCCGCCTTCCATTTTGAGGAGAATGTTTCCTGGATTGGGAACATCGGAGCACGGTATCACTTGGGAGTAGACGGAATAAGTCTCTGGTTGGTGTTGCTGACGACGCTACTCGTACCCATCGCGATTCTTTCCAGTTGGACTTCGATAACCAAACGGCAACTTTCCTACTATGTCTTCATGCTGATCCTGGCCTCGGCAATGGTGGGCGTCTTTGTTTCGCTCGATCTCCTGCTGTTCTATCTCTTCTTCGAGGCCTCGTTGATTCCAATGTTTCTGCTGATTGGAATCTGGGGTGGTGAACGTCGAGTTTACGCCGCGGTGAAGTTTTTCATTTACACTGCCGTGGGCAGCCTGCTCATGCTGGTTGCCATCGTTGCCCTCTATTTCATCTACGGGTCTTTTGACTACATTACTATTCTGGCTGCGATGAATAGCGGCGGCGTAAAGCTTTCAGCGACTGCTGAGTTTTGGCTGTTTTTGGCGTTTGCCTTCGCCTTCTGCATTAAGGTGCCGCTTTTCCCGCTGCACACCTGGCTGCCGGACGCGCACACGGAAGCACCCACCGCGGGATCCGTCATTCTGGCGGGCGTGCTGCTCAAGATGGGAACCTATGGTTTGTTGAGATTTAATCTTGGCCTGTTCCCGGAAATGGCCAAGCAGTTTGCCCCCGTGATGATCACGCTGGCAGTGATCGGAATCATCTACGGGGCTCTCGTGGCTATGGTCCAACCAGACGTCAAGCGTCTGGTGGCTTACTCTTCCGTAAGTCACATGGGGTTTGTGGTGCTCGGCCTTTTCTCGTTTACCGAGATGGGTATGCAGGGCGCGCTCTATCAAATGCTTAACCACGGTGTTTCCACCGGGGCGCTTTTTCTGTTCGTCGGTATGATCTACGAACGCAGACATACGCGGATGATCAGCGAATTTGGGGGACTGGCTTCGTCCATGCCCTGGTTCTCGGCCCTGTTCGTGATAGCGTCGCTCTCTTCAATCGGACTGCCGTTTTTGAACGGCTTCGTTGGCGAATTTTTGATCATGATCGGCACCTGGACTTCGAATTTAGTGTCGCATGCGTGGATTGTGACCATGCTCGCCGGCACCGGAGTCATTTGGGCAGCAGTCTACATGCTGTGGATGCTGCAGCGGGTTGTCTTTGGAAAACTCACAAATGAAAAGAATGCCGGACTACACGATCTGAACGCGCGTGAAATCGGCCTCCTGATTCCGTTGC
This sequence comes from Pyrinomonadaceae bacterium, assembly GCA_036726305.1. Classification (GTDB taxonomy): domain Bacteria; phylum Acidobacteriota; class Blastocatellia; order Pyrinomonadales; family Pyrinomonadaceae; genus JAOAPY01. The sequence goes on along the minus strand of DAIMCP010000038.1, from coordinate 19,951 downwards.
TCGTGCTAATGCTCGTGATGGGCGTTTTTCCGCGACCGTTCCTGGATCGTTCCCTAGGCAGTATTGCTGCGGTCCGCAGTCGCGTGGTGGGTCGGGCCGGCGGCGCTTACATCACGGCCAAGACGGGCGAAACTAAATCTTTAGCTCCATCAGCAGATGGGGGAGCACGGTGATTGGGTAAACCTGAACTGATGACTGTTTTTCTGGCGCTGCAACTTAACCTGGCTGATATCAACTTCTCGTTGATCATGCCGGAGGTGATTGTCTCTTTAGCCGGCGTTTTGGTGATGCTGGTCGACGCCTTTGCTAAGCCCAATCAGCGCTGGCTTTCCGGTGGTCTTTCATTGGCGGGACTGGCAATCGCGGTCGTTAGTGTCGTGATGCTCTGGCTTTCGGGAGCAAATGGCAGCCAGGCTTTCAATGGCATGATCGTGCTCGATGAACTGCGTCTGGGCTTCACTTTGGTGTTCCTGATCGTTTCAGCCCTGACGGTGCTGGTGTCAATGGTTTGGATCGAGGGCGAGCTTCTCCCGGCGGGCGAATTCCATTCTTTGTTGCTGTTCGCCACTGCCGGAATGATGCTCATGGCTGCCGGTGGTGACCTGGTAATTATTTTTCTGGGTTTGGAAATCCTGTCAATTGCGACCTACGTGATGGCCGGCTTTCGCCGTACCGACGTGCGGTCCAACGAGTCCTCGCTCAAATATTTTATCCTCGGATCTTTTTCGTCCGCTTTTCTCCTTTACGGAATTGCTTTGATTTATGGCGGCACGACGACGACGGCCGGGTTGGCTGGTACCACCAACATCTATCAAATTGCTCAGCGTGTGTCTTCGTCGCAGTTCCCTTCTTTGCTTTTTGCGGGTGCTGCCATGATGTTGGTTGGCTTTGGCTTCAAGATCGCTACCGCGCCTTTTCATGTCTGGACGCCTGATGTTTATGAAGGGGCGCCGACTCCGGTAACGGCTTTCATGGCTGCCGGTCCAAAGGCAGCCGGTTTTGCCGCGTTCTTGCGAGTGTTTATTTTTGCCTTTCCGCTGGTGCTGGTGGCCAACAACAAATACGGCGCCCAACTGCATACGGCCTGGCTCTCATCACTAACGGTGTTGGCAGTCATTACCATGTTGGTGGGCAACATAGTCGCCATCGTACAGAACAACGTCAAACGGATGCTCGCCTACTCGTCAATCGCTCATGCCGGCTATGCGCTGGTAGGATTCATAGCAGCCGGCGCGGCCAGCAATATTGACGATCGCAATGCGGCAATTACCTCAGTCACTTTTTACCTCCTGACCTATGCGGTCATGAATATCGGCGCCTTTGTAGTCGTAACTCTGGTTGCCCGCAGCGGTGACCGGCGTACTGAGGTGGAAGACTACAACGGCATCGGTTTCCAGGCGCCGGTGCTGGCTTTTTCCCTGGCCCTCTTTCTGCTCAGCCTGCTGGGGATACCCTTGACCGCAGGCTTCATGGGGAAAATAGTGGTATTTCGCGAGGCGATTCGGCAGGGATACGTTGGTCTGGTTGTGATAGCGGTAATCAACACCGCCATTTCCGCCTACTATTACCTGCGACTGATTATCGTCATGTTTTTCCGCGAACGGGCGACCCCATGGACCGCGCCGCGCATACCTGCGAGCGCGGCAGTCGCGTTGGCGCTGACCATTCTGGGAGTGCTCTATCTCGGGATTTTCCCCGGACGGGTGATCGATGCGCTGCAAACCAGGCCAGTCGTCTCGCTCTCAAAGCGATGAAACGAGCGCGCCCGTCTGCGTCCTTTGAAGCCGTTGAGAGAATCACGGCGCTGCTTGGATCCAACTGGCTGCCGAACATCTACCGCGAGCGCATCTTGAAAGCACGCACTCGCTCTTTTCATTTTGGTGAACTGCCACCCGGTGCTCGGATTGTGATTCAGCACACCTTACTGGGCGTGGAGTTGAAGATTGGGCAGCGCCGGTTCCTCTGTCCGGACCTGGCCACAGCGCGATATTTGTCAGTTTTGGCCCGAGCTCGATGTCCTGATGTCGCAATTCCATACGATATTACCCAGGTTTCCTGTTTGGCAGATGAGTTAGAATCATCCTGGCAGCGAATGTTGCTGCTGATTGAGCACAATTTGCCGAGCCAGGCAGCTCGGACTCGAATTCGTGGCCTGCTAATTGCTAAACTAAAAGCCGAGATTGCGGCGGCCGGACCAGGGGCGGCCGTACCGCAATTTAAGCAAAGCACCAGGCAACGCCAGCCGGGTGAATAGCCGATGTCACGTTTTCCGAAATAATTCAGGAGACAACAGACACCTTGATGAATGAGACACAACCCGACCTACCACAGTTACCCTCGTTCCCTTTTAACCAACGTGCCTTTTGCCGCTATGAACCCATAGAGAAGCGGATCGAAGAAATTCGCATGCTCGTGGTCGATGACCTCCTGCGTGACGAGAGCGATCTATCGGACGTCGCCAGAAAAGAGTGGGGCAAAACAGTAGGGCTCCAACTGAAGCGCGAGCGCCAAATCTCCGGAATGGCAATGGAGAATATTACCAATAATATCCACCGTCTGGTGCAGCGGCCTACGAGCGAGGTTGTGCACGTTTCTGATCTGGCTGAAGCTGCGCGTGAGTTCAAGCCGGACGCGATCGTCCTGGGTGGCACGCTGCAGGATTTTGATTTTTATAGCCCGAAGATCCTGGATAACTTCAGCAATTTTATTCGCGTGACGAAGATTCCGGTGCTGGCCATCTGCGGCGGCCACCAACTGGTCGGTTTGAGCTTTGGAGCGCAGGTTGTCACGTTGGATAAACTGGAACAGCACAAACAGCGTCAGAATCGTCCGATTGAGTACCAGTACCGGTTTGTACGCATTGTGGAGTTGAACGATCCAATCTTTCGCAGTCTCAGTGAAGGCGCCGCAGGCATCTGGCAAGATCCTGCCCGGGAAGCTCGCGTGTTGCGGGTGTGGCAAAATCATGGGCTGCAATTGGATCGCGTTCCCGAAGGGTTCTCGCTGCTGGCAACTTCATACCTCTGCCGCAATCAGATGATGGTCCGGCGCCGGGCCCGGCAGTTAATCTACACCGTACAGTTTCACCTCGAGAAGTCGTTTGAAGACTGGAACAAGAGCCGCACCCGCTGGGAACACCCCAACGATTCTCGCGACGGAAGGATCCTGTTCGAGAATTTCATGAACCTGGCACTCGAGCACCGGCGCGCCAACAAAAGGTGATCCGCAATATTCGCGACCACGAAGTCATCAAGCCAGCTCGTCCGCTCACGCCGCAAACGCTGTCCACAGCTGCTGCTATTCTTGCCGCTCGGGATCAGGAACTCGCTTTCATCCTGAGAAGATATGGCCCGCCACCGATGTGGGGTAGGAGCCCTGGCTTTACCACCCTCGTAAGAATCATCCTCGAGCAGCAGGTGTCACTGGTTTCGGCCCGCTCGATGTTCAAGCGGTTAAGGGCCAGCCTCCAGCCATTCACTCCTGAGGAATTCCTGCGAGTGGGCGATGGCCACCTGCGCGCCCTGGGAGTTACAAGACAGAAGTCGGCGTACCTTCTTTCGCTAGCTGAGTCGACCCTCGCCGGAGAGCTGCGATCGCTTGCCCGTTTGAACGACGAAGACGCGCGCGCAATGCTGATGCGCGTTAAAGGCATCGGACCGTGGACGGCTGAAATATACCTGTTAATGGTTTTGAAACGGCCCGACATCTGGCCTCACGGCGATATAGCCCTGGCCAGTGCCTATATGAGCCTGAAGCGGTTGGCCAGCCGGCCTGGGTTCCTACAACTGGCCGCGGCAGCCAGAGAATGGCGTCCCTTCCGTTCGGTAGCCGCGCGCATGTTGTGGCAGCATTATCTGGCGAACAGGTAAGGGTTTGGTCTTTGGTCTTTGGTCTTTGGTCTTTGGTCTTTGCCCTTGCTCCTTTGTAGTGCGAGTTGGGGCCTGGTTACTTCGAAATAGTCGACGCCGTCGTTACCGGGTGTGACATCGTGAAGTCAGTTGCCACCGGCACGTTTTCCATGGTCAGCTCAATCATCCGATCGACAACCGCGTTCAGATCGTTTGTCTCGCGAAAGACGCGCAATTGCTCCTCGGCTGAGGTGCGTCGCTCGAGAATTGTGTGTATATGCTCGATTTCCTTTCGCGAACCCAGCTCGTCCAGGACATCGTCTACAAAATCGAGCAATTCAAGCACGAGGTCGCGCGTCGGCACCTCTTTCTGCTTGCCGAAATCAATCATCTTACCCTCGAGTCCCCAGCGCACAGCGCGCCATTTATTTTCCTGAATCAGCATGCGCCGGTAAAGACGAAAGCCAAGATTCTTTTCAATCAACTTCGTCAACTTGGCGACGATCGCCTGAAACAGCGCCGCGATCGCAATCGTGTCGTCGACGCGGGTGGGAATATCGCAAATGCGAAATTCCAGGGTCGGAAAATACGGGTGCGGCCTGAGGTCCCACCAGATCTTTTTGCCATCATTGATGCATTGCATTTTGACCAGCAGATCGACGTAGCGCTGAAATCCGCTGAACGAGTCAAAGTGGTCCGGAATATCGGTTCGGGGAAACTGCTTGAAGACCTCGGTGCGGTAGGATTTAAGACCGGTATTATGGCCCATCCAAAAAGGCGATGAGGTTGACAGCGCCAGCACGTGCGGTAGAAAGTAACGCGCCGCATTCATGATATGAATCCGCCGCTCGGGATCAGCCACGCCAACATGGACGTGCAAGCCAAAAATCAAAAGTGAGCGCGCGACAGTTTGTAGCTCCTGGACCAGCAGTTCGTATCTCTCATCATCGAAAATCTTCTGGTCCTGCCAGCGAGAGAACGGATGAGTCGAGGCCGCAACGATGACCAATCCAGTCTTGGCCGCCAGGCCCGAGATGATGCTGCGCAACCGCGTAATATCCTCGCGTGCTTCCTGGATGTTCTTGCAGATGCCCGTGCCGACCTCGATCATCGACTGAATCATCTCGGGCTTGATCTGTTCGCCCAAAATCATCTTGCCTTCTTCGAGGAACTCAGAGACGTGCGACCGGAGTTCGCGTGTCTTTGGATCGACTATTTGAAACTCTTCTTCGATTCCCAGCGTGAATTGATCGAACATATTGAAGTCTCCCAGGAACGGGTTCTTTGACCTAAGGTTATTTCCTAGCCGGCAATCGGCCCGCCAATGTCTTGCCAACTCGGGAATTTCCGGCGCCAGCCCTCGTAATAAATGTGACGCCAAAGATTAGCGGGCGACTTTAACGGATCGTAAAGATCAAAATGCGCCGCCCAACGCTGGTGCACCTTTTCCACCATCACGACGTGCAGAGCCGGACCAGCCGTCTTTTTCCGCTCACGAAAGCCGCCTTCGTTATTGCGATGTCCGGCGAACAGGTTCGTAAAGTCGCGCCGCCGCTCAAGACTGGTGCGCAAGAAGGGCCAGGCTATGAAATCGATGCCGACCCCGCCCTCCCCGTAGACGTTCGTAATGCGGCGCACGGCCTCCCAGAGTTCCAGTTCAAGCATGCGTTTCAACAACAGCAGCAGGGCCTGCTGGCGATTAACCGCCAGCGATTCAAACACTTCATCCGTGCGCGCCCAGCCAAATAGTCCGTCCAGCTTTCCGGCCAGGGCTGTGCGGCTCGCCTCTGACAACTCAGGGAATTTCAATTCCCGAGCTTGATGAGCCGCCGCGGACTTCACGAAGATCCCTGCTCCAGAAGCTGACGATGTTCATTCGAAAGACCCTCAAACCTCACCCCTACTCCGCGCCCCGGATTGCTGTAGACCACCTCTGCGCTAACAATGATTTGCTGATCTTCGGCCCCAACCGGAATGCGCAAAACCAAAAGTGATCCTTCGGCAATCTCGGCCTGCGTATTCAGATAAAGTCCGCCTGCGCCGATATCTTTGGTACTCGCCACGCCGGTGGCATCCTTGCCATCAAAAAACACGTCTACGATTAATCGCGAACGGTCGTGTCGGCGGCGTTCATCGTGTGATGCCTTGCCCTCAGCAAGTTCCTCACTCATCGTGGTGTTCCTCCCAGTGTTTAGGCCAGTCCAGGCGCTCATTGTACACGCTTCGTTGGCTTACCCGCGGAAAAAAGCCGAGCTGAAAGAGGTCCTCACAGTACCGAGCTGTAACTTACTTTGACGAAATGATAAAGGTTGGCACCATCCCGCCCCCGGAACTGACATTCGCTAACTCAGTCGATGAAAGACGCGTAAAGGCAGAACGGACCTTGCCGTTGAAGAGCAAAGGGTCGAGATCGACAAGTTGTTCCGCAAAGTCAATTGACCCGTTTTCCTGAATTGCGGGAAAGATCTCTCTCGCAGTCGGGACGCGCTCCTGCACCAGATAGTCTCCGTTAACCAACGCCGTGCGCAAAGACTCTTCCCAACGAATTTCGTCTGTATTCCAACCGATTGAGATTCCGTGGCCTCCATAGTCGTCATTCGGCTTAAGTACGAGGCGAGGCCGGTTGGTCATTATGAAGTCCAGCAAATCAATTTCTTTGCCTTTATAATCGCTTTTTTCAGCACCCACACGTCGCGTCCAGGGTACGTGCGCGACAATTGCCGCACGTTCCGCTTCGCTGAAGAGTGGGGCATAACGAGCGGCAGTCAGTACTGCGAAAATGGCTTTCTTATGAATCAGCTTGGAACGAAAGCTGTTGACCATGCAGATGGCGCCCGCGCGATAAGCCTCGAGCAAAGCGGGATATTTTTTGACGATCGGAAGGTACTCATTCACCAGCAACCGCTTATAAACGATGTCGATTTCGGCATTGCCAACACGCAAACGCCGTCCATCGAATTCCAGTTCATCGGGAGAGCAGATAGTCGAAGGATAGCCCGCGCTCTCAAAGAATTCTTTGAATAGTTCAAATTCTTTCTGGGTCGGCAACCCTTTCAGGTCCACGATCGCGATTCGGGGTATGCGCTCCGGTTTGCGCCCCAAAAACTCTTCATAGGAAAGCAACAGGACGTCCAGCAAGTGGCGTCTGCCATATAAGGGCCGCAGGTTGTAGGTTTCGCTGAAACGTTTCATTACCGGCAACGACGAAAAGATGTCGTAGGCAGCATCGGCATAGGCGATACCCGCCGGACTCTCACCATTCAATTCGACAAAACTGTAAGCCTCGGCCGTGAGAAACGAATCGAGCCGAGCGGTGGGCGACACGGCGGCGTAACCAGGGTCGATGGCGATCAACTCGCGCTCGATTTCCGTCAGCCCCAACTCCTCGAGAATGGAAGGTTCGGCGATGGCCGCGTCCTTGACTTTCTGAATTGCTGACCAAACCGTCTCGCAGATTCCCGTTATCCTGGCGAAGTCGGCTTCAGTTACAAAATGTGGCCGCAGGTAGGGAGACAGACGTCGGCCCCCGAAGATCAGTTTCGAGTGCTCAAGCCCGTCATCGAGCAGGGTTCGCGAATCTTCTGCCAGACTTCCTGCTGCCAGCAGGTCGTGATAGCGCAAAACGGCCTCGTTCAGCATTGACCCCTAGTATCGCTTTCGCTTTGGTGATGATAGAACGTCTTAAGGAGTGACTAGAGTATCACAACCCGTGTTGTGGATGCCCGCGGTTGCGGAGGATGGCAACGGTGGACCTGAGGCCGGGGCAGGCGACGTTTAGCAGCGAATTGCAGCCAGACAGCCAGCGATGCAGCTAGGGCTTGGAAATCAGATTTGAGTTTTGCCCGCCGCTGGCTACTGGAGTCGCGTTTGCGATGTAGCTTTCGCGGGCCCGCACTACCAGATTCGGAACGCGAACGCGCACTCTAATATCGCGTTTCTCGCCGGGACGCACCTGGCCGGTGGGGTAATAACCCAGGCTGTATTGCCGTCCCAACTCGTCCATTATCGCGCCAAAAGACTGTTGGATGTCGAGGAGAGTGTCCGCATTGTAGAATCGTCCCCCGGTCTCGTCGGCGAGGGTGCGCAAATAACTGGCGCCGATGCCGTATTCCTTTTCCATGCGGGCCTGAACGCGTGACCTGATTTGGGGATCAGCAATGCGACCCAACCGCTCGGGGAGTTGGGGCAAAGTGTTGTACTGCACGGCGTAGAACATTACATCTGATTCATCGGCGTCACGGAGGTTTTGTGTTCGCGAAGCTCGAATGCTCCCCTGGTCCACTCCATCCGTGAGCAGGACCACGGCCTTCCGACCCGGGAGCGAGGCCAGCCGATGGTTGAGGACCAGGTCGACGGTGTCATAAAGCACCGTACCATCGTTGAGGGCGTCGAGACGCAACCTTAGCTTTCGCAATTGGGTGACGGTTACGGCCTCCGTGAGAATATTGGACCGGCCATCAAAAGAGACCAGGAGTAGACGATCGTTAGCCCTTAGGCGGGCTATGAATGCATTGGCAGCGGACCGAATGGCCTGTAAACGTGTTTGGGTCGATCCGCTCACATCCAACAACAACGCCACTGTGACTGGTTGATCGACCGAACTAAAGTAGCTCAGCTGTTGCTCAACACCGTTTTCATAAATGTGAAAGTCTTCCTGCCGCAGACTGCCAATGTAGCGACCGTTGCGATCCATGACCTGGGTGGGCACTGTGATCAGGCTGGTGCTGATTCTAACGACGTCGTCTTCGCTGCTGCCAACCGCCGTCCGCACCTGCGACTCACTGTCGGCGAGCACTGTGGCACTTGATTTTCTCAGGACCGGTGGCGCCGGCGCCGCGCCTTGAAGGGCCGAGCCCCTAAGGATGGGCGGGCCTGAATCCAACACAGCCGCGGTCTGTGACTTTACGAAGGGCGCAGACACGGAAGCACAGATCAAGGCCATCAGCCCGGATAAGATCATTCTCATAAGCGGGACTCCAAAATGATGCAGAGCCCCTGAAAACCAACCTGAGGCCCGTGCTTTGATAGTTCGCTTAGGAGAAACAACCAAAGCCGCTCACATCCCAGCTTTGACCGCCTGATGGGATCCGTCTTTCACACATTTCCGGAAAGGGCAGCGTCGCTAGAGGACAAATTTGAAGAGGTCGGGGATAATTGCGCAGTCATGAAGGTCTGGTATACATCACGCTACTACGCTGACATCGGTGAGAACCATATTTTCCCGATACGGAAATTTGAGTTAGTTCGCGATCATCTGTTGTCTGAGGAAACTATCACCAGGGAGCAACTGGTTGGGCCTGAGCCGGCAACCCTAGCCGAGGTGCTGCTGGTCCACACCGAAGACTACATAACGAGACTCTGCGAGGGAACGCTCCTGTCCAGGGAAATTCGCCGGCTCGGCTTGCCCTGGTCTCCTGCCCTCGTCCGAAGATCCTTTTACGCAGTAGGAGGAACGATAGCTGCGAGCCGCTTTGCCCTGGCTAGCGGTATTGGTTCAAATTTGGCGGGTGGTACGCATCATGCTTTCGCAGATCGCGGTGAAGGCTTCTGTGTCCTGAACGACGTCGCCATCGCGATTCGTGTCTTGCAACGTGAGGGTGCGATACAGCGGGCCGCTGTTATTGACTGCGACGTCCACCAGGGAAATGGCACTGCGACAATTTTTAAAGGCGAGGGCAGTGTCTTTACCTTTTCTATGCATGGGGCGAAAAATTATCCCCTTTTTAAAGTTCAATCAACGCTCGACGTAGAATTGCCCGACCACACCTCGGATCAGGTCTATTTAAGTACTCTGGCAGCCAATCTTCCCCATGTGCTAAGCCATGAGCCAGACATTGTTTTCTACCTGGCGGGCGCCGATCCTTATGTCGGGGACAGGCTTGGGCGACTAGCGCTCTCAATCACCGGCCTGAGGTTGCGCGACGAGTTTGTTTTGCAATCTTGTTACGACCATGAGGTCCCGATAGTCACCGTCATGTCTGGCGGTTATGGCGAGCAGATTAGTGATACCGTTGAGATCCATTGCAATACCATTCGCGCGGTTAGGGATATTTTCGAATCTGGCATTCGGGGATCTTACGCTTCCGGCGTGCCGGCGCTGAGCCAGACCAATGAAAATAATGAAAGCCCTGTCGAATCTCCTGGCTGACCCATTTTGATGAGAACTCGGCGAACGATCAAATTCATTCTGCTCTCGCTGGCTGGCGTCGTCCTCGGTGGCATCGCCTATCAGGCAATCATGTTCGTGCGCGTTTCGCGGCTACGTTACCAAAACCCAACCTCGACTTCGCTTATGCTCGCACGGGTCCAGGAGTCGCAGGCAAAGGGGCAACCGCTGGTGCGGGCACAGGTTTGGGTCCCGCTCGATCGTATTTCAATAAACTTACAGCGAGCCGTCGTGGCCGGCGAAGATACCAACTTCTCGATACATCACGGATTTGACTACGAGGCTATCCAGAAAGCCTGGGAACACGCCCAGCAGGAGGCACAAAAAGAGGCAAAGAAGGAAGGTGAAGATGAACCTGGCTGGTTCCCGGACACCTCTGCTTTCAAGCGTGGCGCCTCAACCATATCGCAGCAACTTGCTAAAAACCTCTACCTGTCTTCGCAGCGATCATTCCTGCGTAAAGGACAGGAGGCTGTGCTCACGATATTCCTGGAGCGCGAGCTGTCAAAGCGCCGCATCCTGGAGCTTTACTTGAATGTGATCGAGTGGGGTGACGGTATCTACGGAGCCGAAGCGGCGGCCCAGCACTATTTTCATAAACCAGCGGCGGCGTTAAGCGCAAACGAAGCAGCGTTTTTGTCAGCGATGATTCCGAATCCGCGCACCGTCTTTAACCCTCAGGTCAATCCGCGCCGGGTCGCGCGTCGCCAGCGCATCATCCTGCGCGGCATGCCTTTGGTGAAACTTCCTGACAAGTAAATCGCCAACAGTCACTCAGTATTTGGCAATGGTCAACGAACCGAGGAACTCTTGTACCTGTGATTCGTTTTCCGTTCCGTTCATGACGCCAAGCACATAAAGCTCCAGTTCCTGGCCGGTACGTTTGGCGAACACGCGGATCAACCCCCCTGTGCCGGCGCCGGTGATCCGATATTGCCAACCAGCGAAGGGGCCCAGCTTCAGCGAACGCTCGCGCTTGACTTCAAACTTGAGATCACTGGCGAACTTGTTGCGACGGTTTTCGAGATCTGCCATCAAACCCTTAGCTACATCATCGGCGACTTCGGACTCAGTTGGCTGGGCACTCGGTCCCTTGCCCCAGATAACCAGATAACTGTTTTTGCCTCGTTGGCCGCCACAATAGCCAAACTCTCCAATTTTGCCATTCCCAGTTGGTCCGGTCGTGCCGGCGTCATAAGCGTCCCCGGGAACAAGGACAGAAAACCGTGCATCCTTGGGGGCAAGTGTCTTCCATCCCGGGTCCGACAAGCCACCGCGGTTCCGCGCAGGAGAACTGGCAAAGAGTCTGGTTCGCAGCAGGTCATCGCTCGAGAGTGAAGGATCGCCGGGCCGCCTCCATCCGTTTAAAGGATTGGCCGCGAAGCGACGCTTTAGCTCCTGTTCGCGCGTAAAATCCCATGGCGCGATTGGCGCTTTGTCTTTCCAGAGCCCCCGGGCCTCGCCCCGCGCCGCTTGTTCGCAGGCCATGTAACTGCGCCGCTCCTCCTCACTAAGAGCATCTGCCTCGGTCGGATTGAACCAGGCAACGCCATCCCGAACCATCTGTTCCCCAACGTCCATGCCATCGAGCATGACGCGGCACCGCAAATAGCCGTCCGGCTCGAGAGCTGTGCAATGCGCCCCGATGAACTTGCCCGACACTAATTGGGAGAGGTGCAGCCCGGCAACATCGGCATACGGCTGGCCCTTAACGGGGGTGGCCACTCCCATGAGCTTGATCTTCAATGGATGAGTGACGCTGATCACAGTGAGTCTTTCGCCGTCCAACACCTCAGACACCTTGCCGTGTAAAGATGAAGCGCTACCCTGACTGGACAAGCTCAGTGGTAGCGCTAACAACGCGAGCAGCCGGATTACTTGAAGAATCTTCATACCAGCCTGCTTTGCCTGCGGGCTGACGACCCAACAACTGCGAGATCGTCTAAAATGCAAACTCCCGGGCTAGTTGCAATTCTGCTTTCCGCAACTCAAACCTGGCACGCCCGAGATTGGCTTGCGGATTGAGTGCCAGGACAACGAAATAATCGGGGCTGATCATTCGCATCAGTACAGTGGCGTCGTCAAGCGATACGATCAATTCTCGTAATTTACCAAGGCCGAGATCCGTCCCAGTTCGCTGGGCACCGCGAACCAATGATGTAAACTCGGCCGCCGCAACATCGAGATTTGCATCCTCACCGGCCTCGGCAAGAATCTTCTCAACCGCGATGCCGTCGGTTCCCATTATGAGCGCGCCGAGGCTGCCCTCGGCGCGTTCAAGTATGATCTCCAGCAATTGCTTAAACATATATCAACCTCTGCTTACTGTTGATTTGCGCCAGGCTTCTGGCTCGGCGGCACCGGATTTGCCGGAGCTGTCGCCGGGGCTTGTTGCTGATTAGGCTGGGCCGGCGGTGTGTTGCTCGATGGGTTGCCGAGGGGCACCGGTTGCGGGATGGTGACAGTGCGGTTGCCTGAACCTACCACCGAGGTGGTTGGCTTGCCCTGATAGTCGGGACGATAGATCCGCGGAGTAATGAAGAACAGGATTTCGTTCGACTGGCGAGCTATTAGTTTTCGTTTGAACAGATTCCCCAACACAGGAATGCTGCCGAGGCCTGGCGTGCGATTCTGAACTTCGTTCTCATTCTCGCCCAGCACTCCACCTACGACGGTCGTACCACCATCTGGCACGAGCACTTCCGAAGACATCCGCTGTGTGTCGATGCCTGGTGTGCCGTTGATGGCGATGGCCGTGTTGACACTGTTGTTCTCAGCTACGATGCGCAGGATGACCGTACCCGCATCGGTGATTTGTGGTGTTACCGATAAGCGTAACGGAACAGAGACGAACGTGGTCGTGAAGACCAGCACGCCGCCCGTACCGCCTGCACCGGTTTGAGGGGTAACAACCGGTATCTGCTGACCGCTTTCAATCTGGGCCGGTCGGTTATTGAGCGCCGTGACGCGCGGGGTCGCGACAATCTTCACCTGGCCTTTGCTCTCGGCGGCGGTGATTAGCGCGCTGATTTGTGCGGTTCCGATCATGCCGGTAGTCAAACCGATTACCGTGCTGGGGAGGTTGGCGCCGAGCGCTCCCGATGGATCAAGTATGCCCTGGGGAATGCCTGAAGGCCTGAGTCCGATCGTGTTGGCCGCACCACCCGTGGAATTAGCCAACGGCGATGGTTTGGCTGTTCCGAATCCCGCTGTTGCGCCATTAGTGGTATTGAGCGCCAAAGCATTGAGCTGCACACCCAGGTCGCGACTGAAGCTGCGATTAGCGATTACGATGCGGGTCTCAATTTCAACCTGGGGCTCCGGCTGATCCAGGAGCACCACCAATTGGCGAATGGCATCAATGTTTTCCTTTACGTCGGTAACGATGAGCGTGTTGGTGCGCCCGTCCACCTCTACACTGCCGCGTCTCGAAAGACGGCGTTGAATGATTGGCAGGATACCAAGGCTGGCGTCATTTGAGCGGATTGCGTTCGCACCGCCATTATAGGCCTCCTGCATGTACTGGGAATCGCGGCCCAGGCCTCCGGTGAAGACGGCTGTGCCACCCGACGCACCATTCAGACTTTCCAACGCCCGAGCATAGTTCAAGCGGATAATCTCTGTAACCAGACCCGAGGCATCAAGACGCGATTCTTTCAAAACCTTTTGAATGTCCGATTCTTTGGCCAGCACTTCAGTAGTGGCAACTCTCAGGATGTTGCCGCTCACTTCAACGCCCAGGCGATTCGCTTTCAGCACCGAATCAAGCGCGATATTCCATGGTACGTCCTGAACGTTAACGGTAACGGATACTCCGCTAACGGATTTATCGATTACGAAGTTGATGCCGTACTGTTCGGTGATGTAGTTCAGGATATCGCGAATGTCTGCGTTAACGACGTTCAGATTGATTGGTTCTCCTACAAAGCCGGACTCACCGTAGCGCTGACCTTGATCCCCCTGTGGCATTCTGCCAGGCGAGACACCCATCGCTGGGGTTGGCGATGGTGCCGCCACCGGCTGCTGTGCGCCAGCTTGAGCACTGTCATCTTTAACTGCAGTCTCCGAGAGAGTGACTACCGTCGCGGTTCCTGCCGGCGTGACATCGGCAGAGGTGGAAATTTCTTTTGGCGTAGCCACCGCCAGCACGCCGTAGAGACATACCTGCAGCAGGACGAGGGTTGTTCGCCGAATGGCTGTTGAGAATCGAGGCTGATGAAGCATTTTCCCCTCCTTAAAGGGAACTGCTGGACATTACAGCCACGCGCTAACGCTATTTGCCTCGCAGCAATAAAGCGCGCGCCGCACTGTGCCGTAATGGCCGGAGTGGATTGTCAAAACTACGCGCAGTCTTTCGTTGAAACGGTTATCAGTAAGTCTGCGCGCACGAATGGTTGGATTGGTTCACGATGGAGCAAGAGAACCCAACCCCCAGAAAAAATTGGCTAGGGCTTGTCCGTCGCAGCCGGCTTATCTTCGGCTTTCTTTTGCGGCTCGGGACTTTGAGGAGCTGGCGGAGCGACTTTCACCGCGGCCAGAGCTTCGGCGGGCGTCTGCTGACGCAGCGCTTTCATTTCAACGGTCCGGTCGCGTCGCCCATCGGTCCACACAATTTCGTGACGAAACACGAGACGTTGGTCTTCGATGGCTACGAGCTGGCCATCATAGAGCCGCTCGCCCGGATAGATAACGTACGACAACCTGATCGGCGTTGCTTCAACGATGGCTGCATAGCCGCGTGGCGTTCGCGAAATTCCCACGACCTGGATCTCACTCAGCAAAAGCGCCGTCGTCGGCTTGGGAGCCGGAAGATGGGCGTTCATGGCGGCGAGTTTTTGGCCCTTGTACTGTTCAATGCGCTCGAGGAGTGAAGGAGGCACGATGGGTCCGGACTTTTTCACCGCTGCTACGGGCACTCGATATGGAGCAAACGGGTCACGCCCTCCGCGGACGGCCTTTTTTGCGGGGGCCTCCACCGGCTTTGCGTCCTGGTTGGGTTCCTGAGCCCGTGTTAGCAGTGAACTGCCCGCGACCGACAGCACTAGAGTGAAGCTCGCGAATCCGTATTTGATTGCTTTGGCGTGATTCATGTTGATTACTCTCGTTCGAATGGTCATGATTTGAACTAAGTTGACTAAGGCCGAATTACTTGGGCTGTGCGCCAGGTGCGGGAGCTGTAGCCGGGCCAGCTCCAGCAGGTTTCGGCGGGGCCTGGTTTTGCAGCTTCTCAGCCGAGACGTAATAGGCCGTCATGTCAAAACTGGCGTCCACGGTTTTGCCGGGCTGGAACTTGTCCATCTGAGTGATTTCAAAATTGGTGATGGACACGATGCGCTGGTAATGGGCCATCTGATCAAAGAAAGACCTCAGATTTGAAAACGAGCTGGTGAGCCCAACCTGAATGTTCTTGCCACTGTAGAAGTCCTGCTGCACGTCGTCCTTGGGCAGGAACTTCTGAACCAGGAGGCTTGTGTTGCGGGCCCGGTCCTGAACGCCCTGCAGCACAACCGTGAGTTCCCGCTGTTCCGGCAGCAGCGCCTTCAGTTCCCCGTATTCTTCCTGACGAGCCTGATAAATTTTCCGGAACTCGCTCAATCGCTGCTGCGCTATTTGGGCTTGCGCATTGCGCGGCAGAAGCTCCGCGATCTTGGCGCTCAGCTCCCTGGTTTCATTACGCGTGCCGCGGGTCACGAAGTACCAGAACCCCATGTAGAGCACGACCGCGACGCCGCCAAAGACCGCGAGCCGGACGTACCAGGGTTGTGTTTGCAAGTTACCGATCTTCATATCTTGTCCTTTGAACCAAAGTTCTGTGCCTAAGCGGTGGTTAGGTTGGGGCAGAATGACTAGTTATTCTTGGCTACTTGAGTTGCTGGTGCCGTTGGCGCACTGGCCGTTACAGGCTGGTTGGGCTTGCCGCCTAAATAGTTGCATTTCACCGTAAAACTAACTACTTCCGGCTTGATCCAGCCCACTGTCTCGCCTGCCGGAGAGCTGTCGGTCTTGGCGCCCTCTTTAGCGCCTTCGGCCTTGGCCTCCTCGCGCAACGTTTCTATGTGCAAGTCAGTAAACAGGCCCGAGGAAAATTCCATGCTTTGCCCAAAGCGCGTCACTGCAGCTTCATTTGGTGACTCACCCTTAATGATCAGTTCGCTGCCCTTTTGCGCGATGCTCTTCAAATACAAACCGGGAACCTGATCAAAGCGCTGGGTGATCTCTCGCAATACTGCGCCTGGTCCCTGTTGCGACGCCTTCAGCTTCTGGATGGCGTCGATGCGTACCTGTATGTCCCGGGTCTTGGCCTGAAGCTCCTCTTGTTCCTTGTTCACGGCCAGCATCTCCCGATTGATACGTTGCTGTTTATCCAGCTCGATCTGGGCCGCGGAATGGGCTGATTGCGCACTGGTGTAATCGTATCCCGCGCCCAGAACCAGCAACGCGCCCACGGTTAACGCCAGCAGCATGGTCTGCATGCCGGGACTCGTGACTTTTTCCTCCACCATGGCCACGCCTCGCGGCGTATCGGTAATGGAGTCAAGCAGGTTTATCTTTATCATTACGCGTCCACTCCTCTTAGCGCGAGACCCACGGCGATGACCATCTCAGGCACCACTTCGCGCATGTAATCCGGATCAAATCTCCTGGCGTCGACTTGTATCTGCTTGAAGGGGTCAAAGAACTCGACCGGCAGTTCGAAACGCTTCGCCAGATAGTCTGACAACCCTGGCAGCTTGGAACCACCGCCCGAGAAAAGTATTTTTTGAATTGCTGATTCGCCGTCCTCTGCCGTAGCCCGGTAGAAGTCCATCGTCTTCTGAATCTCCAGCGCCAGAAGGTCCGAAACGCTCTCGATGATGGGCTGAATATCTCGTCCTTCGATACCGTCCGGGAGGGGCATACCACGTTTGACAGCTTCGGCCTGTTCGAAGCTCAAGCCCAGTTCTTTCTGAAGCAAACTTGTGTATTGATTGCCGCCGACCGATGCGTCGCGCGCGAAGACTGAGCGCGTGCCATTGAGGATATTGATATTCATGGTAGCGCCACCGATGTTCAGCAGGGCCACTACCGCACCCGGAGCGGGCCGGTAGTTGACCTCATAACAGTTCTGGAGAGCGAAGGCGTCAACGTCAATAACCACTGGCTGCTTCCCGGCAAGTTGAATCGCCTGTTTCACATTGGCGATCTTGTCGCTCTTGCAAGCGGCCATCAGCACCGCAACAGATTCACTGGAACTACCGGTGATGTGATAGTCCAGGTTGACGTCGGCTACGTCGAAGGGGATGTGCTCCTCCGCGTGCCAGCTAAAAGATTCATGCAGCTCAGCCTCGCTCATCGGCGGCACGACGATGTTCTTGACGATCACGGAATGGCCGCTGACGCCGGCGGCAACCCGCGTGGTCTTGATCTTGTGCTCGTTGAAGATACTGGAGATCACATCAGAGACGTTGTTCAACTCCATGATCTGTCCGTCAACGATCGTGTCAGTCTGCAGATTCTCGAAGCCAAGATTGACCAGTTGCAGGTTTCCGCCTTTGCGTTGTAGTTCGACCGCTTTGACAGAGCTGGATCCGATGTCCAGGCCAACCAGATTGTTTTTGCCGATGCCTTTTTTAAACATGATCTATTTGTTCCTCGAGATCTGTAATGAGCGCAGGCGGTGTAATCTGCGAAGGCGGAGCCGGGCTTTGCGCGCTCTTGATGGACGTGGTTTCAAGACTGTTCGTTGGGTGGCAGCTTTTTCAGTGCTCAATGGGGTGTACCTGTAAGCAGGAAAAGCGGTTGGGCTTTGGAGGCTTCACTGTAAGACACCGGTCATCGGCGGAGTTGAGCTGCTCAAATGGACCGAGCGGAATGCCTTTTGCCGATTGATGTCGTGACTTAATGTCAAAAGGAAGGAATCGAAGCCTACTTTCGGTAACCCAGCCAAGTTGGACTTTGCTGCTGCCCAACTCCTGTGGCTTTGCGACCTCCGCTCACGCGAAGTGTGCCGTTTGTCGATTTTAGGTTCAAAGAGAAGCGAGTTTGCCTGATGTTCGGGCACCCTTCGGGACCCTCTAAAGGCGAGCGCTCCCACGTTGTGAGCAGTTTAGCCCCAACGCGATAACGAGATTACATGACCCTCAAAACATTGTCAACGGATATTTTGCTTTGTTTAACTGCGGTTTCGTTGGGCGATATGAACCTCGCGGCAGGAATACTGGAAGTCTTCGGTTAGTTTTCGAGACTCTGCGGCGGTCAGTTCCTGGAATCGTGACAGGCGAGTTCAAGCGTGGCTGGCTTGCTGAAAGGTAACCTCGGAGTAGCTCTTATTCGGCTGTCTTGGCGGATTTTGCGGCTTTGATTCTGACCGTCTTGGCGGGCACCCCTACCCTGATATGGTAGGGTTCGACGTCGCCAGTCGCGACAGCTCCGGTGCCCAGGATTGTGTGCTCACCAATCTGTACTCCCGCCAAAACCGTTGCGTGATAAGTAATCCTTGCGCCGTCGCCTATCCGTGTAACCCGATTGTAGACTTTATGGATGTCTTCAACGTCATGAGTATGCGAATAGATGTTCGCATAATCAGAGATTGAGACGTCATTGCCAATCTCGATACCGCCGCGATCGTCGAGCAGGACGTGACGATGAATCACGACGTTGTCCCCGAACGAGAGATTGTAGCCGAAGGACCACTCAACGTATTGCCAACACTTAAAATTCGCACCGACGCGGCGAAAAATCAGCGGGGCCAGCATTCTTCGGAAGCGATGTGCGAAGAGCGCGTTCCGCCCTAGTGGCAGGTGGTCGAACATCTGCCAGAGCCAGATAAAGGGCTTGCGCTGCAGGTAGGCAGCCTCATCTATTTCTGAATAATATTCCGGCTCAGTAGTTACGTTGCGGGGGTCAAAACTGTGAGCAACCATGCGGGCGGCCAGAGGCAGGCTGCTGACATCCGTCGGCGCTGACAGGGCAGGGTGTGCCTGATCTCCAAAATACAACTGGTAGAGAGTGTCTCGGACTACATCGTTGGGATCTCGCCGGCCATCAGTCAGGGCCGCATATAATGTGTCGAGGAACTCCGAAAAATCACTCTCTGCCTGGGGTTGAGCTGCGAGATTCCGATAGACCATGACCTGGCTGAATACCTTTACAAGAGATCGCTGCCTCGGGGAGCTTCGAGTGTAGGCCAAAGTATCACAGCCGGAAATTCGCATCAATCTGAGTCGCCAGCAGCACGCAGTTACAGCGATAGAACTCGGGCTCGTCTGCACAGCCGCGTAACGAGCCAGGCTCGGGAATTGCTTCCTGAACTTTCCCTGCCAAAGAGATCGCAAACCTAAACTGAAGCAATAGTCGAAAAGGTGCTGTCTTGCTCAGTTACCACGCTTAACGTTACGATGCCTGCATAATGCGCCGAATCCTTCGGTTGTTCGCCATCGTCGTTGTTCTCTTCCTGATTGCCATCCTTTGGTTCTGGTGGAACCAACCATCCCCGGTCGATATGGCCGAAAATGCGCCCGCCGATTCGATGGTTTACCTGGAGGCCAACAGTCTCGCTGAGGTTGGCACAGCGATTTCGAATTCCGAATTATGGAGAAGCGTCGCGACACAGATTGGTTTCGCCTCCGGCCAGCGAGCTGACCGGTGGGCCTGGCTGGCACGCATCACAGGGCTGGGCAATACGTCCGCGGTGATTGCCAGTCGCGCACAAGTTGCCTTAGTACTCCTGGATCTAAATGCCCTGGGCAACGGCGACTCATTGGAGTTCAAGTCGCAGGCTGCGCTGATTGTCGAGACCCACACCTCATCAACTCGAATTAAGCCTGTCATCGATAGCGCGATTGGTGCGCTTACAACGCGCGTCTACCACCAGCCAAGAATTGAGCGAACTACAATTGATGGCTACGATTTCACCAGATGGATAGCTCCGGATGGCCGGCGGCGAATCGTCGCGGTC
>DAIMCP010000037.1:0-45996 GCA_036726305.1 Pyrinomonadaceae bacterium | reverse complement strand
TTCTCAGTTTCAGACTTCAATTACAGGTGAGGGAGAGCAACCATAGTGTTAGTCGGACTGCCGAAAGAGATCAAAGACAATGAATACCGCGTAGGGCTGACACCCGCCGGAGTGCGCGCCCTGACCGATGCGGGACATAGTGTGCTGGTCGAAACCACCGCCGGCGAAGGCTCAGGCTTCCATGACGCATTGTACGAACGGGCTGGCGGAACCATTATCCAGTCGGCTGACGATGTCTGGACCCAGGGCGACATGATCGTTAAGGTGAAAGAGCCCATCGAGCCGGAATACCCTCGCATGCGCGAAGGTCAACTACTTTTTACCTACCTGCATCTGGCGCCCGACAATAAGTTGACTGAGCAATTGCTGCAACGGAAAGTCACCGGCATTGCTTACGAAACCATTACTGATCGGCGCGGCAGCCTGCCCCTCCTGACGCCAATGTCAGAAGTCGCCGGGCGCATGGCCATCCAGGTTGGAGCGCATTACCTGGAAAAAATGAGCGGCGGCCGCGGCATCCTGCTGGGCGGCGTCCCGGGTGTTCCGGCGGCGCGCGTCGTCATCATCGGCGGCGGAGTGGTTGGTACCAACGCAGCCAAGATCGCAGTAGGTATGGGTGCCCACGTTACGATCATTGACAATAACCTCGATCGTCTGCGCGAACTGGATGACATCTTCCTCTCGAAGATTTCAACCCTCGCCTCCAGCGCCTACATGATTCACGATGCTGTTTCGACTGCGGATTTGATTGTCGGAGCTGTGCTGGTGCCGGGAGCGGCTGCACCGAGACTGGTGACGCGCAGCATGCTGCAGGACGTGCCCAATGGCGCAGTAATCGTTGACGTCGCCGTCGATCAGGGTGGATGCATCGAGACGACCCACGCAACCACACATTCAAATCCTACCTACTACGTCGAAGGCGTGCTCCATTATTGCGTGGCTAATATGCCTGGCGCTGTCCCCCGCACTTCCACGTTTGCACTAACCAATGCGACTTTGCCTTATGCCCTCAAATTGGCGAACCAGGGTTTTCTCGCAGCTATCAACAGCGATCCGGGATTAAAGGCCGGAGTGAACACCTATGCGGGAAGGCTGACCTACGAGGCTGTAGCGGTGGACCAGGGGCGTGAATACACGTCGCTCGACCAGTTGCTGCCGCAAGCAGCGTGACTACAAACTAGAATCTGCAATCGACCCCGGAGACATCTCACCTCGATCGTTCAGTCAAGGTGACAAATTCTGCAGTCGCAGGTTTGCGGAGCCTCAAGCGCGGCGCCTCAGCAGGCTTGCCAGACAATCTATTATCGTTTCGGGTGATACCGGTTTGGAGAGGTATACGTCTGCCTTGTGAACCTCGTTCGGATCTTCTTTTATATCCAGAGCACTCAAAAGGACAATCGGTATCTGGGCCAGGTGCGGCGTGCTGCGCAGAAAGCGCACCAATTCGTACCCGTTCAGATTGGGCATGATGGCGTCCGTAACAACCAGATCTATTGGTGAGGTCAAAGTTGTGCGCATCGCCTCCAGTCCGTCCACGGCGACAGCAACTTCGAAGCCCTCACGGCTTAGGACGACCTCAAGATAGCGACGGAGCGATTTGTCATCCTCTACCAGTAGCACTCGCACCGGTCGAGTTGCGCGCGTGGGAGCCGGCGGCAGCGTCTGATCTGAATCACTATCCTGTAATTTCTCGATCATTTATCGGCAAGCTGAGTCCATTCGGCGACTTTAGGCGGGGCGGCCGGCATCTGCGCCAGCTAAGTTAGCATACAGTCGTCACCATGGGGCTTGTCAATCGCGAATGTTTTGCAGGACAGGTGGAGTTCTGGCATCGCAGCTTGGCAGGTCCCGACAGGCTTGCTGCCTTCGTTACGAAGGCCTTAGTACCGTTCGGATCGCTCGTGCGAGCATCGCGCTCAGGGATTCCAGCGTCGTGGCAACCAGGAGGAACAAGGAATACTGAACGGCCATTACATATCGATATTCCGTATGGAGGATCGACTGAACGCAAACATAGTAAAGGGGTATGGCCAGCAGGAGCAGGAGCAAACGGCCCCGGCGGGCTGCCAGGAGTAGAAACATGCCCACCAGAGCTAACGGCAGGATCCAGGCGCTGATGAAGAATCCCTGCAGGAAGTGGATGATGACGCGCGGGTACCTCGTCCACAAAAGCGAGGCTGTTCCCAGCTTGAACAATTCGATTCTGCCGATCTGCACCACGGTTGGCACCGGCCGCCTGGCGTCGTTATCCAGCACCAGTTGAATGCCATCTGCTTCGCGGTTTACGAATGGAACCTCCAGCATAAAAGTCTGCGGCGCCAGAAGCACGGACCTCTCCATCGGGTGCAGCACAGGCGATGACGCCAACGCCGCTCCCTGATTTGAAATAATGCTGACCACGACATTGCCCAGCTCGATGCGAACCGGAACCCTGACCACATAGTCGCTGCTTCTTTCGACGGCCACGGGGAAAATGGCCAGCGCACCTGCTGGACGATTTGCGCCCAGCTCGATTCTGGCGGCGGTGCCGTCGGCCGTAAGTGTGAATCCAGCTCGTTCGGTGCCGGTTATCACAATATCAGCAGGATCTCGCGCCCACACTTCTGACACCTGCTGCCGACTCTCGAACAGGTGGAGCGGAGCCGGCGCGGACGACACAGTACCCACTCTTTCCAACTTGAACATACCGAGGGAGCGGCGCAGGACGACTGAGCCAAACCAGAACGGGTGGGAACGGATCACCGCCAAGCCTCTGGCCGAGCGATCCTGATCACGCTGGACTCCATTGCCGCCGAAGAGAGAGTTTGCATAGTCAGGGCGGTTGTACCGGGACGCTTCGCTGGTCAGTGTTTCAAGATCAGTGCCAGGCAGCCCGAACCTTCGCTCCCGGTCGTAGTCGCCAATCCCCACGTTTAGCATTTGTCCGGCGCCCAGGGAAAGAGGAACAAAATGGTGGAACACTGCGAGGTTCCGAATGGTGATCGGAGCAATCACCAGCGCTGTTGCCGCAACTATCACGGCAGCGTAGGTAAAGCGGCGCGCGCGCTCGAACACGATCAGTATCACCGCTCCCAGGAAAGGCGCGAGCAATAAGGCATTTGATCTCAGCCAGCACGAGAGTCCGATGAAAACGCCAGCAGCCGCGAGAGTCCACCAGCTGTGAGATTTAAAGGTCCGCAGGATAAAGAACAACGCCACCAGCATAGGCAGGCTGGCGAGCGAATCGGGGAGGAGGAGCAACGAATAATAAGCGAGTTGCGGCGAGAGCGCCCCCAGAACTCCGGCGACTATGGCCGCCTTGCGCGACAGGAATTCTCCAGCCACGAAAAACAGCAGCACTGCCGCTGCGGCATCGCAGAGAATTTGAAAAATCCGCATCGAGGTTTCCGAGTCACCAAACAGCCGAAAAATGATGGCCATGAGGATCGGATAACCGGGCGGGTAGGTAAGAATGTTGGCGTCTCCCGGCGGAGCCGGGCCGGTAATGAAACGAGAGATGTCTCCCTGGAGCAGGATGCGAGCGTTGCCTTTATGATGCTCGACCATCCCGGTAAAGATTCTGGGAAATACCGGACGATTGTCCTGCCAGAGTAACAACCGGACGCCTACCGCAATGAGCGCAATCAGGACACAAACCCCTACGATGCTGAGCCAGCCCGCAGCCCGGGCATTGCTGGCAAGCGAGAACTTCGCCGCCCCCGCTAATTTCGATTCAACAGGCTTCTCAGTTGATGGCAACAATCGTCTGAATATTTGACTAGCTAGAGACAAGCAGGTAGTTTCCACTGGACAAATTTGAGGCCAGGCTGTGACCTCGTGCGGCACGGAGAAAGGAACGTTCTGGACACCACTATGTACGTAAGTTGATGGGTGAAGCCAGCGGCCCACTCTGCGGACTACAAGCGCTTAACTCAGGCAGGTGGCACCGTCAACCGGCTGAGAAAAGCCATCAGCGCCGAGGGCGCATGCTAACAAAATTGGCTTTTACTTGCACGTTGAATCAATTATGAAACAGGTCATACAAGACCTCGGTACGCACGAGTTGAAAGTCGTGGAGGTCCCGCCGCCAGGCCCGCAGCGAGGTAGAGTGCTGGTGCGGACGGCTGCGACCCTCATCAGCGCGGGCACTGAGCGCGCCACTGTCGAGATGGGTAATCGCAGCTTGTTGGGAAAAGCCAGAGAGCGCCCCGATCTCGTCAAACAGGTGATTGAGAAAGCCCAGCGGGAAGGAGTTCTAAATGCCCTGAGCGCGGTACGCGCGAAGCTGAATTCGCACCTCGCGCTCGGCTACAGCGCCTCGGGTACTGTCATTGGCAGCGGCGAAGATGTGACACAATTCCGGGTTGGTGACCGGATCGTATGCGCTGGCGCCGGTTATGCCTCCCATGCGGAAGTTCTTTCCGTGCCCAGGAACCTGTGTGCGCCCTTACCCGAGAATGTAGATTTTGAGAGCGGTTCTTTCAGCACGCTGGGCGCGATCGCCTTGCAAGGCCTGCGGCTTGCAGCCCCCACCCTCGGCGAAGCGTGTTTGGTCATCGGGCTGGGACTGCTCGGTCAGATTACGGTCCAATTACTCAAAGCCAACGGCTGCCGCGTTTTTGGCATTGACCTCGATTTGCAGCGGGTCGCGCTGGCCCGTCAGCTGGGAGCTGAAGCTGGCTGCGCCCCCGATGACGATGCTGAAGAAGAAGTACTTGCATGGTCTCGCGGGCGAGGTGCCGATGCTGTATTAATCACCGCGGCCACTCCCTCAAATCAACCGATTGAGCTGGCCGGACAGCTGGCCCGCCAGAAGGGTCGTGTTGTTGCGGTGGGCCTGGTTGGTATGTCCATTCCCCGTGAGCTCTATTATCGTCGGGAATTGACGCTCAATATCTCAATGTCCTATGGTCCGGGACGCTACGATCCGGACTACGAAGAGCGCGGACACGATTATCCGTTTGCCTATGTGCGCTGGACAGAAGGCCGCAATCTCGAAGCCTTCGTTGATCTGCTCTCGACCGGCCGAGTAGATGTAAAGCCCTTGATCACTCACCGCTTTTCGATTGCTGAGGCCGAGCGCGCCTACCAGTTGATAACCGGTGCAGCAAAAGAAGCGCATTTGGGAATCGTGCTCACCTACGATACGGGACGGACTTTGGCGACAAAGATCGCCATTAGCAGCACCCAAACACCAAAGGTCAGCACGAGCAATAGCGTCTCCATTGGTCTGGTAGGCGCGGGTAGTTATGCGAAGAAATTCCTGTTACCCAATTTCAAAGCCGCGGGCGCACGGTTTCAGAGCGTCGCCACGGCCTCAGGTGTATCTGCAAGGGAAGTGGGAGAAAAATACGGCTTTCGTTATTGTGTCTCAAGTGCTGCTGAGGTCATCGATGATGCGGATGTAAACCTGGTCGTAATTGCCACACGGCACGATACGCACGCCGAGCTGGCACGCCAGGCCCTGGCGCGTGGCCGCAACGTATTTGTGGAAAAACCATTGGCCTTAAACCCTGCGGAACTGGAGCAGGTCGTTGGAGCCGCTGAACATTCGGCCGGCTGGTTAATGGTCGGATTCAACCGCCGCTTCTCCCCGGCCGCCCGAGCGGCGCAGCAGTTTTTCTCGCAGCATCACGGACCGCTCTCAATCAACTACCGCGTGAATGCCGGAAGAATACCTGCCGAACATTGGGTGCACGATCCAGCAGCCGGGGGTGGCCGCATCATCGGTGAAGTTTGTCACTTCATCGACCTGATTCACTTCCTCACCGGATCGATCACAACGCGCGTCTATGCCGAGGCGATCGCCGGCAGCAATCAATCTCCTGACGAAGACTCGGTCTTTATCTCACTGCGCTGTGCGGATGGGTCAAACGCGTCAATTGCCTACCTGTCCGAAGGGGATCGAGCCTTGCCAAAGGAGTACGTGGAAATTTTTGGAGGAGGGACCGTGTTTGTGATTGATGACTTTCGCCATGTGCAAACTTATGCGAAAGGGCGCAAACGAATCACCAGATCACGGTCTCAGGATAAAGGCCAGGTGAATGAAGTGCACGAAGTCTGTGCCATGGTCCTTGAGGGCAAACCTGCGCCGATTGCACTGAATGACCTGGCAGCTACTACGAGGGCGACCTTCGGCATTCGCGAGTCATTGCGCAGCGGGTTGCCGGTCGAACTCCAGGAAAGTCACCAGGCTCTCAAATGAGAGTATTTGCGCGGGTAAGTTGATTGTAAACCTGCAGGTACTCCCGGGCGACTACTGCGGCGGTGAACTGCTGGCTCAGCCTGCGGTTATTGTCTGCCATGGCCACGCCGAGATCAGGATTGTTGAGCAACCTCATTATTTTGTCCATGAGCATCGCGGGATTTCGGGCCTCGACAAAAAGACAATTGCCGGGCTCCTGAAGATAATCGCGCGCCGCGCGGATCCGAGTCGTGATAATGGGCAGTCCCTCAGCCACCGCCTTGAAAACAACCATGGGAAAGCCTTCGAAATGATAGGTAGGGAAAACAAGCATAGTGCACTCGCGATAGAAAGCATTTGCTTCAGCTTCGGGAATGTAGCCGAAGAAATGTACTTGCTGCCGCAGGTTTAATTGCGAAACAGCAGCCTCCGCTGCCGAGCGCGCCGGCCCATCGCCGACACATAGCAGGTGAAACTCCTGGCCGCGATCGCGCAGCATAGCACAGGCGCGAATGACGTCGAGCAGCCCTTTCGCGGGAATAAAGCGAGCAATAAAAAGCAGCAGCGGTCCCCGATCTGAAATACCCAGCCGCCCTCGTAACGTGGCCGCGGGCCTGCTTGAATAATCTGCCGAGCTGACCACATTCTTCACTACAAAAAGCCGCTGTGCAGAGATCCCCGCGCGCGTGAAATTCTCTTTCTCCTCAGATGAAAGAACACCAATGCCGTCTGCCGTACTCAGCACGGAATCAACCACGCGACGCATTACCAGATCGTTGGTGTTGAGGAGGTCCGCATCTGATCCGTGGAATTTAATGAAGAGCTTGGCGCGGCGCGCAGGAAACAGCTTGAGCGTCATCGCGTCCCGGAGCAAGGCGCGTGAGTCAAAGGACGAGTTCAAATGCAGCAGGTCGAATTGTTCGGCGAGCAACCGCCGGCGCAACCGCCGCGCGCTCGCCAGGACGCGGCTGACTCTTCTTGACAGCGTCGTGCCGCCCGGCTGCTCGCCATAGACGTAAGTCTGTTCGACAACGTCTACGCCAATCCGTCGCAATCCAGAGACGAAAGGAGGTTCGCACGCCGCCGGGCCGCCCAGCGACGACTCATCCGGCATGCCCATCAAGACTCGCAAATTCTTTTAAGTTCTCTGTAAGAGACCACTTGAAGATATCAAACACGCGTCAAAATTCATCATGGCATGATCATAACGCTGCTGTACAGGCGCTTTGGCTTCGACAGGTGGTGTGCGAGGTTTCTGGTCTTTCACCAGCAGAAGATGAGTTGAATGGACAGGGGAGATTGCTTCCTCGATCAGAGTTGAGTTTTCGCGACGAGTTGCCCAGCCAGCGCGTCGACAATGCGAGTGGCAGTGTTCCCGTCCCAGAGCGGTGGCATAGTCGCAGACCCTGTTGAGACTTTGCGCTCTAAAGCTTCAAAGGCAGCATCGACGATGCGTTGAGGGTCGGTCCCTACGACGCGATTGGTTCCCATCGTAACGGTAATGGGACGCTCGGTGTTTTCGCGCAGGGTGAGACAGGGGATGCTGAGGGCTGTCGTCTCTTCCTGGAGCCCGCCTGAGTCGGTCATTACGAGCTGCGCGTTACCGTAGAGCCCAAGGAAGTCCAGATAACCGAGCGGCTCAATTAAGGTCAACCCCTCAATTTTCTCTAAAGCCTGGCTTAGGCCAAGCGCGGCAATCGTCTTGCGCGTGCGGGGGTGAACAGGAAATATGATCGGGATACGGGAGGCGATTTTCGCCAGCGCGCTAATGATTCCTGAAAATGTTTCGTAGTCGTCCACATTCGAAGGGCGGTGCAGTGTCAGCACGGAGTATGCCCGCTCGGCCACATCCAACTGCTCCCGGATCGGCGATCTCCGGGCCCGCTCCAGGTACTTAAGCAGCGAGTCAACCATGATGTTGCCGACGAAGAGAATGCGCTGCTCAGCAATTCCTTCGGCGCGCAGATTATTGTCTCCGTCTTGAGACGGAGTAAAAAGCAGATCTGCGATCTGGTCCGTCAACAGACGGTTAATTTCTTCGGGCATGGTGCGGTCACGGCTGCGCAAGCCCGCTTCGACATGTGCGACCTTTATCCCCAGCTTAGCCGCTACCAGGGCACACGCCAGGGTTGAATTCACGTCGCCGACAACTACCACCCAGTCCGGCTGTTCGCGCAGCAGAACAGGCTCGAACTTCTGCATGATCGCCGCTGTTTGCTGAGCCTGCGATGCCGAGCCGACTTCCAGGCAAACATCAGGCTGGGGTAGTTCCAAATCGCGCAAAAAAGCATCCGACATCTGCTCGTCGTAGTGTTGGCCGGTGTGAACAACCAGCGGCGTAAACTCTCGTTCACGCCGCTTCATGGCTGCCACCAGGGGGGCTACCTTCATAAAGTTAGGTCGTGCCCCGACCACGTTAATTACTTTCAGCATGGATGTGCCGGCGTGAATCAAACATGTTCTGAGAAGGGCTTCCCTATAGGCGCAAGCTCGCCGGAGGTCGAGCTGATTCCGCGCGGCTTCAATTCACTTTGCGTCGGGGGGTCTTTCTTCTTACCTGGTAACTACAGCCGAATAACGCGTGCGCAACTGTTACGCCTGACGTCGCCATTGAGCGCGTTGCGCGTATCCACAATCAACGTCGCCAACTGGCAGACGCGGTGGTAATCCGTGTCGCTGTGATCGGTGACGATGACGACGCAATCGCTTTCTGTTAGTTCCGCATCGCTCAGCGAAACCGACTGCAGCGGCTCGCCACTCCCCTCTGTGTGTGCGTCGTCGAAGCTGACTTCCTTTACAAAGGGATCGTGGTAGCGCACGTCGGCGCCCTTGGCGCGCAGCCGATCAATAATCGACAGGGCCGGGCTCTCGCGGACATCGTCGATGTCCTTCTTGTAGGCCACACAAAGCAGGAGTATGCGTGATCCATTGAGGGCTTTGCGGTCGTTGTTGAGGCCGTCCGAGATCAGTTGTACCACGTGATCCGGCATGCGTGAATTGACTTCCTCCGCCAGCCCGATAAAGCGCGAGTCAAAGCCATGTTGCCTCGCTTTCCACAAGAGATAGTGCGGATCGAGCGGAATGCAGTGACCCCCAATGCCTGGTCCCGGATAGAAAGGCATAAAACCAAACGGTTTGGTGGCCGCGGCGCGAATAACTTCCCAGGTATCGATATTCAGCGCATAACACAGCCGCGCCATCTCATTTGCCATCCCGATGTTAACGGCCCGAAAGGTATTCTCGAGCAGTTTCGCGGCCTCGGCTACGCGTGCCGAACTGACGGCGAAAACATCCTTAACGATCTGGGAATAGAGGTGAGCCGCCACCGCCGTTGAATCATTTGTAACGCCGCCTACCACCTTGGGAATATTGTGGGTTTGAAACTGGGGATTGCCGGGATCGACGCGCTCCGGAGAAAACGCCAGCAGGAAGTCTTCGTCAAGCTTTAGTCCCGTCTCGGCAAACATCGGCAGCAGTACTTCATCAGTGGTGCCCGGATAGGTTGTGGATTCAAGAATAATTAACTGCCCACGGCGTAAACGCTGTTTGATCTGTTCCGCTGCCGCCATGATGTAGGAGATATCCGGCTCTTTGGTCTTTCTCAGCGGGGTGGGCACGCAAATAATGATCGCATCACAAGACTCCAAACCGGTGAAATTGGTGGTGGCCCTGAGGCGTTTGCTGTTCACCAGTTTTTTGACCGTACCGGAATCGATGTCGCCGATATAGGATTCGCCGGAATTGATCCGGTCAGCTTTGCTTTGGTCTACTTCAAAGCCCAGCGCCGTGAAGCCGTTGCGCGCGAATTCGACTACCAGCGGTAAGCCGACGTAGCCGAGACCAATGACGCCTATGGTGGTGCCCTTTTCGGTTATTAGTTTGGTAAGTTCTTCTTTAATCATTGAGATTCTTGTTTCTTCCCTTAAGGCCTTCTGCAACTTACTGCTTCAGACTATTGCCGAGCCAGTTAAAAGGTTTGTCGATGTTGAAATAGTAGGTGACGGTCTGATTGGTCTGTGGATCGAGTGCGGTCAAGCGGTCAAAGTTGTGACCCTTTTCCTGAATTAGCGCCTGGTCCTGTGGCCGCAGGCCGAGATAGTTGAACAGTGCATACTCTTCATCGGTCGAGATTACAACAAAGGCCGTTTCTATTGTCTTGCCGTCGCCGGAATTCTTAATCGAATTGAGCAGACTTTCAAACACCCAGCGATGGTAAACAGCAAGGTGCGCATGACCGAGTTCGCGGTGGGCCACAAACAAACCAAAGTGACCCATGATGTCGAGATAGTTTGCGCTCAGCATATTAGTCGCACTCGTGAGCGTCTTGTTGTAATCCTTCTGCTTCAGGGCTGTGAACATATTCCTGCGCGCCAGCGAATCGCCGCCATAGGGACTGTATTCCCGCGCGCTTGTGTAAGCCAAACGCAGTTCCTGAAAATCCACCGCATGGTCGCCCTGCTTCACTCGCTCGAGCAAAGTTTCGTAGGTTGATCCCGTTTGCGCCGGCGCCAAGGTGACCAGCGCGTTGGGTCTCGGGGTTGCGTCCTGCGCCGCAGCCAGTGTGGCGAAAACGAGCAATGCCGTTAATATCCTGCAAATCATCGCTGAAAATTTCTGGCGTAGGTACTGGGCCGTGTGGTGGGCTGAAATTGCCTGGTGATTTTGAAGCTTCTCAACGAGTCAAGACTATTTGAGCGCCGCGCGCACTGTCAAGCAAAGGAGTCGCTCGGCTCAGGTCTAGCCAGGGTTTCTGTACTTCTCCGCAGCAGGTGGCTTCAGCCAAAGAAGTTCGCGAGATGGGTCAGCCTTCTTGTTCTCATTCTCACCCGCTTTCCCCGCTGGTTAAAGCCCGCGGTTCGCACTTGGGGGCGTCTTAAGTGCAAGCCACAGCCGCTCAGGCCTGCGCGCGCCCAAGCGTGAAGAGTCTGACCAGCACCAGCCCCGCGATGAAGCCACCGATGTGCGCCGCATAAGCCACCCCGCCTTGTTTCGACCCGCCGCCTAACAGGCCGATACCACTGATCAATTGGAACGCAAACCAGATCCCAATCGCCACGTACGCCGGAACATCGGTTAGGAAACGAAACAGAATAACCGTCACACGCCGAGTCGGATGAAGCACGAGGTAAGCACCCAATACTCCCGAGATGGCCCCGGAAGCGCCCAAACTGGGGATCAGGAGGCTGCCCTGTTGCGAGGCCAGCAGGGCGCTGGTAAAGACATGCGCGAGTGAAGCCAGTACGCCACAGGTGAGGTAGAAGACCAGATACCGGATATGGCCCATGCGATGTTCGACATTGTCGCCAAAGATCCAGAGGAACAGCATGTTGCCAAAGATGTGTGCCAGGCCGCCGTGCATAAACATCGATGTGATCAGGGTGAGGTAGACCGTGAAAGGCGTGGGCTGCAAACCTGGAACAAGCACTCGCTGGCCGGACACCGGATCGGTGACCGGACGGTCCGGAGTGGTTACGTCTTTGCCGGTAACAATCTCATAAGGAACGGTGGAATAGGCATAGGTAAATCGATCGTTTGAACCAAGCCCCTGCAGGAAGACAAAGACCAGAATGTTGATAGCAATCAGGACATAATTCACCACCGGTGCACTGGTGCGATCCGAATTGTCGTCGTATAGTGGAAAGACCATCGTAGTTACTCCATACCTAAAAAACCGTTATCCTGATTGGAAGATGTGCGGAAATCATGGCGCGAATTTGCCTGGACAATTAGTCCGGATTCACGCCAGGTAACGTCAAGCCGGCATGAACTATGGCCGGCTCATGCGGCCGCAATAATTCATATCCTTCCGAACGGGCTACATAAGTCGCAGCCGTGATATCACCGACTACGTTGAGGGTGGTGCGGCACATGTCGAGAATGCGATCGATACCAAGGATGATGGCGATGAGGGCTGGATTAACATTAATCGTTACCAAAACGCCAATGATAAAAGGAATCGAACCCGAGGGAACACCGGCCGTTCCGATCCCGCCCAGGATGGCCAGGTAGACCACCATCAGTTGCTGGCCCAGCGACAGATCGATGCCTGCCAACTGGGCTAAAAACAACACCGTGACCCCTTCATATAGAGCCGTGCCGTTCTGATTCGCGGTTGCTCCGACCGTCAGCACAAAGCTGTTAATCTCCTGCGGTACGCCCAGGTTCTCTTCCGAAATTCGCAGCGCCGTCGGCAACGTAGCGTTGGACGACGAGGTGGAAAAGGCCGTCAGAATCACGGTCTTGATGCGCCGGAAGAAATCGATCGGCGAAATGCGCGACAGGAAATAAACCGAGAGGGAGTAGACCCCGAACATGTGGAGCGACAACCCCAACAGCACCGTGACCACAAACCAGGCGAGTGCCTGCAGCAAATCCAGTCCGAAACGCGCGGTGTTATTGAATAACAGACAGGCCACGGCGAAGGGGGCGAACTTCATAATCATCTCAATGATCTTTGCCGTGATCTCGTAAAGGGCTTGCAGCCCACGCAACAACGGAGCGGTCGCGGTCACCGGAATCAGCGTTATGGCTATGCCGGTTATCAGAGCGAAGAACATCAGGTGCAGCATGTTGGGCGTCCCGGCCGAAGTTGCAGTGCTGGGATTGGCAGGGACGCCGGCCACGCTCGCGAGGGGGTTGGATGGCACAATGGTATCGACCACCTGCATCAACGGAGTCATGACGGTCCCGGATTTTGTAGCCGCATCGACCTGTTTGGTGGCATCGGAACCGTAGCGTTGCTGCAAGGCCCTGGAGGTCGCCTCATCGATGTGCTTCCCCGGTTTGATTGTGTTTGCCAGGGTCAGTCCGATAACCACAGAAATCGCGGAAACAACCAGGCAATAACCAAAGGACTTCAATCCAACGCGGCCCAGTTTGCGTATGTTTCCTATACCAGCTACCCCGACGACAAGCGATGAGAAGACCAGCGGTACCACGATCATCAGCAGCGTGCGCAGAAACAACTGACCGACTGGCGCGGTGATGTTTTCGATTACCCAAACGACTCGAGGATGATCTCCGCCAAACTTGTAATTGACCGCGACGCCGGCGATTACTCCGACCGCCAGGCCGATCAGGATGCGTGTGTGGAGCGCCAGTCCTCGCGGTTTATCCGGTGTTTCTTCGTCAAGGTCGGTTGTCGTCTGGCGTTCGAAAGCGTTTGCATCGATCACGGGTTCGTTTGGGTGGTGTTTTTCTTCGGGCATTGGTTTTTTACCTTTTGACAGAATCTACGACCCTGCGAAACTTCCACTTGCAACCCTGAAGGTGGACTCTCTCCTATCTGCCCCAGCGCAACTTGTCGCGCAATACTTCAAAGTAGTTCCTGTTCAGCGGCTGCACCAGATTGAAACTGGTCTTGCTTTTGCGAATTACGACTCGATCTTCCGGTTTCAGTGGAAATCCGACCTGCCCATCCAGCGTCAGCGCAACGTCCTCGTTCTGAGTAATCAGCCGCAGTTCAATCAGCGATTCGTCGGGCACCACAATTGGCCGGTTGGAAAGAGTAAAGGGGCAGATGGGCGTAACAACCACGGCATTCATCGTGGGATAGATTACCGGTCCGCCCGCCGAAAGATTGTAGGCAGTCGAACCGGTCGGGGTGGAGACAATCAGACCGTCAGCCCGGAACGAATTGACGAACTGCTGGTTTAGATAGGCTTCGATTTCTATGATGCGGGCGAGCGCCGACTTATTGATCACTACATCGTTCAGCACGCGATTGTGGCTAATACTTTGATCGCCGCGCAGCAAATCAACAGCGAGCATGACACGCTTTTCCACCGCGTAGTTGCCGGAAAGAATTTCTCCCAGGGCGGCATAAAGTTCCTCGATGCGAAACTCCGCCAGGTAACCCAGCCCGCCATAATTGACGCCCAGCACCGGCACTTCCAGGTCGCCCAGCATGCGCGCCGTCGCGATCATGGTGCCGTCGCCGCCCAGCACCAGCATGAGATCGACGCTCGCGGCCAGGCTGTCGGTGGCCATTACTTCAACGGCGCAACCCGTCTCCTGCTCGATTCGCTCTCGCTCAATCTCAGGCCCACCAACCAGGGCAATGCCATGCTGGTTGAGCCAGTCAATCACGCCACAAAGCGTCTTTAGAGCTTCGGGATGGTGTGGCTTGACCACAATGCCAACCCGCTTGATGGATGTTGTTGTCATTTGCTGGACGCGGGTCGCGGGACTCGCCGCCAAGTCCGAACTTCGACATTAAGAATGTGAATTAATAACGAGGCGGATGATATCTGCCGCTGGATTTGGGTGTCAACGAGGTCGTAGGCGCGGTTAGCTTTCCCCCCGGGGGCGCAAAAGCTGCTGAGGTGCACGGGTCAGGGCCTGGCGCTCTGGTAGCAGGCCAGAAATTCGATGTTGCCGTCGGCGCCTTCAAGCGGCGATTTCATGAGGCCTTTTATTTCCAATCGTAAGGCGGCAGCGGCGCGATTTACTTCGGCGATTACGCGCTCGTGCTTCTCGGGTTCACGCACGATGCCGCCCTTGCCGACTTCGCCGCGCCCAACTTCAAACTGCGGTTTGATAAGCACCAGCAGATAGCCTCCCGGCTGCAGCAGCGGCACAATGGCGGGCATGACTTTAGTCGCTGAGATGAATGCGACATCCATCACCGCGAGTTGGAATTTCTCGACAAAATCCTCTGGCTGCAGGTAGCGCGCATTTACGCCTTCCCGGACCTCAACTCTTTTATCGTTCCGCAAACGCCAATCAAGTTGATTGTGCCCGACATCAACTGTTACCACCTGGCGGGCGCCATGCTGGAGCAGGCAATCGGTGAAGCCGCCGGTTGAGGCGCCGATATCAAGGCATGTCCAGGCGCTGACCTTGAGGCCAAACTCGCGCAGGGCCGCTTCTAACTTAACTCCCCCGCGGCCCACGTAACGCGCAGTGGGATCGTCGGCACCCTTGATGCGAAGTGACGCACCTGGGGCGGCGAGATCGGAAGGTTTTTCCGCGCGTTGCTCATCGACGAGCACAGCGCCGGCCATGATCAGTGCCTGGGCTTTGGTGCGGGAATCGGCCAGGCCACGTTCGACCAGAAGCTTATCTATCCTCTCACGCTTCATGGGAGCCACTTTACCGCAGAAGCGGCCAGAGTGCTCCACTTCCGTGCCAGGGCTTAGGCCTGCCGGCGTGACCCCTGGATCAGCGAACGCGGCGTGTCGTTAAGATGAAGGGAAGCAGCGCAGTCGTTACAGAGCCAAACCAGGATATGTGGAGCATCCGCCCAGAAGAAGGAACTAACCTTCTTGGAAATCTCCAGGGCTTCATCTACCTGCAGGCGCCGGATTGCCTGAACGTAGAATGCGCCGTTGTAGAACTCGCCCTCGGCACCCAGCTCACGGTGGATGCACTCACGCTCCCGAAAAACTTGCTTATTCATCGAGTTCACCGTTCCTTTACTGCACGAATATTCAAATTGTCGGGTTTGTTGCTTACGTGAGAGAGAGGCAAGCAGTGCCAAGTTTGCTCTTAAATTTCCCAGCTCAACTGTGCGCACAGATGATGCCACTCACAGGAAAAAGAGTCAACACCTACATACTGGCTTGAAATTTGTTCAACAAGTAGCGGGAACCGAATGCAAACCAGGGGTTCGCACACGGGAAGGAGTGATGCCCGGCAGCGAGGCGTTCGATAGTTTCAGACTTTCTGACGCTTGGCCCGGCGATCTTCAAGGACTTCTATGCTTTCCTTGACGCGTGTATAGATGCCGTCGGCGTCGAGTCCATATTTGGCCAGGAGGAGTTTGCCGTCGCCATGAGTCACGAGCCGATCAGGTATTCCCATGCGCACTACGCGTAGTTTGTCCTGCAGGCCGTTTTCCTCAAGTAGTTCCAACACCGCGGAACCAAATCCGCCCGCCATATAGGCCTCTTCAACCGTAACCAGCAAGCGCCTGGTTCGGGCCAATGCCAGAATCAATTCGGCGTCGAGCGGCTTTACGAAGCGAGCGTTGACTACGGTTGCTTCGATGCCGGCCCGAGAGAGGTTCTCGGCCGCCTGCAGCGAAGGGTGCACCATTGAGCCATAGGCGATGATGGCAATTTCCCCGCCATCACGAACGATCTCGCCTCTGCCGATTTCCAGTCGCTGTGGTTCGCGATCAATGGCGGCGCCGATACCGTTTCCTCTGGGGTAGCGCATTGCCGCCGGCCCTTGGTGTTCAATCATGGTCAGCATCATGTCGCGCATCTCCCCCTCGTCCTTGGGCGCCATGACAATGAGGTTGGGGACGGCACGCAGGTAGGCTATGTCCAGCAGGCCATGGTGCGTTGGGCCATCGCCGCCCGCAATACCGCCGCGATCCAGACAGAACTTTACATTCAGATCCTGAATACAAACGTCATGCACCAACTGATCAAAAGCCCTTTGTAAAAAAGTGGAATAAATGGCGCAGACGGGGATCAAACCTTCGCAGGACATGCCGGCGGCGAAGGTTACGCAATGCTGTTCGGCGATTCCGACATCAAAAGACCGCTTGGGAAATTTCTCGAGCGCGTCACAGATTCCTGTGCCGTCAGGCATCGCCGCAGTCAGGGCCACCACTCGTTCATTTTTCTCCATCAATTGGCAAAGCGTTTTACCGAACACTGATGTATAGGTTGGCGTCTTGGCTGGAGACTTGATGGGTTTGCCGGTTGCCAGCTCGAAAGGACCGGTGGCATGCCAGCGATAGTAGTCACTTTCATCGCCCGGGTAACCTTTGCCTTTACTGGTGAGCGCATGGACGATCACTGGTCCATCTTTAATCTGCTGGGCTTCCCGCAACGCTGCTACCAGGGCCTGGGGATTGTGTCCGTCCACATATCCGATGTATTTAAAACCGAGCTCGCTAACCAGCGCGCCAGGCAAGACAGCCGCCGCAATCGCATCCTTCATAGTCTTGGCTGCGTGATGCAGTCGACCACCCAGAGTAGGGATCGCCAGCAAGGTCTCTTCGACTTCTTCTTTGAACCGGTGATAACCCTGAGACTCCCGAATGCGGTTGAGATAACCGGTGAGGGCGCCGACGGCGGGTGCTATCGACATCTCGTTATCGTTGAGCACGACGATCAAGCGAGTCTTCAAATGGCCGGCCTGATTAATCGCCTCCATCGCCATGCCGCCGGCCAGAGAGGCATCGCCAATCAGTGCCACCACGTGATGTTGCTCGCCCTTTCGATCGCGCGCTATAGCCATGCCAAGCGCAGCCGAGATCGAGGTCGAGGCATGACCGGCTCCGAAGGTATCGAACTCCGATTCGTCGCGGCGCAGGAACCCGCTGATCCCACCATATTGCTTGATGGTTGGCAGGAGATCGCGCCGCCCGGTCAGAATCTTGTGCGCGTAAGCCTGATGGCCAACATCCCAAACCAGCCGGTCATGCGGGGTGTCGAACGCATAGTGTAGCGCCACTGCGAGCTCCACTGCTCCCAAAGAGGCACCCGTATGCCCTCCGATGCGGGACATTGTTTCCAGAATATATTGACGAACCTCATCCGCGACGGTTTGCAATTCTTCAGGTTGCAGGCTGCGGAGATCGGCAGGCGAATTAATATTTTGCAGCAGCTTCATGGAGACGTTATTTTAGTAATGGATGTTATTTGCGAGCGTATTGTAGCGCGACCATTGTGGATTTACTACTTCTCATCTCGAAACCTGACCGACGAGGTCCGGTGCCTGCGCTGCTCTGCAACGCAAAGTACTCTGTATACTAAAATGGTGGCCGCCGTCAATGCTGCCTGGTGAATGGCGTCTGGCGCGACACCGTGTTGTTAGAGCGTCGTAGCCCCCGGTGATTACAAAGTGGCCCACAAGCCTCCTCCTCATTCTGCCCTGGCCGCGCCTGGTCCTGGCAAGGCTCAGCGACAAACTGTAACGCGCCGGACTAAGCACGGCGTAGACGCAACACCGCAATCTCGGGCCGCACTCCAAATCGCACTCCCAACCCGATCACGCCTGTTCCTCTGGACACGTAGAGTTGCGTCTGCGCGCGCCGGAACAAACCACTCGCATACTTGAGATCCATGGTCGCAAAACGTGCCGGCGCGCCAAGGAAAGGCAATTTGATCTGCCCCCCATGAGTGTGTCCGCTAAGAATAAGCGAGGCTGCCTGGGCCTCGTCAAAGTCGAGCGCCGTTGGCTGATGAGAAAGCAGAATCGAAACCAGCTTGTTATTGAGACCATAGAAAGCTCGAATCCAGTCGGTGCCGTTCCATGACCAGTCATCTATGCCCGCCAGTTGAATAGCTTCCGGACCGCGTCTGATGGTGGTGTTCGCGTTGTTCATCACACTGATGTGATGGCGCACCAGCGCGCGCGTGGTTAGTTCCGGATCAGTGTAATGATCGTGATTGCCGAGCACCGCCCAGACCCCCTCTGGCGCAGTCAGCGCACCCAGCGCCTCTGCGCAAGGCTCAATGAACCGCCGGTAGGTCGTGGTGTAGTCGCCCGTCAGGACCATGAGATCGGGCCTGGTACGATTGGCGAGAGTGACAACCTGTTGTACTTCAGCCAAACCTACCAGGCGACTGTGGTGAACATCAGTCAGTTGCGTGATGCGGAACCCCTCGAAACGTTCCGGCAACTCGCGAATGAAAATATCTGTCTCCGTCACTTCGTAATCGTGCTGGGCGATCAAAGTGGAATATGCCGCAGTCGCCGACACCGCAACCAGAGGTGCGGCAGCCAGACCGCCGAGAAACTGCCTGCGCGTGAGATGAAGCTTCGACATCGAGGCAAATTGTATCACTCGCTACTAACGCATTCTGGAGACAGCCCCTGGCAGGCCTCTGAAAGAATTTCAGCTTATTGCCAGTCTGGCCAGTCGTTTTGACTTCTGCCTCTGCAAAAAACCAAATCGCTGGAATGTTGCGCAACTGCGGAGGCTCTGACCGGCGGCGAGCTGCCGAGAGCTCGAGAACCTGTCGGAATCAGCCCTCTCTTTCCCCTCGTCTTGACAATCCACCGTCCCCGTTTAGAATTGACGTTCGCCTGAGGGGTTGCGGAGATGTGGCCGAGTGGCTGAAGGCGGCGGTTTGCTAAACCGTTAAGGGTCAAAAGCCCTTCACAGGTTCGAATCCTGTCATCTCCGCCATACATCCAAGAGGTCAGCAGTCAGGAGTCAGAGGTCAGTTTAGGGCGTTCCTGTTTTTTACTGACCTCTTTTGAGTTCCGACTTCTGACCTCTAATTTTTATGACTGTTCGCGTACGTTTTGCTCCTTCGCCAACTGGCTACCTGCACATCGGGGCCGCGCGCTCGGCGCTGTTCAACTGGCTGTTTGCGCGCCAGCAGGGCGGCAAGTTTCTGCTGCGCATTGAAGATACTGACCTGCAGCGCTCGACCGAGGAATCGACACGCTCGATTCTCGAAGGGCTTGCATGGTTGGGTCTGGACCATGACGAAGAAATTGTCTTTCAGTCCGACAACGCTCCCAAGCATCGTGCAGCCGCTGAGCGCCTGCTAGCCGCAGGCAAGGCCTACCGGGACTTCACACCCAAAGAACAACGGGACGACCAGAACGTAAAACAGGGTATCGCCGAGCGCGCGCGCTCGCACGCTGCGGAGGGCCTCGATCAGCGCAGCAATCCTTATCGCGAATTGCCGCGGGCAGAATCGGACGCACGGGCCGCTGCGGGAGAACCATTTGCCGTACGTTTGAAAGTCCCTCGCGAAGGCCAGACGCGTTTCGAAGACATCGTGTATGGCACGCAGGAACGAAACTATTCCGAGATCGAGGATCTGGTTCTGCTGCGATCGGACGGTCATCCGCTGTATAACCTCTCCGTCGTCCTTGATGATATCGAGATGGCTATCACCCACGTGATTCGCGGCCAGGACCACCTGACAAATACGCACAAGCAGATTTTGATTTACGAGGCCCTGGGAGCCGCAGTGCCGCAGTTCGCTCATCTGCCGCTCATCCTGGCGCCGAACAAGGGCAAGCTTTCAAAACGCAAGCACGGCGAAGTGGTATCGCTGACCACCTATCGCGATCGTGGTTTTGTGCCGGCGGCCTTCCGTAATTTCCTGGCCTTGTTGGGTTGGTCGCCAGACGACGACCAGGAGATTTTGCCGCTCAGGGAACTGGCGGAAAAGTTCTCCCTCGCAGGTATTGGCCGGGCCAACGCGGTTTTTAACTTTACCGAGAACGATCCCCGACACTGGACCGACGACAAGGCGCTTTGGATGAATGCCGAATACATTCGCACCATGCCGCCGGCTGAGTTGGTGCCGATGGTCAAAGCAGAATTGCGTGCCGCCAAATTGTGGCGTGAGGAGTACGAGGAGGATGAGCGGGCCTGGTTTGAAAGGGCAGTAGAACTAATTCGCCATCGTTTCTTCACCCTGAAAGATTTTTCATCCCAGGGTCGCGCTTATTTTTCCGATGACTTCGATTTCGACGAGACGGCCGTGAGCAAAAATCTGAGCAAGGAACCACGCCTGCAGGAATGGCTTCCCGAGCTGGCCACCCGCCTGGAAGCAGTCGACCCTTTCGACGCCGCATCGGTTGAAGTTGCAGTGCGGCAATTTGCTGATGAGCTTCAAGTCAAAGCTGGTCTTTTTATCAATGCCTCGCGCACAATGTTAACCGGCCAGGCAGTTGGCCCCTCAATGTTCGAGGTGTTTGAGCTTCTTGGCCGCGAGCGATCGGTCCTGCGCTTACGTAGCGGGGTACCGTGGTTTGCTTCCACTTCTCTTTCTCACCCGGTCAAAACCGGCTGACAATGGGATTTATAACAGTCCGGAGAGTCTTCTTTGGGGTCTCATGTCCTGAGTAACCGGCAGACTGGGAGGGGCCACCGATTGGGATGACATTATGAAAAAACTCGCCCTTAGCATCACATTCCTGCTGACTTTTGCCGCCATTGTCCTGGCCCAGAACACCAACTCTTCCCCAACTCCCACGAAAGTGCGCCCGCGCACGGCTGCAGCAACACCCAGCCCGGCGCAGGGTCACCAGCCGGCTACTGCTGAAAAATCGACCCCGGCTGCGAACGAGAAAGCTAAACCGGCGGTCGTACCCGGAGATTCAGTACAGGCTGCCTTTAACAAAATTATCGAGGGCATCAGGCGCGCCAACGTGAACCTGGTAACCAGCGGATATCTGAACTCACCCGCCCTGGTGCTGTTTAACTACAACGGATCTGTGACTAAGGGCTGGGAACAGATGCGCCGGAATCGTGAGAGTTCCTATCCGGATATTAAGGATGTCAAGCTCGATGTGCGCGATTTACATGTGCAAATGCTCGGCCGCGATGGGGCAGTCGTTACCTGTCAGTGGACGCAGACACAGACCTACAAGGGTGAGCCTGATACGGCATCCGGTCGCATGACGCTGGTCTTCAAGCGCGTCGGCAATGAATGGAAAGCGGTGCACCTGCACACTTCGCCGGATCGGCCCGACCCTGCGCGGATACCTGCCTCAGAGCAGACTCCCACGCCGACTGCAACACCGACGCCCAGGCCTTAGGCCAACAAGTTCCTTTTGTCGTTAGCAGGTAAGCAGGGGGGTCAGCAAACTCAAGTTTGTAGGACTTTCCTGAAACGTGCGATGGCGATCCCACCAAGTACTGCGAGAAACGGGAAGAGTTCAACTACGTAACGGGGCTCCGGGTTCTCCATCGTTGCAAAAAACGCGAGACGAATAAGCATCATCAGCCCCACCAGCAAAAGCCAGCGCCGCACTTCAAAATCGCGCACGCGCCACAGGAACCAGCCACCGGCAATCCCCAGCAAGCTATAGATCAGTACCAAAACGGAAAAGAGCGGCAGCCAGAGATGCTGGTGGATGGTGTAATCCAAATCGTCAAGCGGGAACAGTTCGCCCGCAAATGGATAATAATCGGCATGAGGATTGGCCCAGAGCGACCAGGCGCGTTTCATAGGTAACCAGACGTAGTAACGGGTTGGCGCGCGCGCGATTCGCTCACGCGCAATCTGTCCGAACGCCGCGTCGATCTCCGCGGTCATTTCCGGCGTGACTGGCTCCTCGGTTTCCTCCTCCTCTTCGTCTTCATCGTCGGTTTCTTCATCATCTTTGGTATCGGCAACTGGCTGGGAAGGACTCGGTTCTGGCTTTCCGGACGAATTCGTGTGGGCGGCGCCCTCATTCGCCGGAGTTGGACTCGGACTGGAAGCAGGCTCGGCAACTGGTTCAGGCTCCTCAGTTGCTGGTGGATTGTTGTATTGATCCAGCAGGGTCACCACGCGCGCTTTTTCAGCCTCCGAATCGAAGGCACTGTCAGGTAACTCGTCGATATCGATCGGCTTGTCGTCCAAATTCCAAAGGACGGTCTCGACGTAACGTCCGTCCTCCACCCATGATCTGACCCAGGCGTAGTATCCGCGGGGCACGAACTCTCCCGGCATTTCCCCGTGTGCTGGAGACAATGGCTGAAACAGATGAAAGGTGCGCCAGTTCCGGACGGTCCACGGTACCAGCAACAAAACAAAGGCCGTGGAGAGTACCGATCCAGTAGCTAAGACCCGCGCGATTCTGAATCGCCAGGCCGATGCCTGGCCTTTGCTGTTCCGGCGAGACCATTCGGTAACGAGCAGTGCGATTCCAATCGCGGCGATAAACAACCCCATGTCCGGGCGAAAGAAAACACTCAGGCTTCCGACCAGACCCACCGCTGCCCAACGCCACAACGACAGTTTGAAAGAGGAAGCTCTGATAGCCAGTGTCGCCAACAGGCAAAGCAACATCGCCAGCAAAGAAGCCCAGGTCTCTGTCAGAATCGTGCCCACGTAAATTGCAGTAAAGGGACACGCCGCGGCCAGGGCCAGGGCGGCAATGCTTGCTCTTTGTTTCCGCCTTTCCTCCGGCTCCCAGAGATAAGCGAGCAAAGCCGCCAGCGCACAGGTCAAAGTGTCCAACAGCGCCTGCACCATGCGCACGGCGCCGTTGTTGTAGTGGCCAAAGGCTGAATACGTCGCGGCGAGAAATAAGGGATAACCAGGCAGACGAATCAGCGAGGGTGCGTACGGTGGCTCGGTGTCATGGGAATAGACATGCTGTTCCAGGAGATTGCGCGCCATCTGCGCGTAGACTCGGCCATCACCCGGGGTATCGTTGGCGAGAAAGCGCGCGACGCAAAAACGAAACGAGAACGCCGCGATTAGCAGTACCGCGTACGCAATCCAGTTCATCTGCCGCTTATGCATGAAATTTCGCTAAGCGTCCCGATTCTTGAATCTTAATGCCTGCGGAGCTTACTTCATTTGCGGCCGTGTACATGGGAATATCGAGACAACGAAGTGCGGCCTTTGAACTACTCTTTTAAGCATGCTCTGAAGCGAATTAGTTATTGTTACGGTTGAGCCTCAACCGTAGCTTTGCGGTCCAGCTTACCCCACCCGACAACGGCGCCCCGTAACGCGGTCGCGACCGACTTAATCATGACGTAATACATGACCTGGCGATAGCAGAACCGCTGCAGGAAGATCCACCAGAGCAGACTCCAGCGCTCGCGCTTCTCGAGGATGAAAGCGAAACAAGCGGTCAGCCAATCGATGGTCAGAAACAGCGCATAATAAAAGAGCACCTGATTCAAATTGGTCATCGTATAGCCGGCGGGTTGTTGCAGCCAGTCGAGGCCGGCGGCCAGCAAAGTGTAAAGCAGTACCAAATCCATCACTGGCGAAATCAGGGGAAAGATGATTTGAAAGATCCATACGTTAGGCATGGCAACAAAACCAAGCGCCCCATATCGCGGTCGCAATAATGCATCGCCATGTTTCCACATGCACTGGAGTGTGCCGTAGGCCCAGCGAAATCGTTGCTTGGCGAGCGCGCGCAACGTAGCGGGCGCCTCGGTCCAGGCGATGGCGTCCTCTTCGTAGCCAATCTTGTAACCAAGACGCCGGATCCGCAGTGTGAGATCCTGATCTTCAGCAAGAGTGTCCGAAGTAAAGCCGCCGGCCTCTTCTAACAGATCTCGACGCCAGGCTCCCACGGCCCCAGGCACCACGGTGATACAGTTCAGGCTGGCGAAGGCGCGGCGGTCCATGTTTTGCGAGGTGATGTATTCGAGCGCTTGCCAACGGGTTACCAGGTTGATGCGATTGCCGACTTTAGCGTTTCCGGCGACCGCGCCCATCTTCGGATCATAGAAACGATGCGCCAGGGCTGAGATTGCGTGCGGGGCGAAGAGGGTGTCGGCGTCGAGAGCAATAATGATCTCGCCGGTCGCATAACGTAAACCAAAATTGAGTGCATTTGCCTTCCCGCCATTTTTTTCTGTAAATAACCGGACGCGCGGCTCATGCTTAAACTTCTCCGTGACGACTTCGCTGGTCCGATCCAATGACCCATCGTCCACCACTATGATTTCAAAATTGTCATAGTCGGAAGCCATCAGGCTCTGCAGAGTGGCCTCAATCACCATCTCTTCGTTGAAAGCCGGGACAATCACCGACACCGAAGGTCCGTACTTTTCTCCAGCGTGCGTGCGCCCGCGGTGTCGGGAACGCAACCACTGGGCAAAGGCAAGCGCGCCGACCACTAAGAGTCGCCCCAGTCCGAGCAGGATGCCAAGCAGGAAAGCCCACTGTAACAGCCAGCCACCTGTTGAGAGTGCAAAAAAAGCGAGCGAATCAGCTCGGGTATAAACGCTTTGATTTGAAGATACCGGAGGCATCGCCTGATCCCGAGAGATGCCTGCCAGCTCTGAGGTCAAAACAAACTTAAAGCCTCGGCCGCGCAACTCGTGAATGATTCGCGGCAACGCTGCGACCGTCGCTTCTCTATCTCCACCGGAATCATGCAGCAGGATTACCTGGCCGCGTGTCTCAGGG
Organism: Pyrinomonadaceae bacterium; assembly: GCA_036726305.1. Classification (GTDB taxonomy): domain Bacteria; phylum Acidobacteriota; class Blastocatellia; order Pyrinomonadales; family Pyrinomonadaceae; genus JAOAPY01. The sequence goes on along the minus strand of DAIMCP010000037.1, from coordinate 21,033 downwards.
TTTGTATCCTGGGCCCGTGCCAAAGTCCGAGCAACAATCTGGTCGGCAGTAACCGGCAACTGCCAGTCGTCCGGGTCGATGCGCAGTCCGACGATGATGTAGCCGAGTTGCTGAGCACGATAGGCCGGCTCGACTTCTTCTGGTTTGTCGGCTTCCGCATCTCCAAAATATGGCGGGCGCAGCAGTACCGTGGAACGGCCGGTCAGGGACTCGATTAAACGCTGTGTGGCATTCAGTTCGAGGTCAGTAAGTCGCCAGGGAATCTCGCCCAGGTTAGGGTGCGTGAAGGTATGGTTGCCGAGTTCATGCCCTTCGTTGACTGTGCGACGCACCAGTTCAGGATAGGCCTGCCCATTCTTGCCGATTATGAAAAACGTTGCTGGGACCTGCTCCTGCTTGAGAATATCGAGAATGCGCGGTGTCCATTTTGGATCCGGGCCATCATCAAACGTCAGTGCGATCAGCCCTGGATGATCTCCCGAGCGCTGAATCACATAGGACGACGGCAGGTTCTTGCTGTCGTAAATTTCACTGCTAATAAACCCGTCGGACTGATCAATCTTAATATCACGCCAACCGTCATGGGGACGGGAAACCACTTTCAGCAGTTCGCCCTCGCCCTCAAAGTCGACTTGATACCCGTAGACGATGCGGCGCAGCGCTTCGGGAGAGTAGTCGCCGTTGGCAGTGCCAAAATAGGACCAAATCGAAGGATCCTCAGATCCTAATCTCCAGAGGGCAAAACCCGCCGGGTGATACCCACTGGCCGCTCTCATCTGGTTGTAAGCCGTTACCGCATCGAGAAACCAGACGTGGTGATGAGTATTATCGTCTTCATCGTATTCATAATTTGGATTCCGCGTTAGCGGGTCGAACTGGATTTGTTCCACCTGCGACTCGTGCGCGTTGATTAACGCTTCCTGGCAGGTAACCTCCTTGACCGTGTCTTCTCCTTCGGTCCAGTCATAGCCGTAGTTGCCAATCGCGATGATGGTTTTGGCGGGGTCGATCTCCTTCATCCGGCTGACCAGGTTTCTTTCATACCAACCCTGGCCTGCCACCGAGCCCCAACCGTGATCGCTGCCAGGGGCCTTCCCCGCCCAATGCTCGTCGTAGGCCATCAACATCAGGTAGTCATTGGCGGCCGCGAAATCTTTGTACTTCCAATCAGTAGAGTCGAAGGGCACGGCCTGCGTGACAACCAAACCGCGCAGTTGAAAGACGGCGTGCAGTTCCTGCATGAAGCGCAGGAGATTATCGAGATTGGCCGAAATCGGCTCGGGAATTTCTTCGAAATCTATACAGATCCCGCCGAACTTGTTCTGCTCGACAAAGGTTGTTAACGCAGCCACCAGGCGTTGCCGTGCCGGTTCGTCAGCGATCAATCGTCCCAGGAGGTCTTTGTCCCATTTATCGTCCACCAGATTCTGCACCATCGGCACAATCCGAATCTGAGGTCTGGTTTCGCGAATCGCGTTCAAGGCTGGAGCATGGAGTTCCACGGCGATTGGACTGCCGTCTTTGCCCGGGTCCTGCAAATGTACCCATTGTGGAATAACCCAATCAAGGTGATCGAGATTCCGCTCGAGCGAAGAGAGACTCGATTCGTCCCAGTTGATGTAAAAGCCTATGGCTAACGGCCTTGAAGTTGGCATTGCCGGCGGCGGAATTGCCGGTGGTGCTGCGAATACCATTTCCTGCGGGCGTTTGGAGGGAACGATCCGTTTGGCCTTGTCAAGGGCATGTTGCAGTTCTTCCTCGGCTTTCCTGGCTTTTTGCTCGCGAGGATTGGCCGGTAACGTCGGTGTTCGAGGTTTAAGATCCAGAGGGTGCGGCAGGGACGCGGCGCGCAGATCAAAGACTGGCAAGAGCGGTTTGACCATGACGCTGGCAATGAAGATTGCGGTCAGCGCCGTGACTACCACCGCCAGTCCCACCCAGGTGCGGCGCAGACGTCGCCAGCGGCGGCCTGCCGGATCGTAAAAAACCGGCTTTTCCGGCGGCGGCGAACCTTCTCCCAAAATTTCCCGGTCTTCTCTCAATTGTAAAAAGCCCTACCCTTGACACCGGCAGCCCTGGCTCGCCCTGAATTTCGATTCGATCTTTAATCATGGCCCTCTGGCGGTCAAGTTGCTGGAACGGATAAGACAAATCTTGCAGCCAGAGCCGGCGCCTGCCGGGAAGTTGTGAATAGAGGGTGCTTCAAACCAGCAGCCGCCCGCGGGCGGCCGGGGCGGCAAGAGAAAAGCCGCTCTCAATCAAAAGAGCGGCTCTCCGGTGAACTGTTGGGATTGGCCTGTGTACTGACTGTGTGCGTATCGCACTAAACAGCAAGACTACCGAACCGTGATCCTAACAAGTTGCAAATAACAGGTTCGGAGGTCAGGCCTCAGCCACCTCACTGTGATTAGAACTCATATATTATTTGATCACCTCCTTTTCAGTGTTGTGCGGATAATAAAATACAAGTCGATAGCCGTCAATTGTTTTTTAATAATTGTTTTCGCTGAGCCGGTCGCGTGCGATACAGGGGAGCCAGGCAGCCTGTGCCTGCGGCGGATGAAGACGACTAGATACTAAAGAAACGACGGCATTAAGAAGGGAATGTTAGGCGGCCATCCACGTAGACTTTCCAGGTATGCTCAATGCCAAAAAAATATGCGAGCTCGCGATAGTCGTCACAATCATGGATCACAAAATCCGCCAGTTTTCCTGGCTCAAGCGATCCGAGTTCGGCCCCGCGGCCAATGCTATAGGCGGCATTGATGGTTGCTGCTGTGATGGCTTCGGCCGGTAACATCTTCATCTGGGAAGAGGCCAGCGACAGAATTAGAGGCATCGAAGTAGTCGGTGAAGAGCCCGGGTTAAAATCGGTTGCCAATACCAAAGCCAACCCGGCATCAATCATGGCGCGCGCTGCCGGGTAACGTGAAGAACCAAGGGCATAAACAGAGGCGGGCAGCAGCACAGGCTGTACACCTGCAGCTGCCAGAGCCGCGATTCCTTCCGCATCGGTGTGCTCAAGATGATCTGCCGTGACCGCCTTTAGTTCCGCAGCCAGTCTGGCGCCACCCGACAGCGATAACTGGTCGGCGTGCACGCGCAGCCCAAGCCCGAGAGCACGCGCCGCAGAAAGGATCACTCGCGATTCAGCAACGCTGAAAACGCTCAGCTCACAAAACACATCGCAGTATTCCGCCAATTTCTGCGCAGCGACTCGGGGAAGCATCTCAGCAACTACAAGTTGAATATAAGTCTCCCGTTGGGAACGGTACTCCGGGGGAATTTCGTGTGCGCCGAGAAAGGTGGGAACGTAGCGCAAGTTTGTTTCGACATCCTCATTCAGGTATCTGATCGCCTTTAGGATTTTCAGTTCGTCCGCGAGGCTGAGTCCGTAGCCCGATTTTGCTTCGACGGTCGTGGTTCCCCCGCGTAAAAACCATCGAGCGTAGCGCTTTGCAATATCGATCAGACCTTCCAGCGAGGCAGCACGCGATGCCTGCACCGTTGACTGAATGCCGCCGCCGCGCGCGGCGATTTCCTGGTAGCTGGCGCCGCCGACGCGCTCTTCGAATTCGTCAGCGCGTGTACCGGCAAAAACCGGATGCGTATGAGCGTCAACAAAGCCCGGTAGCACTACGCGGCCGCCGGCATCAACGACCGCACAGTCACGGTTGATGAGCGGTTCGATCTCAAGTCGCGCGCCGGCCTTTTCAATCCGATTGCCGCGCACCAGCAGCGCGGCGTCATCGATGATCGAAAGCTGACGCAGTTCCTGACCACGCCGCGGTCTGGCAGGTCCTGCCAGGGTGACGAGCTGTTTGCAGTTAATGACGGCTAGCATCTTGGCTGCGACTTACAGTTTTCCTTTTCCCCAATCGGAAAATCGCTGCGCCTATCCCGTTAGCCAGCAATACCACCGCGATGATTTTGGCCGCAAAGGCCAGACGGCTTCTGACCTCGATGATGGGAAAGACTGTATAAAAGGTATAGACGACCGAGACAATAAAGCCAGAAGCTGAGGCGAGCTTGAGCCAAAGTGGCGCCTGCACACCGAATCGTTGGGCCGCCAGAATTGGTATCGCAAACAGCACCATATAGATCAAGGCATAAAACGCACCAGCAACATTATCCTGGAATTGAAATGCTTCCTGCTCACTGACACCAATCAGGCTTGCCAGGCTAATCACCAGCGTGACGACACCGACAAAAAGAATGGAATTCACTGGCGTGCGATAGCGATTGTGAAGGCGCGCGAACCAGGCTGGCAGCAGATCGTCCCAACCGGCAACCATCGGCAAGCGCGTGTTGCCGGCAAAATAGATACTCATCAGGGCAATCTGTCGCGCTGCTACCCCAAAGATGGTGATCGAGATCAAGGTCGATACCCACCCGACCGGGCCAAAGGCGAGACTTAGTACCTGTGGGATAGGCCCGATGAGGTCTACCTTGTCCGGTGAGACGAAAGTCAGCACCGACGCCGTGCCGAGGATGAACATTAGCGCGATGATGGGCGCCGAAATCAAAACTGAGCGTTTAATATTGCGCACCGGAGCGCGACATTCACCGGCGAGAATGGCGATGTACTCAAAACCCGAAAGTGCCCCCACTGCCAGCTTGCTGCAGACGTTGAAATCGTAGGTGCTGAACTTTGGCACACTGGTTGGCAGTAAATGATAGTTTGCGAGCGAGCCCCGGCCGGCGGCCAGAAACGGCGACAGGATTAGGACGGCAAAGGTGAACAACAGCAAGGCGCCACCAAAATTCTGTACCCATTTGCCCAGCGCCAGACCGCGTCGAGAAGCCGCGGTCACGCTGATCATCAGCACGAAGCACACTATGGTTGTGACCCACTTGTTCTCATGCATCCATTCCGCGCGGGGCCCGACGGCATAAGCGATGTTTTTCTTGATGATCAGAGCAATCCCCGACATCACCAGAATGCCAAATACCCACAGGTTCCAGGCAACCATGAACGCGACAAAGTCATTGAAGGCAAGCTTGGCCCATTGATAGATGCCCCCTTCCAGCGGCATCTGGCGGTTAAGGAAAATGACAACTGCCGCGAGGGGTAAGTAGAAGAACAAGATCGCCAGCAGCCAGAAAACCATCTGCGACTGGCCCAGCTTGGCCGCCCAACCGACCCAGACAGTGCCAACCACAAAGACGACCTGAACCAGGACAAGATCAAACAGGCCGAGCTCTTTCTTGAAAACGGCACTGCGGGCCTCCACCAGTTCTGTGAGTGCTTGACGTTCACTTGTGCTGGGCGTATTAGCAGCCAAATGAAGACCTCATATTGGATACAGGTGCTGGTTGGATTTCTTACCAGCCTCCTCGTGATCGGAACCTCACGGCAGCCGGTACTCTCTGCCTCTGGCTACGCAGCCGAAGTGTGGTCGTGAATGATTTTCCAGCCTTGCCGGGTTCTGCGAAAAATCAGGGTGAATTTTCCATGTGGTTGATCCTGAGCTCGCTGCAAGCGCCAGCTCCCGAGGACCACCGCGCCGTCCCTGCCCAGTGGCGTGATCTCCAACTCGGAGAATGTCAGGGTACCCATCGCTTCTTTCGAGTTGTAGTTTTTCTGATAACGCTCAAGCACGGTCTGCCAGCCATGAGTCACGGTGTCCCCGGACACGAACACAGTTTTGGTTGAGCGTGCATAGCCGTCCATGTAGCCGGGAATGTCGCCGCGGTTCCAGGCGTCGCGCTGCGCCTCAAGCACAGCAGTCACAGCGACCTGAAGCCGGGTAACTCCTGAAGCTGAGTTTTGAGCTTTCATCTGCGTGGTCAACGCGAGAATCATGAGAAGTGACGCTGCTGCTTTTCGCCGCATGATCCCAACATCCTCTTTCAATTGACAGTCTCTCCCGTTTGTCGCGCAGACTATAAATGCAGCAACGGCTTTTCGCCAACCATTTCGCGGTTGAGATGAACTGAGGTGTTTAGCGAATCGCCGTCCGGCAGCATCCGGGATCGCAAATCGCGGCTCGGTCTTAAGACCGACCCCGCTCTTTAGCAAAAACCAGTTTTACTGCTCGGCATGCCGGCTCAACCAGTCACGCACATCGTCGCGCATGGCGGGCACGTATTCGTGGGCCGCATCGTGAGCGCGGACCTCGACATCACGTGCTCGTAGCTGCAAACGTTCTCTGTAGTCGCCCACGCGCGTGGGTGGATAGAACTCGTCGCGTGACCCGGAGAGATAAAGAATAGCCGCCTCGGTGGGTTGGTATAACTCGCTGGTCTCCCAGTCGCCGGGCAGGCCACCGCAGATACCGATGACGCCGCGCAACTTATCGGGATGCGTAAAAGCGAACCTGAAATTGAGCGCACAAGTTTGCGAGAAGCCAAGCAGAAAAACACTCTGTTGGCGGGCAACGCCTTCGTCAATGAGATTTGAGATCAAATCAACCAGGGCCTTTTGATGAACCGCAACAGAGTCTTCAGCTTTGAAATTGGTCAGCCAGCCAAAACCAAACCGCAGTGGCCCGCCCGCCTCTTTCGGCTCCTTAATGTGCTGATGAAATCCCTGTAAACAGGCAATCGCAAAATGATCTGGCGCCATCATTCGCGCCTCGCGCATCATTTGCCGCTTGTTTGCGCCGTAGCCGTGCAACGCAATCAACAGGGGCGCCGGACGCTCAGGTGGCAGGCGCAAGTCGTAATACAGCTTCATCTCCGTCTGAATGACACGTTCCTGCGGTGGGTGCTCTTTATCGCTGTTCATGTCCTCAACCTGGTGCGGGTCTTTAACGCTTCCGGCTTAGCTTCCAGCATGGAAGTATAGACACGACTTGTGGATCTACGCACACTCGCGGCCTGCAAAGTTCAGGGACAGTCAGGAAAAAGAGTTCAGTCCCCGCTCGAGCTGGCCTGGATTCATGAAGTTAGCCCCGCTGCAACGATGCCGGAATGTCCGTTTCGCGGACTGGCTCTAATGCGAGTTGCGTCGGAACAGGGTTCTTTCCCGCCAGCCCTCCGACTTGCAAAAGCTTTAGACTCTGCTTCGTTGCATTCATTGCACAGGAAAGCTACGATGCTTTTCACCAGAGCACTATCAGTTCGAATATTAACCGAGGTAAGAAAAATGAAATTTCCGGGTGGCTTGAACATTCAACAGATGATGAAGCAGGCGCAGTCGATGCAGGAAAAGATGCAGAAGGAAATGCAGGAACTGCGCGTCGAAGCATCATCGGGCGGTGGGGTAGTTATCGTTCATATGCAGGGCAATCACGAGATCCTCTCACTCAAGATTGATCCCGAAGCAGTTAAGGAAGGCGATGTAGAGATGCTGCAGGACATGATCCTCGCCGCCATCAACGAAGCCAACCGCAAGGTTGAAGAAGCCATGAAGGGCAAGATTGGCGGAATGCTGCCGCCTGGACTCGGCGGGTTGCTCGGCTAACTCGTCGTTGTTTGAATGTGGTTTTTGGGATTGGGTCTTTGGTCTTTGAAAGCTCATCAAAGATCAAGCTGGACGAAATTATTTTGCTGCAGACCCCAAGACCGAAAGCCAAAGACCCAAAATCAACATGCTTGAATACGCCGAGCCCGTTACCAAACTGATTGATGAATTTAAACGCCTGCCGAGCATTGGTCAGAAATCTGCTCAGCGGCTTGCGTTTCATCTCATGCGCATGCCCGAAGCCGATGTTGAGCGCCTGGTGGCGGCGATGCGGGAAGTAAAGCAGCGAATAGTTCTTTGTTCAGTTTGCAACAATCACACGGAGATCGATCCGTGCCGCTTCTGCACTTCTACCACACGCGATCACAGCGTCATTTGCGTTGTTGAGGAACCGCATAGCCTGGTTGCGGTAGAAAAAACTCGCAGCTTCAAGGGTCTTTATCACGTGTTGCACGGCAGCCTTTCGCCAATCCGCCATATAGGCCCCAGCGATTTGCGTCTGGCTAATTTGTTACCGCGTCTGAAACCTGAAAACAACGAGGGTGTCCAGGTAACCGAGATCATTCTCGCCACCAATCCCACCACTGAAGGCGAAGCCACGGCCAACTACATCGGACGACTTCTGAAGCCGCTCGGCCTGCGGGTCACGCGAATTGCGATGGGCATGCCGGTCGGTAGCGACCTGGAATATGTCGATGAAGTGACCATGGACAAAGCCCTCTCAAACCGGCACGAAATCTGAGTCTAGATTGGACCATAAAGCCGGATTTTGACACCAAAAAGCCGCCGAAATTGCACCATACACCTGACTCACCAGCCGTGTCAGTTCCCCATATCTTGAAATTGCCCCACCATGTGGTAACTCCAGCGCCATGATTAGCAGGCGTAACTGTTGCCTGCTAAAATGGCAGCTAACACCGCAATTAACAGAAGGGAGATTGAGAATGGCTTCTAGCGCAGCAGCACAGAGACCGGTATCAGGAGAGCGTCTCGCGGATCACTTCGTTTCTTATCTATTCGAGGAGTATCAAGGTACGCAACACGTTCGGCGCGTGGCCTCGTGGATCGGATTCGTCGTAAAGGCCGCAGAAAGAGTTTCAAGCGGCACCTTACGCCAGGAACAAACCCGTCAGATCATGTTCGATTATAAGGGACGGCAATTTAAGATGAAGTACAACCACAAAACTGGCTCGCGCGGTGGATTAGATATCGTGGAAGTACGACGCGGCAGGGGAGCGCCAGAAGGCGGCGTGGTTGTTCAGATCATAAATCTGACGGAGGCCGAGGATTGCTATCTAGGCCTGAAGTGGCTCCTCGATTCCTTTATCACGCACAACCCAACGTAAGATCATGAGACGATCCAAGGAATTTGAGGTATTCACAAACTTGGTTGATCGTGTGATAGCCCAGTTGGACGGCAGTCGGCAGTCTAAGAGTACTGCGATTTAAGTGGTTTGAGATAATTCAGCCACGATTTGATGTTTGAGCGCAATGTTCGAGTGTCCGGAAGATTGAGCGGCGCGAAAACATCGAGTTGTAATAAGATGGTGCCCTGCTTCGGCAACCAAGGAAAACGTTTGCCCGTTGGAGAGTGCGCGTAGATTTCGTTGCGTTCTGCAATCACCTTTTTGTGCAAAGAGGAACCTTCCTTGCCTAGAACTTCCTTCGCTAGATATCCGATCGGAGAATAGTCTAATTCGCGATCAGGCCCCTCCAAGTTTCGCATAAACGGGCGACAATAAGAAACGATCATTGAAAGATTAAATGCCCGATGGATGAGTTGCGTCGTGTCACCGTTCTTTCCGTGCAAGTGCCGACGAAGAATGTAGTCAGCGAATTCTGCAGCGTGACGCAAGTCGCCGCGGATCAGGTAAAACCGTTCCAAACTCATGTCTGGCGTGTTCATCGAGAGCCTCACAAAGAGTGGTCAATGACTTTTGCTTGCAGGTTCGCGGGCGTCACTTGGAACGGCCTTCGGCTCAGGAAAGGTGACCTCACCATCGGTTAAGGTCATCAACAATACACCGTTCTTTTTTACCCATTGGAAGGGGATGTTTTTCCGATAGCGCTGGGGATAAGGGTCGGGATAATTACGAAACCATTTGCTGAAAAATTCCTTCATCGACGTTCCATGGGCGTATCGAAGGTCTACATTTCGCAGATTGTTACGATGGTCGAAGAATAGGTGCCCCACCTCAATATCCTTGTGTAGCTTCTGCTTTCCACCACGCTTGTGATACTGATACTCGTAGCTTCCTCCGTCGGTCGCTGACTTGACTTCGTACTCTGACAAGTCTATGCCCGCCGCCAGTTTTTTCCCTAGGTCGCGAACCAAAATCGAGGCGAATACTTCCCAATCGGAAGACATTGCTGCTGCCGGCGAGCGCACGCTGCGCGCTGCATAGAGTCGGAGTTTACCTTGAAGAGGTCCGTACATATAGGCATGGAAAAACATCAGAGCTTTCTCAAATTCAAGCTCGGTAGGCTGAGCTCCGATCTTGTACGCCTTTTGGTTCTGCATCTTTACCCTGTGTCTTATCTTAGGAACCGCACGAGTCGCTTCAGTACTGAGGCCTCATCCCTCAGTTCGCATTCCCATAAGGCGAGAACCCCCCAGCCCTCTGTCTGTAATTGTTCCCGCGAGGCTAGGTCGCGGGTTCGGTTGTGCAGGATCTTCCGAGTCCAATACTCAATATTCGTCTTGGGAATGCGTGATCCTCGTGTGCAATCGTGACCGTGCCACCAGCAACCGTGAATAAATACAACCTTTTTCCGACCAGGAAAAACCACATCGGGGGAGCCGCGAAGCTTATTAGAGTGGAGTCGGTAGCGATAGCCGTTAGCGTGGAGTAAACGGCGGACGAGTAACTCAGGACCAGTATTCTTACTCTTGACCGCTTGCATTGTGCGGTGCCTAAGTTCGGGCGATTCCATAAGAAATTCGTTTGATCACTAGGTTCACCGTCGAACCATGCCCCGCGTTGGATCACAGCCAGGCCGCCATTGTTTTTGTTCTTGCTGCGCAATCCAGAATTGGTTCGAAAATGTACTTGGAGAGGTGGCGTACAACGGGAACGACTACTCCATCGCCGGTAAGATGATAAGCCTCATTGTAGTTTTCGGGAAGCTTATAGCTGTCGCGCAACCCCATCAGACGCGCTGTTTCTCTAGCGGAAATCAGCCGCGCCTTTACTGACTGACCATCGACGACGAGGATTATCTGACGGCTCGAACCGCCCGCAGGCGTTCGCAGACACCCAGACACGTTATCAAAACGAATCTCTGCGCGTTGTACTCTGCTCCCGTTTTCATCGGGTCGGGTTCGTTTGTAAACGGTACCTACAATTCGTCGTCCTAATTGCTTCGCTTTCCTAAGCTTGACGCGATTAATTTCACTCATCATTCCGAGGAGCCGTTTCGTTTTTTCGGCTGAGAACCATTCCGTGCCGGTAGGGGAATCTTCGATGATGTCGGAAAATCTAAGCCTACGAGCGCGCGGCGATGGCAGATTCCACCATATCCATTGACGCTTTATGCTCTCTGGCAGCTTTGCGTACGCAGTCCCAAGCGCCTTATTGTGCCACTCGGGCAACGGGCCTGCGGCGATCAAGGCTTTAGGAACTGCCGAGGCGTCGTGAACGCCGATGATAAAGAGCCTAGGGCGTGACTGTGGCACAAAGAGCACGGCGTCTATAACCATCGCGCCCACGGAATACCCTGCATCCACAAATCCGCGACAGATAGTCGTGAAATCTTTTCCTTCGTGTGACGTCAGCGTGCCGCATACGTTTTCAAGCACGATTAGCTCCGGTGCCCGTTTTTCTTCAACGAGCGCCTCCATCAAACTCCAGAACGGTCGGAACGTTCCCGACCGCTCACCTTTAAGGCCTGCTCCCGCGCCCGCAAGGGATAGGTCTTGGCATGGGAAGGACGCCCAAGTTAGGTTTGCGCGGCCTGGCAGATCACGGGTCTTTAGAGAGTTAACATCAACAGTCTTTAACTCACCGTCTCCCCAATTATCGACATAGACGCGACTCTTTTTGTGATCGAAGTCGTTAGCGAACCGACATGTCCATTCGCGTCCTAAGCCAGCGCGAACCATACCGGCACCTGCAAAGAACTCATAAAAGTCGCGCATCGTAGTCATTGCTTTTCTTGCTTACGTCGTTGAAGTTTGAAGCACCGCGTCTCGACGTAGTTTTCCAAAGTTCTCATCTACAAAACGCGCCGCAACTTCCGCGCTGTTTTTACCGTGAATGCCCCTTTGCGCGAGTTCCCCAAGTATGCTGAAAGATTCCTCAGAGACCGTTATCGTGATCTGTTAGCTTCCAGTTGAATTTTCTGCCTTGCCCATAATTATGCCACACTTCTAAAGGACGAGGCCTAAATTATTGATAACTTGGGCCCGGTCTTCTGCTTTTATGACGCACCCTATACTGAGCGGATGATGGTGGGCGAGGAAACCTCGCGGAAGGCAGTGAGGCTGAGTGAGGCAAGCTGGGGGCGACAGTTTGCTGCGAATTATCTTTGGCCTTTTGATTCAGAATCTCACATGCTCGACTGGCGCATCCTTCTTGCAGTCGGTGCACGAATCACCTTCATCGTAAAATTGAGCATCGAACTCGACCAGAGATTTGATAGGGACGCCGTTAATCTCTTGCGGTGCTGAGGTAAAGCGAACGATCGCCCCGCAGCCAAGTATTTCCGCCCCGAGAGCTTTGACCAGTTGCGCCGTCTCTTCGATAGCCTGGCCGCTGCGGATGATGTCGTCGACCATTATGCTGGGATGGATCTCGCCCTGATTCACATACTGGCGAAACATCCGCTTACCGCCTTCCTGCTCGGCCCAGTAGATCTGTTCGGCGCTCAGCGCATCGCGCACGCCGAATCCTACCGGGATGCCCCCGGAACTGGGACTCACAACAGCGATCTTTGGCAGGCGACTGGAAATCTCCCTATCCAGGCGAAACTTGCGGCTCAGCGCCACCGCCAGCACGCGAGCCGTGTCGTAGTAACGAAAGGCGAGCGGCATCTGAAAATAATGCGGCGAGTGCTTGCCGTTTGGATAAATAAAATGGCCCTCGCGAAAAGCGCCCGTGCGTTTCAGGATTTGCAGAATAGAATCCGGCGACGGAATCAGATCAATCATGAGTTGGCTCCCAGGAAAAGAAATAGTCTGTGTCAGTTGTTAGCGGTCAGTAATGCAATTCACGTTGTCACACCACAGTCTGACAACTGAATACTGACTGCTGCGTGCTGTTTTCCCGCTCAGCATACATCAATTGGGCCGGTTTGCTCCACGACCAAGCGTCCGCTTAATCAACCAGCGCTGATCCTCAGACAGCGTGTCAGGTAATTCACTAAGCCGGAACCAGGCGGCTTGTTCCACTTCCACACTCCGGGGCCGGGCCTTGCCGAAGGCGCGGCAGGAGAAGATGATCTCAATCTGGCGGATGCGCTTCAGGGTTCTCAGGAAGACGAGTTCAGCTTCAGCCAGTTCAAGACCCACTTCCTCGCGCAACTCGCGCCTAACTGCTTCTTCCGGTTGTTCCCCAGCCTGAACGAAACCGCCTGGAATTCCCCAGCCGCTGCCGGCGCGAAATACATGTTTGAGCAAAAGCAGTCTATCCTGTTCATCCAACACAATCGCTCCAGCAGTAACGATGAAGCGAGTATTGGAAAAACGCGAGAACCAGCGTCGCAAAGTCTTCGGCGTAACCTGGAAAACCGAACTCAGAAAGCTTTTGAGCATTCGCCAGAGGGTAACACGGAGAAGATGAACTTCGTTCTTTGTGCTGGTACCGGGCTTTGCCGGGGAAATTAACTGCCACGGGGCGCCTGAAAAGCCGGTTCTTTCCCGGCCGTAATTTTACGAATTCTGCGGAGACTTTCGCTGCTGTGCCGCGCCGGAGTCTTAGGCTATATTGAGCATTCGCGAGCAGATGAATCGAAAACTTCATCAAACGGGAGACGACGCAAGCATGCCAAAGTACGTTGCGTTTTTGAGAGCGATAAATGTTGGTGGTCATACCGTGAAGATGGACCAGTTAAAGAGTCTGTTTGAGGCGCTTGGCTTCACGAACGTAGAGACTTTTATCGCCAGCGGTAATGTAATCTTTGACGCTAAAGGCAGGGACACAGCGACGCTGGAGCGAAGGATCGAAAAGCATTTGCTGAACGAACTGGGTTATGACGTGGCAACTTTTGTTCGGGCCACAGCTGATTTGCCCGACATCGCCAGTCATGAACCCTTCGACCAGGCAGAGATTGCAGGGGCGACACTCTATATTGGCTTCCTGGCCACACAACCGACCGTGGGCACCACAAAAAGGCTGCTTGCCTGCGCCACGGAGGTCGATCTCTTCCACGTGGAGGGACGTGAAGTCTATTGGCTTTGTCGTACGAAGTTCAGTGAATCTCAATTTTCCGGCGCGCGACTCGAAAAGACCCTGGATATGCAAATTACACTGAGAAACACAAACACCGTGAAGAAGATCGCGGCCAAATACCAGCGAAAGCATCTGCGGTGAACCATCCGCCTCATCCTGTGGTTAATCCATTAGGAATAAATATCAAGAATTCGCGGAGGCAAAGTGAAACATCTGACGATGGCCGAACTCGAAGCGGGGTTGGATGAGATTCGTCAGTCACCTAAAGACGAAGGGGTGTTGGAATTGATCGTGCGACGCCCCCGGACGAACGAACGCGAGATTCTGCAACAGGGGGAACTGCATCCGGCTGACGGTTTGGTCGGCGATAGTTGGAAGGTGCGCAGGAGTTCGAGCACTCCGGACGGTTCACCCCACCCTGAGATGCAATTGAACATCATGAATGCCCGGGCTATTGCCCTGGTGGCCCAGGAAAAAGACCGTTGGTCACTGGCCGGCGATCAGCTCTATGTCGAGTTGGATCTAAGTGCCGGGAACTTGCCACCAGGCAGTCGCCTTTCGATTGGCTCGGCGATCATAGAAATAACGCCGCCCCCTCATACGGGCTGCCAAAAATTCGTCTCACGTTTTGGCCTCGACGCCATGAAGTTTGTCAATTCAACCGTGGGGAGAGAACTGCGGCTGCGTGGCCTCAATGCCAGGGTCGTGAAAGCAGGGACGATCCATATCGGGGATCTGGTGCGGAAGATCTAATGGCCTTCCGTAGCTTTTGCGTGCTCTCTTCGCAATAGCCGGCGAGGCATCGCCGGGAGAATGTTTGACAAGTTTCAGACGGCTCTCTCCATGAACTATGCTCCATGAATTAATAGACGGTTATTGCAGCTTGTGATAGATTGCGCCTGTTGTAGATAATCAGTTCTCGTCAAGAGCTGACTACCCCTCCCGATACAACACCGCAACATTAAGTGAAAGATGCAGCTGATTCTGATTTTATAAGTACTCAAATGACTAAACATTTGGATCAGGGACCAGCATCCACCGACCGGCCCTCGAAGAGCGGCAGTGTGGTCGATCTGGCCAATGCTCGCCAGCGGCTCACGTCGCGTGCTCGGCAGGGCACTTCGCAGGAATCCCTGACAGTGGAACTGGAGAATATTCGCACCCTGTTGGATCAGGGCCTGAGCATCGAGGCCCGCTCCCGCCTGACAGCATTGATTGCGGCCGCGCGTAATAACATCTCAATCCTCGCCCTCGCCCGTTGCTCTCTTTCAATAGCGCTTGAGATGCAGGGTCATTATCGCGAATCCCTGGCGGCCATCGCTATGTATGAATCGCCCGAATCTCGCGCCAAGCTCAATGAAGAAGCGGATAGCGCTCTGCGGGTGCAAATAAGTCTCGCCTATAACTACACAGGCGATAACCCCAAAGCGATTTCCCTCCTCAAGTCTGCTCTGCGTGAATTGTCTGAAGCGGGGAATGATGCACGCCTGGGGGCCGTCTACGCGGCATTGGCGCGCGTTTATCGCAGCATCAGTGAATATCCCATCGGCCGTGATTATTCCCAGCGCGCCCTTGAACATTTTCGCAATACGGGAGATTGGCGCGGACTGGTTGAAGCCTACTTCGGAATTGCTCTGGCTGATATGCATGAGGGCAACTTTGAGTCATCACTGGAAAATTACGAGTTGGCTTTGAAACTTATCGGAGACCGTTCGGCGAGTTTCACGCTGGGCCGGATTTACGCCAACATGGCTGGCGCCTGCTGGTTTCTGAAACGTCCACAGGAAGGCATTCGGTATCTCGAAAAAGCAATCGGCTATTACGAACGAACGGACAATCGGAGCAGCGCCGCCGATGGTTACAACAACCTCGGAATTAATCTGACACTCACCGGTCAGTGGGATCGCGCTCAGGAAGCTTTGGATCGCGCCCTGACGCTCGCTTCAGAAATCGATGAGCGCGGCGCCAAGGTGTCGATGATCCTGGATTCGCTGGGCGAGTTACACATGCTGCGCGGGCATCTGGATGAAGCGAAAAACTATCTGGAACGTTCGGTAAGTCTTGCTAAGGAAAATGGCAACAAGTGGTACGCCTGTCAGGCATTGCGTACGCTCGGCCGCTGTTCTCTGGATCTGGGAGATCAAGCAGGCGCGCTCGCCAATGGAGAGGAAGCTTTAACTTTGGCCGAACTGATTGGAGATCGTCAGGCGACTTGTGAATCGCGGCTGATTCTGGCCGAGTCCCATTTGGCCGCGGGAGATCTCGATGTTTGCGACTCGGAGTTGCACCGGTTTACGCAGGAGGCAAGTCATTTACCCACAGACTTGAATTTCAGCGGAGACGCGCAAAGGCTTTACGGAAAACTGGCCATGGCGCGTCGGGATCATGGCGTAGCAGCTCAGCACTTTGGTCGGAGTGTTTCCATCTTCGATATGTTGGGCGATCGCTACCGGGCGGCGCGAGCCCACTATGAGCTGGGTCGGACGTATGCGATTACCCAGCCCGTGCGGGCGATTGAACACCTGACGCGGGCGGTCAACACCTTTCGGGAACTGGGCGCGCCGATTGATCTCGCCGCCGCGGAAACCGCCCTGGTTCAACTTGATCGGAGCATCCCCTCCGAGCAACGGACGGAACTCCCGGCGCTGACACAACTGCTGACTCTCCGGCTCGCCGAAGCCGTGGCTTCACGGGAACTGCTCTTGCGGGAATTGGCAGCAATCATGCGCCAGGAGACAGAGGCGCGCCAGATACTAATTATGGAAAGGGGCGCAGATGGACGGGCTCACGTGGTAGTCGCCCACGGCTTGAGCCAACCTGAAGCCGCAAAATTGGCTGCGGCGTTGGAGCAACTCGAGAGTGATGACGAGCAGCAACGGTTTGCTGCCAAGCATGACGCACTGATTATTGAACTGCGTTCCACTAACGCCGCTCCAGCGACACTTTATATGGCCCCACGTGAGCAGGCGACTCTTCCCGCCCGTATCTCGATCGAGCCTCTGCTGCGCATTGTCGAGCTGGGAATGGACGTCTGTGCGCTGAGATCCGGCGCGCAGAAAGGCACGCTCAAGCCGGAGCGGGAGACATTGGCAGGCGCGAGTTTGTTGCCTGGGTTCATCCACTCAAGTCCGGCGATGACCCAACTGGTGGAAGAGGTTCACAAGATCAGGTCATCAGACGTTACCGTGCTGGTAACGGGTGAGTCCGGAACCGGCAAGGAGTTGGTAGCCCGCGCAATTCACGCCATCTCTTCACGGCGCGACAAAATGTTCGTGCCCTTCAACTGCACTGCCGTGCCCAGGGAACTTTCTGAAGGCTACCTGTTTGGTTATAGGAGGGGCGCATTCACCGGGGCCGTTAACGATTCGGCGGGAGTTATTCGCACGGCGGCGGCTGGTACCTTATTTTTGGACGAGATTGGTGATTTGCCTTTGGAGGTGCAGCCCAAGCTGCTGCGCTTTTTACAGGAGGGCGAGATTCAGCCGCTCGGCGAACATCGTCCTTTGAAAGTAGATGTCAGAATTATCGCCGCGACCAACACAGATATGGAAGAGATGGTGGCGCAGGGTAAGTTTCGCGAAGACTTGTATTATCGTCTGAATGTGATTCGTTTACGCGTCCCGCCCTTGCGCGAGCGTCGCTCAGAGATTCCAACCATCGTAAATTACTATATCAATCATTACTCTGCGAGATTTGGACGCAGGGACATTCAAATCACACCTCAGGCCTCCGACCTTTTAATGGTGTCCGATTGGCCAGGGAATGTGCGCCAATTGTGCAATGAAATTCAGCGGATTGTGGCGCGTGCCGAGGATGGCAGCGTGATCACCCCGGAACATTTATCGCCCGAGCTCAAACGCACTGGTCTGCCCGCTTTACCCAGTTCATCGAGTGGATCGCTCGGTTCGATGCAAAGCATGTCAGTACCCAGTGGGACTTTGGCTGATGCCTTTGCGGAAGTCGAACGTCGCATGATTGCTGATGCCCTGGCCCGTCACAATGGCAATATCTCACGGGCGGCGCGAGAACTGGGCCTCACGCGACGCGGCCTGTATCTAAAGCTGGAGCGCCATTCCCTCAGTGCCAGTGCGTAAGCACAGGTCTGACTTTGGTCTTTGGCCTTTGGTTTGGGTCTTGGGTTAAGTTGTGTTACGCGCGCAAATCTCAAAGTCCCAAGACAAAGTCCCAAGACCAAAGACCCAGTACCAAGAATCAAGACGAGTTCAACCGATCCGCGAATTCCTCCGTCTGTCCTCGACATTTTGGCCTTTCGGAAAGGTCAAAAGACTCTTGCGCTCCGCGATTTCATGTGCGATCTCAGAAATGCGGTCGATATCAAACGGCTTGGAAACGACCCAGTCAGCTTTGACGGCACTACGCGTACTGAAACTGATGGAATCCGCCCAACCGCTGACAATCGCCAAAGGGATACTTTCAGAGCGACGACGGATAGCGGTTGCCAGCTCCCAGCCATTCATCTCCGGCATACCAATATCAGTGAATACTGCGTCGAATTCTCCCTGGTGTTCGTCAAAAAGGCGCAAAGCCTCGTGACCATTCTCGGCTGTTACAACCTCATAGCCTTCGGCTCTAAGTGCCTCGGCCAGGACGTCCCGAATCGTGGCTTCATCATCAACGACCAATAAACGAACCAGGCTGGAGTCTTTCGTGGCCAACAATTGAGCCCGACCCGCCGCTCTGGGAACGAGGCCGGCTGCCAGTGGGATAGAAATTCGGAAAGTCGTCCCGCCGTCTATTTCACTGTCCACTTCTATCGAGCCGTCATGCCGGCGGACAATACCAAAGCTAACAGCCAGACCCATGCCTGTGCCGGCCTTGCCTTTGGTTGTAAAGAAGGGATTA
Source organism: Pyrinomonadaceae bacterium (assembly GCA_036726305.1). Lineage (GTDB taxonomy): Bacteria > Acidobacteriota > Blastocatellia > Pyrinomonadales > Pyrinomonadaceae > JAOAPY01. The sequence continues at coordinate 2,373 of DAIMCP010000037.1, read as the reverse complement.
AAGAGCCGTGATTTCACTTCCGCTGACATGCCCGTACCATCGTCGGTAACGGTTATGATTACGCGGTTCCCTGATTCGTATGCTCCGAGACAAATTTCTCCGCCACTTGGCAAGGCGTCAACGGCGTTGTAGATCATATTTACCAGGACTTCCCGGAGTTCAACTGGATCGCCCATGACTTCGGCAGCACAATCATTACGGAGCACAAAGCGAATAGCCTCGAGCGCCGGGCGCGTCTCCCAGCGCGGCCGAGTCATTTCACAAACGTCCGTCAAAAGTTCGGCTACCACGATTGCTTCAAATTCCCGGCTGGGCCGTTCCCGCGCGAAATCCTGAATGCGCCGAATAATGTGTGCGCCGTCTTCGGCGCTCTTGATAATCAACTCCAGTCCCGCTGCCACTTTTTCACGATCGTTGGTGCGCATTAGCAATTGTGCCCGGCCCAGAATGCCTGTCAGCGTGTTGTTCACATTGTGCGCAACACCAAATGATAATTCGCCCAGTGCGGCCATTTTCTCAGCGTGAGTGGCTCGCTCGCGCTCCTGTTCATGCTCAATATGGGCCGTGGCAATACGCTCAAGACAGTTCCGCAACCGCTCACGCGTTGACGCCTGCTGCGAGTTTGACAGCAATTGGTTGGCTTGCAGGCCAATCTCGCGCCGCTCATCATCGCTGAGTTGCGCGCCAATCTCCTCGATCAGGATCAGCAGAGGCTTGCCTGCGCCTTCGTGGTCCCCACAACGCTCCGCCACGCGGTGAGCTCGATGCAGCACCGGCTTGGCTTCGTGACGGCGCCCCAATTTGCAGAGGACCAGACCCTGTGTGGTCAGGGCTTCGGCCAGCAAAGCGTTCTCACCCGTGGCTTCCAGAATATCCACCGCGTGTTTGGCTGAACACTCTGCAAGGTCGTATTGCCTGGCGGAAAGGTAGAGTTGCGCCAGGGTTTCATCAACCTGCGCCGTGCCGACTCTGTCGCCAAGAAAATTGAATAAAGCCTGGCCTTTCTGCAGGTGAACTCGAGCTTCGTCAAGTCTATTCAGAGTAAACAGCAGGTACCCGTGATTGTTCTCCAATGCAGCTACGAAGCGAAGGTTTCCCAGTTTCTCAAATTGTAATTGCGCTTCTTTGTAGTGAACCAGCGCCCTGTCAAAGTACTGGACCTGATTTTCAGCGGCGCCAAGATGGTTCAGGGTCGTTGCTAATTCAGAGTGAAAGCGGCCTCGCGTCCATCGTCCCGCGGTCTCCGCCAGGGGTGCCGCTTCAGTCAAAGCGTTTAGCGCATCATGTAAACGTCCCGCATGTCGCTCAACCGAACCCATCCGAATTAACGCCAGGGCCTTCATTTCATGATTGTCGGCGGTTATGAAGCGCAGCGCTGCATGCAGAGTGGTGCGAGCGAGGTCGAAAAGGCCCTCTCGATAGTAACAACCGGCAAGCTCAATGCGCCCTTCAGCGGCGCGGCCCTTGTCCCCGAGTTGTTCGAATAAAGCGATGGCCCCGTTGAGTAAAGCTTCAGCGCACTTTTGATCGCCGCGCACCTCTCGCGTACTTGCGATCCAACCGCTCAAGATCCCGGCCGTTAACAGGAGTTCTGCTGCCGCTTGATTGTTGAGTCCCTGGTGCTGGGGACCGTCTGTCAGGTTCCACCACGGTTTAAGCGTCGCACATCCGGCGTCGTAATCGCCCTTTTCCACCTGATCGCGAGCTATCGCGCAGCAAGCCTGTACCTGCTCACTGACAGTCAGTGGTGAAGCTTGAAGATGATCATTTGGCTGGATCTCAACGGCCATTTTGCCAGAACCTCAAGAATGATGCGTCGCCCGCTTCGGATTCAGATGACCAGGAAAGCATGGTTACGGGCTATCCAGTGTTACCGCGGTATGCAGGTCCCTGAATCAATGGGAAACCAAGCGTATTTGCTAAGAATTCGGGATTATCCATTACCCTTGTATATTTGGTATGCAGAATTCTGCGTTTTGAAGTGAGATTCCGGACTGGGGCGGTCTTTACGCTTAACTCCTTGTTGAGCTTTGACTTGCAGCCTGCACTGCCCAGCCAGGCGACTTTGGCACGAGGCTTGAAGTAGAGGAAGGCACGAACACGATATTTGGTAACTGGTTGGGCCCGACAAAGGAAGCTTTCAAGGAGAACCCAAGTCGAACCCAACCACAACTCCGGCAAACGCTCGATTCACCAGGAGAACAGAAATGAAACGCTTTCAATCCACCCTTTGCGCATCGCTGCTGACAGTTGCTTTGGCTTCGACTGCTTTCGCAGGTTCAATCACTACTTTGGCGCCCGGCAGCATCACGACCGCACCCGGCAGCATCACGACCGCACCCGGCAGCATCACGACCGCACCCGGCAGCATCA
>DAIMCP010000036.1:8297-46267 GCA_036726305.1 Pyrinomonadaceae bacterium | reverse complement strand
GTCGGTGTTGGTGTCGGTGTTGGCGTCGGTGTTGGCGTCGGTGTTGGTGTCGGTGTTGGCGTCGGTGTTGGTGTCGGGGCTGCGGAAGTTATGGTCACGGTCCTCGTGTAAGTCTGATCACCGCTCGAACTACCATTGTTGTTTCCCTGAAGACCGGCGGCATAAAAGGTTATCGGTCCGACATCGGTTGCCGGTGCGGTCCAGTTAAAGGTCCAGGATGGAGGAACGGTCTGACCAGCAAATGAACCATCCAGTGTTTGCTCAATGTACTGGCGGGCGCCTCCCGGGCCGGCGTTGTTGAAGACCTGGGTAAAAAGGTTGATGGTCTGTAGATTGCCCGCTTTTATATTGCTACCGGTTAGAACCGTTAGCTCGAATCCCCAGACCGCGCGCGTGGTATCGCTGGTCGTGTTGCTGACCGTGATCGAATATGTCTGACCCGGAGTGTATGAGGCAGGCGCATTGATATTAAGCTGCCCGACGCCACTGTTAACAGTACCGCTGTGACAACTGGTGCAGTTCGACTCGCCGGGCGCCCCGGTTCTTCCGACCGGTGGCGCATCTGAAAACGCACTGACCACAGTTGTCAACCGGTTGTCCGTTATCAGGCTGGCTGCGAACGCCGCGATGATAAGAGACAGACCACCCAGCAAAGATAAACGGACTCTTGTAGACATAGCCCTTCCTCCCAAATGCAATCGATTCGTAACATATGAGCTTGTCGACCGTTCGGGAGTCGGGAAGGGGGCAGTCGGTCGCTGCACGGAGCGACTGGCAACTGGTGGGCCACTGGACCTTTGCGTTTCCCGCGAGTTACCAAGCGTCACTGGCTCGCTCGCCAGTGACTCCGGTTTCTGAGGAAATCCGGGCCAGCGAGCAGATTGATTGCGTTTGACTTAGGCCTTGCGATTTCCGGGTGCGATGCTGGCCTCTGGGGATTTCTCCTCCGCCGGCGGCGTCAGACTGCGTAAAGCTTCGCACACTTCGTCCTCGTCATTTGATCTCACCCGCGCTTCAGGCGCCGAGCATCGCTTTGCTCTAGTCAGATCAAGACCTGGCAATTGTGGGCTGAGCGGGGTTACAGGGCGCTGGTGAAGCGGGATCAAGGGCTCTATTTCATCGCGGACATTCTCCGTTGCTATGAGTGGTTACGGAGCTGAAACGGTTCTGGTACTCAGTCGCGGTGATGAATGAACAAACCAGCGCGTGTTGCCTCGGCACATCGCGCAGGGGGGCGCCATTGATCTGGCCCAGCCAGAAGAGAAATCCCGCTATGTCCGCATCGCGACGCAGGTAACCAGCATAAGCGGTGAACACAAAGGCGCGGTTATATTCGGCATCGATGAACGCGCGGTTGTTGATGGGATTTGTTACCGCGTTGTCGTCTGCCAGTCGATAAATCACAAGGGCACGACCAGACGTGTCGCTGCTGCCCTGATTGTACAGATCAATTAACGCCTGGCGCTGGCCCCGCAGATTGACGCCGATGTCGCTCGCCAACGTGGTCAAGATCGCGTCGACAAAAGCCGGGCCATCGAGACTCAGTGGATACTTCGTCAGAAACTCCAGCCGCTGGACAAAGGCTTTGGCAAAGTCCGACTGTTGCTGGGCCAGTGGCGCACCACCCCGCACACGCACACGGTCCCTCATAAACGGCAAATACAATGGCACTTTCTTTTCTTCGTTCGGATGTGCTGGATCGGGATTCGGATTTGAGAACGGCTGGCTATTGCCAAAACTCTCGCGATAGACACGATAGACGAATGCACCCGTCTGCTGAAACTCTGGTTCAAAGTAAAAAGCGTCGGAGACGGTCACCCGTCTGGCGTTAATGCAGTTCTGATCGCTGCCACACTGCGTGATGGTGCTGGTCCAGAAGGCCACGCCGGTGTTGTCTCCCTCGCGCGCGAGGAAGTCGTGATAGTGCTGGCGCACAAAAATGTTCGCGTCATCGATGGGATTAATACTCGGGGGGTTGACAATATCGTCGTCAGCGATGGTCAGTGTGGCCGCGGCAGGACTTCCAAAGCCGCCGCCCATGGGATTGCTAAGTACCAGATTAAAGGTTTCATCGCCCTCGACGTAAGCGTCTTCCGAAAGCAGCACTCTCAAGGTCTTACTAGCCTCGCCCGCGGCGAACCTGACTGTGCCGCCGGCCAGAGTGTAGTCCGTCCGCTGAATTGCCGTGCCGTCGCTGGTCGCGTAATCAACTGCCGTTTCACCGCTGGTATCTCCCAGCCGATTCAAAGTGATGGTGGCGAAGCTGCACTCTTCCGGCGCGCTGTAGTTGGTGCTGCTGAACTGTATCACTGTCGGTTGGGGGTCACTAATCTTTGTTATAAAAGCGTCTTCAGCCACTGCCTTGGTACCCTGAAAAGGATTAAGCGTCGGGAAGTTGGTCGATACGGTGCTGCCTGCTATATAAGCGCTTCCTGCGGTATCCACCGCCACGCCATCGCCGCTGTCGGAACTGCTGCCGCCGAGGTAAGTCGAATAGATCAGTCCGGTGCCGGCCACGTTGAACCTGGCAATAAAAGCGTCGGCTGCGCCGCCACCGTAAGTCCCCTGGGTGGGGCTAATCAATGGGAAGCTGGTCGAGACCGTAGCACCCGTAACAAAAGCATGAGCGGCAGCGTCGATGGCGATGTCATTACCTGTATCGTTACTGGCGCCGCCCAGATAGGTTGAAAATATCAGAGCTGACCCTGCAGCGTTGATCTTTGCGACAAAAGCATCGCCGTTACCGCCATAAACACTCTGGAATTGATTGCTGGTCGGGAAGTTTGTCGACCCCGTACTTCCGGTCAGATAGGCGTTGCCGGCCACATCCACTGCGATGGCGGTGGCAATATCGTTATCGCCACCACCAAGATAGGTTGAATAAATGAACGCCGTACCGGCAGCGTTGATCTTGGTGACAAACGCATCGCCGTCTGGCAAACCTCCACCAAAGCCGCTTTGAATCGGGTTGACGAGGGGGAAGTTTGTTGAACTGGTCTGACCAGCCACGTAGGCGTTGCCGGCTGAGTCCAAGGCGATTCCCAGTCCTGCGTCAAAGCCAATGCCGCCATTGCCACCCAGATAAGTCGAATAGATCACACCCAGGCCATTAGCGCCAAACTTGGTCACGAAGGCATCGGCGTTCCCCCCACCGCTGAAAGCACTCTGCAACGCATTAAACACAGGAAAGTTGGCCGAGGTGGTGCGCCCGGTCACGCAGGCGTTGTCGTTGCCATCCACAGCGATGTCGCTGGCACCATCGAAAACACTGCCGCCAAGATAGGTCGAATAAACGAGGGCTGATCCGGAAGCGTGCAATTTGGTTACGAAGCCGTCGGCTGCGCCGCCCCCGTAAGTGCCTTGAAAAGCATTGGCGGTAGGAAAGTTTGGTGAACTCGTCTCGCCTGCCAGATAGACATTGCCAGACGAGTCAATTGCCAGTCGCCCGCACTTATCATCTCCTGAGCCGCCCAGATAGGTGGAGTAGATAATTGCATTACCGGCTGCATTGATCTTTGTCAAAAAAACGTCGTGTGCTCCAAAGAAGTTACCGCCGCCAAACGTTCCCTGATAAGCATTCACAGTGGGGAAGTTGACGGAACTGGTCTGGCCGCAGATGTAGGCATTGCCGAATATGTCTACAGCGACGGCGCGCGCCTCGTCGCTGCCGCCCGCTCCCAGATAACTGGAATAAACGAAGGTGGGATCGATCACCAGTGGCAGTTGCGGGTCATACGCACCGATAGCGAATGAGAGTTCGCCATTGGCAGCGACTTCGTAGCCTCCGGTAATCAGCTTTCGCTCGCCGTCAACCTGCTGATAGATCACCGGCCGCAGCTGTCGCATTGATCGGCGTCCGACTCTTACTGCTAAATCGCCGTTCTCATCGACTGCGACCTGATCGGCGCCCGCGAGTCGCAACTTCACGGCGCGCGGGTCATGTCCGGGTCTTACAACAAAGTCGTATTCCAATTGCCGCTGGTTGCCGTAATAAAGCACATCAATACCTGGGTAAATATTTTCATAACGGATGCGACCAAACGTTCTTACGTTCTGGTGCCAGCGAGTGAGATCATTGCCCACCAGATAGTTCACTCTGGAACTAAGTTCGTGCAATCTTTCGACCCGCGCGTGCTCGTTTGCGCCGGCGAGTTGCAGGCGCAGCACAGCTGATTGTTGGCCGATTGTCGGCTGGCTGTCAGCGGAATTCCGCATCACGAAGACTGCTTCCGCCGGCCTCAGGAAAAGGGCATAACCCGGGCCGCGGGCCAGAAAGTCGAAGCTCTCATCCATCTGGCCCTCATTGGCTTCGAAGCCCAGCTCGATTTGGCCGTAAGAACTCTGCCTCGTGCTTTGCATGACTCGGCCATCTGTGTCAGAGATTGCCCGAGATTCGTTCCTGCTTGATTGATTTCGCGCGCGCCACCAGGTGACGGCAAAGATGCAGGCTAGTACCAGCAGCCCGACTGTAAGGTATTCAAAAACTTGGCGGTCAGTGCGGCTCGCAAATTTCATCACAACTCCCCTTCCCTGGATCAAACATTAGCCGCGAAGCCGGGCCGCACGCTCCGGACTCGTCAGGGATCTTTTTTTCACGATAACACATTAGCCCTGTAGCCGGAACGTCGCTGTGGCCACTCCACAAATGGCGGGCCACGGTAAGCAAGCAAATAGAGAAAGCGCTCGGCTGTTCCGTTACATCTTTATGGCCGCGATCGGTATAATCCGCTGAACTCTATCTACGTTTTAGAGATGGTGAGCAGAGTCGTTTTCATGACAACTATAATCAAACATTCCGTGACTGGCTTCCTCCTACTGCTGCTCTGCAGTTTGGTCGCGCTCGCGCAGGAAGAGAGCCAGCACCCCATCGACAAAGCCCTCGATGCCTGCATCGAAAAAAATGGTTCAACTGCAGGCATGGTTGAGTGCACTGACCTGGCTTACAAAGCCTGGGACAGGGAATTAAACAAGCAGTACCTGGCGTTAATGCGAGCTTTGAAGCCGGCACAGAAGGAAGTGCTTAAAGCGGCGCAGTTGGAGTGGATCAAGCAGCGCGATGCGGACTTCAAACTGATTGATAGCATCTATGACACGCTGCAGGGGACGATGTATATTCCCATGCGCATTGATGCCCGGATGGAAGTGGTGAAAAAGCGCGCCCTGCAACTGCAAAACTATCTCGAGCTAACCTCCGATGCCAGTCCCTGAACTACGGTTAAAGGCGCATAGAGCGCCGCCTTCAGGCAGGCTATTGGATACCCTCAGAGAATACCCACCTGAAGGCGGCATTCTGCACGCCGGGTAGGCCGTTTAATATGGTTCTATAGACTCGCCAACCGGCGATCGTGCGGATGTCTCGGCGCGCGGTCTTGTGGTATATTCGCTTTCCATAATCGCTAATCTACCCGAAGGATCTGAGCTAAATGTCTGGACACTCAAAGTGGCATAGTATTAAGCACAAGAAAGGCGCGCTCGACGCCAAGCGCGGCAAACTTTTCACAAAGTTCATCAAAGAAATCACCGTGGCAGCGCGAACCGGCGGCGGGGACCAGGAAGGAAATGCCCGGCTGCGCAAAGCCGTGCTGGATGCCAAAGCCGGCAATATGCCCAACGACACGATCGAACGCGCGATTCGCCGCGGCACCGGTGAAGAAGAGGGCGTGAATTACGAGGAGATTACTTACGAAGGCTACGGACCAGGCGGCGTAGCCCTGCTGATTGAATCGATGACCGACAATCGCAACCGGACCGTCGCCGAAATTCGGCACATCTTTTCCAAGAATGGCGGAAACCTGGCTGCCGCCGGCGCGGTCAGCTGGATGTTCGAGAAGAAGGGTTATATCGCCGTTCCCAAGAGTGCCAAGTCTGAAGACGAGCTGTTTGAAATAGTCACAGACGCAGGCGCCGAAGATTTGCGCGCCGACGAAGACAATTTCGAAATCATCACTGCGCCCGCCGACTTTGATAGCGTGCTTGATGCCGTTAAAAAAGGAGGCGTTGAGCCACAGGTGGCGGAAGTCGAAATGGTGGCCAGGGAATATAAGAAGGTCGAGGGCGCGGAAGCCAGACAGGTGCTGAAGCTGATGGAAGCGCTCGAGGACCACGACGATGTGCAAAAAGTCTCCGCGAACTTTGATATCAGTGAAGCCGACATGGCTGCGGCACAATAACTTCCCGCCGACAGGCGTCTAGAGTACCGACTCCTGGTCGGGTTTCTCAGTAAGAAAAAGGCCGACCGGAAGTGGCCGCTCAACCGCGCTAGCCCCCAACACCCATCATGACAAAGGCTGGACTTATCCCGGCAGCCAGTGGCGGCATTCGTTTCGATCGTAACGAACTGGCTGGGGCCTTTGGCGATATCGGCACTGACCTGCCTTTGATCGTGGGCGTCATACTCGCCGCAAGGTTAGATAGCGCCAGCGCGTTGATTCTGTTTGGCGGAATGCAGGTGTTGACGGCCTTGCGCTATCGCATGCCGATGCCGGTACAGCCTTTGAAAGCAGTTGCTGCGCTCGTGATAGCACAGAAGATTAGCGGCGGTGTGTTGTTTGGCGGCGGCCTTGCGATTGGACTGCTGATGTTACTGCTCACCGTGACGGGGCTGATCGATCTATTGGCGCGGGTGATTCCCAAGGCAGTCGTGCGCGGCATCCAGTTTGGCCTCGGACTGCAATTGGCCACCCTGGCTCTCAAGGATTATGTAAGAGGGGACGGCGCGCGCGGCTATGTGCTGGCGGCAATCGCATTCATCATCATTGTCATTTTGATCGGCAACCGCCGTTTTCCCGCCGCGTTGTTTGTGATCGCCCTGGGGCTGCTTTATGCGCTGATTTTCAAACTGCATGGGCCGGCGCTTATCGAGGGTGTTGGCTTTCGCCTGCCGCATGTGTATCGGCCCAATGTTCAGGATGTCATAACTGGCTTTGTATTGCTCGCACTGCCCCAAATACCGCTGTCGTTGGGAAACTCCGTGCTGGCGACGCGCCAAATTGGGGCAGATCTTTTTCCGGAAAAGCCACTGACGGTGCGCGGGATAAGCTTTACTTACTCGCTGATGAACCTGATCAATCCCTTTTTTGGCGGCATACCCACCTGCCATGGCTCGGGCGGCATGATGGGCCACTATGCTTTTGGTGGTCGCACGGGTGGCTCCGTGATTCTCTATGGCTTCCTGTATTTGGTTCTTGGTTTGTTCTTCAGTGGCAGCTTTACGCAGGTGGTGCAGGTTTTCCCCCTCCCGATTCTCGGAGTACTGCTGGCGGTTGAAGGGCTGCGCATTATGCTGCTGGTTCGCGATACAGTGGAAAAGCCGGCCGAGTTTTCCATTGCAGTCCTCGTGGGATTGATGGCCGCCGGACTGCCCTACGGGTACCTGGTGGGAATTCTGGTCGGCACCGGTCTGTTCTATCTGGCCAGGAATCGTCCCTTCAGTCAGGGTGTCTGAAAGTTGCATGATGAAATTGTGCTCCGGGAACTGAGCTCCAAAAGACTCTCTCTCATTCACACTGGAACAGCCCGCGAGTCTGACGTCCAACGTTCACCAGACACCGTTATGAGTTCGCTGTGTGTGAAACCGGCTGCGCAGTAGGTCTGAAAATCTATCTTCTCGCTTTTGCCGCGCGCCAGAGTTATCATGCGCCCAACTTAAGGGACTCTCTTACTGGAATCCGAAGTGCGAGTATTAGGAATCGATCCCGGGAGCGACACGACCGGCTGGGGCCTGGTGGAAGGCGACGGCCGGCGCTATCGCGCGGTCGCCTATGGAACCATTAAAACTTCAGCCAGCGAGAAGTTTTGCCTGCGCCTCTTAAAAATCAGCAACGGCATAGAGGAGTTGCTGCAACGTCATCAACCGGACGCCTGCGCCATCGAAGACGGATTTTTGAAAACTAACGTCAAGGTCACCTTGAAACTGGGCCAGGTGCGCGGTGTTGCTTTGCTGGCCGCCGCGCGGGCAGCCATTGAGATTCACGAATACTCACCGCGACTGATCAAGCAAACTGTAGTTGGCTACGGAAACGCGGAAAAGCACCAGGTACAGGAGATGGTGCGGGTGCTGTTGTCCCTGAAGAGCATTCCTGAGCCACACGACGCCGCGGACGCGCTCGCCGTCGCGATCTGCCACTTTCATCATGCGGGATTGCAGCAACGCCTCATGGCTGCCGACGCCCGGATAAAGCTCACCACCGCAGCCACCAGAACCACCGCAACCACGACTCGTCGCCGCGCGGTTTAAGTCCGCCCGACGGCCGGGTCGTCCTTAACTTTGCTTAGGAGGCAAGGCGATGCGGAGTTGTCTATCAAAAGGGAACACACTCAGGATTTTGGCGGCCGCAATTCTACTCGTGGTCATTTCGCCGCCGCCGCTGGCAGCGCAAGAACGGCGCATTCCCGGTGGCGGACGTGCGGCTGTCGTCGTTGACGAGCGGCTCTCAGCGTTGCGCGCGGCGCCGAATCCCGCGGCACGTCTGGAGCAGAGGCTGAGCCGGGGGCGATACGTGGCCATCATCGCAACGCAACGGACATCAAATGGTCTGACGTTCTACAATGTCAAAGTGAGCCGCCGAAGACGCGGCTGGATCCAGGCAGGCGCTGTGGTTGCGCCCTCGCACGCGGCTGATGACGACCGTTTACTGCAATTGCTGCGCGGCTCCGAAGATTTTGACCTGATCGCGCGGGCACGGATCTTTCTCGATACATTTCCCCGCTCGCCGTTGCGTCCGGCGGTGCTGCTGCTTTACGCCCGGGAGGCTGAGAAAGCCGCGGCAAAACTCTCACGGGAGGCCGGCCGTCGTCTCAACCGGGACGAAATGACTGCCGGGGGCGCGCCGGAGTTTTCCTACTTCCTGAATTTTGTCGGGCTGGATCGCTACAATCGCCAGGGTATCAGATTCAATTTCGATCCCACCACCAGGACTTTTCACTATCAGGGCGCCGCCTGGCGTGAGATTGTTAGGCATTATCCCGAGAGTGGTGAAGCCCTGGAAGCCCGTAAGCACCTCGCGCTACTGAAAGCAGCGAACGGTCAGCGGAAATGAACTCAGAGCTTGGGTTTGAGACCCTGCTGCCACACAGCGCTTAAAATCTCATTGAGCATGCCGGCAATACCTGGGCCGGTTCCGGCGGGTTTGCATCACCGCTGCCGCACGGTCAAAATGCGAGAAGATCCGGGTTACTGTTAATAAACCCTGCCGGAGGCTCGTTTAATGAGCGGAGAGAACGAAAAGGAGACTCCCGTGCAGTCAGCCGCTAAGTCATTACGAGCCGTCCCCAGCGGAGCCAGTGAACCCAATGGTGAGTTGGAACTGCTTTTTCGCGAGCATCACCAGAACCTGTTCCGTGCAGCTTACCGCATTACCGGCAGCGCTGCCGACGCAGAAGACGTGCTGCAAACCGTTTTCCTTAGATTAGTCAAGAGCCACGAGAGCTATGACCTTGCTGAGAGTCCCCAGGCTTACCTTTCTCGCGCGGCGATTAATGCTTCGCTTGATCTGATTCGCGTTCGGCAACGGACGAGGACTGTCGGTCTCGAGGAAATGCCGGCAGAGTTAATGGCTGTCAGGTCAGGTAATCCGGAGACGCAGCACGCAGATCGAGAATTACAAACGTTGGTCAGGCAGGCTGTGGGCCGGCTCGGAGCGACAGCCGCGGAAATGTTCGTGTTGCGCTATTACGAGGGTTATGACAATCGCGAAATCGCGCGCTTGCTGAGCACTTCGCAGATGGTGGTTGGGGTGGTACTGCACCGGGCCCGCACCAAACTGCGAAAAGAAATTGGCCATTATCTAAAGCAACATCAGGAGTAGCACAGACCGTTTCGTCATCTTTCTTTGAAGGCACTGCATCAGAAAACGAACACGCGGAACCAGGAATCTGCGCAAAAAAAATGAGGGCATTATGAAAAGCAATAAAGAACTCGACCACATTCTCGACAAAGTGACCGCCGAGATTCGCAATGAGGCGATTGAACCGGCGCTGACAGAACAGGCTGCGGGACGTGTTTGGGCGCGTCTGGCGGCTGAGGGGCAGGCGTCATTCCCAGCGGTGGGGGCCGCTGAGCACATTGAAAGTTGTAACGATTTTCAATCACTGATTCCCGCGTATTTGCACGGGTCGCTTTCAGAAGCACGCTCGCTGCTGCTGGTAGATCACACACATGAGTGTATTCCCTGTCGCCGGGCGATGAAGGAAGCCCGTACACGCGGGGTCGTGCGAGTCAAGGCAGCACCGCAAAAACGCGGCTTCAGCATTTCACCGGTAGTCAGGCGCTGGGGCATCGCTGCGGCCATCGTGATCGGATTCACGCTCCTGGCAATACCTTTACTCCAGCGCATTTCGCCATTTGGCGGTAAGTTCGAAGCAACGGTGCAGGCCGCAGAGGGTCAAATCTACCAAATCGACGATACGAAAAGCGTGCCGGTGGCCACGGGGGCTAGCCTGCGAAAGGGTGAAACCATCCGCACTGCAAAGGACGCCCACGCCTTTGTCCGCTTGGGGGACGGGTCAGTCATCGAAGTTAGTGATCGTTCGGAATTCTCACTCAGCAATAACGGTCTCGGAACTACAATTCATCTGAATCGCGGCAGCATCATTGTGTCAGCGGCAAAGCAACGCGAGCCACGCCTGTTCGTCGAAACAGGTGATGCGCACATCTCTGTAACGGGCACTGTCTTTGCCGTGAACAACGGCACCAAGGGTGCTCGCGTCTCGGTGATTGAAGGTGACGTTCACCTGGATCAGGCCGGAAATGAACGCCTGATTCGGGCGGGTGAACAGGCCACTACCAATGCCAGCATCGGCAAAGTGGCCATTGCGAGCGAAGTTGCCTGGAGTCGCAACGCTTCTCGCTATGCGCAAGCGCTGGCCGGCCTGAATGCGCTGAAAACAGAATTGAATAAAGTGTCAGAGCCTGGCGTGCGCAATTCGACGCGTTTGCTCGACCTGATGCCTGAAAACACAGTTTTCTATGCCGCACTGCCGAATCTGACCACTACTCTGACTGAGTCCCATCGCATCATGCAGGAGCGCATCAATCAAAATCCGGCCTTGCGCGAGTGGTGGGAGAAGAAGCGTTCCCATCGTGGGCCCAATATGGACCAGGTCATGGAAACGGTTCGTGAGGTTGGCGAGTATTTGGGTGATGAGGTTGCCGTTTCAGTCGGCATGGACGAAAAAGGTGAACCTGTCTCGCCGCTGGTATTGGCTGAGCTAAAAAATGCGGCCGGCTTCCGCCAGTTCGTTGAGCAACAACTGGCAAAGTATGCAGGCGGAGCGAAAGATAAGCCGCAGATTCAATTCGTCGATAATCCCCTGACCGCTACCGAGCCCGGCCCAGACTCGGCCCCGCAGAAAAACAGGCTTTACGTGTGGATCTCGAACGACCTTTTTGCCGCCAGTCCGCGTTTGCAGGAATTGCAGGTCCTGGCCGGGGTAAGCCAAAGGGGCGGCTCGAGCGGTTTTACCAGTACTCCTTTCTACGCCCGGATTGCGCAAATTTATCAGGAAGGCGCCGGTCTGGTAGTAGCTGCCAATCTTGAATCAGTACTGGCACAGACGAGGGCTATGCGAGTGAAAGGACCCGATGCGTCCAAGCATGAAGCGGCCCTGCAGCAGCTCGGCATTTTCAATCTGAAGTATTTCGTGCTCGATCAAAACCGGAGCGCCGGCAAAACCCACACGCGAGCTTCGCTTTCCTTTACTGAGGCCCAGCGCGGCATTCCCTCCTGGCTGGCAGCGCCCGGGCCAATGGGTTCACTTGAATACGTATCCCCGGACGCCAACGTAGTAGCCGGGTTTGCCGTGAAGAACCCAGTGGCGATGGTCGACGACCTCCTGGGGGTGCTTGAAACAGTGTCACCCGGACTGCGCCAGAATCTTGATCGGTTGCAGGCCGATCATGGATTGGATATTCGCAAAGACTTTGCGGCCCCCCTGGGCGGCGAGTTTGCTTTCGCGATCGATGGTCCAATTCTGCCGACACCATCCTGGAAGATGATCTTTGAAGTAAATGACAGCCAGCATCTGCAGCAGACACTCGAGCATGCGGTTGTGGAGATCAATAAAGAGGCTGCCACCCACGGCAAGGCTGGGCTGGCCTGGGATCAGGGCGAACTCGGTGGCCGGCCCTACTATACTTTGAAGTCAACCGACTTTGGCGTCGAAGTAAATTACACCTATGTCAACGGATACATGATTATTGGTCCGACACGGGCGCTGGTTGAGCGGGCAGTTCGTACGCAGGAAGGCGGATACACCCTGGTGCGCTCTCCCAGGTTTACTGCCGGTCTGCCGGTCGACGGGAATGCTAACTTCTCGGCGGTCTTCTATCACAATCTGGGACCGCTGGTGCAGCCCTTTGCGGACCGGATTGCAAACTCGGCAAATCATCTACCGCAGGAACAACAGCAGGCAATCAAGCAGATGGCTACCGACCTGCCGCCGACCCTGGCCTACGCATATGCACAGGGTGATGCGATCACCTTTGCCGCCAATACTGAAGGTGGCCCATTTGGCTTAAGCCCGGCGACGTTGTTGGGAATGCCGAATGCTTTGGAAATGCAGCATGTCCTGATGCGCGGAATGCGGGGCCAGTAAGGCCACAGATAGTTGGGGTGTAGGATAGCTTGCAGAGAAATCCTACACCCCACCCTCATCTTCAGTGTCAACAAGGGTGGCAGTCCGAAAATTGTTACCCTGTCATCACTTCGTTTCTCGTTTTTTGTCGCCGGCCCGGTACCCTCATCAATACCTCCATCACTTTGCTCCCCATTTGCAGAACTCTAGCGCCCATTCAAGCGTTACCATCTAGGCGAGTTCGTTTGGAACTATGCGGGCAGAGGCGTATAAAGATGACCGTCCCGGAGCACGTCGTTCGTTACAGTTGTTTTCCCGGAGCCGGTTCCCCGGCAAAGCGAAGTGAAGATGACCAGCGCAGTTGAGCAGCAAGAGATTATGCGTGTGGCCGGGGCTCAGAACCAGGACAGAGAACAAGACTCGTAAATTCGGAAACAACGTCAAGACTCATCACATGGCAGCTGCCCTGGAAAACGATCAGCAGATGGCTGCGCAGACTGTCGGCGGCGCGCCGGTCATTGAACTCGATGGCTTGAGTGTTCGCTTCGGTCGCCGGCAAATTCTCCAGAGCTTGAGCGGCCAGTTGCGCGGCCGGGCCATCGGCCTGCTTGGTCCCAACGGCGCCGGCAAGACCACTCTGATTCATACGCTGCTCGGCTTTCACCCACCTTCTGCCGGTACGGCCCGTATCTTCGGCCGGGACATAGTCAACGAGACGAAAGAGATCCGATCGATCATCGGCTATATGCCCGAACGCGATGCTTATATCGCGAAGATGTCGTGCGTACATTTCGTGCGCTTGATGGCTGAGCTGTCGGGCATCCCGAGCGAGGCCGCGTTGGAACGCGCCCATGAGGCCCTGTTTTATGTGGGCCTCGGCGAAGCGCGTTATCGCAATCTGGAAACCTATTCACTGGGAATGAAGCAACTGGCCAAACTGGCGCAGGCCATCGTGCACGGCCCGAAGCTAATCTTTCTCGACGAGCCAACCAACGGGCTTGATCCACCGGCCCGCCTCCGCATGATCAGGTTGATTCGCGAGATTCGCGACAGTGGCGAGGCCAACATTGTGATTTCTTCTCACCTCCTTCGCGATGTTGAAGAGTGCTGTGAAGAAATTCTCATTCTCAAAGACGGACGTATCGCCACTTATTGCAATCTCGAGGCGGAGCGCAAAGCGAATCGGAAGTTTTTGGTATTGGAAACACGAGGCAACCAGGCTGCGTTTATCCAAGCAGTCGCCGCACTCGGCTGCGAATATGCCGTCACTACCGATCACCGCGTCAAGCTGGTATTGCAGGAAGGGGCCGAAATAAGGGATCTCTACCGGATTGCCGCCGTCCACGAGGTGCAAATCCGCCGGTTGAATTTCAAACGCGACTCACTTGAAGACATCTTCCTAAAAGCAATGGAGAACGGCCATGGCGGTATTTGAACATAACTACAGGCGCTATGCCGGTCCCCTGACCCCGGAATGGAGTCGCTTTTTAGTCATTCCCCGCCATGCCTATCGCGACATACTTAGGTCAAAGCTGTTCATCGCTTTTTTTGTCGCCTGCTTCTTACCTTTGCTGGTTGAAGCCATCCTGATTTACCTGCGTCACAACGTGAATGCGCTCGCCATTCTGAAATTTGACATTCGACAGTTGCTCCCCATTGATGCGACGTTCTTTCAAACCTTTGGCGGGATTCAGGGCGGCCTCGCATTTCTGGTGACCTTACTAATTGGACCGCCCCTCGTTGCTCGTGACTTGCGAAACAACGCGCTGCCCCTTTACCTCTGCCGTCCGTTTTCGCGCGCAGAATACGTCTTCGGCAAAATGAGCGTGGTCCTGTTCCTGCTTTCCACCATCACCTGGATTCCCGGGTTGGTTCTTTTCCTGTTTGAGGCTTACCTGGAAGGCTTCAGTTGGTTCGCCGACAATTTATGGCTGGCGAATGCGATCTTTTTCAGCAGCATTATGTGGATACTGCTGCTGACTCTGCTGTCGCAGACAATCTCGGCGCTGGTCAAATGGCGCATGGCCGCGAGCGCCGCCTTGCTGGCTCTTTACCTGATCCCGTCGGTGTTCGGTGAAGTGATCAACCAGATGTTCGCCACGCGCTGGGGTCACATCATCAGCATCAATGCCCTGCGGGACAGCGTGACCGCAGGGCTGTTCGGCACCTTTGAACCAGCCACTCGGCAAATTAGTTTTTCAGGCGAAAGGATCTCGAATGAGCCACCGTTATGGTGCTCCTGGTTTGTGCTTTTCCTAATCTGTGCCATCTGCCTGGCGATCTTGTCGCGCCGGGTGAAAGCCTACGAGGTGGTGAGTTAAAGAATTGCGAATTGCGAGCGGAATTGCGGATTGCGGCTTGCGGATTGCGGATTTCGTGTTACCAGCGTTGAGCAAGACTTAGTTAAAAGCCTATGAATAAGCCGGAAGAAAAAGTCGAAGTTGGGCCAGAAGAAATTCGCAATTCGCAATCCGCAATTCGAAATTCCTCTCGCAATTCCAACCTAATCATTTTTGACGATGTCTCCAAATTCTATGGAGAGATTCTCGGTGTCAATCGCGTCAATCTGCGGATAGCCGCAGGCATCACCAGTCTCGTTGGACCAAACGGCGCCGGCAAATCAACCCTGATGAATCTGATGACCGGACTGCTGCAACCAACGCGCGGTTCAATCAGTATCCTCGGTACGCCGACCGATCAACCAGAAGAATTGTTTGGCAAGGTCGGTTACTGCACACAATTCGATTCTTTTCCGCGCGGACTGACGGGCCGTGAATTTATCAGGTCATACTTGCTGGTTCAGGGTATTGATCATAAGCAAGCTGACATGTTAACGACCTTGGCCCTGGAGAGGGTCAGTCTGCTCGATGCGGCAGATCGCAAGGTGGCGGCCTACAGCAAGGGGATGCGCCAGCGGATTCGCCTGGCCCAGTCTCTCGCTCATCGCCCTTCAGTCCTGATTCTCGACGAACCTTTGAACGGCCTTGACCCGATGGTGCGCGCCGAAACGATTGCCTTGTTTCGCAGCCTGGCGGCGGAAGGAATGCACCTGATAATTTCCAGTCACATCCTGCACGAAGTCGACATGATGTCCGACTTTGTGGTGCTGGTAAACAACGGCTACGTGGTGGCCGAAGGACAGATCCATGGAGTGCGGGACGAAATGGAGGAGCATCCGATACAGATCCTGATTCGCTGCGACCAACCCGGTAAGCTGGCGGCCCTTGTTTTCGCAGCGGACCATGTCGTCGAAGCGCGCATACATGAGGACAACGGCGGACTGTTTGTGAGGACCCGGCAGGCTGACGAGTTTTACTTGTTGCTCAACCGCATCGTGGCCAACGGCGAGGTGAATATCGAATCTATCGCGCCAGTCGACGACGACATGAATGCCGTCTATCAGTATCTGATCGGTACAGACGGTGGCGGCGCTTAACAAATGCCACGTCAACCACGCGCACGATGCGGCTCAGACATTCGCTGTATTGATAACCCAAAGGCCCAGCTCCGTATGAAACCGATTGCCCAGATTAGGAAAGGGTCCCGCTGGAACTAAGAGAAAGCCCATGAGTTCAACTGTCAACACCGTCCCCAACAAGCTCGGCAAGCCTTCCCTTCCCTGGGCGCTTTGGCTAAAGCAGGTTCGGGCCATCTTCAGCCTCGAGACGCGGAAGAACTTTTTCGGTAAACGCGCCATCCTGATTTACCTGCTCGCCCTGTTACCGGTTTCGATGTTGGGCCTGCTGGCCCTGGTGGGATCTCCAACAAATAATTTTGCCAATTTAAGCATGATCTTCGCCTGGATTTACGCCCTGATGATCTTGCGCACGGTTGTTTTCTTTGGCTGTGCCTGGATCTTCATGAACCTGTTCCGCGGCGAACTGGTCGATCGCAGCCTGCACTATTATTTTCTGGCGCCCTTGCGCCGGGAAGTGCTGGTGGTGGGTAAATACCTTGCGGGCGTCGTCGCCTCGTCGGTGCTGTTTGTCGGTGCCACAGTCGTCTCCATGGTCCTGCTTTACTTTCCAAATTTTTATGCGGAGAGTAGCCGCTTCTTTTTTGATGGACCAGGCTTGGGTCAATTGCTCACCTACGCTGGCGTGACCCTGCTGGCCTGCATCGGATATGGAGCGTTCTTTCTGTTTATCGGACTGTTCTTTCGCAATCCAATCATTCCGGCACTGGTAATTTATGCCTGGGAGTTCATCAATTTTCTCCTGCCACCACTACTGAAGAAAATCAGCGTCATTCATTACCTTAACTCGCTCGTGCCCATTCCCGTTTCCGAAGGTCCATTTGCCGTCGTTGCCGAACCCACGCCAGCCTGGATCGCAATCCCCGGCCTGCTCATCGTAACGCTGCTGGTACTAATCGCCGCCGGCTACCGCATCCGGCATATGGAAATCAGCTATGGCAGTGAATAAGCCCGACGTTGACTGTCAGCAGGATCCAATAGACAAGCAGATTCTCTAAGGGGTTTTCCTGCCAGCGAGCAGTAAAACGCCCCTAAATTTTTGGTTGACTTCCCCACTTCGCCGGGTATACAGTGCTGGCAAAAGTAACTACCAATTTCCCTATGCAGAGACCTTTTTCCACCGGGAGCGAACACTCCACGAGGCTATCTATCGCCCCGCTCTTCCTGTAATCCTTCGGGACAGGAACTAGTATGTGCTGGTCAAGAAACTTTGTGTCCGGGTTGTTATTGATGGCGCCGCTCTTTCTCCCGATTGCGGTTCGGGGGCAACAAGAGCCCGCAAATGACCTAAAGGAGATTAAGCGAGAAATTGAATCCCTGAAGACAGTTCAGACAGAAATATTGAAAGAGTTACTTGAAATTAAGAAGTTCCTTGCCGCTCGACCGACTGCTAATTCAGATACACCACCGCGAGAATTAATAATCGATACCGCAGGCGCCCCCTCCAGGGGAAACGAAAATGCTCGGTTCACTTTAGTCGAATTCTCTGACTATCAGTGTCCGTTCTGCCTCCGGTTTGTGCGCGATACTCTGCCTTTGATCGAACGGGATTACATCAACACAGGCAAGATTAAGTACGTCTACCGCGATTTTCCGCTCGAATCGCTGCACCCTTACGCCCTGCTAGCTTCGGAGGCCGCAGCCTGTGCGGGTGAGCAGGGAAAGTACTGGGAAATGCACGATCGACTTTTCGCCAACTCGAGCGCGGTCACTGCCAAAGACCTGACGAGCCACGCAGAGTCCATGGGCCTGAATCCGGCCTCTTTTCAGCAATGTCTCGAGAGCAGCAAATACACTGAGCCCATCCGCAAAGGCATCAAAGAAGCGGCAGGCCTTGGCGTAAACGGCACGCCAACCTTCTTCGTCGGCCAGATCCTGCCAAACAGCTCCAAACTCAAAGTCATTCGCGTGCTTAGAGGCGCGCCGCCCTACCCCACTTTCAAAGAGGTCTTGGACGGTATTCTTGCCGGAGGACAATAGAACGGATGGACCAGCCTGGGCCGGGATTTTTCTCCTGGCTGCACAGCCAGCTAACAACTCAACTTCGGACAAACAAAGGGGGGAACAAGCAGGGTTCAAACACCATAGACGCCAACCCGCAAAAATAGAATGTAACTCTACCCAACATAAGGAGGTTGCCCAAATGCGACGTTTACTACTTCTTTCCCTGGTCGTACCAGTCGGCCTTCTGCTGTTCGCGGTTTCGCAGACCGCTGCCGAAAAAAATAAAGCAGCGAGTCCGAAATCGCAAAAATCAACAGCAGTACGTGTGGCTAACTTGTCGGCACCAGACCTCCCTGGCAAATTCACTCCCAGCGCCCGACCTGAGCGCTCGGCGGCAGGTAATCCCCAGCAAACCCTCACTAAAATGCTCCAAATTCCTCGGAAGGGCATTACGGTGAAGTATCCCGATGACTGGTCAGTCGGACCGAAGCGGTTCGCCAACCAGGACGAACTTATTGACGTGCCCGCCGGGCAGTCAGCCAGTAAGACACTTACCTCTAAAATCAAAATTACTACGGAAGACCGGCGCAACCACGAAGAAGCACTGCGCCGGCTCGAAGAAATTCGCATCGGCATCGGTGCTCCCGAAACGGCCTACCTGATCGTGGGGGGCTGGCCCGCCATTCAATACCGGCGCATCGAGGAGCGCCCCGAACCCGGGCAGGATGAGTTCCGCCGCCCGCAATTTTCAGACAGGAAGATGTTGCGGATTACGACGGCCGTGGCTGCGGGTGATCTACTGATGCGACTTGAAGCTGCGCTGCCTTCAAATGCGAACTCCGAGCTGATCGACAAAGCCGAAGCCATCAGCCGCAGCCCAATCTTCGCGCTCAAGGCGAATGTGGAACAAGCAAAGCGAGAGTTGCGCCAGCTTAAAGAGCGCCCTAACAGTCCCTCGGCCGACGTGCCCGCCCAGACTGCATCTGCTCGTGCCGTACCCTCGACACCAGCAAGCGGGGCTCCCGCCACCAGCGCCGGGGGTAAGGGCGTCGTCCTACCGCTCAAGCAAGAACCGGAGTTGCCGCCGCCCGGTCTTACTCGGCGCATCATCACCGGGCGTAACGGCGAACTCGAGATCGCTGTGTCACCCAATGGGCAAAACATTGTCGTCGGGCAACAGAGCGCCTTTCGCACCTCGAACGACGGCGGACAGACCTTCCCGTTCAACGGCCTGATCAACTTCAGCGGCGGCGATCCCTCGCTGGCCTGGGGGCAGGCGGGGAACTTCTACTACGCGGGCATCCGTGGCGGTTGTCTGCCGCCGGACATGGCCCACCCGGCAGGCTATACCTGTAGCGGCGTGGCCCGCTCGACCAACAATGGACAGACCTTCCCGACAATCTTTAATGCCAATCAATGCCCCAATCAGACACAAGCACCTGCGCCCCCGCTGGCCGACGCGTGTTTCCCCGACCAGGAGCACATCGCAGCCGACCGGGTGAACGCCGGGAGTGGCGGCGGCGATCAGGTCTATGTGACGTGGCGTAACTTTGACGCGACCGACCAGGATCCGGCGCTAGTCTGTACTCAGGATAGCGGCGCGAACTGGACTGCGCCGATCACGGTGGGCACGGATTCGTTCCCGCGAATCGGAGTAGGCCAGGACGGCTTCGTCTATGTGGTCTATCTGGACGGCGGCAACTATATGCTGCATAAGTACAGCTCGTGCCGAACCGGGTTGAACCCGCAGGCGGGTTTCCCTGTCGCCGTGACAGTGCGCAATCCCATCACCTGCCCGTTTCCGGGGCACGACCGCTGTGATCAGAATCCTTCGAGCCAGACAGTCGCCGTGGACGATACGAACCCGAACCACGTCTATTTCGCTTATGCGAGAAACGGCGGCAGCGCCACGAACGATAACGTGATCCTGCGTGATTCGATCGATGGCGGGCTCACCTGGCCCGCTGGACGTGTCGTCCAGCTAAACCCCAGCGTCCCCGGCAAACGCATCATGCCATGGGTCTGCACGACTGGTGGCGAGGCCTTCGTCACCTGGTATGACCGCCGCGCCGCGCCCTCGACAAACAACGATCTGACTGATTACTACGCCGGCCGAGCGCGTCTTGACGGCTCCGGTAACCTGGTCGTCGGCACTGAGCTGCGGCTCACGGAAGTCAGCGACCCGTGGTGCGCCTCCGGCTGGCCTTGCGGCACTCGCGGCACGGACAGTTCCGAGCAATGCTCCGTGCAACCGCAGCTCGCGGGCTTCTGCTGCTCGTCCCTGGATGCCAACGGCAACTGCGTTGGCTCAGCCGCGCGCTGCGACTTTAGCCCGGACACCTGCTCCGGCGGTGAAACCTGCCGGAACATTGGCGGTGGCTGCCCAAAGTATGGCGATTACAACGGTAACGCCTGCACGGCCGGCCGCCTCTTTGCGGCGTGGGCCTCGGCAACTTCGCCGCCTTCCGTGATGCCCCCGTCGACCTCGATTGATATCTTCACTCTCGTGAGCCTCGTCGGCAATGTACCCCAGGTGCAAGTACCGGGCAGCATCGCCTTTGGCGACGTCTGCGTTGGCGCTACCGCCACCCAGACCTTGAACGTCTGCAATACGGGCAACGCCAACCTCGAAGTGAACGCCGTCAACTCGAACAACGCACAGTTTACCGTGACGACGCCGACACAAGGCTATCCCGTCGTCATCAGCAAGGACTTCTGCTTCCCGTTCCAGGCCAGGTTCACGCCAACCAGCACCGGGGCGAAGACTGCTACCCTGACTATTCAGAGTAACGATCCCGCGCTCCCGTCGGTTGCGGTCCAAGCCACCGGCACGGGCACACAGCAGAACATCAGCACGAGCATCGCTGACAGCGGCGACTTCGGGCAGGTGTGCGGCGGCTCGTTCCGAGACCTTGACCTGACCATTAGCAACACAGGCGGTTGCGACCTCTCGATTAGTAACATTACTTCAAGTTCGGCTGAATTCAAGACGGCGCAGACGGTGAATTTCCCAATCGTCGTGCAGGGCGGCACTTCAGTCCAGGTGCCACTCCGTTTCCAACCGACCAGCATCGGCGCGAAGGCGGCCAACATCACGATCAGCAGCAACGATCCGGACACGCCTAATAAGATCGTGGCTGTCTCAGGTCATTCGGATCCGGGCGACATTAACGTCACCGGCTCCACCGACTTCAACGATGTCTGTGCCGGGGTCCAGTCAGAGAAAACGATTTCCGTATGCAACGTGGGAGCGTGTGACCTGCACGTAACCAGCGCGACGATCAACTGTCCCGATTTTACCATCGTCAACAATCCATTCCCGACGACGGTGAGTCACGACTTCTGCATCCCGCTCATCGTCCGCTTCACGCCAACTTCGGTCGGCCCGAAGATGTGCAATCTAACTATCAACAGCGACGACCCGGACGAGAACCCGGTGGTGCTGGTGCTCAAAGCCAACACACCACTTGCTTCCATCGATGTAGCGCCCGACCAGGCGTTTCCACCCGAGGTCATACAGAGTCTGGGCATGTGCAGCACATTGCTGCCCTTCCCAATTCTTAACAAGGGCATCTGTCCGGTAACCATCACTAACATTCAGACTGGCCCGGGCGGAGACAGCGCCGACTATGGACTTTCGGCATTGCCTTCGTTACCGATTAACCTCCAACCCGGACATACTGTCGGCGACGGCGCGCTCATGACCGTCTTTTCGCCGACCGTGATCGACCGCGACAGATTAGGATCGCTGTCGGTGACTTACGTGTCCGATCCGTTCCTGAACCTGACGACGATGGTTACTCGTAATCTGTGTGGTGAAGGCGTCAACACGGGTGCACGCGTGCTGGCGACGGCAAGTGGGGTGCCGCTGGCGAACGTCGAGAAGATTCATCTACAGCGAATAACCGGCAACCGCAACAGACCCAAACTGGACACCGTCGATAACGCCATGAACCTGACACTGCAAACGGTGACGCCGGCCAGCCCCTGCGCGGCGTTCCAATATCATCGGGAGTACGGCACCGTATCTAACCCGATCCAACTACTGCCAGGCTCATACCAGGTCACCGTTACCGCGATCGTCAACGGCAGGCGCAGGAGCCTGACGCAGGGATTTGATGTCACTACCTGTGATTTCAATCCGAGGGTCGTGGTGGACTTCCCATAAACCGGGGGGCCTTGGCTTGCTTCCCTGCCTAAGGGGAGCTTTAGCAGGAGGCAGTAGGTCAGACCTACTGCCTCTTTTTTCGCGCGCTAGCAGGCTCCGCTACAGCGTCCGCTCTAGTTCACAGCCTCGGATGTGTTTTCAGTGGCTTGCTCGCGGCCATCGGTGATAGTCAGGATTTGCTCGTCAAAGAGGTTTGAGTCAATCAGGGTTTGCACGAAGTATTGACCAGGTACCGGGAAGGTGACGTTTACAAAGAAGCTGATATTATCCGCGAAACCGCCGGGCGCCATTTCAAAACGAGTCGGCTGCGAGACAACCACCGGGGTAGCGCGATCGGGACTCAGGATGCGTACTTCGGAAAGGTGTACGCCCTCGCCGCGCCAGTGATTGACGACGGCAAACTTGATCAGGGAAACCGGCAGTTGCTGAACCATGATGTTTTGAAAAACCCCCATGAACGAGAGCTTGTTGCCCGCCTCCAGCCGCACATCGTCACAATAAAGGGTGTAAAGCAATTCGAGTTTCTTATTTGGTTCTGTTCCAGACATCGTTTCTCCCATTTCTGATTTACTGAATGATGTCCCTGAGTCTACACCAGCAGCTGATTTGACTGTTAGTTACACGCGCTTAGCGTGCCGGCTTCAGTCGGGCTTTTGCCGTTTTCGGAAGAGGCGCATTAAGAAACAAAAGGCCCGGAGAAAGCCGGTACTTAAGCGCCTGAGATAAGCGATCGCAGTTCCTCCTCGTCGATCACCGCCAGGCCCAGTTCCTGGGCCTTGTCGAGCTTCGAACCAGCCTCTGCGCCGGCCACCACATAGTCTGTTTTCTTACTTACTGAGGAAGTTACGCGGCCCCCGCGCGATTCAATCAACGCTCGCGCCTCATCGCGAGTGAGGCCAGGCAGGGTTCCGGTCAGCACAAATTGTTTGCCGGCAAACTTGCCATCCACAACGCCGCCGCTCTTGCGCTCCATCTCTGTGCACACGCCCGCGCTCCGCAGTCGCTCGCATAATTCAATATTCCCTTCGTCCGCAAACCAATCATGCACACTTTCCGCTACCGTCAAACCAATCTCGTGAATGTCATCCAACTCCTGAACCGTTGCCTTGGCCAGCGCTGCCAGTGAACCAAACTGCTGCGCGAGAATGCCTGCGGTCCGGTCGCCGACGTGTCGAATCCCAAGGGCATAGATCAGATTTGCGAGCGAACGTGATTTGCTGGCTTCAATTTGCCCCAGCAGATTCGTGGCCGATTTCTTTGCCATGCGCTCGAGGTTGACCAGATCCTGGAGACTCAATTTGTAAAGACCCCCGACATCGCGCACCAGTTTCTTCTCCACCAGTTGGTCCACCAGCGAATACCCGAGACCCTCGATGCGCATCGCCCGCCGCGAGGAAAAATGGATCAGCGCACCTTTCAATTGCGCCGGACAATCCGCCGAAACACAACGCGAAACCACTTCGCCTTCCGGGCGCGAAATCACGCCGCCACAAACAGGACATTTCTTCGGCAGGCGCCAGGGCTTTTCATTGCCCGTGCGGCGCGACTCCACCACTTTCAGCACCTTGGGAATGACCTCACCGCTCTTTTCAATTTGCACCCAATCGCCGATTAGCAGTCCCAAACGCTTGATCTCATCTTCGTTGTGCAGCGTGGCCCGCGCTACGGTGCTGCCGGCCAGAAAAACCGGTTCGAGATGCGCGACCGGGGTCAATGCGCCGGTGCGCCCGACCTGCGCCTGAATGTCGAGCACCTGAGTCGTCGCCTGGCGGGCCGGATACTTGTAGGCGATGGCCCAGCGCGGCGCTTTTTGCGTCGTGCCAAATTCATCCTGGAGCGAAGTGGAATTTACCTTAACCACTACGCCATCAATCTCGTAACCGAGTTCGTCACGCCGCGATTCCATTTGGTTACAAAACTCGACCACCGCTTCGATTGAGGGACAAAGCACCCGCTCAGGATTCACATGAAATCCGGCGGCCTGCAACCAGTCAAGCGCTTCCCAGTGCGTCGCAAATGGCTTTCGCTCTCCGGCCAGCAGATCGTAAGCAAACATGTCCAGTTTGCGCGCGGCTACTTTCTGAGGGTCCAGCTGGCGAATCGTGCCCGCGGCTGCGTTGCGTGGATTTGCAAACCGCGGTTCGCCTTCCTGCTCCCGCTCGGCGTTGGTTTGTTCGAACACACTGCGCGGAATATAGGCTTCGCCGCGCACTTCGAACTCCTGGCCCGGGCTCTTTTTGTGGGGACGCACCTTCAAGGGAATGCTGCGAATCGTGCGCACGTTCTGGGTCACGTCCTCGCCGGTGCGGCCATCGCCGCGCGTGAGGCCGCGCACGAGCACTCCGCCTTCGTAATGCAGCGACAGCGAGAGGCCATCAATCTTTAGCTCGGCAACGTAATCAAATTGACGACCGTCGGCAAGTTTGCGGCAGCGCTCATCAAAGGCCCGCAGTTCTTCGAGGTTGTAGCTGTTATCGAGCGAGAGCATCGGCCGCCGGTGCACCACTTCGGTAAAGCCTTCGGCGGGACGGCCCCCCACTCTTTGTGTGGGACTGTCGAGGGTGATCAGCTCGGGATGCTTTCCTTCAATTTCTTTGAGGCGGGTGAGCAACCCGTCATATTCAACGTCCGTAATCTCTGGGTCGTCCTGGACATAGTAGCGTTCGTCGTGCCGTCGAATCTCATCGCGCAACGCCTCAATGTCTTTCTCGAGTGATTTCTTCTTTGCCATCTCCGGGACCTTCCCTCGAGTGTGCCTTCTTCCGGATAAGCCTAAGGCGTTGGCTAATGCCAGCCCAGAGAAACCACCCTCACCAGCCTGCCGCGACTGCCCACAGCAAGAATCTCAACCCCCCGAACGCAACGCACTCTTCTCATGAACGCCGCTGGTACGACCGGAAGTGCTTTTGGTCTTCGCTTCGCCTAACTGATGGATGACTCGACCGATGAATTTGATGCTTTGCAGAAAATCATCCAGCCGAATGTGCTCGTCCGGACCGTGCGGGTTAGAGCCGGCATAGCTGGTGCCGAAGGAGGCGACAGGAGCGGACGGTACTGATGCTCCGCACACCACGCCAACGGGACCACTCGAGGGATCCATGGGGTAAACGATCGGAGGCACGCCATAGACTTCCAGCGCGGACTCAATCGCCGCGCGGGCCACTCGGGAAGTGGCTGGCGACTTTGCCAGGGGCGCGCTACCCAGCTCGATTACTTCGATGTCCTTGAAACCGCGCACATGCAAATGATCGCGGAGCAATTTGACTACCAGGTCAGGCGTCAGGTCGGGCACCAGCCGGAAGTCCAGCCGGGCCATGGCCGAACCCGGCAAGACCGTCTTGGGGCCAGCTTCAGTATGGCCGGTCTGAATGCCGCAGATAGTGCAGGTTGGACCAAAAATATGTTCCTTGACGAGCTCTGCGCCTTTCATTGAGCGCACCCAACCAGCGATGCGGAATTCGCGTTTTAGCCCTTCTTCATCCAATTCAATGGCCTTGAGTGCTGCCAAATCATCCGGCGTCACCGGGGCAAGGTGTGAAGAAAAACCATCGATTGTAATTACCCCTTTTGGCGACGTAATGGTTGAAAGCGCCTGCACCAGACGCCAGGCCGGGTTGGGAACGATGGTGCCCCACTTGGAGTGCAGATCACTGCGAGCGCCGTGGACTCGCAGTTCCAGGAACGTTATACCCTTGAAACCGAGACTGATAACCGGGCGCTCTTTCGTGTCGCGGTAACCTTCGTCCCACAGACAGCCTTCGGCCTGCAACAGCTCAGCATGTTCGGAGCTAAAACGATAAAGACTGGGGCTGGCAAGGCCATCTTCGCCTTCGACGATGAAACGAAAGGAGGCTGGCAGTTTGCCAAAGGTCTTTTGATAGCTCTCAACCGCAGCCAGTCGAGCGAGTAGATCGCCTTTGCTGTTGGCGGCTCCGCGTGCGTAGAGTTTTCCATCCAGGATGCTGGCGGCGAAAGGACCGACTGACCAATCGGTCAGATGTCCGACTGGCTGCACGTCGTAGTGTCCGTAAATCAGATAGGTATGCGGGCCAGAGCCGCATTCACCATAAATAATTGGGTAGCCGTTTCCAATGCGAAAGCTGCGGGTGCCGATACCGACACGTTGCATCATCTGTTCAACCGCTTCTGCCGTGGCGCGCATCCCCGTGCCCCGCGCAGCTACTGAGGGCATGCGACAAAGTATCTGCAGACGCTCAGCAAAAGTCCGGGCGTGACGGTCGACATAACGATCGAAGCGAGTAAAGCTCATGGATGAATGAATGATCGGCTAAGGCGAGCCAGTCGGCAAGGTTTAGCCGCGATTGCGTTCGAAAAAAAGATAGCGCGGGTTAGCCGGATCGCGATCAAATCCCGCGCAAACCAGTCCGGCGCCAAGGGCTCGAGTGAATTCCTGGCGAACGCGTAACTGTTCGTGCTTTGCGGTAACCGGATCCTGGTTTACTAATTCGGGCCAATTTGGAGGAATTCCAACAACGCCAGCCACAGCGCCGGGAAGGGCCGGTGTCCCACCCGCCGCCAATTTACCCACGCGCTCCGAGCGCAGGTACCAGCTGGCAAACAAGCGATCGCTGTCGATGCCCGGGGCCCCCTGCAATTGTCCGGCATAATCGCTGCCATAATCGGTGCCATAGAAATTCTGGGAGTAACTTTCGACCACGACGCCCAGCCGGTTGAGGTTGAAATGGGCGTTGCGCGCACGCATCGGTTCCCAGGTCCACTTAATGAAATCGCGTCCTTCGGCGAGCGCGCGCGCACGTTGGGCCCACTTTAATTTTGCGCCGACCCCTTTGTTTTGATAGTCCAAGGCGACACCCATCATGTGCGAGTAGCCAAAGATTTCACCTGCGCGCACGGCGGCGAGATGATGCACAAAGCCAACCATCCGGTCTGCGGCGAATGCGCCGAGAGTCCACCCGCCAGCCTGACGCGAAACGATTAAGTGGCGACGAGGTGAAAGCTCCTGATCCGGCAAACCAAAAGCTTCCCTTTGCAGAAGAATGCATTCATCGAATTCAGCGACGGTGGTGCATTCCCGGATTTCGATCTCTGCGGAGGCCGTCATGTTCCTTCGCCTGTTGCCGGTATCTCGATAGTGACCCGTGCTCCGCCGGATTCTTTATTTACGAGGGCGACGGTACCGCCCAACATCTCTATCAGCTGGCGACCAATGATTACTCCCAGCTCGTCCAGATTAGGCAACTCTACCGCACCGGCCTGCTCCTCAGGATCGAAAGCACGATCAAGGTCGCTGATGCGCTGGCCTTCATCTTCGAGGCTGATGCTGAGACGTCCTGGTTGGGCCCACCAGGCGCGCACTTTAACGCTTTGGCCGGCAGAACTGCGGCTGATACACCACGCCAGAAAACAGTAGAGGATTTGCCGCAGCCTGCCCAGATCGGAAACGATGGTGGTGAGTTCCGAAGACAATTCCGAATCAATGCTGACCTGGCGACGCTTGGCCAGACTCCCGACAGCTACACAGGAATCCCGGACCGCGTCACGCAGGGACAGCTCCTGTAAGAAAATCTCGGCACGGCCGGCTCCAATGCGAGAGAGGTCTACCAGTTGGTCGAGGCTGTACTGGAGTTGCCTCCCCGAATCCTGGATTTTCTTGCAGAACCGCCGTTGGTTCTCACTTAGTTGCTCATGATCCAAAAGAATCTCAGTGAAGCCAAGCACCGAGGTCAGCGGGGTCCGTAATTCATGGGACATGCGACCCAAAAAAAGCGTGCGGTAGTGTGAGATGCGACGTAGTTGCTTGTTTGCCGCCTCCAGCGCAGCGGTCCGTTCTCCCAATTCCTGAATCAGATGCTCCCGATCGCTCAGGTCTGGCGTGATTCTGTTTTCGGTTTCAGGAGGTTCACTACTTTGCTTAACTCCTGTCGCCGTTTGTTCGTCCTGCATTTTAGAACCGCTGCCTCTGCCTCTCGACGAAAACCTGGAGTTGATGGTCCCGCTCGTGATCCTTTCGCGGGACAAAACGCAAATTGTTCGGGTGGTGCAAATATAGGGTGCGCGTGTAAATTGTGTCAAAGGAAGTGCTGACCGGGCCCGGCAGGCTGACTCCAACTTCCATTTCTCCGTCCACCTCTGCGGGTTGACCATGATCCCACTACAGTCCTGAGGTGCGTAACTTCGTGTTATGATTTGCCCGGCATGGATGGCCTACTTAGTGAGCATCCACTCGCGGAACTCATCAGCGAAATACTGGAGAAGAAAATGACGGGTGCCCTGCGAGTAAAACGGCAGCGCGCCAGGGCCGTCGTCTACCTGCGCGGCGGTGAATTACTTTATGCAGCTGCCAACCTGCGCGCACTACGACTAATCAAGTACCTCAAGAAACACGGCCTCCCGGCAGACGTTCCGCTCAACCCCGGCTCATCCTCAGACTTTGATTTGGCTGGTAATCTGGTCAAGCAGGGGCTGTTAACGCAAAATGCGGTGGATGCTATCCTGGTCGAACAGGTGTCAGATGTTCTGCGCGTGCTATTGCTTTGGACGGAAGGTGAATGGAGTTTTGACGAACGGGCCCGACCTACGGCATCGCTTCGGGCACAGATCCCAATTAGGCAATTGTTCCTCGATGCCGCGCGTCGCATCGATCTGGAATTTATCGAAGGCAGATTTCGCAATCCCGGCGAACTGATCTCGGCTGCTAAATCCCTCCCTGACGACTTGCGGCTTTCAGCCAGCGAGGGATTTCTGGTGTCGCGAGTTGAAGATCCGATCGCACTTGCGGAATTATTAAGCGTCAGTGCCTTTCCGGAATCTGCGGCCCGAAGGATTATCTATGGCTTGACCTTGGCAGGCGTGTTGGAGCGCGAGAATTGGTTTCAAGCTTTCCGCGGCTGGCGTGCAGAGAAATCCGCTGCGCCTCAAAAGGCGCCTGAGCCTGCAGCCGAGGGTCTGGCGCCTGACGCCGGCCAACTGCCTGAGCGCGACGCCGAGGAGGAAGTAACAGAATTTCTGGAGCAACTGGCGCGCGCGAAGAGTCACTACGAAGTTCTCAACGTGCCGACGACCGCCGCCGCAGGGGATCTAAAGCTAGCCTACTACTCGCTGGCCCGACGCTTCCATCCGGACCGATTTCATGAGCTGGCCCGCACTCCACTGCATCGACACCTGGAAGCGGCGTTTGCGCGCATTACACAAGCATACGAAATTTTGGCGAACGCTGATTCAAGGGCCGCCTATGACGTGAAACTGGCAGCTCTGACCCAGGCTGGTAAACTGTTTCCAGGCAGTGAAAGCGCGATGCAGCCGACGGGAACGGGCAATGGTGGGTCGATCAGTGACAACGCGTTGGCCGAACAACGCTTCCGGGAGGGAGCGGCTGCTTTGCAGTTGGGTCAGATCAACGCCGCAATTGCCTGTTTTGCCGCCGCCGCGCGCCTCGCTCCGGATCAAGCGCAAAATCGTGCATACTACGGGCGAGCACTTGGTTCTCAGCCAGAAAGCCGGCGCCTGGCTGAAACAGAATTGCAGGCGGCAGTGAGATTGGATCCGAACAACGCCACTTATCGGGTGATGCTGGCCGAGCTCTACCGTGACCTGGGATTTCCGCGCCGGGCTATTGCTGAAGTGGAGCGCGCTCTCTCACTCGACGGAAAGAATTCACAGGCACGCAGCCTGCTTGAGAATCTGAAATCAGGGAAAAGATGACTTCATCGACCAAGAGCAGCAACAGTAATCTCGAAGGCAAAATGTTTCGCAAAATCGCGCCTCAGATTGATGAGGTCGAACTCTATCCGCATGCACACGCAGAACGGATTGCCACACTCGCCGCTGAGATCGCCAAAGCCTTCGTGCTGGGCCCTAAAGATCTGCAGTCCTTGCGGGCTGCAGCGTTGTTGCACGATCTCGGTGAATTAGTAATGGACCGCGATTATCTTAAGCGGTCTGGTCCACTGAGTGCGAACGAGCGTTTGGATCTGCAGCGGCATGCGCTGATTGGCGAACAGGAATCTGCCAGGAGCGGCGGCGATCGGGCCACCCAACTGATAATTCGCTGGCATCACGAATGGTGGAATGGGCAGGGCTACCCGGATGCCTTGCGCCGCGAAGAGATCCCACTGGCCGCGCGCATCCTGCGAGTTGCGGATTCATATGCTGCGCTGACCGATGCGCGGCCCTTCCGAGCTGCGTTGAGCAAGGAGAAGGCGCGCGAACACCTCGTTGAATGGGCCGGTATTGAGTTCGATCCAAAGGTGGTCGATGCTTTGCTTATGCTGGGACCCCTCGTCGAACTCGACTCATTTTCCCTGGTTGAGGGTGATGAGCCACGCGCAGAGTTGCCAGCAGCGCGCGAATTCAATCTGTTTTCTTCATTCATGAAATGAGCTGAAGTTGGCTTGGAAACTTTGGTCTTTGGCCTCGGCGTCGTTCGAGTTCTCGAATCTGAGATTTGTAATCTGCAAGCGGCAGGGTGATCAGCAAAGTGTCTCTTAATAACTCCACCGTTCTTCCACATGGCTGGCTCGCATTCGAGCTTGGGGTGCTCCGGCACCTGGACTTCAGTTCGATCGCCCTTCCATTCTGTGGCGAACCCGATCTGTGCGTACGTCTCAAGCGATGGAAAATTCGCGTGGCTGCCAATGATCCAATGCTCTGGTCCTACACCAAACTCGTGGCCCTCGTGGAAAACCGCTCCGAACAGCTTTCCGATGAAGATCTGGACAAGGTGCTTGATGACGCGTATGTTCCGCGCGAGGGGCGGGACAATCAATCAATCACCAGATGGTTCAACGAGACGGATGCCTGGTGGTTCGATAACATACGCTTCAACGCCGAACGCCTGGACTCGACATACAAGCGGGCCCTCACACTAACGCTGGGGATGATGGTCGGCGACTATGTTCTCTCATTTGGCGCCGAGACGCGTCACCTGCGCGAGCCGCTTTCTCTGTCCAAGGTTTTTCGCCAATTAGCCGCCACCCTGCCCTTGCCGTTCGATAATTCTCTGCGCAATCAGTGCTCGAATTTGGACGTGCGCGCTTTCGTGGCTGAACGACAGCATACCGATCTGTTGTTTCTCCGCTTACCGATTCCTACCTTCAAGGCTGGAGCACAGCGGGACACTCTGGCTGGCTGGCGCGAGGAGTGGCTGGAGGGCGGCGATCATTTTTGGGACAGTTTTCACCAATTGTCAGCCGGGCTGCTGGGCGCACCGGTGCAAAGCAAGCAACAGTATCTGGGATTTGTCGAAGACTTGTTGCAACGCGCTGCTCATATTCCCAACTGGGCAGTGACCCATACCGAAAACGGATTCATCTCCAGCGAGGAACTGGTCGAAACCATCGGCCGCGTCCGCAAGATCGACGTCGTTTATGCAAAAGACTTCTCAGACCTGCTGGGAGTACGCGCGACGATTATCACAGCGTAAACTAACACTGCCTTTTGTACTTAGGGATTGTTGCCGTTGGTAGACCCCCAACGAGGGCCAGGGCAAAGTTCTTATTCTTCCTCGGGGTGCGACACAAAGCGATAACCTACTCCCCTCACGGTCAGCAAGTGCTTCGGTTTGGCCGGCTCTTCTTCCATGTACTTTCTCAGACGCACAATGAAATTGTCTATGGCCCTGGTGTCAGTGTCCTCGCGCAAGCCCCAAACATCCTCAAGCATGGCCTTGCGGGAAACTATTTCGCCTTCGTTCTGGATCAAATAACGCAAGAGCTGCGCTTCCATCAGCGTTAGTCGGACAACCTGTCCCCTGGCGCGCAGTTCCAGTCTTCCAAAATCAATTATCTTATCTCCAAACGTAAACGGCTCATTTTCGCGGATGGGTGTTTGAGTTTTCTGAAGGGCGGCGGGCAAACCGGCTGAGCTTTGTAAGTCCCGATCAAACCATTCCCGCCGTCGCAGCAAACCGTTGATACGAGCGATCAAGACCGCGAGGTCGAAAGGTTTGGGAAGATAGTCGTCGGCGCCTGATTCAAAGCCACGCAAGACGTCCTCTGGACGCCCTCGGGCAGTCAGCATCAATACCGGCACGAATTGACCTGCGGCGCGTAGTTCGGCTGCCACTTCAAAACCATTCTTTCCCGGCAGCATCACGTCAAGCACAACTGCGTCGAAGCGACGAGGGTCTTCAAGCAAAAGGGAGAGTGCGGATTCACCGTCACCGGTGGTATCGACGTCGTAGCCTTCAGCCTCGAGGTTGAAGCGTAGCCCGTCAGCCAAGTGTCTTTCGTCTTCGACAATCAATACCGCGCTCATTCGTCAGGCCCTCGGAAGTTGAATTGTAAAAGTACTTCCCAGCCCGGGGCCCTCGCTTTCCGCGAAGACTCGGCCACCATGTTTCTTGACAATCGACTGGACAATAAAGAGTCCCAGGCCCGTTCCCTTTACGCGCGCCATGAACCGGCCAGGAGCACGATGAAATCTATGGAAGATACGTTTCAGCTGTCCGGCCGGAATCCCTATGCCCTTGTCCCCAATGCGCACTACTACGTTCTTCTGATCGGGAGCGGTCACGGTTATGGAAACATCTACTTCCTTGTCAGAGTACTTGACGGCATTATCCAGAAGATTCGACACCACTGCCCTTATCTCGTCTGCGTCCCCCGCGACCGTTACTCGCTCACCGTGGAGACCATCGACATAGTGCAGAGCGTCTGGACCGAGGTTATAACGAACCCGCGTCAACTCAACGCTTTCGCGCACCAGTTCGTCGATATCAATCAGGGTTGTCACCGGTCGCTGGCGCCGGTACGCGGCAGCGCGACCTGCTTGTAAGACCTGTTCGACCGTGTGCAGCAGCCGGTCACTGTCGGCCAACATGACATTGTAAAATTCCAAACGCTGTCGTTCGTCAACCGGCCGGGTCTTTAATGTTTCGAGATAGAGACGAATGGAGGCAATGGGAGTCTTGAGTTCGTGAGTAACGGCATTGATAAATGCGTCATGCTGCTCGTTGCGGCGAATTTCCCGAATCAGAAATATGGTATTGAGAACAACGCCAGTGATGATTAGCACGAAAAAGACGATGCCAAGAACGAGCAACGCTACTTCGCGCCAGTTAAGCAATACCCAACCAACGTTCAGTGCCACAGCCAGGGCCACGAGACAGGCCCCAAGCGCGATGAAAAAAGCTACTGATTTACGACGACGGCCACGCACACGCATGGTCAGATTCTAATCCCCAGCAGCCAGAAAGCCGAAGGCAGGTGAAGGATGAAGGATGAAGGATGAAGGATGAAGGATGAAGGATGAAGGATGAAGGAGAAACGTCCGGATCGAAAATTTTGTTTCAACAGCTCGCTCTACCGCTGTACCGCTCCACCGCGCTAACCGCTCTCGCTGAACCGCTCCACCGCTCTAGCGCTAAACTTCATCCTTCATCCTTCATCCTTTCTCCTACGCTGCCTGCTTCAATACCTCGGCGGCCGCGGTCGCATCGGCAAGATGTTGTTTGCTTACTTGCTTAATACCCCGTGCCAGGCCCAGAAACTGCAGGGTCCTAATGCCCCACCAGTTGACATCGATCTCATACCAGGTCAAACCATGGCGTGCAGCTCGCGGATGCGCGTGGTGATTGTTGTGCCAGCCTTCACCCCATGACAACAGCGCCACCCACCAGTTGTTGGTTGAGTCATCATTGGTTTCAAAACGTCGACGGCCCCACAAGTGCGTGGCTGAATTTACCAGCCAGGTAAAATGCAAAGCTACGGTCACGCGCAGGAACGTTCCCCACATCAGGGCCGGCCAACCGCCGAGCCACAGCAACAGCAGTCCGCAGATGATCAGGGGCACGAAATAAAGCCTGTTCAACCAAATGTGGACCGGGTCCTTCATCAGATCGGGAGCATATCGCTCCATCACGTCTTGCGGATGCTGTTGGGCAGTGCCCCGCAAGATCCATCCCATATGAGCCCACCACTTGCCTTCACGAGGAGTGTGCGGGTCACCCGGCGCATCAGTATGAGCGTGGTGAATGCGATGCGTCACAACCCAGTTGATCGCCCCGCCTTCGAGTGCCAGGAGCCCACAGATCGTCAGGAAATACTCGACGCTCTTAGGCGTCTTGT
Organism: Pyrinomonadaceae bacterium; assembly: GCA_036726305.1. Taxonomy (GTDB): domain Bacteria; phylum Acidobacteriota; class Blastocatellia; order Pyrinomonadales; family Pyrinomonadaceae; genus JAOAPY01. Next base: position 12,060 of record DAIMCP010000036.1, on the reverse strand, counting down.
AGCCCCGATGCGTCAACAACCGGTGGAAGCCCATGCCCACCCCGAGGCTGCCTGCCACCCACCAGAGGACCAGTGTCGTTATCAAAGCCGGCCAACTAAACATAAAAAGCGCGGCCAGCGCGCCCGCGTGGAAGATGATCATGAAGATCGTCGTATTCCAGTTCATTTTCCGATTATCGTTATTGATTAATGCCAATTCAGCCATGCAGAACCCCTCTTTATTAATAATCCGGCCGCACCTTTTGATGCCGCCCTTCCCTTACAACATAGCAGCTCGAATGCCGAGCAGGTGTAATACTTATGTAAGGGCAGGCCGGTGGCGGGAATAGGCTGTGGAGGGCCTATGAAAGGACTCACGCGGGCAACGGGTGGCGCACCCGCCGAGGGCCTTCGCCTTGCCAACTGAGCGGTAAATAAGGCATTATATTGTCCGATACACCTTCTCTCTGCATCAACGGATGCGCCCCGAGCCAACCAGGCAACGGCGTTTGGAAGTTCGAGAGCAGGCAATGACAAACTTGAAGAAGCCGCTCTTTAGAGCCCGAACGCAAGTCTTCGCTGCTACCGTTTCTCCGAAGTCAGCTTTGATTCGACAGCTTCTCTTAACGCTCCTATAGAGGAGAGGAAAACACACTTATGTCCATGAAACTTTACGTTGGGAATCTCTCGTTTCAAACTTCGAGCGACGACTTGAATCAATTATTTGCGCAGGCTGGTACCGTGGAATCCGCTGCGGTGGTCGAAGATCGCGAAACCGGACGCTCACGCGGCTTCGGCTTTGTTGAAATGTCTTCGAAAGAAGAGGCGCAAAAGGCCATCGAACAATTCAATGGCAAGGAAATGAACGGCCGCAATCTGAACGTCAACGAAGCCAAGCCTCGCGAGGATCGTGGCAACCGGGGTGGCGGCGGCGGCGGTGGACGCGGCTTCGGCGGCGGCGGTGGTGGACGTTACTAACGTCTGCTGGCCTGACGAATGAGAAGACCGGGATCCCTCGGGATCCCGGCTTCCCCATCAGGAAATCAACTCTTAACTATCTTTTCAGAAAGGGGGCCTTCATGGAAAAACCAGAAAAGCCAACTTACAAAGTCGGCGATAGGGTAGAGAAATTATGCGTAACCTGCGGCGAAGAACGCGGGCACGTGGTCGCCTCCGTGACCAAGCGCGGCTTAATTTCTCGGGTCAATTGCCCGAAGTGTGGCAAGCTAAGTTCGTTTAAAAGTGGCACCAAGCTCACTGGCGGTCGCTCAAATGCCACACCTGGAGCGCCCTACGAGCAAACTCGCACTTATCGCACTGGTCAAACCATTCTGCATCCAAACTTTGGTTTGGGAGAGGTAACGGCAATCGTCGAACCGCAGAAGATTGACGTCTTGTTTGCAGATCGCATGCGGCGACTTGTGCATGCACGTCCGCAACCATAACTGCGATTGAACGCAACAAACTTCAGTTTGTCGTCACAGTGCCCGGCAAGCGACCTGGGCGTACCTGCTAGCGACGAACTGGAGTTTGTCGGATTTCTATATGGGCACGCTCTCCGGCTCCGCCGGTGAATTTTTATCGACCTCTCTTTCGGGCAAGCTCACGCGTTTTAACGCAAATAACGCCAGCCACACAACTCCGGCAATAGCAGATAACAATCCCGCAACGACTGTCAGCGCTCGCGGTGTAATTGCTTTCAGGGACCAGCCCGCAATTGCTGTCGAGAAACTCCAGATCAGCAATTCCCCTGCCCGATCGGTAGTCGAAACACGCCCGCGCAGATTGTCCGGCACCAACCGCATCAACAGCGCTTCCTGAATCGCAAATTCAACTCCCAGCATTACGCGTGAGACGAATAGCATTGCGCTGGCCAGTATCAGTGTCGGCATCAAGCCGATGGCGGCAAACAAAACCCCCTGCGCTACCAGTGTCCAACCGATAAAGCCCGCTGTTCTGCCTCGCATCTCCACGTAAGTACCGACACGACGCGCGTTCATCATGCCGATGAACAAACCCATGCCGGCAGCAAAATAGAGCACGGCCACAGCCCCATCCCCACTGATGCCATTGTGTCCTGCGAATACGAGGCCACCAAGCCGGTCCGAGATCAGGTTGATAGCACCGCCACCCGTGGCCCACAAAATATTGATGCCGAGAATTGCCGCCACCGGTGGATGGCTGATGATGTAGGCCCAGCCCTCGCGAATATCAAACCAGTACGTAGAAAGTTTTCTCCGCTGTTTGATCTGCAAATCGGACCTTGACGGCTCGTCCTGCTGTCTGGTGGCTCGATCCGGTATCAACCAAACCGACCAGGCAGAAACCAGGAACGAGATGGAGTTGACTATAAACGCTGCCTTGTAGCCAAAGCTGGCCGCCGTCCAGCCTCCCAACGCCGCGCCGAACGACATCAACAAAAATCGTGAAGAGAACATCAGAGCGGTCCCGGCAAGCAAATCCCGATCGCCAGTGATGTTGGGTACGGCAGCATTTTTTGCCGCCTCAAAAAACGCTCCAAACAGCGAGAGCAAAGCTGTGCAGGCATAGGCAATCCACAAATCATTGGGACCATGGACCAGGAGCAGAAGCAGTGCCACCAGGGCGCGTGTTAGGTCCGTGACCAACATCACTGTTCGCCTGGACCAGCGATCGACCACCGCGCCGGCGAGGGGAGCAATCAGGGTAAACGGAACCAGCCTTGCCACCAGTATGATCGTGGTGGCGCCCGCCGAGTTGTTTGAAACAACGCGCACCAATCCGAGGGCGGCAATGAAATAAAACCAGTTGCCCAGTTCGGAAACTACCTGGCCCAACCACAATCGCCGGAAAAACCGATTGCGGCCGAGCAGTTGCATGTAAGTCAGGGAGTCCATGAATCACTGTGCCCAGCTGGCCAGGAGCGGAAGGCTTTAGTTGATGTCATTTCCCCTCCTCGCCTTCTGCCTAATCCCTGGGCCGAGACCGCTGATAATCACGTGCATAGTTAGGGACCGCAATCCCCTGTGGCAGACGCGGATCGGCTATCGGGTCGCCAGCCTGCAGTCGTAAGGGAACCAACCCGGCCCAAACAGACAACTGATAATCCTCTTCGTCATCTATGGGTGGACCGGTGCGTACTTTGGCCGAAGCCTCCAGCAAGGGCAGCGCTAACACGGAGGTTGCCTTTAGTTCCTGCTCGCTTGGCCGGCGGACTTCGTCCCAGCGCCCCGGAATCATGTGTTCGGACAGCGCCCGGAGTGCGGCAAGCTTCGCTTCGCGTTCAGTTACAACCGTAGCCTGCCCGAAGATCACTACCGAGCGATAATTGATCGAGTGGTGAAAGGCGGACCGGGCCAGCACCAGTGCGTCCAGCAGCGTCACTGTCACACACACGTCAATTCCCTGCGCCAGGGACCTCAGCATCCGACTGGCCTGCGAACCATGGATCAATAGCTGCTCATCTACCCGCGCGTAGCCGGTCGGAATGACAAAGGGTTGCGACTCCACAACAAACCCCACATGGCAGATAAAGCCTTCGTCGAGGATGGCATTAATGAGTTCGCGATCATAAACGCCGCGCTTCGGCAGTCGTTTCAGGGTTGTTCGTTTGGTTTGCGCAAATTTTTTCATGGTGTGTCGAGAGTAATCAAGAATTGATTTTCTGCAAAGGTCAGAAGGTAATAGCCTCCCGCATGTTTCAAAAGTCCTTCCCTGGGACCGCACGCTTCCAGCGTGCCCGGGTTGCCTCAATAGCCTTTCCCATATTTCAAAGTTTCTTCCCTGGGACCGCACGCTTCCAGCG
>DAIMCP010000036.1:0-8197 GCA_036726305.1 Pyrinomonadaceae bacterium | reverse complement strand
TTTCTTCCCTGGGACCGCACGCTTCCAGCGTGCCCGGGTTACCCCAATAGCCTTTTCCCATATTTCAAAGTTTCTTCCGCGACGCAGGCACGCTGGAAGCGTGCGGTCCCAGGTTATTGGTCCCAGGTTCCGGGTACCGGGTTCTCGTATTTTCCGCCCTCAATGGTAAACTTTGCGCTCTAACCTTTGATCATCAAGCTTTACGAACCTTGTTCTCAGGAGACTTCTCATGCCTTCGCGCAAATTGCTTATTGCTTTGTGGCTGCTCTCGCTGGTTTTCGCGCTGCGCTTCGAGCAGATCGTAGCGCAGTCGAATTCGCAATCCAGTGAACAGGGCCAGGCACCAACTACGGCCAAAAACGACGAGGCAAAATCACCTTTCGAGAAAGCCTTCGAACGTCTTGAGTGGCGCAGTATTGGACCGGCGAACATGGGCGGTCGAGCAACCGATGTCGAGGGCGTACCGGGCAAACCGAATATTGTATATGCGGCTTCGGCTGCCGGAGGGCTTTTTAAGACAAGCAACGGCGGCGTCACCTGGAAGCCGCTCTTTGAACGTGAAAACACGATTTCCATCGGAGACATTGCCGTACAGCCGGGTAATCCGGACGTGGTTTGGGTGGGCACGGGGGAGTCGAACACGCGCAACACCGTCTCGTTCGGCGATGGCGTCTACAAAACACTGGATGGCGGCAAGACATGGAAGCACATGGGCCTGAAGGATACCGAGCACGTTGCTGCAATCGCCATCAATCCACAAATCCCGGACATTGTTTACGTTGCCGCGATCGGTCACGCCTTCGGGCCCAACGATGAGCGCGGCGTATTCATGACCACCGATGGCGGGAAGACGTGGACCAAAACACTTTACATCGACAGGGAACATGGCTGTTCAGATCTGGATATCGATCCTTCAAATCCAAACATAATTTATGCCGGCATGTGGAATTTTGAGCGCAAACCCTGGACTTTTCGCAGTGGCAGCGAAAAGGGCGGGGTCTACAAGTCAATCGACGGCGGCCGCACCTGGAACAAGTTGACCAGTGGCCTGCCAAAGTTGATCGGACGCATCGGCATCCGCGTGGCGCCCAGCAATAGCAACGTTGTCTATGCGATGCTCGAAGCAAAAGAAGGACTGCTTTACCGCTCGGAGGATCGCGGTGAAACCTGGAAGATGGTTTCCAAACAGCCACAAATCGTATCTCGCGGCTTCTACTACACACGCGTCCGCGTTGATCCCACCAACGAGAACCATGTCTATGCTGTCGCCTCCACCTTATTCTCCTCAATCGATGGCGGCAAAACGTTTCGTTCGATCACGGGCAAAGTGCATATCGACTATCACGCATTGTGGATCGATCCAAAAGATCCGAAGCGCCTCTGGGTTGCGGAGGATGGCGGCTTTGCCGTCTCCCTGGATGAAGGCGAAACCTGGGAACCGGTTTTCAACATTCCGATCGGGCAGCCTTACCAGATTCATGCAGACAACCGTCAGCCCTTCTACTATGTGATGGGCGGGTACCAGGACAACGGCGCCTGGACCGGACCCAGCCGTACACGCGAACCTGCCGGAATCATGAACGATGACTGGCGTATGGTTAATTTCGGCGACGGTTTTTACATTCTCAATCATCCGGATGATCCGGAAATCTACATCTCTGAATCACAGGGTGGCAGTCTGGTGCGCACGGACATGCGCACTCGCGAACAGCAGGAAATCAACCCCTGGGGCCGTGGCAGCGGCGGGGGGCCACCGGCCGGCGAGAAGTATCGCTTCAATTGGAACACACCCATAGTGCTTTCCTCGCACGACCACAACACGCTTTACTTTGCCGGCAACGTGGTCTTCAAATCGACAGATTTTGGTAAGACCTGGGAGAAGATCAGTCCGGATCTGACTACCAACGATCCCGAAAAACAAAAGGATGCAGGCGGACCGATAGCGTTTGAAAACTCGACTGCTGAGTATTACTCGACCATCATCACTCTGGCAGAGTCGCCGCTCAACAAGGACACAATCTGGGTAGGCACCGATGACGGCAATCTCCAAATAAGTACGGACGGGGGCAGGAACTGGTCTAACATCGTGCGTAATGTCCCCCGCCTGGCGGCCAACTCACCGGTTTCACATATTGAACTGTCGCGTGGCGACGCGCAGACCGCCTACGTTTCCTTTGATCGTCACATGTTTGACGATTTCAAGCCTTACCTTTTTAAAACAACGGACGGCGGCAGGACATGGACCAGCATCGCCGGTAACCTGCCCGGGAGGACTTACGTCCAGGTCGTTCGCGAGGATCCAAAGAACCGGGGCCTGCTGTACTGCGGCACTGAGAACGGGCTGTTCGTTTCCTACACTGACGGCAAAGAGTGGCTGCCGCTCAATCTGAAGAACCTGCCCAACCTTTCTGTCCACGATATTCTTGTGCATCCGCGCGAGAACGACCTGATTCTCGCTACGCACGCGCGCAGTTTCTGGATCTTTGACGATGCGACTCCGGTCCAGCAGATGACGCCCGCCATTCTCACTAGCGATGCGCACCTGTTTCCCATCCGCCCGGCGCTGCGCTATACGCAGCGCTTCACGCGTTACGGCAATGGCGACAAACAATTCACTGCTCCGAACCCTCCCTACGGAGCCCTGATAACTTACTACCTGAAAGAGAAGCAGGACGAAAAATCGCCCGTGAAGATCCAAATTCTCGGCGCCGACGGCAAAGTAATTCAGGACCTGCAAAAGCCGGCCAATGAAAAGGGCCTCAATCGAGTAGCCTGGGACCTGCGTAATAACGGCCCGGAGCAACGACGTCCCCCCAGCGAGGAAGAAACAGCGTTTGGTGGCGGACCGCGTGGGCCGCAGGTCCTGCCCGGCACCTATAAGGTGCGCTTAACCGTAGGCGATAAGACCTACGAACAGCCCGTTGAAGTAAGACTCGATCCCACCATCACGCTGCCGCTTGCCGACCTACGGTCGCAACTCGATTTTCTAATGAAGATCCAGAGCTTTCAGAATGCCGCGAATGGCGCGCTGCGCTATCTCGATAGCGTCAGGGAGCAGTTGAAGCATAGCGAGACCACTGTCAAAGGCTTAAACAAGGAGCCGGACAAAGAGCTGTTAAAGGCGGTCGCTGATTACCAGAAGCAGATTGATGAACTAACTCGTCGCTTCGGCCGAGCCGCCGAGCAAAGCCTCGGACTGCCCGGCGGCGCACGGGTCACGGAAAGACTTGGCGCTTTGTTTGGCGCCGTGGACGGCTTCAACGGACCGCCGAACGCAGCGCAGAGCGAATACCTCAGGGAATTGGAGTCCGAGTTCCGTGCCCGTATGGCGGAAACCAACAGATTCATCAGCGACACCATACCGCAATGGAACGAGAAGCTGCGTTCGTGGAATGCTCCGACGCTCATTACACGCAAGCCGCTGGAGTTTTAGATTGTGGCGGCATGGCCTTTAATTTCCGACGTTTCCAAAGTGTCTTGTTTTCGCGGACGTTAAGGTTCAGAGCAGTTTCAGAACCCTGTCTGTTGCGCCGGATCAGCGGTTGCTCCGGATATGAACGAAAGGGAGAGTAAAAGCTATGAATAGATCAACTCGCTGCGCTGTTGTGTTTCTCGCTTTCCTCTTCTCAATGGCTGCCTATGCACAGCAGCCCCCGTTGGAACCCGGTCCCTTTCGCAAGTCTGATTTGGTTGAGCTCATTAAGCTGGATCCGACCATCAAGCTCGATATTCGCTATGCCACAAAAAACAATTTTCTCGGACGGCCGGTTTACAAACAGGCGCGGGCATTTTTGCAGCGACCGGCGGCGGAAGCGCTGGTGCGGGTAAATCAGGCCCTGCGCGCGCAGGGCTATGGCTTAATCATTCATGACGGTTATCGCCCCTGGTACGTGACCAGGATCTTTTGGGAGGCTACTCCAGAAGATAAGAAGATCTTTGTCGCCGATCCGGCGAAAGGCTCGCGCCACAATCGCGGGTGCGCGGTCGATTTATCATTGTTTGATTTGAAAACGGGCCTGGAAGTAACGATGCCCAGCGAGTACGACGAGATGACCGAGCGCGCGCACATCAACTATGCCTGCGCGCGGCCCGAAGCAAAAGTCCTGCGAGATAAACTGCGCGAGGCGATGGAAGCGGAAGGCTTTACAGTCTACGAACCCGAATGGTGGCACTATGATTATAAGGACTGGAAAGAGTACGCAATCGGAAACGTCAAGTTTGCGGACATTGGCAAGTAACCGTCATCCGCCTGCGTAAACACTTCCGGTCTTATTCGTCAATTCTCATTGATCCATTCTTGCACCAGGCACTCTCTTTCTTCCTCGTTCTTGACTCTTACGGCCTGAGCTGCGGGGTTTTGAGCGCTTACAGGTCGTGTAAACCGAATATTTCCGTTGCTGCCCGAAACTGAAATGCGGTTTTCGCCTGTACCGATGTGGGCAAAATACTTGTGGCCTCGCTCGCTCTGCTCCACTCTGACTTCCGGGATGTCTGATCGTACGCTGCCGTTCATGCCGTGCGCTTCGAAGTCGGCGTTAACACCAGCCGCCAGACGCAATTCTATGTTGCCATTGATACCGCTTGCCTGCACCCCCTCTTTGTCGACGGTGCGCAGCGCCAATGAAAGATTGCCGTTAATACCATGAAACTCTGCCGGACCCGCGGTCTCGCCCACGTCAACTCGCCCGTTGACCCCACTTACTTTGACGGCTCCCGCAATATCGCCTATGGTCACAGGGCCATTCACGCCGTTAGTCGAGAACGCGACCTGGCGGGGTAGCGTGAGGAGCACTCGCTCGTTAGGATTCGACCCAAATAAGCGGTCAAAAAATCCGAGGTCGCCTTTTTCACCCCGCACGGTGAGGCTGGTAGCCGAGCTCTCAATCACGACTTTGCGCCGTTCAAGGGCGCCTGCCTCTTTACCCGTCCGCTCAACGTAAACTTCCGCCGTCTTCGTATCCGCAGTTTCGACCGTCAGCGAACCATTGATGCCGCTGACCTTTACTACGGCCCCCGGCGATAATGCGAAGCTTTTCCTAATCACCTCGCGCAACTCGCCGCTTTCCTGGTGCGCAGAGGCAAGTCTGAGGTGCAGGCCAGTGCCACGTGTATGGGACCTGACAATACCGGCGACTCCGGCAATAACCACCAGCACGATGACGAGCAGTACGCGTTTCATAGTCACCCTCTTCTCTTTTGGTATAATCTCTGGTACCTGAACTCTAACGATAAAGGCTGCTTTCTGGTTCGCTCTGATTTCTGGCCAATTCTTTCTCAGGGGCCGGTTCAATTGGCAGAAATTTCGACCGTGACTGGGATTGAGGCGGAACATGGGTCTGAGTAAACTGCACGCCTATGGCGGACAGGGTTGCCGAACAAGTAATGGCGACGATGGGGAAAAATGACTGACAAAACTGCCATTACGGACTTGACCGTACTTCTGGTTGAGGATTACGAGGACGCTCGGTTTGCCATGCGACTGGACCTGGAGAGTCGCGGCTATCGCGTAATCGAGGCAGCGGACGGCAAAACTGCGGTTGAGCTTGCGCTGCAGGAACACCCCGAAATCATCTTGATGGATCTCTCGCTTCCCTTGGTGGATGGAATTGAAGCAACCAGACAGATTCGCGCTGATGAGACCATGCAGAACGTCACCATCATCGCGGTGACGGCTCACCAGGAAAGCGACTTCCGTCAGAGCGCCCGCGTATCGGGCTTTGACGCTTACGTCACCAAGCCAATCGATATGGACTGGCTGCTGGAATTGATTAAGGGCTTGAGATCTTAGCCAATAGACGAAGTGCGCCGGCAATTTCCGCGACCAGCGCTCCAAATATTCACAGGACAACTCCCTCCATGGCCGCGCCGGACCAACTGGTAATCAGAGAAATCACGCAGCTCCCGGAAATGCGCCTCGTCGAAGACCTGCAAAAAGAAGTCTGGGGCGTAGCCGACCGCGAAGTCTTTCCGGCCCTGGCCCTGGTGCCGATAATCGAAGTCGGTGGCGTACTGCTCGGCGCGTTTGACGGACAGGAGATGGTGGGCTTTGTGTTTGGTTTTCCCGGTCGCGAAAATCAGGAGATGATTTTGCATTCGGATATGCTGGCGGTTCGCCAGGAGTATCGGTCCGCTGGGCTCGGCTATAGACTGAAGCTGGCGCAGCGAGAGCGTACGCTGGCCATGGGTCTCGAAAAGATCACCTGGACCTTCGATCCGTTGCAGGCGCGAAACGCCCGTCTCAATTTCGGCAAACTCGGTGTTATCGCAGACAGTTATCGGCCGGACTACTACGGCGCCACGACTAGCTTCTTACATCAAACCGGCACAGACCGCTTGTGGGTAACGTGGTTGCTGAACAGTGAGCGAGTGAAGAATCGCATCATTAACGCCGCGTCCGCAACGCCCGCTGAGCCCGTTTCGCCGACAGTGCTGCGCGTGGGACCCGAGTTTGAGCCGCTCATCTCCGATGCAAACGTTTCGGCCGCAACTCAGTTGGCGCTTGAAATACCAGGCGACATCAATCGCTTGCTGGCGGAAGACGCCGAGCTTTCGCTGCGCTGGCGTGCTGCGACTCGCGATGCCTTCACAACTCTGCTGGGGTCAGGTGCACTGGTGACTGATTTTCGGTTTATCGTCGGCGAACATGGGAAAGTCGGCCAGTACTTGTTAATGAGGGCGAAGAGCTAAGAGCAAGGGGCAAAGGGCGAACGGCAAAGGGCGAAGAGCGAAGAGCAAAGCGCCAAGAGCCAAGAGCTACCCAGGCTAGCACCACTGCCCGAAGCCTGAGCTTAGCCTTTACCTTTGCGCTTCACGCTTCGCACTCTGCCCTTAGCTCTTTGCCCTTTGCCCTTCGCCCTTTGCCCCTTTGCTCTTCGCCCTCTGCCCCTTTGCTCTTCGCCCTTTGCCCCTTGCTCTTCGCTCTTAGCTCTTTGCTCTTAGCTCTTTGCCCTTCGCTCCCTGACCGTGTCGCAGGGCCTGGCCCGGTCGCAAGCCTGTGACCTTAGCGTCCTGCCAAACTTCGACACCATTTACAAAGACACGGTTGATTCCTTCAGAAACCAGTTGCGGCTGCTGAAAAGTCGCGCGGTCGATCACCTTTGCCGGATCAAAGAGAACAAGATCCGCCTTGAACCCAGGACGTATCAGTCCCCGATTCTCAAGACCAAGCCGCCAGGCGGGCAGCGAAGTCATCTTTCGCACCGCTTCGGCCAGCGATAACCAATGTCGCTCGCGCACGAAACGGCCGAGGACAAGCGGGAATGTTCCGGCGCCGCGCGGATGTCGCGAGCCAATGCCGCCGTCGCTGCTAACCATCACCCATGGCTGCTGGTAGAAAACTCGAATATCAGCTTCCTTCATCGAGTGGCAAACAATGCTGGCCCCGCCCTCTTGAACTATGCGCATGTAGAGTTCAACCGGCGCCATTTTTTGCTCCTGCGCGACCTGGGCCAGAGTCTTGAACTCATAGTCAGGGTGGGCGCGGCAACTCACTATCAAAATGTTTTGGGCGCCGCCGACATCGGCCAGGCCCCGAGCCACAGCAACCGGATCATCGTGTCGGCCGCTGGGAATCAAGACGCGAATAGTTGAGTTCCAGGCTTCGTAGGGATAGCAATCGGCGGTGACATCCTGGCCACGACGACGCGCGCGATTGATCAGAGCGACGGCGGCCCGCGCGCGGCCCCAGACTGCCACGCTACCCAGCTTGATGTGGGAAATCTGCGCTGGCAACCGTCCTTCTTTACCAATACGAATCGCCTCGGCCAGCGCTGCGAAAGTCTGGTCTGCTTCATCGCGAATGTGACTGATGTAAATACCCCCGAAGCGGCCGGCGACTGTGGCCAGGGCGATCAATTCTTCCGTAGTTGCCGGCTTGCCCGCTTCATATTCCAAACCTGACGAGAGACCAAAGGCGCCTTCGCGCATGGCCTGTTCGACCATCTGCTCCATGGCCCGTATCTCGCCCGAGGTGGCCTGCCGCTTCGTCTCGCCGTGCATTGCGCGCGCTCGCACCGTGGCGTGCCCCACGAAGGTAACCACATTGACGGCGATCGGATCGCGATCCAGTCCGCCCAGAAAAGCGCCTACAGGAAAATCCGAACCGCCATCCTGGCCGACTGCGAGCGTGGTGATGCCCTGTGAGACCTGGCTGGTCGCCGCCGGATCTTCGCTGAATCCTCTATCCGAGTGGTTGTGT
>DAIMCP010000035.1:0-49326 GCA_036726305.1 Pyrinomonadaceae bacterium | reverse complement strand
TTGCGGCAACAAGCGCGACCTGCTGCGTTACAGCGAACACCTCGAGGGCAATGGAGACGCTTTCTTCAAGCACGCCTGCGAGTATGGAATCGAAGGGATTGTGTCCAAGCTCGCGAACTCAACCTATGACTCAACTCGCAATCGCAGCTGGTTAAAAGTGAAGTGCATTAAACAGCAGGAGTTTGTTGTGGTTGGCTATACGCCTTTGACGAAACACCTGCCCGGCATCGGCTCGCTGGTTCTGGGCGTTTATGAGAAAGGAAAGCTGGTCTACGCGGGGCGGGTGGGCACAGGCTTCACCGAACAGCTGCGGCGCGACCTGCAAAAACAACTCGACAAACTGGCGCGCAAGAGCTCGGCGCTGGCCGTGATCCCCAAAGAGCCCGGCTTGCGCCAGGCGCACTGGACGGAGCCGAAACTAGTTGCGGTGGTCGCCTTTACCGAATGGACCGATGACGGCGCGGTCAGACACCCGTCTTTCCAGGGATTGCGTGAAGACAAGAGCGCAAAGGAAGTGGTCAGAGAGCTACCAAAATAGCGAGCACAGCAGTTTGATTGGATGACTACCGGGCCCAGCAGTCCCACGCCGCCCGCGCAATCTTTGCGATGACTCCTTCCCTGACTTTCTGCGGTGCCCTGGAGTCTGAAACAAATACAGCGATCGCCAGGTGCCGGCCGTCCGGCAAGGTGATTAGGCCGACATCGTTGGTAGCGGCAGTTAACCCTTTGCGCGTGCCGCTGGTCCCGGTTTTGTCAGCCACCAGTGTTCCAGGCGGCAGCGAACCGCGCAGCCGTCGTATGCCTGTTTGAGTTTCGGTCATCCAGCCAAGCAGTAGCGCTCTGCTGTCTGTCGACAAGGCGGCGCCTCGGTGCAGTGCGCTCAATAGCTGCACCAGCGCATCCGGCGTGGCAAAGTTTCGATACTGTGCCTGCTGATCCTGCGACAATTCTCTTTCAGTGTTTAGGACGACGAGGTCCGCAATCTTCAGCCAATGCAGGTAATTGGTAACCTGCGCCGGCGGCACCAGCTCCAGCAACATATCTGAGGCTGTGCTGTCGCTGTCCACAATTGCGGCCCTCAGCAGCTCGCGCAGCGTCAGCTCGACCCCGGCGTGCGGGTACTTTTCTCTGATCGGGCTGTGCAAATTGCCCGGGGTCAGCTGCTCAACGCTGAGTTTGAACTTCAAATCAAGCTGCAGTTTTCCTTCGTCAACCCGTTTGAGGACCGCCATAGCGATGGGCAGCTTGTAAACACTCTGCATGGGAAAGCGTTCGGTGGCATGCCAGCGCACAGTCTCGCCGGTCTCGACAATCATCATCGACACACCGACACGGCCACCAGCGGGTTGAGCGAGGCGCGGCAGTTGTTGATTCAATTTTGACGGCGAGCAAACCAGGACAGCGGCGAGCAGAACTTTTGGCCAGATCATCGCTTAACGTCCGTAGGGAATTAATAACCGGGAGCTGATTGCGCCGGTCCTAAGCGCCGGATTGGACGGAACTTGAAGATGAAGCCGGCCGCGGCGTGCCGAGGGACTTCCGGCCAAACAGGTGCTCGCGTACCGGCTTCGGAAATCGGGTCCCCAGAACGACATCCCAAAAGGCGTTGGTGATGCCGTATCCCGCATGCATGCCTTTGGAAGTGTGGTGATAGAGATGGTACTTCTTGATGTGCCGGAAGTAGCGATTGCGAAAGTTGTAAAAGTGTTCGCAGTGATGAATCCACTCCTCACAGACGTAGAAAAATACTACGCCGGCCAGCAGCATCGGCGCTGAGTAGAGTGGAAAAAGAAAACTCACCGGGACAGCCACGACAAAAATCGGCATCAGGTCTTTCAAACGGCCGTTGATGTGTGTGCCATCGAAGGGCCGCTCATGATGTCCAAAGTGAGTCGGATCGAGGTACTTGTTCGACAGATACGTGAAATACTTCTTGTACTTTCTTTTTGACATCTTCCAATGGCGATGAAAGACGAAGCGATGGGAAAAGTATTCGACCATCGTCCAGACCGGAATGCCAAACAGGAAAAATGCCAGCGAGCGTAACGGATGCACCGAACGCATACCGATAGTCAGCAGGATGGCCGCATAGCCGGTATAGAAAACGGTTACCGGATAGAGCGTGCCGCGCGAAATAGCAGCCTGCTCGCGTTTATAAGCGCTGTGGGGAAGAAATGAAGGACGGGGCATAGACCTCTCCACTTAATAAATGTGTTAACCGGGAACGACGCGACATCCTATCATATCGTGAATTATTGGCAATTCCCTTTTTGCGTGGACGAAGTATCCAGCCTAACTGGACGAGGTATCGGAAAAATCTCTGCGCTCACGCCAGGAGAACCAAAGCCCCGCAACAAAAGTCATTTTGCCGTCAGAGCCCTGTCTTCTTTTCGATGATTCAAATGTCGCCGCACCCACCAGATGACCGCTATCAAGCCAAGGATGCCGATAACGAAATCGAAGCGGTGAAAGTAGGTCTTCAGGGTCTCGTCCTTGTTCCACTTCTCGCCGAGCTTTTGGCCCACATAAGCCAGTCCCAGACACCAGGGCAGCGAGCCGGCAAAGGTGTAAACGATAAAGCGCGTGAGATTCATGCGCGCCACGCCAGCCGGAAAGGCTATGAACGTGCGGACCGCGGGCAGCATGCGGCTGGTGAAAATTATCGCTTCGCCATAGCGGCTGAACCAGCGATCGGCAAGCTCCAGATCCTGTCGCGAGATCAGCACATAGCGGCCGTATTTTTCGATGACCGGACGACCGCCGTACATTCCGACCCAATAGGCCACGAGCGAGCCGAGTACGCAACCGACCGCGCCGGCAATGCCAACTCCCCAGAGATTCATCTCGCCACGCGAAACGAGATAACCGGCGAAGGGCATGATGATTTCAGAAGGGAGTGGTATGCAGGCCGACTCGATCGCCATCAGCAGAATGACACCCCAGTATCCCAGCGCGGAGATAACGGCAACGATGATGGCTGAAAGAATTTCGATTATTTTTGCGATCATTTAAAGGAAGGGTCTTTGGATTTTGGTCTTTGGTCTTCGGTCTTCGGTCTTCGGTCTTTGGTCTTTGGTCTTAGTTTACTCGGTACTTCTCAGATCCCTGATCTGCAATTTGAGTTTCGTCACTTGGCGTCTTCCGTCCAGCCATGTTTCCCGATCAACGGGACAAAGGCGCAGGGGCCGTGATCTTCTTCGCGACTGCCCTGTTCGGTTTTCACTACGCGCACCAACTGCTGCGCCTCGCGACCGACGCCCACCGGCACCACCAGCCTGCCGCCTACCTTTAATTGGGCCACCAGCGGCTCAGGAACGGATGGCCCGCCAGCTGCCACGAGAATCCCGTCATAGGGAGCGTTCGCGGCCCAGCCGAGCGTGCCATCGAAACACTTCACTGTCGCGTTGTAGATACCCAGTTCGCGAATGCGAGCCTGGGCCTGACGGGCAAGCTCCGGAATGCGCTCAATGGAGTACACCTGGGCCGCAACCCGGGAAAGCACCGCGGTCTGGTAACCGGAACCGGCGCCGATCTCCAGCACGCGGCTGTGCTCCTTGAGCTCCAGCAATTCCGTCATACGCGCCACAATGAATGGCTGAGATATTGTTTGGTTGGCGCTGATCGGCAACGCATGATCCCCGTAGGCCCTGCCGCGCAAGGCTTCCGGCACAAAAAAATGGCGCGGCACGGCGCGCATTGCCTCGAGCACGCGCGCATCCTGAATGTGATAAAAGTCTTTCAGACGAGCGACCATGCGCTCACGCGGGATGGCGTACTCCTGAATGATGTCGGGCGATGTGGGCGTGATGAGTACCCCTTCCAGAACCAACTCAGCTCTTATGCAATCGTTCCGGGGCGTTCAAATCGTTCCAGGACTCGATGACCGCTAACGCCTGGTGATCTGTCATATCACTTTTGAGCGGCGTGACGGACACGTAGCCGCGCTCAATGGCATTGTAGTCAGTGCCGTCCGCTGAGTTGGTATTGAAATACTCTTCCCCAATCCAGAAGTATGGCTTACCGCGTGGATCAATGTGTTCGGAAATTACCGGCCGGGCATTCTTGATACCCTGACGAGTCACGAGCGCGCCTTTGATCGGGCCGCGGGGGAAATTGATATTCAAGAGCGTGCCTTCCGGCAGGCCTTCGGTAAGCACTTTGCGGACAGCGTGCACGGCAAACTTTGCCGCCGCTGAGAAGTCAAAATTGTCGCGCGCAACGAGACTGAAAGCCAGACCCGGCACGCCCAGAATAGTTGCTTCCAGCGCCCCGGCTACGGTCCCGGAATAAGTTGCATCATCGCCCAGGTTGCCTCCGTGGTTAATTCCGGAGGCGCAGATATGTGGATGTTCCTCGACGGGCAGGATTTTGTTCAGCGCGAGCGTTACGCAATCGGTAGGTGTGCCATCAACACTCCAATGCCGCTCGTCAACCTGTCTGATGCGCAACGGCCGAGCAAGAGTCAGGCTGTGCGCGGCGCCGCTCATCTCGGAAGAAGGAGCAACTACATAGACATCTCCGACCTCGAGCAGTGCCTGCTCCAGCTTGATTAAGCCGTCGGACTGGATGCCGTCGTCATTGGTAAGCAGAATCCGGGTCATGGCAAAGCACGAAGTATTTCAGAAGACTGGTCCCAGAAACAAAGCGGCGCTGCTCACACACCATGCCGGCGTGGCCGCTCTGCCACGAGCATCCACTTCCCTTCCTTCAACTGTGAACGGCAAGTGAGAGCGGAGCGCGGTAAAGGTACCTAGTCGCGGGCGGGCCGGGGGCTGCGCATGCGGCTCTTCTTCTTGTTGCGCTTGCGCGCCAGAGCTGATTTGAGCTTCGCCTTTTGACCGGGTGGGATGAAGAACGCGTGTTTCTTGGCGTCCTTGATAATTTCTTCGGTCATAACTTTGCGTTTAAAGCGCCGCAGAGCGCTTTCAATCGACTCACCGGGATTAATAGTAACTATCGCCATTCTGTATCCGCCTAACTCTCCTGTGAAATCTTTCTTGATTAATTCAAACCCGCCTATTTAAACGCCCAAAAGGCCTCGGGTCAAGTTGCCAGACGGGTAACATAGTTAAACCCCGCGAATCTGGAGCCCTATTCGCGGGGTTCTCCTCAATCTACAGTCACAAGGCGCCCAATTGGAGCTAGACTCCGACCGCTTCCGGCAGACGCTCTGCCTTCTTCGACCCGAGTCCCTGAATTTGCACCGGCTTATCAGCTTCCTTGGTATCCAACTGCTGTTTCATGACCAATTCCTGATAAAGCTTGCGCATCATCACGGCCTCTTCATGGGCGGTCTTGGGCCCTTCCATTTCGGGCTTGTGGGGCCGCTTCAAATCAACCGGGTTCAGCACCAGGTTGTGGGCGTCATCGTTGAGTTCAACTTCCTTGCCGCGAGCAAAGATCTCGTGACGGCCGTGCTCTTCATACCATTTGGCCACGGTGGCGTTCTGATGCATGTTCTCGATGATATTCCGCCAGCCGATCCCCGTATTGTAGGCGCAGAAGGAGATTTCACCTTCCTGAGTGCCGTAAGGGATGATGCACATTTCCGTGCGGCGGAAATCATAATTAAACAGATCCTGGAACCACATACCGGCGATAAAGAGGAAGTTCCAACGATCGGCGCGCCGCTTCTCGATGTCATCCTTGGTACGATCGCCACTGACTTTTCCGTAATTCTTGCCGGTCAGGCCGAATGACTTATCGAACTTCTTGAAGAGTTCGTAGAGGGTGAATTGCGACGGCGATTTGTATGGGTTGTAATGCTTCAGCAGGGCCAGGCCCATCATCAGGTTGGAGGCCCATTTGCCGCGTGCTGCATCAGTGATCTTGCGCATGTCTTTGACCAGGCCGGGAATACTCAAAAATTCCGGCACCGGACTCATTTCGCGGGTTTCTTTATCGACCATCACGGCGGTACCAACGCCGCAGTTTGGGTGACAACCGCATGACACCTGACCCCACTCGGCATCCGGTCCATGGACCAAATCGGCAAAATCGGCAAAGGCTCCCATCAGTGAGAGCGGAAACCAATCGCGGGTTGGCTCGGTGATGCCAACCTGATTTTTGACATCGTGAGCGAGGTGCGAAAGTGTGTAACGCTGCTGCAAGCGACGCTGGGCTGTGATCTCTTCGTCGCGCCCGGTGAAAGAAACCGGTTGAAACGAAAGGAACGCGATCTTCTTGGGATTGTCGAGCGCGAAGCGAATGATCGATCCCACCTGATCGTTATTGATGCCGTTGACCAGCGTGGTAACCAGCACGATTTCCACGCCTGCTTCGTGCAGGTTATTGATCGCGCGCAGCTTAACGTCGAAGAGGTTCCCGACCTGGCGGTGGCTGTTGGCGTCGTTGCCGATACCGTCAAACTGAAAATAGACATAACGGAGGCCGGCTTCAGCCGCTTCGCGACAGAATTCCTTGCTCTTTGCGAATTCAATACCGTTGGTGGCTGCCTGAACGCTGTTATAGCCGACCTTGCGCGAATAGCGAATCGCTTCCAGAAAGTGCGGCGAGATGGTGGGCTCGCCACCCGAAAACTGCACCGACATCTGGCGGCGCGGTTTGATCGAGATGGCGTTGTCGAGAATTTCTTTGATCTCGTCCATGCTCAATTCATGAACAAAGCCGACCTGATTGGCGTCCATGAAGCACGGATCGCACATCATGTTGCAGCGGTTGGTCAAATCCACAGTCAAAACAGCGCCGCGACCATACTTGATCGTGCTGGAGCCATGATTGTGCAGCTTTTCGTCGTTGTGTGACTGGATGTCGCGTCCGGGAAACATCTTCTCGATGTGGGTAAGAAACTTGGAGTCAATGGCCATCATATCTTCGAAGTGACCATGGATAGGGCAGTCTTTGATCATCCAGATTTCGCCATCGCGCTCAATGATCTGGGCCTTAATCTCGCCAACCTTCTCATTAATCAGGATGCTGACGTCCTGCTTGCCGCTTAGAATCGATTCTCTGGCCTCGATAACGCAATTCGGACAGAGTGAATCTGTCGTGCGGGGATAACCAAGCGTGGGCTTGGTTTTTTGCCAGGACTTGAGCAGCGGTTTGTCCGACCACTTGGGCGTAAAAGAAGGATTTGGTTTGTACTTATTTACTACTTGAATCGCGTCAAAGGCGGCGCCAGCCAATAAGGTTAGCCCTCTTTCCGCATGTTTAATGGGTCGCATCTCTTTCCTCGTTAAGTTTGTTATTGAATTAAGACTTTTGACCGACCGGGGGTCACCGAATTGCACAACGATACCTACAAATCACCTCCCTTGCATTGGCAATGACTGTGCCGCTAAAGTGATTTACTAGTAACTGAAGAAATAATGAGACTTAGATAAAATTTTTGGGAGGTAAGGGTAGTTAGGTGACAAAGTTTGGCGTGTCACCAAGGCTCATCATGACCCGGTATGGCGTTCGCGTGTCATTCTGTCCGAGCTGAACTTCTCATATTCAGGACTTAATTTTGGGGCCTGAAACTTGGTTCGCTACAGGAATTAAACTAATCCAGGGGGCGCCGGTCAAGCTATTGGCCTACTGTTTCGGAGCGTAATAGCCTGCTCGGGCCGAGACTTTTAAGGCCGGGTCGTTGACCTGGACTCGCACCCGCCGAAATCGTCCATCGCGCACCTTGTTGACGGGAGAGTAGTAGAGCGCGTACTGGTGTCGCAACTCGCTGGCGACCTCCGCGTAAGTAGCTTCCAAATCGTCGAAGGACCTGGGTTGGTAAAGCCGGCCACCGGTTGCCGTAGTCATTTGTTCCAGGTTTCGTTCGCTTTCTTTAAGCGCCTCCAATCCCAGCCTGAGGTCATCGAGGCGCAGTTGATTGAAACGCACGCTCGCGCCGTCGCCTGCGAGCAGCTCAGTCAATTGCGCCTGCTTCTCGCGGCGCTCGATTTCAATATTGGAGACGACGTAGATGGCGGCCTGCGCACCCAGGGCTGCCTGCATCGCCTTATCAAGTGTGGTGCCCCGGCCACTGTCAATTCCGTCTGTCAGGACAATTATCGCCCGGCGCGCATCGTTCCGTTGAAACTGTTCGCTGGCGGTCAGCACTATGGCGTCGTTGAAACGTGTGAACATCCCAGGCGCGACCCGATTGAGCGAGCGACGGAATTGCACGCGACTTCTGGTCCAGTCCTGCAGCAACTGTATCCGATCATCGAATTGAATCAGGCTGACCCGGTCGCCGGCAGCGAGGGCCCTGGCAAATCCATCTGCCGCTTTGCGAAAGTCATCCAGGTTTCCGGCAACTGAGGAAGAGGTATCAACCATTAAGACTACGTCGACGGCAACCTGCCGCAGGCTCAACTCACTCAGAGGCTGTTCGACATTCTCTTCGAAAACGCGGAAGTCCTTCCGCGTCAGTCCCTCGACCAGTTGGCCCTGGCGATCGCGAACCGTGACCGGCAGCAACACCTCGGCAGTGTCCACTTTAATGACATCTTCCGGGTCGATCTCCTGATCGCGGGGCTGAGTGGGGGAAGCGTTGGGAGTTGGGTGGGGATTTTGCGCCCGGGCCTGGGCAATCGCAGCCAGGCTCAGCGTTAGGAATAATACAATTGTGATTGAGAGGCGTTGGGAGGACAGCGGCGGGAACATCGCACTAGTTCTCCCTGGAGTTCTTCGGCGGCGCACTCCCGGGTCCCGGTGTCTCACCCATCGCCGCGCTCATTGCCAGGATGATGGGTTCAGTTACCCGATGCTTACGCAGTTCAGTGACCTTTGCGGGCGAGAGATCGAATTCCGCTGGAGACTTCTCAATACGCTTGACGATGGTCCCTTCTGAAAAGCCTGCCTCGACCAGTTGAATCACTGATTCGTTGGTTAGCGTGGGTGTCTTTTCGAGCTTAGCAGTTCCACCACCCTCTTCTACCGGAGGGCGAAGAATGCGCACTGTGGCGCTCCCCGTAGTTAACGTGTTGCCTTCGTTGGATCCACTCATCCCGCGGCCATGTGACTGGCTTTGTGAAGAGCCCCCAGAGCCGAAGATCGAGGTGCCTTGCTCTTTTTGACCATCGTCACCTGCGGCGCTGCGTGAGTTGGAAGGATTCCTGAAGAAAGCGTCGTCACCCAAATCGTCGCTGGCGAAATCCCTTCCGCCCTGCGAGAGCATGGCGAGGATGATGTTTTCGGTTACGCCATTGTGCTTCAGTTCGATCAGGCGATCGGGGTTGAGGTCAAAATTGTTTGGGCGCGAGTGGATGATGGCAACGACGGTTTTTTCCTTGAAGCCGGCGCGCACCAGCTTGACGACAGCGGAGTTGGTCAGCGATTCGGGTTGTCGCTGAGCAAAGGCTGATCCCATTGTCAGCGTCAGGCAACTGGCGATCAGAATAATAAGGGTTAACAGAGACCGTTTCATATGCTTAGTGGCGCGAAACTGCCAGAGTTACCGGCTTCCCTTCCCTCAGAGTGACGACATTCCGGCGGGCGCGCTACGAGGGGAAACCGTTGTCTTCGCCCGTTGATACCGGTAACTGATACGTCTCACGTAGTCGCGCGTCTCGCGATAGGGCGGGACACGATGTCCAAACTTGACCACCGCTCCCTCGCCCGCGTTGTAGCTGGCGAGCACCAGATCCACGCGGCCGTTGAACTGGGTCATCAATTGTTTCAAGTACCGTGTTCCGGCTGCGATATTTTCCGCCGGACTAAATGGATTCCGCACGCCAAAGCGGGCGCCTGTGCCCGGCATCAATTGCATCAGCCCGCGCGCACCCTTGGGCGAAACGGCGCGAGCGCTGAAGTGCGATTCCTGTTCCATGACACAAAAGACCAAATATGGATCGACTCCGTGCCGGGCCCCATTCTGTTTGATCAGAGAATCGATTTTCGCGTTCCCCGTGGTCCAGCCACGCTCCTTTGTATTTGACCTGGAGGCGGCGAGAGTCTCCGGATCCTCCCGCTCGATTCGTTCAATACGGCTGCGCTCCAGGAAGATATTCAGCGAGCCGCGCCGGTACCAGACACCGGCCGGCGACTCATTGGCACTGTCTGCTTCCACACGCGCGCCGCCTATCAGATAGATCCACACCGGCTGCGCTGGCTGATTTGCAGACGCCGAACTAACTACCGCCACGGTTGCGCGCTGGGGGATTTCCGTCCGCGGGGCTGACCGCGGGCGAGTGATCGATTTGACCCGCTCGCGACCAATAAGGTAGGTGATGCGGCTGCGGGTGTACCAGAAACCGTTTTCGTTCTCGCCGGCATCATCAACGATGGCCTCGGTGCCATCAGTAAACTTTATCCGCATTGGTTCGTCTGGTTTTGGATCCGTATCAGGCTCGTCCGCCTCTGCCACACTGGCTGCCCCAGAGTGTCTGGGCGCGTGAGTCTTTCTTTTGCTGTGATGTGCGAAGACGCCGCCCATGCTCGCCAGCAGCACGAACACGATAGCCGCCGGCCTCGTGATTGTGTTTAGTTTTTGCATTTTTGAGTTCGGGGCCTGGGATACCCTGCCCATGTTCGCTCGCACGCGCTGTCCCAATCGTGGATCAGCCGACCACTAAAGAGGTTCCAGCCGGCTTGGCAAATGAATGCGAGGTACCGAAGTAGTTTCGCCAGGCAACGTCTATGATTTCAAAGGTCAGCTCCAGAGACTTCCCTTCAAGCAGGCACAAGTCCGTTGACCGATCCAGCAGGTCACGAGGCTCGCAGCCTTTCATCTGACGTCCTTCCATGCGGTACTTCGCCAGCACGTGATCCAGGCAAGCCTGATCACAGGTGATGCCACGCGCGGCGGTAGCCGCTCTGAAGATTTCTGAATACGCAGCGGCTGTTGGGGGCTCGACCCGCGCGCGATAACCCATGCGACGCAGAAAAGCCTGGTCGGCCAGATCCTTCTCTTCGAGATTCGTGGAAAACACGACGAGCTGTTCGAAAGGAACTTCGATCTTCTTTCCAGTATGCAGCGCCAGGTAATCAACTCGTCGTTCCAGGGGAACGATCCAGCGGTTCAACAGATCCTGTGGCGGCACTCGCTGACGCCCAAAGTCATCGATCACCAGGGTCCCACCGTTGGACTTCATCTGGAATGGCGCTTCGTAGAACTTGGCGGCTGTGCTCCAGGTGAGATCGGTATTTTCCAGCGTCAATTCACCACCGACGATCACCAGCGGGCGCCGGATCATCACCCAGCGATGATCATATTCCGCCGGAGTTATGTCATCGGCAGCCGGCTGATGGCAATGCGCGTCAAACACACGAATTATTTGACCATCGATCTCGATGGCATAGGGAATCCAGATGGCTCCAGCCACGGCGTTATTGATTCGTTCAGCGACTGCTGTCTTACCCGTACCCGGCAGGCCGGTCAGGAACAGAGAGCGGCGGGAGTTGATCACACACCCCAGTGTCTGGAGCAGCGATCCCGGCAGCACCAGATCCTTGAACGTTTCGCGCACGGTTTCCATTTCGGCCGGCTGCGAGGGAATCGACTGCAACTTCATCATGTGCGTGTAGTCAGACAGCGATACCGGCGCAGGCCCAATGTAACCGCACACCGAAAGGAGACGCGTCAGGCGATCCCAGCCATGATCCAACATCGCGTAGCGAGTTGAACCGAGCGCTGCCTGCTGGCGCACTTCAATCAGTTTTTCCCGGTAGAGTTGCTGCAGTAGCTCTTCAGTGAGCAATCGCGGCAAACGGAGTTGCTCGGCTACGTTTGTAGTCGTCGGCTCGGCCATCATGGCCACATGCTTCAACGCCAGATCCCCGAGAAAGCCTTCGGCGACACCCGTCTCTGCAAGCTCTTCGGGGACAACTGGACCCATCGTCTCAATTTCACAGCGAGAGAGTATGGCGGTTTGTGACATCATGGCTTTTTCCCTGTGGCTCCGGGCAATTATTTGCGCACACTGGCGACTTCACTTGTTTCGGCACTAACGGCACTGTCAGCCACCGGCGTCATTCGTCCCGTGCGTTGATAAAGCGAAATCAGGCGCCGGTAGGCAACCGTATTGTGCTGATCGATCCGATAGGCTGCTTGATAATACTTGATGGCTTCTTCGTCACGTCCCAGACGCTCCAGCATAGTGGCGACGTTGATGTTTCCCGTTACCTCTCCCCCGGCCCGCGCAAAGTGCTTATAAGCTTCTTCAAATTTACCCAGCCGGCACAACGCCAGGCCGAGATTGTTGAGAATGCGTTCGTCGTCCGGCGCCAGTTTGGCGGCGCGCTTCAGACGGTCAACGGCGGCGCGGTAGTTGCCATTTTGGTAAAGGGAGAAACCCAGGTTGTTCAGGCTCTGTGCGTCTTCCGGTGCGGACCTCACGGCTTTTTCATATGACTCTTTAGCGCGATCGGCGAAGCCTTTGCGGTCAAAAGCAACACCCAGCAGGCTGTGAGCGGCCGCAAGCCCCGGATCAAGCGAGACCGCCGTCGACAGCTCGGCAATCGCTTCATTCGTCTTGCCGCTTTCCAACAGCGACCGTCCGGCAGCGAGATGCTCTTTGGCAGAGCCGGGACTTAACTGCGACTTCGGGACGGACCGCACATCATTGACATTTTCCACGCCCACGCTGGCAAACTTCTCGGCGTCTTTTTCCGTCATCCGCTCTAATTTCTCGCGCTTGTGTCCGAATAGACTGCCCAACGCCTTGAAGGGCGCAGCCAGGATGCGCGCCACTTTATTTCCCTTCTTTGTTTCGCTGGTCCTTCCGGCAGTCGATCCCGAATCTTCAATGACGTTGGTATCGGTATCGCCATCGCGCTCAATAGTGTTGGCGCTCCATACGGCCGTGACGGCGATGGTCATTAAGAAGGCGATGAAAATGGCGATGATGATCCGTTTGCTCATAGCTTTGCTCCTTCAGTCTTATTGCATCTTGCCAAGCGTATCCATGAGGTTAATTGCTGCGGGACCAAGAATGGCGATGAACAGTGTCGGGAAAAGAAACAGCGCAAGGGGAATCAGGAGTTTGACAGCGGCTTTTTGCGCTGATTGTTCAGCGCGCTGGCGGCGCTTGGTGCGCAGAGAATCTGAAAACACGCGGATAGCACGCGTGATCGAAGTACCGAATTTGTCAGTCTGGATCAACATGGCTACCAGGCTGCGCAGGTCATCGACCCCCGTCCGTTCGGCCAGGTTGCGCAGCGCCTCGTCGCGCTCTCGCCCGACTCGAATTTCCAGGTTAGCCATTTCAAACTCTGCACTCACATCGGGGTGAACATCTTTGAGTTCCGAGGCCACTCGCAGCATGGCCGCATTCAATCCCAGTCCCGCCTCGATCGAAATCACCATCAGATCCAGCGCGTCAGCCAGGCCCCAGCGAATCAATCGCTGCCGCGAGGCAATCATCTTTCTCAGGGCGTAGCGGGGCAGGAAGAAACCAGCCACGAGGGCGAAAATGATCCAGAGGATGGCGGCATTCAGTGGCCGGGCGGTGAGCGCGCACAGGAGGGCCACGAAAGCGGGTAAGCCGGCGATAGACAGCAGATGCAGGCCGCGGAATATGAGTGGCGCTTCGTTCGATCTGAAACCTGCCTGCATCAACTGCTTTTGTAGTTTTTGCGCGTCGGCGGCCGAGCGCGGAACCATACGGTCAAGGGGAGTAAGGACCTTGCCGGCCAGATCCGCCACCGAGTTTTCGCCATCATACGACAGCGAAACTGCCACGCCGGCCGGATCTCGCTGGCCAAGCCTTTTTAACCGCTCAGTGGCCGCGCTCTGGGGCCGCACGAGCAACCAGTAAATCCCCATCATCACGAGGGAGATGCAGATGAAGGTTGAAATGGCGATTACAAGAAGCATGGTCTTTGGTCTTTGGTCTTTGGATTTTTGTTTCGGTTACGCAGCCACCCGGAGTCCCGAGGCAAAGCCCCTCTTCAGATCTTAATATTCAGAATTTTCCTGACCACCATCATCCCTGATATCTGCAGGACCATGGCGGCGGCAATCAAGTAATGACCCCGTTGATCTTTCCAGAGCACGCTCATGTAATCGGGATTCATGATGGTCACCGCGAGGGCCACGAAGATTGGTAACCCGCACAAGATCCAGGCAGACATCCGCGAGCTGGTTGTCAAAGTCTTCAAGTCACCCATGATGCGAAAGCGCTCGCGAATTGTGTACGCGACCTTTTCGAGGATCTCTGCCAGGTTACCGCCAGTTTCTCTTTGAATAAGGACTGCGGTCACGCACATTCGCAGGTCCAGCAGAGGAATGCGGTCAGTCAGATTCTCCAGCGCCAGCTTGAGCGACAAGCCAAGGTTTTGTTCTTCATAGGTCTTGCGGAACTCAGTCGAGATCGGCTCCGGCATTTCGGTAGAGACCATATGCAGCGCTTCCGCAAAACCATGTCCGGCCGAGAGCGCGCGGCTCATCAACTCCAGCGCGTCCGGCAAATTCTCGAGAAAGGAATCGAATCGCTTTCTCCTCGTCCACCACACGTGCAGTAACGGCAAGGTGGCCACTGCCAGACCGGCCAGGATCACCAGCAGCAGGTTGATACTGATCATCGACACTGCCAGTGACGCCAGAATTCCGGCCATCCCGGAAAACATGAGCAGCCTGGAAGGCGTGATGTGCAGATCCGCCTGGTCCAACATCCGCTTCAAGTGCAGCGTCGCCTGAAGATTGATGAGCGCGCGATTCAACCAGGGGATTTCGCTCATCAATTCGTGGCGAGCAAGGATGACTTCCAGATCTTCGGCATGCGCGGAATGCAGCAGCGCCTCGCTCAGACGCTTACGCAGGCGCTTGCGTTTGGCATCAGAACCTCGTGTCGCGGCCAGATAGGCCCCCAGCACGAACAGGATTCCAAAGACGAATACAGAGAATGAAAGGAGCATTGTTTACATGTCCTCGAAAAAGACGCGTGGTAATTGCATACCGCAGGCTTTGAGTTTCTCAGCAAAGCGCGGTCGAATGCCGGTGGCGCGGAAGCGGCCCAGGACCTGACCCTGCGCGTCCATTCCGGTGCGTTCGTAGAGGAAAATTTCCTGCATGGTTATGGTGTCGCCTTCCATGCCCGTGATTTCGGAAATAGACGTAACTCGCCGCGAGCCGTCCGGATGCCGCGCCGCTTGCAGCACCAGATCGAGCGCGGACGCAATCTGCTGGCGCATGGCCCGATCGGAAAGTCGCATTCCGGTCATCTGAATCATGGTTTCTATGCGGGCGAGGGCGTCACGTGGAGTGTTGGCGTGGATAGTCGTCAAGCTGCCATCGTGGCCGGTGTTCATCGCCTGAAGCATGTCGATGGCTTCACCACCGCGAACCTCGCCGATCACTATTCGATCGGGACGCATACGCAATGCATTTCGCACCAGGTCTCGCTGAGTTACTTCCCCGCGGCCTTCGATGTTGGGCGGCCTGGTCTCAAGACGAACGACGTGCGGCTGCTGCAACTGCAACTCGGCCGAATCTTCGATCGTCACAATGCGTTCATCTTCGGGGATGTATGCCGAAAGCGAATTCAACAAGGTGGTCTTGCCCGCCCCGGTGCCGCCTGAAATCAAGACATTGAGCCGCGCCTTGACACACATCTCGAGCATCTCGGCAATGTCTTTAGTCAACGCTCGCTTTTCGATTAGCTGCGTCATGCGCAAGGGCTCTGCTCCGAAACGACGAATCGAAAGCACCGGCCCATCCAGGGACAAGGGCGGGATAATGGCATTGACGCGCGAACCGTCCTTGAGCCGGGCGTCAACCATGGGCGACGACTCGTCGATGCGCCGCCCTACCGAAGAGACGATGCGTTCGATCACGCGCATCAGATGCTCGTCATCCTTGAAAGCGACATTCGTCGCCTCGAGTTTGCCGCGCCGTTCGATATAGATCATGTCGTGCGAATTGACGAGGATGTCGGAAATGGTAGAGTCAGCCAGCAACGGCTCGAGCGGACCGAGACCAAAGAGTTCGTGCTGCACCTCGTTGACCAGCCGATCGCGCTCCGCCGCTGAGAGAGGCATGGCCTCTTCGAGCAGCACGGACTCGGCCAGGCGCGAAACTTCTGCGTTGAGTTGCTCGGGAGCCAGCGAGGTCAGTTTAGTCAAATCCATCCGGTTGATCAGGGCCCGGTGGAGGCGTGACTTCATTTCCTGGAACGAACGCTGGCCGTTTGACTCGGAACCGTTGCCGTTGCCAATTACGGCCCCGGGCAAGCCTGCTTCCCTGATGAATCTTTCACGTAATGCCATGGTTGATAGAATCCCTTTTTCCGGCGGCAGCTCGTGGGAGCAGCTCAAAGTTCCTGCTCGTCCCCGATTGTGCGCCCGCTTGAACTAGACCTTACCCATTGTCGCCTGCAGATCGAGTTGTGGTTGCTCGCGCCGCAGCAAAGAACTCCAGAACGGACGGTGTTGTTTCGGCTCGGCAATCGGCATGAACCCATCGCCTATTAACCTTGTCAAACGTCTTATCTCCTGAGCGATTTTTGAGTGAGAGTCTGATTGGACCAATGGTTCACCCAGATTGATCGAGGTCACTGCGGTTTGGTAATCGCTGGGAATGAAGCCACTCACCGGTTCGCCCAGGAACTTCTCGACCTGTTGCAGGTCCAAATCGATCTGCTTGCTCCAGCGGTTCACGACTATGCGGATTTTTTTGCGCGGGTAGCCCAGCCGGTCAAAGGTTTCCAACGCACGCTGAGTGCTGCGAATCGCGGGGATATCGAGCGTCAGTACGAGCACTATTTCATCGGACTGGTCCAAAGCGGCGAGTGTGATTGGGTCAAACGTATGCTGGGGATCCAGCACAACAAACTCGTAGGACTCCCGCAGCCGCTGCAGCACTTCAAAGACATGTTCAGGCTCCACTTCGTCCGCGGAATCAACTTCCTTCGGGGCGGCCAGCAGCGAGAGAGTTGATGAATACGGGGTGATGAAACTCTGTACCAGCGATTCATCCAGACGGGCGCGATGCTCGACCATATCAGCTATCGAGTATTTGGGTTCGACTCCCAGAAACAGGGCCAAATCTCCCGACTGCAGATTGAGATCAACCAGCACGCTGCGCGCGGAGGTGGCTGCTGCCAGGTTGGCAGCAATGAAGGACGTGCCACAGCCACCCTTGCTTGAGAACACCGCGACCATCCTTCCCTTTTTCTTGGGTTGCGCTACCTGTCCGGCGAAAAATTCCGAGGTGCGATCAAGCACGGTCTTCAACTCGTCCCCGATAATCGGCAGCCTGAGGAAATCGCGCGCGCCCGCCCGCAGGCTGCGCAGAATTAAATCTGGCGAAGCAGCCTCGCCGGCGGAAATCAGGGCCGTGTCAGGGCATTCGGTCGCCAGCCGCTTAATCATCGCCAGGGCCAACTCAGCGTTGGCGCCAAGGGTGATGATCGCCGCGTTCGGCTTCAAGCGCACAACCTCTTCGTAAACCTGGTCGGCATCGTTGCCACCAGCGAGCAATTGTGCCCGACTCTCGGCCGCCAGCGCGGCCCGAATCGTTTTGAAATTGTCGAGGCCGGTGCTCAGCACTACAAATGTTAAAGGGTTGCTCATGGTTGTAAGTTGCGGGCGCTTTCTAAAGATCAGCTGGTATCAGACCGGCACATTCTCCGGCCAGGGTAGTGCGATAACTCGGCATCTGAATGGAGGTGTTCACGAGCGGCAGAATGAATTGAAACTGGTAGTCGGTGATAGTGACTGAGACCGTTCCGCCCTCCAGGCCAAAATTTGCATAATTGACGTCTACGTTGGCCGTGCTCAGGCGGTCCACCACTGGTTTTGTGCCGCCCGCCGGATCGCCGTAGACGACCACATTTTTGACGGCGCCGGAGTCTGCAGCCGCATGCAGAACCGCATAACGGGCCCCGCGGCGCGCGGCATCGGTCAGCGCATTGTGCACCCAAAGAGCGCGGCCAAATTCAAGCACCGAGAAAATCACAGTCAGAAAGATGGTCGCCCCGATGGCAAACTCCAACAGGGTGGCGCCACGCTGATCCTTTTTTTGAAGTTCCATCGAGTTCATTATCGAGGCTTCCTATAACGCCGGTTGCGTCAACAGGTAACGCATGGTGACGCTGGGCTTGACGTCGATGTTCATTGAGAGCGTTGTACTCTTCGTTAGCTTGCCGAGGTCGAACAGCGGTTGGTGCTTGAACCCGGTGATTTGCACCGTCACAGTCTGTGGCAGGACGGGCACTCCTCCGGTCCGCGTGATGGTTACGTTTGCTGTCGTCAGGCCGGTCAGGAGTGGCGTACCCGTGCCTGCGGTGTTACCGAACACTATTAAATTTTTAGCGCTTGTGTCTTCGGTTGTCTTGACCGCCGCGGTAGCCAGATAGCGCGCGCCCACACGCGTGGCTTTGGCGAGCGTGGTGTATTCATAGAAATATCTTCCAAACTCGGCAGTGGCGGCAAAGAGCAGCAGCAGGATGGGAATGACAATCGCGAGCTCAACCAACTGCACTCCGCGCTCGTCTCGTCCAAAGCGCCTTAGCACGAGAAGCCTGCGCAGCCGGCGAGACGAGCGAATTTTCTTTAATCTGGAATGCATGGAAACCCTACTTGTAGAGGACCGGCGTCGCCAGAAGATTGTTTCCTGCGCCCCCGTTCGGATCGTAGCCGCCCTTACCGGCGACAACGATGTCATCGATATACTCCGCCCGTAGATCACCATTACCGGCTACCTTCGACTGTAGGAAGAAGACGCCGAAGCGATTGAAGATCACGGTATTGCGTCCCTGGTCATATTCAGACAATTTGACAATCGGAATGATCACCACACGTCTTCCCGGGATGCCGGTATGAGACGGCGCCAGCGCGGGTGTGCCATCGCGATATTGCGAGTAGGTTATGTTCTCTTTGATGTTTGTATCGGGAGGCTGGCTGAGCGGATCCATTTGACTGGCATAGTCATCAAATCTCGTATTGATGCCCTGCTTCACCGGGCCTGTATTTGCGCCGGGCTTTGTATCGACCGAATAAGTAGCCCCGGCTTCTGCGCATAAGTCTACGCCACTTCCCAGGCCGAGGCGGACATCCTGGCCGCCCGGTCCAGCAGCAGCCAGAATCTGCATATTGCCGGAGGACACTTGCAGCTGGTTGTCCGCCCTGAATGTGTAGGTGTTGCCGGGCACCATGGGGACGCCGTAGTCAATCACCGAGACGGGCAGCCAGTTACAATAAACATTGATTGGGACGGAATAGCCCGCCGTGGCGGTCGCGGAGAGATTCCTGCTGCCGCCCAGTACCGACGCGGCAAACGAAACTCCGACCGGAGAGGCTGGCGTGGTGACTTTCACGAAGCGAATATCATGCGGCTGGGTTCGTGCCGTGGCCTCGCTCATGTAAGCGCCATTAAGGTTTACGGCGAAAAGCACGTTGGTTCTGGGAAAATCGACTCCAGTGTGATTGAAGTCGTATTTATTCATCGCCTGGACAGCGCGATTGGCCGCCTCAGTAATACCGGCCGCTGAGGAATTTAATCCCGACACACCGGCCAGCGCAGCAGCGTCGGCGGCGTTTTGCAACTCAGCCTGGGCGGTGTAAAAGCGGCTAATATCGACCGCCAGCCCGGTCGCCAGAAACAAAGCAACCATGGCAAACGCGGATATCGCCAGAACCGCGCCACGCTCGCTCTTACGATCTCGTGGGGCGGGCGTGTTTCTTGTAGTCCTTACGCAAGACGTCACTTTCTTAACGACGTCGTTTCTTGTCTTGGGATTTCTCATAGCGCTCTCCTGGATTCAGCTCAGCTACTTCTTTTGAGACTGTGAGGCCCACCCCGGGGCCTGGGTTCGCGCGGCACGCCCGCTAATAGCTGCGTGACATTTGGTACTTAGGGCGCAAGAACGGCCAGCGCATCGGCTAGCTTGATTCGCGAGGTATGCAGTGGGGGTAGCGCGTTCACATCGTTTAGCCTGGTACCAACCGCCCCGACCGTCGTCGTGCTGCTTACTTTCTTCTCCTCTGCCGGCTCCGCCTTCTTCGTGTCACTGGATCCAGGGACAGCGGGCGCGGTGTTCTGGGTCGAACCGGAGATTGATGGTCCAGTCTTGCCCTGAATGCCTTCGCCTTTGGGCTCAACGCCTAAAGGAGAACCATTCTTCAGGCCATCGATGCCGCGCAGTTGCGGCAGGTCATCACGCTTCACCGGTTTTACCAGACTGGCTGTGACGATGAACATTAACTCCGTCTCGTTCTTCTGAAACGATTTGGACTTGAACAGCTCACCCAAAACCGGAATGCTGCTCAGAACGGGAACGCTGGAAAGCGATCGCGTCTCGCTGTTGTCCAGCAGGCCCGCGAGGGCAAACGATTGGCCATCGCGCAGCTCGACGCCGGTCTTGGCACGACGAGTGCGCAGTCCGGGAATCAGGAAGCCATCAAATTTAACCCCGTTGGCGAAATCGATCGTCGAGACTTCCGGCTCGAGCACCAGCCTGATGTGATCCTCATCAATAATTGTGGGCTTAAAGGTCAATCGCACGCCGTATTCCTTGAAGATGATGCTGACGGAATTCTGTCCGCCACCACCGCCTTGCACGATGGGCACGGGAAACTCGCCGCCGGCCAGAAAGCTGGCCTGCTCGCCATCCATGGCTATCAGGTTGGGTTCGGCCAGGTCACGCACGGCTCCCTGTGTTTGCAGGGCGCGAATCATGGCCGCGGTATTGCCGCCCAGAACGAAAAGATTGAGCGCGCTCGAGAGACTGCCGCCGAGCACCCCGTTCGTGACGCTGGTCAGCGAGCTCGGGCCACCACCGCTGTTGGCGTAGGTGCCGCTGCTGCCGCCCTGATAAGCGTAAGATGTGCCAAAGTCTTTCATGCGGTTCTTGCTCACCTCGGCGACCCGAACCTGCAACTGCACCTGGGCCATTGCTTTCACTGGTGACGCCAGCATGTTGACCACTTTGAATCCGGCCGCTTCGACTACGTTTTGCACCTGGGTGGAAACTTTCGGATCACTAACGTTTCCTGAGAGTACGACTGAGCCATTGGCCTGGCTCAAACGAATGTCGTCTTTGGGAAAGAGAGCCCGAATCTGCGAGTCAATCAAGGACAGGTTAGTGCGCACGTAGACATCAAAGACCAGATACGAGCCGCTACCCTGCTCCCAGGCAATAAAGTTGACCTGCCCAAAGGCTTTCCCATTGACGATCACCTGATCCGGGGTAACCAGCACTGCTTCCGCAATCTCAGGATTCGAAACCGAGAATCGTCCCACCGGACGATCAAAGTTAATAACCCGTGACTGGCCCACCAAAACGTTGACAGCCACGGCTTCCTTCTCTTTGAAAGAAGCCTTGTACGAGGTCTCCTGTGCCTGTGCGGCACAGTTGACCAAAGCCAGGAAGACCGACGCCAGTATCAGAGTTGGGCGCCAAATAAGGGAACGCTTTTGCATGATTAGCTCCTTCAGTCGATTGCAGATCTCAGATTCTAGATTTCGGAATCTCTCGTTGCTTTCGGGATGCATTCCGAAACCTGCATTCATAAGTCCGGCGCTTGCGCCGCTGGCATTGACACCCCGCACTACGGGAAATCTACATTTCGCCGTTTGCCGCCTTCGATCATTTCAATCGATGCGCGCGGCGGCTGGGGCGCGGGGGCTGCTGCTGGTTTTGGCTCTGCCTGGACGCGCGGGCGGACTGGCGCCGGTTTGGCAACGGGTTTGGGTTGCTCGCTCTTGAGCGATCCAGGATCGGGGGCGATGTTGGCGCGCTCGCCGGTAAGCAGACCGCGCTTGTTGACCCCGGTTGTCTGTTCGTCCCCCTGGTCAATGGAATTGCGCATCACGAGCTGCAATTTGCCTTCAGACGAAGCCAGCGCGAGCTTTTCTGCCTGCTCCGGCGTCACCAGCAGGGTCACAACCTTGACACTGTTGGCGTCGCGTTGGTTCTCAGGTTTGTCGATGTTCTGCCCGTTGGCGAGGACTTTGATATTTTGCAGCACGATCTTGGAGATAGGACCCTGAGCGCTGCTGTCATCGGGGTGAATCACGACCACCACATCGACAAGCGTACCCGGCATGATGAACCCTGAAATACCGACTACGTCGTCGACCTTCACGGTCATCGCGCGGTAGCCCTCCGGAATTACCGCCGATAGACCGCCGGCAGTTCCCTCTGGCGCGAGCCGCGACTCAGTGATGGGCTCACGGGCGGCGATGTTCACTACGGCGACGCGATTAGCCAGCTTCTCAGCCGTTTCAAACGTCCCATCGGGAGTCGATTCCCTGGGAAACTGGACCATCATTATCTGCTCAGGAATGATCTTGGTACCGACGGGGATAGTGACCTTGGCCACGGCGACCATACCCAGGTTCTTTGTGTAAGCCTGGGCACTTGACAGGTAACGACTAACGGACACAGCCGCGACTAACCCAAAAATCAGGGCCCCCGCTAAAACGAATAAGAAACGTTTGTTGCGCATTGATTCATTCTCCTGCCGGCCAACTTCGCGGGCCGGGTCTTCAAATTAGCCGAGGTTTCACCGCGTACCTGCCCTTGAGTCTGATCCTTGCCTACCAGGCCCGGAACAGGACCAGCGAAATCAAACTGCCAAAAGTGATCGCCACGCCATAGGGAATGGTGAGCTTGCGGTCAGTGGGCACGGGCAAGCGAGGTACACGCTGGCCCGGCAGCAGCCCGAACACGATCTGAAAAACTCGCATCATGCTTAGCTTCATCTGACCCGCCCTGATCATCGAAACAAGTCCCAGGACGCCACCGGTCAAAGCGACAACGATGAACATCGGCAGCACCAGCTGCGCCCCAACAATCGAGCCAATGGACGCGAACAACTTGACGTCGCCCGCGCCCATGGCGCCAAAGATGTGCAGCGCAAACATCAGGAAAAAAGCCAGAGCGCAACCGCCAAGACTGGCGACCGCTCCCTGGACCCCGCTGAATGAGACGTTAACAATGAAGCCAACTATCAAGGTGGCGAGCACGAATGGATTTGGTATACGGCGATAACAGATATCGTAGTAGGAAACGATGAACGCCAGCGGCACCAGAAAGGCTGCGCAAATGATAGTTAATGGACCAGACATGTTTTGCCTTCCCACCCTTCGGGGTAACGCAACTGTCAGGTTGCGTGGGCTTTCGCATCAGTGATCGACTGCGATGCCCTTCCCAGCTTTCTACTTGATGACGTTCGCCAGGTTCGTGATCACGCCCGCGATGTTGGTTCCAATGGTTGTAAAGGCCACCACGACAGCGAGTGCAATCAAGGCCGCCGCTACTGCGTATTCGGAAAGCTCGAGGCCGGTTTCATCCTGAAAGAATCTTCGAATCATTATCTTGACCTCCTTGCGAAGGTGGAGGTGCGCGCTTTGCCTGGTTGGCCCGGCGCGCCCTCCGCTTCGCGATTCTCTTTTCTACTTGATGTTGTTCGCCAGGTTGGTGATGACGCCGCCGATGTTCTTGCCCAGGGTGCCGAACACGAGAACGACTGCCAACGCGATCAAAGCCGCGGCTACGGCGTACTCTGAAAGTTCCAGACCTGTTTCGTCACGAAGAAAATTCTTGATCATTTCATAGCTCCTTCTAGATTTGGGTTTAAGTGTTGACGTTTCGTCCCCCGCCGTGCGGTCTCAAGTCCGCCCTGGGAAGGACAATTTGCTGAAGTTTCAGTAACCATGAGTCAAAGTTGATAGGCCGCGCAGATCCGAGTTACCCTCCGTCTCCACGCGCTCGCGCCTCGTAGCGGCGCTTTCACGATTGAGACTTATCCGGCCCTCACCCAAGCTCGCCACTACACTTGCCAACCCCAACACAACGACCAGAAGATCGCCCTGCAGGCTATTGGCTAGTGCGATTGCCCGAACGCCTGCGATTAATGCGACGATCAAAAATGGTGCTGCGACGGCGATGCCGAGTAAGGAAAAAAAGACTTTGCGGTTTACACTTTTCATGGTTCTTGTCCTTGCCCTCCGGCGTGCGTGCCCTATGGCTTGTCTGCCTTGCGGACGAACAGCTCATTACAAGGGGCGTGCCATGATTGGTTGCGCCATCAATTTGACATTTTGCTGAGTGATTACTGGAGTTCCAGCTCTGGGTGCGCCTGCTCTTTGTCGCCTCCGGTTGACAACAGGTAGGCGCCCAAACTCATCGCCGGTCTGTGCAGAAGTCGGGATCGATTTGTTAAGCAGGAGTTTTCGCGCTGTCGCCACAAGTTGACAAGCGGATACCGCAATTTAAACCGCAGGGTGCGTCTGCTGATCGGGGGAAAGAAGAGGATTAGGCTTGCAGTAGCGAGCTAGCGCCGGGTGAAGATAACTGCTTGAGAGTCTTCAAAAACCTTTTGCCAATTGTTATCCTGCCGGAGCAGGCTCGCCAGGGCGGCGTCAGGAGTGAGGAGTACCGTGCGCACGCCATACTTATTCAGTAGATCCTGCCAGTTTGGCTCGCCGGCGTGGGTGGCCATGAACTGCTGAAAGAATGCATCTCCATAGACATCGGCGCGACCGTCGATGAAGACTCGATAGCTCGGATAGAGTTTCCAGATTAGATAGCCACCCCAGTGATACTCATTGTAGAGGGGTTGTGGAAGCTTATTGGCTCCGATGAAATCCAGAGCGGCTGATGGGAACTTTTGCGCTTCAATCGCAGGCTGGTTAGCAATCGCGCGCTGCACGCGTACGGCCACTAATGCCAGCGGCATGATTACGAGCAGCATGATATTCAAAACAATCTTCACCAGCGCGCTGGCTCCGACCTCACGAGCCTCCGGACGCGTCAGCGATCTTCCACAGGTTTGCGAGGTCAACCAAATCCACGAGTGCTCAGCCAGCAGCGGCACAGCCACTAGAATGAAGAACGGAGCGTTTCGCCCCGATCTAAGCATGGCCCAGGCTGTGCTCAGCAGCAGCAATAGCTGGGTAAGCGTCATTCGCTTTCCTGAAAATGCGAGAGCGCTGAACACCGCCAGCATGAAGAGAGCCAACGGCTGGAACATGAGTTCGTGGAAGTTCGGTGTGCGCCACTCTTCGATGAACTTCATCATCGCCTGAGAAGTGAGCGTTTCAAACGGGTATGAATACATCCGCGCACCGCTTGGATTCAAGATCACCGCAGCGCAGCAGCTAATCAATACGAGCACCAGCGAACGCACGCTTTGCCACGCGAGCAGGAATGACTGCCTCTGCAACAACAGCGCCTCGAGGACGGTTCCCATGATTACGACGAGGATGAGCACCAGGCCGACCGCAAATCCGGCGTGCAGGTTGACCCACAGCCCCATTAATGGAACAAGCCACCAGATGGAAGGATTCCTTTTCTGCTCCTGATAGCGCTCGAGCAGGTAGAGAAAGATCGCTGCCAGGAGAAATGAAAAGACCTGCGGTCGCACGCCCCAGGTCGGACCGGCCGCGAGGGCCCCCAGCAAAACGGCACTGCCGGTTATATAGACATGCCCGGCCCGGCCGGCACTGCGACGATAAGAGACCGCAAAACCAGCGGTAATCAGCAAAGAGAACGTGACGATCAAACCGCCGAATCCCAGCGCCTGATATACCGAGTAGATCAATACCTCCGATAACCATTCGTGTGTGATCCACTCCTTGCCAAAGAAAACTGTGGAAAACACGTCAGTTCGGGGAATACTGTGTGTTTCCACCAGGTATTGACCGGTTCTTAAGTGCCACCAAAAGTCCGGATCGATAATTTGCCTCGCTGCCAGGGTGAAGATGATCAACATGAAAACGAAAACGAGTAAGGCGCGCGCAGATAGGTAAATGGCTATTCTCTCTTGCGCGGCAGTGGGGATTATGGCGGGCCGAACCGCCGAACCTGGCAACCCGAGAGAAATATCATGTGTGTTTCCAATAGTCATTTTGCCCTCCAGCGAATGCCGCTGTCTTTGGCTTCGAGGTTAGCGGCATGGCTCTCGCGCAGGTTCAAGCGATAGAGTTTGAAATTCCCGACACGCTCGCCGCCATCACGCTCGTACCAGCGATCCAGACTGGTAAGATCCCCTTCGTCGTTGACAGGAACTACCAGCCAGGATAGTTCCGGCTGCAAAGCCCGTGCTCGTGTGAACGAAGCGCAGTAGTCGGCATACAGCTGAAGTTCGCCTTCCAACTCAGTAGAAGTGATGGGCTTGGGGCTCAGGCTCAGGCCCTTGATGGTTCGTTCAAAACCAAAAAGTCCGGCCGTGAAGCCGTACTGCTTTTCGTTCCTCAGAATATTTCGCAGACGGTCGGGTGTGATACCCGTGTAGTAAAGGTATTGATAAAAACGCTCTTTACTTTCCGCGACGTTGACACCGGAAAAGACGAGCATGTGCGGCGCCCAGAGCACGGCCTGGGAAGTACTGGTGGGTAGGCCGTCCGCAGCCAGCAAATCGGACGCGAGGATTGTTCCCCGCGACGGTATTCCATTCCTGTCCGCAACGAGCGACTCAATCCTGAGACTAACTGGTCTGGCGTCGTCGAGCCTGCGCGCAAACTCCATACTCCGCCGGGTAGCTACAATTGTTTCGTACGCCCCCCACTCAAAAGCAGCCAGCGCGAGCCACAAAAGTACTTTGCGACGTTTGTTGGCCGGCGCGCCGGCGGTTCGTTTTACAAGCACTGCTACCACCAGAATCAACGAAATTAATGCTGCATAGTTGGCCACGAACATTTCATAGTGGAGCGGTTGCAGCGATTTTCCCGTGATGACCTGCTGGTTGAAGACAAGCAAAGGCAATAGCGAAAAGGAAACCGCCCATAGAATTCGTGAATCGCGCACAACCACGACCTTCTGCCACGCCAGTGCTGCCAGCACTAACAGAACGCCAAACGCTATCAGTTCCGGAAGACGCAGCAGGTCTGGGCTATGAGTTGACTCCAGGGCCTGCACTGCGTCCAGACTTGCCGCCCGATGCGCATACATGTAAGCAAGTGGAACCAGCGTCACCAGAGACACGACTGCGGCAATGCAGAGAGATTTCAAATGTCCCTGCCAACCCGCGGGTCTGACAACCACCCATAGCAGGAAGAGGCACGCCAACCAGGCCGCCGCTGCAGTCCAAAGGTAAAGATACGAATAGACCAGCAAACCAAAGACAATGCCCGCCGCGGCTGCGGTGGAGTACGCTGCCTTTCTATTTCTTAGAACTAGCGCCTGCCAGACGAGCCCAAAGAAGAGCAGGAAGAGCGGGAAGGATGCGGCCGGCTGATACCGGCGCAGAAACATCAGATAGTTGTAAAGAGGCTCGCCACCGAACAATCCAGCTGTCAGTCCGTGTCCGCCGGCAACCGTTCCGAGGCACAGGACCACGAGCGTTCCACTTGCGGCCAGACCCTCGTCCCCGGTAACCAGCGCCAGTATCCAAAAGAGCGCCAGCGCAGCTCCGCCAGCGGCCAGAGGAGTCAGGGCAATAAAAGCCTGCACGGCCGAAATACCGCCCAACCGCGCGGCCAGAGCAATCAGGTAAGCAGGAAAAAATTGAATCGAAAACAGTGATTCAGGCTGGGGTTGAGCCGCTTGCTCATCTCGGCCGCTGTAGGGATCGTTTCGTCGGGGCCGCCCGTTGATCAGCGCGTTCACATAAGCCGAGTAGGCGACTTCGTCACCCACGCCTTCAATGGCCACATATGAGCCGTTCCAATCGGGTCCCCTGCTGATGCGAAAATGGAGCTGCGGGTAAAGCGATAGCAGCATCATCGCCAGGGCGACGAGCATGCCCATACGCCAACGAATCTGTCGCTCTTCTGTCAAAACAATTCTTTCAGCGAGCGTGCAGCACGCGAATAACCAGTGCCGAGAACAGCGCCATGCTTAACACCCCCCCGGCAATCGTAAAAGTCCATTCGACCAACGCACTCTTGCGTCCAAGCGCTTTGCGCAACATCACCATGCCGCATTTCCAGCCATCCTGCTGGTAGAGGGGAAGGATGTTAGTGGCGGCCAGCAGAAAGTTCATGAGACTAAAGCGCGTCCCACTGGCCACCGTCGCGGCTATGAGATTCGCAATTATTCCCGCCAGCAGAACCAGGACCTGTTGTGGCAACGGGCGCAGCTGCAGAGCATTCAAATCAAACCGGACATAGGCTCCCACCGGCAGGGCCCGCACGCCAAAATCGATGTTCCAAAGACGAAAACCGAACAGGCGGCGGCCCCAGCCTAAACCAAACTCGCTTACGTTTACGCCGCAAGCGCGAGCAGCTGCCAGGTGCGCTGCTTCGTGTAGCAACAAGGCCAGCAGAAAGTAAGCGACACTTGAGGTGATCATGAGAAGACAGTTTTGATTGCGCCGGCTGCGCGGAATGGATGATTTCGGAAAGCTTCGGGGTCAAGGTCCAACCTGGGGCGTACGGAATTGGAGACCGGGCTCGGTATCTTCCTGCAGGAACTCTCCGACATCGATCGCCAATCGCTTTAGTTTTTTATAAAGGGTCTGCCTCGATCCCAATCCGAGGGCGGCACTGGTGCGGGCAACGTTGCAGTGGTGTTCTTTGAGCGTCTCTGTAATTACCCGGCGTTCATAATCATCCAGCAACTGCTCGAGGCTGCGTTCGGCTTCGTTAACCTCACCAGGCTCTGTGTTAACCGGCAGGATCCGCGGATGAACGTGATTTCTGGAGATGTAGTTGTTTTCTTCCGCATATAACACCAGCCGCTCAATCTCTGCCGCCAGCTCACGTACGTTGCCCGGCCATGAATATGCTTGCAGGGCGCGAATGGCGTCACCACTGATGCCGGCGATGGGGCGATCATTTCGCCGTGCGTAGTGCGTCAGGAAGTGTGAAATGAGAACCGCCGTGTCCTCGGGCCGGTCCCGCAACGGGGGCACGGAGATTTGCAGGCCCGCAATACGATAGTAAAGATCCTCGCGAAAAGCTCCCTGGCGCACGAGCCCTTCCAGACCCTTGTGCGTGGCCGCAATCACTCGCACATCCACTTTCCTGGGGGCGCTTTCACCAAGTGTGTGGACTTCACCCTCCTGAAGAAACCGTAGCAGCTTCGGCTGCAACGTTAAGGGTAGATCGCCGATTTCATCCAGGAACAGGGTGCCGTTTTCCGCGGCCCGAATTAGTCCCTGGTTTTCGCTTAAAGCTCCGGTAAAGCTCCCTTTGCGATGACCAAACAGAATACTCTCAACCAGGTCGGCAGGCACCGCCGAGCAGTTGAAGGGAATAAAAGCTTGATCAGAACGCTTGCTTAGGCGGTGGATCGCGCGGGCGATTAATTCTTTGCCGGTTCCGGACTCGCCGGTGATCAGGACAGCAGATTCAGAGTCCTTAATACGTTCAACTGAAGCTGCCACGGCAGCCATCGAGCGGCTGGCATAGATCATTCCCGGCAGACTGGCCGAATTTGTAGTCTGCCCTTCCCCTGGAAGCGGTTGCGGTGGCTCTGCTTTCGCCATGGCGTAGGCATGCGCCAGTCGCGTGACTTCAATTATCGAGCTGAGTGTGTGGGCCTGTGACGAGGTCAGTGGACGCACGCAACGCGCGTAGATCGCGGCACCTTCCCGGAAAACAGAAGGAGTCGTAAGTGGAAAACAGATTGCTAGATCGCCGGCTTTTGCTTCGATCTTTGTGGGAGAAATCGCGAGCGTGCCGGCCACGATCTCCGCCGCCTCATCGAGTTCGTCACTGTTGAGACCCTCGGCCCATTTGACGCGTGGCCGTTCGCCCATTCCGACTGCCCAAATCGATAGGCCGTAGGTGGGCGTCAGCACCTCCACAGCCAGGCTGAGTTTGAGCATAGCCTCGTACAAGAGTTCCGGCCCGGTCAGTGCCGCTTCGCAGACGGATCTGACGATGGCATCTATTGGTAAGCTGCCCCGAACGCCAGCCGCGAAGTCGGCGTTCTCGGTCTCAGGGGAATACAGCATTCACGTCCTTCCTGTTTTGAATCTTAATCAGAATTGACAACCGTGTGGGGAAGGGAGGCAAGGTTAACAACCTGCCGTATAACTGGCGCAAGGTCCGGCGGAATAATTACGCGTCGGCGCACTTACGAAGTCCTGGCAATCAAGCGTGCGACTACACCGCCGGCTTGCGAGTCTAGGCCAAGCGTCCTTGAGTGTCAACAAGTTTTAACCCACTTAACTTCGTGTACGCCTTGCGTTCGCCATTTGAAGGCTTAAAATGCGCTTAAGTTGAAGTAAATATTCAGCTTAGCGGTCTCAAACCATGCCTTAGAAATCACTTTACAGCATTAAGCACCAGTGCTAACCTCCGGCCACCTTGCCGTAACTCATTGATAGGCAACGGATTGCCAATTGAAAATGGAGCACACCCCATAGGGGTCGCCGGGATGCCAAGACCAGTTATCTTGTGGTTTTTGCGAAAAGCGCGTTAAGCAGCTCCTTAAGGGTTAGCCGCCGTGACTACGTATCATTTCTGTAGTCAGGTGAGTTTTCTGTTCAGCTAGCACGCTCGATGGTGGCGCAAGGTAAACCGCTCTTCAATTTGAAACAAACAGCCGACCAGGTCTCCCCAGGGAAACTTGTTTAGCGGCAGACATTTCTGGAACTGCACGAACATGGAGGTGCCCCTTGAGCAGGGTTGCGAATACATACTGGGTTGACGACCGCATCCGTTCGCAGCGTGTGCTGCCGCGAACCAACTCAGCTTTACCGACGGTGAAGGAGCTGTCGATCGAAATCATTGGCACGCGAGCAGAGGTTCGCCGCCGTGGTGGGATCATACCCTCTTGGGTGATCATGGGGATGATCTTGCTGGCAACGTTCGGCATTTGTGTGACCGTCACAATTCGCACTCATGGGGAAGCAAGTACAGCCTCGTCGCAGCATGCAAAAATGCAGCAGGATGTCGATGGATTGCGGCGTGGGAATGCGATTTTGCAGAGTGAAATTCGGCGCTTAAGCACAGACCCGAAGGCTATTGAATCGGCCGCGCGGTCCCAGCTTAATATGGCGCGAGCTAATGAGATTATTGTACCGGTCGAATGAGCATTTGGGGTGTTCGTTCGTAACCTGGCACGGCAAAGTATTTTTCATCCGCCCGTTGCCTACCGTTGAGGTCCCCTGCTTGAAGCCACGCATATCGGGTCCCTGCCGTTGTGGCGCGGTTGTGATTTTCGAATCATGACCGCGCTCCTTTCCCAATAGTCGAATCCTCAGATAATCGCAGTTTGACACTCCCATAGTCGTAATCTAATATCGACTTCCGCCCATTTTTGCGTCACTTGAGAGGCTTATGGCTGAAATCAAAGAGGTCCCTTCCCCGGAACAGGCTGAGGTTGAACGTTGGGAAACTGAGACGCTGGCGCCGGTGTTATTAAGGACACCCGACGCCAAAAAAAGATTTGAAAGTGTTTCTCTCGAGGAAGTAAAGCG
Organism: Pyrinomonadaceae bacterium; assembly: GCA_036726305.1. Lineage (GTDB taxonomy): Bacteria > Acidobacteriota > Blastocatellia > Pyrinomonadales > Pyrinomonadaceae > JAOAPY01. Next base: position 18,129 of record DAIMCP010000035.1, on the reverse strand, counting down.
ACTCTATACTCCCGCCGATTTGGTACTTAACCACGCGGCGACCGATATTTCCTTCCCTGGAGAGTTTCCCTATACGCGCGGCATTCATCCCACTGGTTATCGGGGAAAACTTTGGACCATGCGCCAGTTCGCAGGGTTCAGCACTCCGGAAGAAACAAACGCCCGTTTCAAGTACCTCTTGGCGGAAGGCCAGACGGGACTCTCCGTTGCATATGACCTTCCTACGCTGATGGGTTATGACGCAGATTCCCCACTCTCCGAAGGCGAGGTTGGCAAGTGCGGCGTAGCAGTTTCGTCTCTGGCTGACATGGAAGTCCTCTTCGACGGCATTCCCCTGGAGGGAGTCACCGTCTCTCAAACTATCAATGCCCCGGCTTCGGTCTTTTTGGCGTTGTATCTGGTCGTAGCCGAAAAGCAGGGCGCTGACTGGAAGAAGATTTCAGGTACTCTGCAAAACGATATTCTCAAGGAATACATAGCGCAAAAAGAGTGGATCTATCCCATCCGCCCGGCTATGAAGCTGGTAACCGACACCTTCGAATTTTGCACCAAACACGTGCCTCGCTATAACCCCGTCTCGGTGAGCGGCTATCACATTCGCGAAGCGGGCGCCACGGCCATTCAGGAACTTGCCTTCACCTTGCGAGATGGAATTGAGTACGTCGAGTGGGGCGTCCGGGCGGGTTTGGGAATCGACGAATTTGTACCGCGAATATCTTTCTTCTTCAACGCTCACAATGACTTTTTTGAAGAGATAGCCAAGTATCGCGCCGCACGTCGCATCTGGGCGCGGGCCATGCGCGAGCGTTTCGGTTCAGCCAACGAGCGCACCCTCAAGTTACGCTTTCACACACAAACTGCGGGCGTTTCTTTAACGGTACAGCAGCCGCTAAATAATATCGTGCGGGTAGCCATTCAGGCTTTGGCGGGAGTGCTTGGCGGGACGCAAAGCCTGCACACAGATTCCTACGACGAGGCGTTAGCACTGCCCACCGATCGCGCGGCCTTAATTGCTCTGCGTACTCAACAGATCATTGCTGAAGAAACGGGAGTAACCAATACTGTCGATCCTTTGGGCGGTTCCTATTTCATCGAAGCCTTGACGGATAAGATGGAAAAAGCCGCGCTTGATTACTTCGAGAAAATTGACGCCATGGGCGGCATGGTTGAGGCCATCGAAAAAGGGTTTCCGCAACGCGAGATTCAGGATTCAGCTTATCGTTATCAGAAAGCTGTCGAACGCGGTGAACAGTGCGTCGTCGGCGTAAACAAGTATCAGATGGATGAAGAGTCCTTTCAGATTCCGATTCTGGCGATCGATGAATCGGTGCGGGAACATCAGGTAGAGCGACTACAGATGACGCGCGCTCGGCGTGACGCAGGCGCTGTAGCGAAGGCATTGGATAGGTTGCGCAGCGCCGCTCGTAAGAATGAGAATACTATGCCGGCGACAATTGAAGCGGTACGCGTCTATGCTTCGCTCGGTGAAATCTGCTCAGCCTTGCGAGATGTCTATGGCGTTTATGAGGAACCGGCATTTTGATGTATCGTCCAGAAACATTGGGGTTGCCTATGCCATTTAGTCATCACAACCGGATTTCTTCACTTTTGTAAAACTTCATCCAGATAGCAGACGCGATTGGCTGCCGCTGAACGTCTTTCGCGCAGGAAATTCTAAATGACAGATACGAGGATTAGAGTGCTGGTGGCCAAACCCGGCCTGGACGGTCACGATCGCGGCGCCAAAGTGATCGCGCGCGCGCTCCGCGACGCCGGCATGGAAGTGATTTACACCGGATTGCGGCAAACTCCGGAAATGATTGCCGCGGCCGCTCTACAGGAGGATGTTGACGCCGTTGGCGTTTCCATTCTTAGCGGCGCACATAACACTTTGTGTCCGCGGATTGTGCAATTGCTACGCGATCAGGGCATGAAGGACTGCCTGGTCCTGGTTGGCGGCATAGTGCCGCAGGAAGACATTCCCAAATTAAAAGAGCTCGGAGTCGCCGGCATTTTCCTCCCCGGCACATCCACTGAAGACATAGTCACTTTTCTCCGCGACAACGTGAAGCCACGCGAATGACAAGCGAGGGCGGGTCACCGGCGTTAGTTGTCGAGGTTTTTGACAACCTGGCCGTCATTCGCTTTAATCGGCCCGCCGGCCGCAATCCTCTTTCCAGCGCTACGCTGGAACATCTCGATACAAATATCTCAAGGCTCACGACACGAGCAGATCTGAGTGCGATTATCTTCACCGGTGCGGCCGACGTTTTTGCGTCCGGCGCGGACATCCGTGAACTCGCACAGCTTGACCCATCATCAGCTCGCGCCTTTTCAGAACTGGGGCAGGCACTCATGCAAAAGATTGCCGACGCCTCGCAACTGACGATTGCGGCAATCAACGGCTACTGCATGGGCGGGGCCCTCGACCTGACGTTGGCCTGTAACGTGCGCATTGCATCGCACCGGGCAGTCTTCGCTCATCCGGGTTCGCAACTGGGAATTATTACCGGCTGGGGCGGTACACAAAGACTGCCGAGGTTGATAGGAGAGTCCTTCGCACTGGAGTTATTAATGACTGCTCGGCGCATTAATGCCACGGAGGCCCTCCGTATCGGATTGATATCGGCGATTGCCGACCCGGTGCTGAATACGGCGATTGAAACCGCCCGTCAGGCCCGGCGAGCACTGTAGCGTTTGGTGAGTTGCGCTACTCCCGGGCCAGGAAACGCGCGATTCCCTTTTGGCAGTCCGCCGTCATCCGCGCAATCACGTTTAAGTCGAGCCCTGCGTGGAGCCCTTCCTGCAAGCTCAATCCATCCATTTGATAAAGGAGCTGCTTGCTGAGGGCCACAGCAGAGCGACTTACTTTTTCGAAACCGCCAAGGTACTCCTCGACCTGCTGCGGGAAGGCTTCATCGGGGAATACCTGATTAACAAGTCCCAGAGCTTTCGCTTCGGACGCATCAATTTCGGCGCCACGAGTAATCAGCTCAAAAGCCAGCTTTTCAGAAACGTTGCGCCGCAGAATGGCCATCACCATCGCCGGCACAAACCCGATCTTTACCTCGGGATAACCAAAGCGCGCCGAGGCACTGGCCAGCACCAGATCGCAGGCAGTCGCCAGACCGCAACCACCTGCCAGCGCCCGGCCCTGCACCGCCGCAACTACGGGCACGGGCAGACTGCGTATCAATAGAAACAGTTCCAGCAGCGAGCGCGCATCGTCTACGTTCTCCGCCACAGAAGCCTGAGAAATTTTTTGCAGGGCCGACAAGTCGGCTCCGGAGCAGAAGTCCTTGCCTGCGCCGGTGAGGACAACCACACGGATCGTCTCATGGGAAGATGCTTCCTTGAAAGCACGCGTAAGTTCGCACACCAGGGCATCGTTCAAGGCATTTCTCTTCTCTGGACGATTCAGCGTGATGCGCCCCACGGCGCCGTCCACGGCATACAATACAGGCCCAAATTCAGCAGTCATGTCGTCCTCTCTGCAGCAGTGGGAGTGCAAATCGAAGAGCTCGGTTTGCCGCTCAAAAAGTTCAGTAAGGCCTCATTCACCTCAGCAACGGCTTCGTTCTGGACCCAGTGCCCGCTATCGGGAATGCGCACTTCGGAATAGGGAGCAGCGACAAACCTTTCCAGCCCGCGCACAGTGCTGGGAAGCACAGCCATGTCCAATTCGCCATAGATGAACAGAGTCGGCACGTGGATCTTCTGATCGCCCTTGTGGCGCTTCTTTTTGCCGCCGAACAGTGAGCGAAAGACATTTGCGCGATAGTAGTTAACCGAGCTGGTGAGCGCACCCGGCTGGCCCAGTGCTTCTTTGTAGGCATCGATGTCCGCTCGGGTAAAAGCGCCGGCACGAAATCTTGTCTGCTGGTACATGCGCTCGACTCTCGCGAAGTTTCGGGCCTGGGCCCACCATTCGGGCAGGCGCGGCAATTGGAAAAAGAACATGTACCAGCTGGCCAGAAATTGACGCAGCGTGAAATTTGTCTGCCAGGCCTGCGGCGGTGGCACCTGCAGGGCGGCTAATTTCGAAACTGCTTCCGGATGCCTCTGGGCCACCGCCCAGGCCACGGCCGCCCCCCAATCGTGTCCAATAATGACCGCTCTCTCTTTGCCGAAATACCTAATCAGATCAAGAACATCTGTAACCAGAAGTTCGATCCGGTAATCTGTAGTCTTCGCTGGCTTGTCGCTGAGGTTGTAGCCACGCATATCTGGCGCAACCACGTGGTAGTGGGCGCCCAGGACCGGCAGCTGATGTCGCCAGGAATACCAGTACTCCGGAAAGCCATGAAGCAGAATCACCAACTCGTCGCCCGCGCCACATTCAGCGTAATGAAGACGAACGTCACTTAGCTGAGCGAAGTGGTGTTGAATACGTGCTGGGCGAGGCGAATCCATAAGGTTGAAAAGCAAACTGCCGGCTGGTCACATTGAGTGGCGGGCACTCCCGCAGACTAACAGTCTGCGTCAACCCATCAATCCCAGCGTCTGCGCTTCCTGGTCGGGCACATCAATCTCCATCCGGAGCATGGCAGTGGAAAACGTCTTTCCCTGCGCATCGGTCATGAGCGACAGGGTGCCGCCTCCGCCCAGACTCTCGTGGAGCAGGAAATTGAGCGCGCCGAGATTCGGTAATTCAAATCTATCGACCTTTCCCTTACAGATCCCTTTGAAATGTTGCCTCACCCGCTCGGCAGTCACTTCACGAACCAGCAGGGGATAATATTCATCCTCGAGCGCAATCAGCCCTACGTTTGCCGTGTCGCCTTTATCGCCTGAACGCGCATGCGCCAGTTTGAGTAATTGAATTCGCATTCGTTTATGCTTCGATGATTTGAACCTGCGGGACAATCTCGTTCTTTGGTATCAGAGCAGGCCAGTAGGCGACTATTTCCTCCACTTTTGGCCGGCCACCCGCAAAACCGGTCACACCGGGCGGACCCGTTAAGACTAACGGCGCGATCTCTTTCGTAAATCTCTCAACAGCGGCCCGTTCATTACTGCGAACCGCGACGCGCAATTGAACTTCGGGCAGGTCTGGACGCGGCTCACCCGCTAACGGTCCATGGGTCGCGTTAGCACCAACGAACTCCGTCAGAACCTGATCGAACTTCAGGCCCAACCGATCAAGCCGTGTCCGCAGGATGCGATCGGCAACCTGCGCTTTCTCGTAAGCCTCAGGCCATGAGTAGACAAGCGTACCGACGGCTTTAAACCCGGCCGCATAGCTGATTGAGACCTTCAGGAACTCGGTCGCGGGCCGCCCTTCGATGCCGAAAACACGCACGCGATCTGTGCCATCATACGCAAGCCGAACGGTGGTGAAGTCAGCAATGCAATCGGGAGTCAGGTATTCGCGCGGATCTCCCATTTCATAAACCAGCTGTTCTTTTATGGAAGGAATAATCACCCATCCGCCGGTGCCCTTGTGCTTGGTCACCACAAAGGTCCCATCTGCAGCGGCTTCGACAATGGGAAAACCTACATTGGCCAGGTTTGGTATGCTGCGCCACTCGTACTGGCAGTTTCCACCCGAAGACTGGGCGCCACACTCGATAATATGCCCGGCTATTGTGCCTGACGCCAGCCGGTTCCAATCATCAACCGCCCAGCCAAATTCGTGAATCATCGGAGCGAGAGTTAGCCCAGTGTCTGTAGCCCTGCCGGTAATTACAATCCGCGCACCGCGGTTTAGGGCCTCGACCATTGGCCACGCCCCCAGATAGACATTTGCACTTTGAATACGATCCCGAACGGTTGAGAGCGGTTCATTCGTGTCCATGTTACGAAGTTCGATGCCGCGGGCAATGAAATCATCGAGGCGAGGCATTATGTCGTCACCGGTCACAATGCCGAGCTGGAATTTGCCCGACAAGCCCAACTCGCGTGCAACATCCTTGACTGCCGCGGCGCATCCTTCGACGTTCACACCTCCGGCATTGGCCGTGACCTTGATATCCTTCTCGATGCAGGACGGCAGAATCTGCCGCATTAACCCCACGAAATCCCTGGCGTAGCCGGCATTAGGATCTCTGGACCGTTGCTTCTGCATGATCGACATCGTGACCTCAGCCAGATAGTCGAGCATGAGATAGTCAATTGGCCCTTCTTCAACCTGGCGCACCGGCGCATCAGGGAGATCACCCCAGAACCCCTGGCCACCCGCAATACGAATTGATTCTTTCATCTAATTTTACGCAGCCCCCAGGCACCCTTTCCGGCCATTACTTCTTGGCACTCGAAGCGAATGAAAAAGCGCGCGTCTCACTGGGCGATGGGATCAGAGCCAACTGACCTCCCTTCTTAACTGCCCTGAGTGAAAGCATCGGGAGGGGCGGCAGCACCGGCTCTCCGGGCTGCGGCATCTTCCATTGCCCAAACATCATCGCGACAGCGGTGTAGCCACAGGTCCTCACGGCCGTGATAGTGCCAGTCTCAGATTTCGTGCCGGCCTTCAGAGTAAATCGATTTCCAGTGATCGTGAGTAGAGCCTCACCGCTCAAACCAGCATCGGGATAGTTAATGTTGCCGCTGTAGGTTCCAGACATATCGATGCGCACTTCCTTCTCCGGATTGCAGCGCGTGGTAGCAATCCGTTGCGCGCTGGACACACTCGCCAGGCTCTCGGAGCGATGGTCGGGGATCTCTCTGTTCCCCTTCCCCGACACCGTTAAGGTGCCAGCCATCGCGAAAAGCAAGAGCGACAGAGGAACGCTACGCCTCACAAAACTCCTGATTTCATTTTTCATCGCCGATTCTCCTGCTCAGATATTCCCCGCATCAATCACGACCAGGCTGCCGGCAGTACAAATTGTCCCAGATGCGGCCCACTATAGTTCAGCGAGGTCCGCAACGAAAGTTCGAGCGCATCCCGCGTGTCCTCGGGAGCAATCACCGCATCGACAAAGCCGCGAGCTGCAGCATACCTGGCATCCAGTTCGCGCTCGTAGGTCTGACGCACCTGGTCCATTTCCGCAGTTAATTTCTCATCGGGTGTTTCCGACCGGCGTTTCAGTTTCTCAAGCTCAGTCCCGAAAGTTGCCTGGACAGCCGAGTCGCCTTCCATCACACCCATGCGCCCGGTGGGCCAACTGTAAATGAAATCAGGGTCAAACCCCTGACCAGCCATGGCGTAATAGCCGGCGCCCGAAGCGTGGTTGACCGTTAAGACAATCTTCGGGACTGCCGCTGTGGCCATGGCCTCCACAAAGCGAGCTCCGGCGCGAATGATGCCGGAATGCTCAGCCTCGGCGCCGACCATGAACCCTGAAACGTCCTGGATGAACAGCAAAGGTATTTGATGGCGATTACAGGTGTCTATGAAGTAGGCAACTTTCTCCGCTGATTCGGTGTAGATGATGCCGCCAAAACGCGGTGGGCCACCCCCGGGCGCCCGAGTCATACCGCGATTATTCGCGATCACTCCCACCGGAATTCCGCAGATGCGGGCGCGCCCGGTGATCATCTCTTTGGCATAATCCGCCTGGAATTCATCGAGATGACCTGCGTCCAGCAGGCAGTCCAGCAACTGGCGCGCGTCGTATGGCTGGCGATGATCTGCCGGAATGATGTCGTAAAGGCTGCTGGCCGGCCGCGCGGCTGCCACAGCTTCGGCAAACGCCACAGCGGCCTTTGTCCGCGGCGGCAACTCTGAAACGAATTCTCTGATCTTATCGATGCACGCCTGATCGTTCTCAACTCGGTAGTGCGCTACGCCTGAGATCTCATTATGCGTGCGCGCCCCTCCCAATGCTTCGTTGTCGATGGTCTGGCCGGTAGCGCCTTTTACCAGATTTGCGCCTCCCAGGCCCATAAATGAAGTGCCCTCAACCATGATGATGAAATCCGAGAGGGCGGGAAGATAAGCGCCACCGGCGATACATGGACCCATCACCGCAGAAATTTGCGGGACTTTTAAGTAATGGCGCATGATCGAGTTGTAATAGAAGATCCGCGAGGCGCCATATTGGCCCGGAAACACCCCGCCCTGGTACGGTAGATTCACTCCCGCGGAATCGACGAGGTAAATTATCGGCAGCCGCGAACGCATGGCGATCTCCTGCGCCCGCAGTATTTTCTTGATTGTTTCCGGCCACCATGAACCCGCTTTAACCGTGGCGTCGTTGGCCACAATCACCACTTCCCGGCCACTGACACAACCAATCACCGTTACGACTCCGGCTGCCGGCGCACCTCCATCGTATTGATCGTAGGCTATCAGCAGTCCGATCTCCTGGGAATATGCGCCCCTATCGAGCAGCAGCTCAATGCGCTCGCGCGCAGTCAGTTTGCCCTGCTTGTGCTGGCGCTCAACTTTGTCCGGCCCGCCGCCGCGCCGCAACTTCGCTTCCAGCCGCCTTAATTCCCCTGTGAGTTCGCGCAGGCGCTGTGGGGTTTCATTTGTCGATGCTGGTTGAGATCTTTTCATGGCTCAAGGGCAGGACAGATTGAGACCCTGCCCAATTGCTTAAATATTCCTGGTTGCAAACGTTAGAATTTAGGAAATCAAAATATCATGGACGCGCGACGTCACACAATTTGCGCGCTGAAAATCGGCAAGATGCCCGTCAACCTTGGCGCCAGAGGGCCCTGGTGAGTTGGCGATCGCCGACTTTATTGGGAATGCCTTCGATGATCAGCACGCGGGTGCCGGTTAACTCGATCACCACACCGCCTTCATTCGTGGTCCAGTGATAGCGGTTATCCGCTGCAGGTTCCGCTTCTACAGCTTTAGCGTCCGCGTAACGAAGCCGGGTCCGTTTGACGTAGGCATCGAAGAATTCGCGCGCCTCAGTGGCTGAATCCCAAACGCTCAACTGCGCAATCAAGACCTCACCCGCTAGCGCTCCCTTGTAAACCTCGTAGCGGTCACCGGCCCAACCTGCAGCCGCGCGCCTGGATTCGGCCCGGGAGTTGAGAAACTGATCCAAAATCAGGTAATAGCTCCATTCGCCGTTGATGTCATAATCGATGCGTTTCCAGCCGGCCCCCAACTCTGGCTGCAAATCCGGAAGGCTGACTTTAACCGGAGCTTCCCTGGCAAAGTACTTTTCCGGATGCAGAATCTGCTCTGAAGACTCCGGCAGGTCTTTAAAAGCTCGCGAGACTGCGGCCCAGCCTCCTTTTTTATATACGGCGGTGGCCCATTCGAGCCCCTGCTCATAGGGGAAGACGAGGGACTCGCGCAGCGAACGTGGCGCCAGTTCGTACTGCTTGGCTGACATTGCCGACGGCCCAAAGGCACGCATGAAAGCAAAAGCTATCAGCGGATTTTTTGCCATGTAAACCTTCATGGCCAGGGTGGCGTCCCCTTCAATCAGGGAATGGGCAGCCAATTCTGCGTCGGAGTCGCCTTTGGGCCAATGCTCAAAGCGGCGCAAATTGAAATGCTGGTCCTGTAAAGCATGCGTCAACTCGTGAGCCATGACAGGTTTCTGCCCCTCCAGATCGATCCAGTCGGCAATGAAAAAATGCTGCTGCTTGGGGTCAAAGTAGCCTGCCACCTGCTCTGTTAACAGCTTGATTAGGAAGGAGCGATATTCAAAGTCAGCAGGGACCATGCCAAGTTTTTTTAAGGTCAGCTCCGTTGCCCGCGTCTCAGCTTCACTGGTTTGCTCATTAAGATTCCGAATTACCATGCGCTCGATCTCAGCGCGAGATTGGGCGCCGCTCTTAACCTGGTGGATGATGGGTAGTTCTCGGATTTCACTCGTCTCTTTGAGGACCGCCGCGGTGGTGGCGACGATGGCCGAGTTCTTGGCGCTACTGGTGGCGAGAACGGCTCCTTTTCTCTGTGGTGCGGCACTCGAGGGCCCAGGCAAGAACCCGCCTCCCACCAGGCTGAGCACAGCCAGGAGCGCCAGGACCATGCTGATTCTCTTTGACATCTTCGACCCTCCGCTCTTATAGTCCGCTAAAGCCACTGAGTTAGCCAGGGAGATTCTTCATTGCTCTGTCGGACAGAGTGTGGGAGGCATTTACTCAAATGACAAGCCCGGCCCAACAAGATCCACCCATTGACGACTGGCACGAGACCCTAATCCGAGTTCGCTACTCTGAGACGGACAAGATGGGTATTGTCTATTATGCTAATTACCTCATCTGGTTCGAAATTGGTCGCACCGAGTATTGTCGGGCGCGGGGCTTTGCGTATAAGGACATGGAAGCCAACGACGACGCTTTCCTGGTGGTCGCCGAAAGTTATTGCCGCTATAAGGCCCCTGCCTATTACGATGACGAATTGCTGATCCGTACCCACATCACTGAAATGCGGCGCCGCTCATTACGCTTTGGTTACGAAATCGTCAGAAATTCCGACGGCCAGGTCATTGCCGAAGGAGAGACCGGACATGTGGTTACCGATAGCGACGGGCGAGTTCGTTCATTTCCTGAAGGTTACGCACAGCGACTGATGGCGGCTCCGATAGTCAAATCAACCATTCCCACCGGCAATCTGGTTCCTGATCGCGAGGGACCGGGCTGACCTCAGCCAATCCTCACGACTGGTGGCTGAGATTCAGCCGTTGCATCTCACGCGCGCGTCCACTGGCCTCATCGACATCGATGACCACCGCGCAAATTCTTGCCTCGCCACTAGCGTGTTCGGCGCGGCGGAAGGTAACCGTGGTGAAACGCTTGATGACGTCCGCCGCGTTCATTCCAATCACACCCGCGTAGCTTCCAGTCATTCCAATGTCGGTCAGGTAGCCCGTGCCATTGGGCAGGATTGTCTCGTCAGCTGTCTGCACGTGAGTGTGAGTGCCAACTACTGCTGAAACTCGGCCATCGAGATAGCGACCCATGGCAACTTTTTCTGAAGTCGCCTCGGCATGCATATCTACAATCCGCACTTTCACTCCGGCCGGCAGCGATTGCAGGACCTGATCGGCGACTCGAAAAGGATCATCGGACGGAGGCATGAACACCCGTCCCATCAGGTTCAGCACCGCGACATCGATGCCCTTGACCTGCCCCAGCCACACACCGCTGCCGGGCGTATTGGGTGGATAATTTGCGGGACGCAATAGTCGGGGTTGCTGGTCGATGTAGTCAATGGCTTCGCGTTTATCAAAGATATGATTGCCCGAGGTCATCACATCGATCCCCGTGGCAAACAGCTGTTCACAGAGCGACGGCGTGACGGAAAAACCTCCGGCCAGATTTTCGGCATTCATGATAGCCAGATCGATGGCGTGCTGCTCGCGCAGATCCTGGAGCCGCTCAAGCACTGCCAACCGGCCCGGCTTGGCCACCACGTCGCCAATAATCAGTATTTTCATAACAAAACAGGAAACCGTGAACGATAAATCGTGAAGAGCAGCGAGGTTCTTTTCACGGTTAACGGTTCACGGTTTTCAGAGTTGGCAGGAGGAAAATCCACCAGGTCGTTCCGAAGCCGAGATTGAACCTGCTTAGCAGGTGGGTGACCTGTAGCTACCGCAGCCTCTGGCAATTCTTAACAATGAAGAAATGCACTGGCAGATGCGGCTTCGGTCTCCCTTTTCTTCGGCGTTGGCTCAATCATCGTAACTCGGTGACGAGCCCTGCAGATATTTCCCTCCGCCGGAATGGATACTAGCATAACCGCGAAGGCTGGTGAAGCGGGTTGTTTGATTTCAGAATGCCGGGTGCAGATTGCGGATTTTCAAGCCAGGTATTCCCGCCTGCCGGGCCTGGGAAGAGAGCGGAACTCACCCATTGGATTAGGGCTATTTTGGAAGCGACAACGGCGGGAAAGTCAGCTAAACGAGATATTTCCCGGATTTCCCTTTTCCTGCTCCAAACTCGAGCGTACTTTCAAAAGCCGATCCAGCATTTCCGCGCATTCGCCGCTCCGGGCTGCCAATTGAGAGTCAGCCTGTTCATGCAGCTGTTTTAGGCGGTGCAATTCATCAGCGATGTGAAGGGCGGCGAGGATGGCAACCTTCAGCGAGTCAACGGTGAGGGTTCCGGATGAGATTTCGCGCATGCGACCGTCAACGAACTCAGCCAGTTGAATGATGTATTCCGTATCACCGTCAGAGCGGATATTGTAGGTCTGATTATAAATCTCGACCCGCACTGTGGGAGTGGCTGTGGTTGCTTCCATTCCGGTCTTACTCAGGTTCATTTTGTAACGGTAACTGGTGGACTGCTGGCTGGAACGAAATTGAAGTAAATAGCGGACGGGCTGTTAAATGACCCCCAGCGCGCTTCACCTGAGTTCCTCCGCCAGTTCCGAATCGACGGCTGCAACTGCATCAAGCATCGCTTCAACCTTCATCCGAATCATGTCGCGTTCGGCCAATAGCTTTTCAACCTGCGTCTCAAGTCGTTCTTTCTCGTTCAGCACGTTGCCAATGTCGCGTCGCATCAGCGACAGCTCCTTTTGGAGATTTTCATTTTCCAACCTGAGGGACTTGGTCAATTCAATCGTGCGATAGATCTTGTCCTCAAGATGCGAGAATTTTTCCAGTCCAGATAAACCAACCATCCGTTTCTCTCCCCGGACGAAGTCAATTTGTTGAAGCGGTCAGATTATGCGACTTCACGCCCGCAAGCGCAAGAAACATTTGGTTATTGACCGCGATTTATTTTTAGCCTTGTTCCTAGTGCAACTCTGCGTCGAACTCGCGCGCCAGGTTGGCGACAACCATCCGGTGTATTTCTTCGACCTCATCGTCGCGCAGTGTGCGCTCATCGGAACGGTATTCCACCCGCAGCGTGATTGAGCGCCGTTCTTCAGGAATTCTTTCGCCTTCATATACACCAACCAGCTGCACGTCGCGACAGTGTACGACCCTGCCCGCTTCCACCGCTTGAATCAAAGCAGCGAATCCAACCTCTCTCTTGACGAGCAAAGTAACATCGCGACTTACTCCCGGATAACGAGCCAGCGGCCGATAAAGTACCGGCGCGGCTGCGGAACCGAGCACGCTCGTGAGATCAATTTCGCCAACGTATACGGGCTGACGAAACTTGTAGCTTGCAGACAGGGATTCAGACAGACGTCCCAGACTACCCACCACTTCCCGGTCAATTCTAATGGCCGCTGTTTGACCTGTGCGCAAGTGCGCGATTGAGGCGTGTGAAAAATCCAACGGTCCGATCCTCGTCCCTGCGACTGCCGCTTCCAGCGCTCCCTTGAGATCGTAAAAGTCAATCTCTCGAGCTGGTTGGGCGCGGCCGGCTTCGAGCACTCCACCGCTCGAGACAAAAGCCAACGCCTCGCGTTCCTGCGGTAACTCTCCAGCAGTTGTTGCTGCGAAAATACGGCCGATTTCAAACAGACTTACGTTCTTTTCTCCCTGATTGAAATTGTGCCGCAACGAGGTTAATAAGCCAGGCAGCAGACTGGGACGCATGCGGAGCGCCTGTTCGACAATCGGATTTTGCAGGGTGATAAATCGCTCGCTGCTGCCGAGAGCGGCCAGTGCCGGGACTGGCTCAATTTGATCATCAGTCGCGGCATCGATGAAACTAAAGTTGATTGCTTCGGCGTAACCACTGGCCACAAAGGACCGGCGCAACGCACGTCGTTGCAACTCGCTGGGCTGGTATTCCCCGGCAGAGCGTGCCGCAGGCAATTCGGCTCCGATCCGGTCGTAGCCACTGTGCCGGGCAATCTCTTCCACCAAATCTTCTTCACGGTCGACATCGACGCGCCAACTGGGAACAACCACAGTCAGCGAACTCGCTTCAGATTCGTCAACGGTCGCAAAACCCAGCCCGGCCAAAATCCTCTTCATCTCCCGCAGCGCCACTTGCAGCGAAGTGAGCGCTTCGACCCGAGCGAACTCAAAGCGAATGCGACGTTCAGGCGGAACGGCTTTAATGACGTCGAGCGCGTTCTCAGTAGCTACGCCTCCTGCGAGCTCACAAATAAGTTCGACGCATCTTTCCTGGGCGCGCATTACCCCCCCGAAGTCAGCGCCACGCTCAAACCTTCTGGACGCTTCGGTATCCATGGCCAAAGCCCGGGCAGTTTGGCGCACCGAGTCAGGATTAAAGTAGGCGCTCTCAATCAGGACATCTGTTGTCTGATTGGAGATCTCTGATTCCTCGCCGCCCATCACGCCGGCCACGGCCACCGGACGTTCAGCATCGGCAATCACGAGCATGTTCGCGTCAAGCTCGCGCTCAACCCCATCCAATGTCTTAAGCTTCTCTCCGCGGCCCGCGCGTCTGACAACGATTCTATTTTCGCTCAGCTTCGCCAGATCGAAGGCGTGCAGGGGCTGTCCCAACTCGTGCAAGACATAGTTGGTGATGTCCGCCACGTTGTTAATGGGTCGCTGCCCAATCGCCTCAAGACGCTTGGCCAGCCAGTCCGGCGACGGTGCGATTTTGACTCCACGCACGATTCGCGCGGCGTAGCGCGGGCAAAGGTCCGGAGCAAGAATTTCGACGGAGGTGAAATCTTCGGCGCGTCCCCGAACAATTACGGGCTTTGCAGAGGGAAATGTTATTTGCCCTGATTCAATCACTGCCACTTCGCGAGCTATACCGATATGCGACAGACAATCGGGCCGGTTCGAAGGCACCTCAACGTCAATGATGCTGTCGCTGCCCTGATCTTCGATCGCGTCGATGGCCAGACCAACCATAGTCAGCGCTTCGCGCAACTCGATCGGCGTAAGAATCGTTCCGGTCAGTTCGTTTAGCCAGTTGTAGGAAATGTACATGGCGAAGAGGGGGCTTTGGTCTTTGGTCTTTGGTCTTTGGTCTTTGGTCTTTGGTCTTTGGTCTTTGGTCTTTGATTTTTGGTCTTGGTCTTTGGAGCCCAGGTCTATGGAGGCAAAGATTCAAAGACCAAAGCCCAAAGACCCAGGACCCTCCTACCCAAACTGCTCCAGGAACCGCACATCGTTCTCGAATAACAGCCTAATATCGTCAAGGCTATACATCAGAGCGGCCATACGATCGATGCCGAGGCCAAACGCAAAACCCGAAAATTCATCAGCGTCAATACCGGCTGCCCGCAGGACGTGCGGGTGAACCATGCCCGAGCCACCCAGCTCAATCCATCCCGAATTTTTGCAGATGCGGCAGCCCTGGCCAGCACACTTGAAGCAACTGAAATCAAACTCTGCGCTTGGCTCGGTGAATGGAAAGTAGGAAGGGCGAAAGCGCGTGACTGTCTTTGCGCCAAACATCCGGCGCAGAAATTCCGCTACCGTCCCCTTCAGATGGGCCATGGAAATACCTCGGTCCACGCACAACCCTTCAACCTGGAAAAACATGGGGTTATGGGTTGGATCCGGAGTGTCTCTGCGAAAAACTCGACCGGGTGCAATCATGCGCACCGGAGCACCACGGCGTTGCATAGCGTGAATCTGGACCGTCGAGGTCTGTGAACGCAACGCAAACCCATCTGTGGTGTAGAACGTGTCCTGTGGCGCGCGGGCAGGATGGTTCTGCGGAATGTTAAGCGCATCAAAATTATAGAAGTCCGTCTCGATCTCGCGGCCGTCTTCGACCGCATAGCCCAACGTCACGAAGATGTCTTCGATTCGCTCTCGCAGGAGAGTGATCGGATGGAGGTGCCCCTGCCGCGGCCGGCGGCCAGGAAGGGTGACATCGATACTCTCGCGTTCCGTGCGCGCGCTTTCAACCAGCCGGCTGAGTGCCTGCTCGGCATGCTCGAGTTGCTGCCCGAGCGTCGATTCAAGCTGCTGGACCATTTGGCCAAAGGCCGCGCGCTCGTCCGGGCTGACCCGCCCAATCAGCTTCTTGCAAGCCGCCAGAGCGCTCTTCCTGCCGAAGTGCCGCGTACGAAGCTCTGCCAGCGAGCGTTGTTCGGCTTCAGCCTCGCGTAGACTCAAATGCACCGCGTGTGCGGAGTCACCGGTAAAGCGTTGAAAGCGCTCGAACTCCTGCTCGAACGCTTTGCCTGCCGCCTCAACCTGGAGTTTGGGACTTTCCTGGCTCTGACCTTCGGCCATCGACGATTTCACCTGCGGGGTAACCCGCTTTCAGACACTTTCCGCGGCCCGCACTAGGCAGCGGCTTTCTCGCTCTGCTTGTCATTCAGGGCGTTCTTTGCCTGCGATGCAACTGCGCTGAAGGACTCCGGATGATGCACGGCGAGATCGGCCAGCACCTTGCGGTCGAGTTCAA
The DNA here is from genome assembly GCA_036726305.1 of Pyrinomonadaceae bacterium. GTDB lineage: Bacteria > Acidobacteriota > Blastocatellia > Pyrinomonadales > Pyrinomonadaceae > JAOAPY01. Next base: position 2,016 of record DAIMCP010000035.1, on the reverse strand, counting down.
TTCCCGCCAGTTTCAAACCATGCATTAGCTGCGAATAGTTGAGACCGTTTAGCCGCGCGGCGGCGCCGATACGGACAATCCACAAACTGCGAAAGTCACGCTTTTTCAATTTTCGCCCGGTATAGGCAAAGTTCAAACCGCGCTCAACCGATTCTTTGGCCGAGCGGTAGAGTTTGGATTTGGTGCCGCGATAACCTTTCGCCAGCTTAAGTATTTTCTTGCGTCGTTCGAGACGCTTGTTTCCACGTTTTGCTCTGGGCATGAATGCCTCCTTATCAAAAATGCTCGTCTTTGGTCCTGGGTCTTTGGTCGTAGGTCTTCGTTTTCTGTCCCCGCGCCGGGCCTTCGAAAAGGACTCTTGTCACGAGAAAAAACAAAGACCACAGCCCAAAGCCCAAGGGCCTAATCTCTGCCGTACGGCAACATTGCTTCCACGCGCTTCTGATCCGACTTTGAGACCAGTACGTCGATATCAAGGAGCCGCTTTCGCTTGTTGGACTTCTTAGTCAAAATGTGGCGCGCATGCGAATGGCCGCGCTTGATCTTCCCGGTCGCAGTAAGGCGAAAACGCTTGGCGGCGCCTTTGTGTGTTTTCAGCTTTGGCATAATTGCCCTCCCTTAATAAGTCGCATTACACTTCTGTAATGCATTGTTAGATCGCAAACTCATTCAAAAACCATCTCGCTCAGGCGAGCGGAAGTCGCGGACTTGCCGTCCAAATTTAGGTACCGCTTGCCGGCGCGGGTCCGGACGCGCCTCCGGGTGCGGGCGCCGGTGTCGGACCGGAAGTTCCGGCAGGCGGTGGCGCTGCACTCTCAGATTTCCCCGCAGTCTTATGCCGCTTGGGCCCAAAAATAATGAACATCTGGTTCCCTTCCATGCGTGGTCGCGCCTCAACCTCACCTACATCCACCAGGTCGGCTTCCAATTTTTGCAGGATTCGCGAACCCAATTCGCGATGGGTCATTTCACGCCCGCGAAACCAGATGGTTGCCTTGACCTTGTCGCCTTCCAGCAGCCACTCGCGGGCGTGCTTCATGCGATAATCGTAATCATGATCGTCGGTGCCGGGACGAAATTTAACTTCCTTGACCGTGATCGTGACCTGCTTCTTCTTCGCCTCGTTGGCCTTCTTTTTCTGCTCGTACTGGAACTTGCCAAAATCGATAATGCGACAAACGGGCGGTTGCGCCGTTGGGGCTACTTCGACCAGGTCTAAGCCTCGATCGCGGGCAGCGCGAATCGCCTCCTGTATTCCCAGCACGCCGAGCTGTTCGCCCTCTTCACCGATGACACGTACTTCCGGCACTCGAATTCTTTCGTTGATACGGGTAACCGGTAAACGTCTGTGATCTGGTCGCGAACCGCGACCTCGAAAGCCTGTAGCTATTGCTGCACCTCCTCAGTTAAGGTTTCGCGTCTCAATCTCAGGATCCCGCCGTGACGAACACGAGACCTGAAATATGAAACTTGAAACTAGGTATTTGCCAGAGCACGAGACTCTATAAGCCCGTGCGCCATCGCCTTAAATTCTTCCAGCGACATCACCCCGATGTCGCCCTTGATACGTTCGCGGACAGCCACCTGCTGCTGTTCCAACTCCCGATCACCAAGCACGAGCATGAACGGCACTTTTTGCATCTGCGAATCGCGAATCTTGGCGCCAATTTTTTCGCTGCGCAGATTCGGCAGCACCCGCAAACCGCTCTGGCGCAGCTCGGCAGCCACGCTCGTAGCATAGTCATTCACGCGATCCGTAATCGGCAGCACAGCCACCTGGACCGGGGCCAACCACATTGGAAAGGCGCCGGCATAGTGCTCAATCAGTACTCCGAAAAATCTTTCGATGGAGCCAAACAGGGCCCGGTGAACCATTACCGGTCGATGCGGCTTGTTGTCTTCACCGATGTACTCCAACTCGAAGCGCTCGGGCAGATTAAAGTCCCATTGCACCGTCCCCAGTTGCCAGAGACGGCCGATCGCATCCTCAATCTTGAAATCTATCTTCGGTCCATA